>NZ_JBMOUD010000001.1:0-796365 GCF_049319665.1 Rouxiella sp. Mn2063 | reverse complement strand
ACGCTGTCAAACTGGCCGCTTACCCCTTGTTGGGCGCTGAGGATATTGTACTGCTGACCCAGTAAGCTGCGAACGTCACTTTGCGATAACAGGTTGCTGCTGTTTTCCAGCGACACGGTTACGTTGCCGCCGTTAAGTGTCGCCGTACCCGCACTCTGAATCCGATCGCTGTTGCCATTGTTATCAACTTCTACCGCGTAACGAGAACCCGGATTAAACGTGATGTTATTTGTGATATGTAAATCGCCGACAGAATTACCTGGCGCGACTTGAGCACCAGGATTCACATTAACGTTCTTCAGTGTACCGTTACCAGAAAGTATACCTTTATCATTCACATCAAGATCTGAACCAAGAGTACCATTAACCACTAAATGACCGTCGTTCACTGTTGATTGCCCTTGGTATTGACTATTACCTTGAACAACTAACACACCGCCATTAACCGTCACACCGTTAAATGAGTCATTGCCATTTAATACTAAAGTACCATCGCCGGATTTCACTAATTGGCCAGGGCCAGAAATCGCATTATTCCAAGTATCAAAAGAACCGAAGTTGGCGAAATCAAGATCACCGCTATCCACTTGGTTGACGTACATGTCTTGATATAAATAGCTTGGGCCGTTATAAGCTTTCGGCAAATCAATTAATCCCCAATAACGGTCATTATCGGTGCGGCTAGCATCCCAAGCCGCTAAAGAGTTATTGGGATAGGCAGTACTAGCAATAATAGAAAGACGGTCTGCAGCACTAAGATAAGGGAAGCGTAAACGAAGCAGAGCCTCGGACTCTTTTGGCATATCCTCAACCTTAAGCTGAGTGGCCGGCATATCTTGACGCGTAATACCATAATAACCAATCCGATCATTTTCTGCTTTATACTGGTTATAAAGAACTTTTTTATTAAATGCTAAGCAATTTCTAACCGTATCGCCACACTCCTCTTTTAGCGCATCACGAGCAATACGAGCATTATTGGCAATATCTGCAACAATCTGATTATCAGAAAGTAATTCTGATAATAAGTAGTAATTAGATATTCTTGAGGCGATGGTATCCGTCGGGAAATGGGCGCCAACAATTACACGGCTTTCACCAAACTGTAGCGAACGTGAGATAAATTCATCACCAATTTCAGGAAATGCGAGGGCATAGCTAAGGCCGTTTTGAAATCCTCTCCATGTATGTCCACTCGGGTAGGAAGAAATTGAGTGTTTGGCATCCTTATATTTATTGAAGTTCTGTTTATATTCTCCATTTTCATCCACGATATCCCATGGGCGAACGCGCTTGTATAAATGCTTGATATAAGTAGATAAACTAGACGACTTGCCATTATCTTTAATATAAGAATTGCCTTTTTTAACATAGGCGTAAATGTTTTTAAGTCCTTCATTATCTAAGACATTGATCCTGTCTGCATAATGATTTAATCCTTGCTGAGAAAAGGTATTCGATAAATAAGGCTGGTTTTCATCTTGATCTTCACTCGCTAAATCATATCTTTTTTTATCTGTAACTACATAATTTCGCTTTTCATTACTGACCTTTAAATCACTTTTCGGCGCAAAAGAGTTATCACTGTATTCAGGTGCTGTAGAGAGTACATTAACTAAACGTGTCAGCCAGTCCTTACGCTGTTCTTTAGTAATGGTAATAATTGAATCATCAGATGCTGTTACTATCATGGGAGAACAAGTTCCAAGCAAGACGAGCGCTAGCGAAGATAGTTTAGACATGGATTTCCTTATTTAGTGAGGGTTCCGATTACTTAAATGTATATACAAATAATATGTATCACTACTTTAATCCATTAATAGTTTAATTGGTTTTCTTAATAAATCTAATTTTTATTAGAACTCCGATCAATCTTAATTTCATCGCAGCACATATAACCTCGACGAAATAACACACCCGCGCATCTAGGGTATGTTGTTAATACAAAAGGTAATTTATATATCGACAATAGTAATGTGCGGGCATATAAATGATGGTGTTTTATGGTGGTGTATGGGCATGTAAGCGTGTTATTTAATGATGGTGTGGACATACAAAGGTATTATTAATGTCTTCCATAACCACTGCAATTTTAATTCTGACGATTTTCGAGAACCTGTTGCCAAGTCACGAATATAGTATTGAAGCACAGCTCACAGGGAGAGAATACCAACCTCATGGCCTGGCGAGATTAACACCTCACGAGCTGATAATAGATGAGCTCTACTAACAAGGTCGGAATAGTTTTATTGTTCCTTTAGACACTTTGGCTGAGAACAGTATTATGACGGCTGTATTTCCGTGGCGGCTACTCGTTCGATCACCCCAAGCAGTATGGTTATGAACCGCGACTGATGGCACGGCGGTGCTGTCCGGGAGTCTGTCCTATCACTCGCTTGAAGGCTTTGCTAAAGGCACTTTCTGACTCGTAACCCAGTGAGGTCGCGATACGATAAATCGAATCGCTGCTGCTTGTAAGTTTTTCGCAGGCTAGCAACATTCGCCAGCGCGTCAAATACTCGATGGGTGTGGTCGCAATCACTTCTTTAAAGTGCTGTGCGAAGGTCGAACGCGACATCCCTGCTCGTTTTGCCAACTGTTGTAACGTCCAGGGATAACCGGGTTCATCGTGTATGCAACTTATCGCCGCGCACAAGGGTTTATCCGCGAGGGCAAATAACCAGCCGCTATTTTTTTTATTCCTGTCGGATAAATGCAGTCGCAGTGCCTGAACTAACATCATATAAGCTAACTGCTGGGTAATTAAAGCCCCTCCAGGCTGCGGATAACGAATTTCGGCAACCATACGTTCAATTGACCAACGCATAGCGGCTTTGTCTTGCTCTTTTTTGATATGGACAATGGCTGGCAGCGACCCGAGTAACATATCTGCATGGTGGCCGGTGAGAACAAAATGTCCTCCGGCTAACATGCAATCATTTACCGCCCTATCGTCAACAGCATCCAGCGTATTTTGCCCCCGACGCAATGTATCGCGAACAACCGTAAAATCAACGGGCTTTGCCAATGGGTCTGTTGCCAGGCAAAACGCTGGCCCCGGCGGCAGCAAATAACAGTCCCCCTTAGTTAACGGCACCGATTCGGCAATACCCTCAACAGATAACCAACACTGGCCAGACACTACGGCATAACATTTGATGCCGATATGCTGTGGCCATTGCACGGCCGTGCCAGCAGATATTGTTACGCCACCAGAAACATAGCTTTGTGGTTTCAGCAGAGATAACAATTCTGAGAGAGGATCCATGCAGACTCCGGACGATTAGACCAAAAATAGCGACGATATCGCATTGTTCGTATCAACAACAAAATCTACTGTAATTATCACCGTGATGCAAAAGCGGCTTACAAACCACTTTAAGGATAATTACATGCGTGTTTTTGTTACCGGCGCAACGGGCTTTCTCGGCTCCGCCATTGTCAGCCAACTTATTAATGCGGGACATCAGGTTCTTGGTCTAACTCGATCAGAGGCTGGTGCGCGATCTTTGCTCAAAATTGGGGCGCAAGCACATATCGGCGATACTGATGATCTCGATAGCCTGCGGCGCGGTGTGAGCCTGGCGGATGCCGTGATTCATACCGCGTTTAATCACGATTTTTCGACTTTCGCCGCCAACTGTGAAGCCGACAGACAAGCCATTGAAGCCATGGGTTCAGCGTTATATGGTTCCGATCGCCCGCTGATTATCACCTCCATTGCAGGTTTAGGAGCAATGATAAAGGGGCAACTGGCCAGCGAGGAGTATTTTAATGCCGACTCACCTAACCCACGTAAAGCCTCAGAGTTAGCAAGCATCTCATTGGCACAACGCGGCATTAATGTCTCGGTCGTGAGATTGCCGCAAGTTCATGACAGGGTGAAACAAGGACTCATTAGCCCGCTGATTGAATTAGCCCGTGAAAAAGGCGTGTCGGCGTATATCGGCGAGGGGGAAAATCGCTGGGCCGCGGTTCACATTAGTGACGCAGCGCGGCTTTATGTCCTGGTGCTAGAAAAGCATCTGGCAGGCAGTCGATATCATGCAGTCGCTGAGCAAGGTATTTCATTGCGCAATATCGCCGAGGTTATTGGGCGCGGCCTCAATATTCCGGTAAAAAGCCTCGACGCTCACGAAGGTGCGACACATTTCGGTTGGCTCAATACCTTCATTAGTCACGATATGTCCGCATCCAGTGCACTAACGCAACAGCGATTATCCTGGCGTCCAAGCGGACCCGATTTACTCACCGATCTTGAGCAAATGTACTATCTATAGCCTCTCATGATGGCTTCTGCGGTCAGAGAAGAGTGTCCATTTCTCTGGCCAACTCACACTGCTTTACTTCACGCCTGGCACCCTACCCAATTGACCCTATTTTTAGCCCATACCCGCTGCTAGCTTCCTTTTATTAATTGGCATCATACAGTAAAAATGTTAACGTTAACTTAAGTGATACCTCCGCAAAATGAAGTTTCAATAGCGTATTATCCTAAAAAGTTAATGTTAACAATGCACTTGTAGCAACTTACTGACATGGAATGAATGCATGAAAACACTTAGGGAAAATCCATACCTAATACTGAGTGGGTTGCTTTTTGCTTTTTTTTTCACCTGGTCATCAACTTTTTCTTTGGTCGCAATGTGGCTGAATCAAAAAGTAGGATTAAAGGGGGAAGATACGGCAATGATGCTTGCGGTTTGTGTGCTGGCCGCCCTTTGCAGCCAACCGTTATTTGGCATTATTCAGGATAAATTAGGGCTGAAAAAAAGCCTGCTGTGGTTTATTAGCCTATTGCTACTATGCAGTGGCCCTCTATTTATTTTTTTTGCGGTTCCATTACTTCGCTTTAATATTTTTATCGGTTCAGTAGTCTTGGGAACCTTTGTCGGCGTGACCTTTAATTCAGGCGTCGGCGTCGTCGAGTCCTACATTGAACGTATGAGTCGCCGGCTGAGTTTTGAATACGGCAGCGTGCGCATGTGGGGATCGTTAGGTTGGGCCATGGCAAGCTTATCCGCTGGCCTGTTTTTTAATATCAATCCTGATATTAACTTTTGGATAGCATCATTCTCAGCGGTGGTTTTTTTCTTATTGCTTTGCTTACTCAGAGATTGGTCACTCAACACGCTGAAAACAGAAACGGCCACTCAGTCGGTGTTCGATTGTGCCGAAAAATTAACGCTGGGTGATGCCTTATCTCTCCTGCTGTTACCCCGTTTTTGGGCATTAGTCATTTTTGTTATCGGCGTCAGTATTTACAACACCTACGATCAACAGTTCCCAACCTATTTCGCCTCAAAATTCAGTGAGGCTAATTTGGGACACCAGGTGTATAACTTACTTAATCCGCTACAGTTTTTTATTGAAGCAGTCGGTATGTTTATGGCGCCTTTCTTAATCAATCGCATCGGCGCAAAACAGGGGCTGATATTAAGTGGGTTGCTGATGTCGCTGCGTATCTTCACCTCTGGAGTGACCGACGATACGTTATATATTTCACTACTGAAGCTGTTACACGCAATAGAATCACCAATCCTTTTAATCTCATTATTCAAATATATCACCACGCGTTTTGATCCTCGTTTGTCAACGACGCTCTACCTGGTTGGTTTCCAATTCGCGACCTCTTTATCAGTCAGCCTTCTCTCTTCAACCATAGGTCACGGGTATGAACTATTCGGCTTCTCCGATACTTATATGGTGATGGCTGCCTTGGTATTCGCTTTCACTTTTGTTTCCGGTTTTCTATTGGAATCGGAATCACTGTATGAAGAGTCATCCTTCTCGCAAGCTTTACCAAGCGAGAAATAAGAGGCGAATGCAGAAGCTATTACCGGCGTTGTGATAATTCAATTAAACATGTAGCCGTATCTGTTTGGGCTTGCGAAACGGGGGGATTGGGCGCTCCCCCGTAGGATCAGGGAGCAGCCGTTATTACATTGATTGCCTGACCAACAGCGGGCAACACAGCGTTTGAATACCTTTGGATTCTCGCCCTTCGATCAGATGCAGTACTGCCTCTCGACCAATTTCTTGATGTGGCAATTGTACTGTTGTCAGCGGTGGCAAGAACAAATCACCGATACCCACCAGGTTGTCATATCCCAGCACGGCCACCTGTTGCGGGATGGCAATGCCTTTGGTCAACAACACTTGATAAGCCAAAAATGCAATACGGTCATTACCACAAATTAATAAATCAAAATCAGGAATATTCTGCGGGCAGTGTTGCTCGATAAACGGTACGACGTCAGGATAATGTTCATCGCCATTTTCCATATGAAATTGCCGTAAATCTTGCGGCGGTAACCCGGCCTCTCGCCAGGCTAATTCAGCCCCGCTTCGCCGACACTGGCTGGCAATCGCCGCTTCAGGCAGATAAAAACACAGAGGCCGACGATAGCCCATTTCAATGGCTTTACGCACCGCTTGATATTGCCCATCAAAATCATTGGGAACATACGCTGGAAAATTATTCTCTTTCGTTATGCAGTTGGCCAATACCAGATTTTGATCTTTCAGGAGTTCAGGAATAATGACCTGCCGCAAGCCCATTGAGGTATAAATAATGCCGTCTGGCCGCTGAGCTAATAGGTGATTTATAGTCCGTTTGTCGTCTTCATTTGAGGTGAGGTTGACAAAAAAAGCCGCCCAGCCAAACTCACGGGCGGTATCTTCGATAGAAAGTAGGATTTCAACAGAAAAAGGTGTCGTAGCGGTATCAAGCGATAAAACCCCCAGCGTAGAGACTTTTTTGCCACTATTATTACGTATCTTTCTGGCAGAGAAGTCCGGCACATAGTTAAGACTTGCTATTGCTTGCTGGACACGCTGTAACGTATCTGGCTTCAGTTGCTCGGGGTAATTGATCGCGCGCGATACGGTCATCAATGATACACCGGCGCGTTGAGCTACGTCTTTAAGAGAAACCATATCTTTAGGCGGACTCATCGTGTTATCTGGCGGAAAAATGTGCCGATGAAACTAATGTATTCACCGGACACGGCGTACTTACATAACCTATTAATTTCAATAAATTACTTCACGTAAAGTGCGTATTTGCCATTAAACATCTTACTTAACATAAAAACAACTTACATATCGAAAAAACAGTCCTCATCGAGTGTTGATGTCGATATTTTCTGCACCGGCCCTTCCATCTTGACCATGAAATCATCATAAAAGCTAATGTTTAGTGTGCCGCCAGGCATATGCACCGTGACGTTGTCACCGACCAAACCTAGCTTACGCATTGCACTGGCAGCGGCGCAGCTACTGCTACCTGATGCTAATGTGTAACCTGCGCCTCGTTCCCAAATACCAATATTAATATTGCTGTTGTCGATAACCTCAACGAATTGCACATTGCTACGCTTAGGGAAAATAGCCAGATTTTCAATCTCACTACCGAGTTGTTTGACCAACTCAAGGTCGAGCTTTTCTACGCGTATCACACAGTGAGGATTGCCCATCGATACCAAGGTGGCGCTCAATGTATGGCCGCCGATAGTCAATGGAAGCGCTAAGGCTGTATCACCATCGACCAATGCAGGTAAAGCGGCGGGTGAGAAATTCGCTCGCCCCATCTCCACGACCACTTGATGTGCACCGGCTTTAACTTCACAACGGACTTGCCCACCTAGCGTATTTACCAAGAAGGGATCGTGTGAAACTCGGCCGATATCAAATAAGTAGCGAGCATAAATACGCAAGCCATTACCGCTTTTCTCCGCTTCGGAACCATCTGGATTAATAATGCGCAGGGTTGCGATTTCATCCTCATCAATATCAATGAGCAATCCATCAGAACCGATACCGTAATGACGGTCACAAATACGCTGTATTTGCTGATTACTCAATTGTTTAGCAACGCTCTGATGACAGACAAGGTAGTCGTTACCCAATCCGTGGTACCGGTGAAAAGTCAGTTGATTCATTATTTAGTGGCTCTTTAATTATCTGCTTGCAAGGATAAATCTGTATGTAGGTTGCTATCTTTCCGTTACATCTGGATGTAACCCACTCATAAATCGCATGATATGATGCAGCCCTGTTTCTGGCTGCGTAAAGTAGAATTTAAATCTTGGGAAAATATTGCTTTCTACTCGCCATAAGCCTTTGATTATTCAGCTGCAAAAGGTATGCATAATGAGTCTGTTGAAAACCGCACCCTCCCCAATGCGCGTTTCACTCTATTGGTTATTGTTAATTGTTCTTTCGGTTGTGATGTTCCTGCTGCTGGAGAAAGCCAACATCCCCGCCGCCCCCTTGCTCGGCACCATGATAGTCGCCATTATTCTGGCAACCTGCGGCGGTAAAATTACCATCCCTAAACCTCCTTTTTATCTGGCACAAGCCGCCGTCGGATGTTTAATCGCCGGCAGCATTACCACCTCTATTTATAGTCAAATCGCTCGTGATTGGCCGATATTTATCGGGGGCGTCTTCTCAGTTATTTTTGCCAGTACCTTTTTAGGTTGGTTGCTGACTCGCCTCCAAGTCATGCCAGGATCTACCGCTATCTGGGGCACCTCGCCGGGTGCGGCAACCGCGATGTCTTTGATGGCAGAAAGTTACGGAGCAGATATTCGCCTGGTTGCGTTTATGCAATATTTACGCGTTGGTATTGTCGCGGTGGTAGCAACATTGGTAGCAAAAATTTGGACGCCTGCGGGTGCGCCGACCGCCGCGTTACATATCGAGTGGTTTCCGCCTTTTGAACTGGTTCCCTTCTTATCAACAATTGGCGTGGTGATAGCCGGGGCAACGCTTGGCAAGGTGTTACGCATCCCCGCCGGCCCCCTGCTGTTTACCATTGTGCTCGCCGCTGTTTTACAAGATACGCATCTGGTCACTTTGTTCCTGCCACCCTATTTACTGATCCCGGCTTATGCGTTAGTTGGTTGGAGCATTGGCCTGCGCTTTACCCGCGAGATACTCAAGCATGTGGCACACGCATTACCCCGCATTTTGCTCTCAACGTTTTGTTTGATTGCCATTTGTGGAGGGTTTGCCGTCATTCTGGTGCATGTAGCCGATGTCGATCCGCTCACCGCTTATTTAGCAATGAGCCCAGGTGGGGCTGATTCGGTGGCTATTATCGCCTCATCAAGCCACGTTGATATGCCGTTTGTGATGGCGCTACAAACCATGCGATTGATTTTAGTGATTTTGATCTCGCCAACGTTGGCCCGCTTGATAGCGAAACTAACGCTGCCAAAAAACGAAAAGAGTATGACTCGATAGACCAGCAGAAAAGGCGAATAAGATAATGTATCCCGTTGCTAAAGAGCCCTAGTGCGGCGGGATGCTGATTATCCTATCAGCCTGTATATAGCGTCGCCTGTCGGGGCGACGCTATATTTTTACTACCACTGCTTATTATTATTTACTGCTTGCGCACTGCTATCTTCACTACCTATTACAACATTACCCACTACTGCCTTATCTATTACAACATCCAACTCATTTCTTCATTGGTCACATGTTCTTCAAATTTTCTTAATTCCTGCGTCTTGCAGGTATACCAAAGCGCAGAAAATGCCGGGCCTAAGATCTCACGCAATGCGACATTCTGCTTAAATTGCGTCAATGCTTCTTGTTGGCTCAGTGGCAAAGGTGCTGCATGGGCATTTTCATAACTATTGCCGCTAGACACCGCCGGTAAAGGTACATTGTGCTCTAAGCCGTACAGCATCCCGCACAGGATAACAGCGACGGCTAAGTACGGGTTGGCATCGGCCCCTGCCAGCCGGTACTCGATACGCTGGTTAGCGCTGTCGGCACAAGGCAGACGCAATGCAACGGTTCGGTTATTGTGCCCCCAAGACGCACACAGCGGCACATGCATTCCCTGACGGAAACGACGAAATGCGTTGATATTCGGGGCAAAAACCGCCATTGATGACGGCATTAATGCCAACATCCCGGCCATCACCCGCTCCATACTTTCGCTCAGTTTTCCTGGCGTACTGGCCAGCACATTTTGGCCCAGATCATTTTGTACGCTGATATGAAAATGCAGGCCGCTGCCAGCAGAATGGGCATAAGGTTTCGCCATAAAGCAGGCGTGTTGGTGATGCTTTTCTGCTATTTGTCGTGTTAATCGTTTCAAAGCCAGCACGTGGTCACAGGCTTCGAGCACTTTTTCTGTATGGTGCAGGTTCAATTCATATTGACCAGAAGCGGCTTCGGCGACGATGCCGGTTAACGGTAGAGCCTGCAATTTGGCCTGTTGTTCTATCTCATTGAGCAGCAGGTTATGCTGTTCTGGCGCATCAACGGAGAAGCTCTGTGAACTGCTCGGTGCCTGAGTGACCGTCTGTTGCTGCGGATCGACTAAATAGAACTCCAGCTCTGCCGCAATGACCGGGTAATAGCCCTTATCATGCAAACGCTGTAACACGTTTTGCAGCACTACGCGCGGTTCCAGCTCACAGGCCTCGCCTTCGGCATTTTTCATGGTCAGCAGTAGCTGTGCATGATGTAGCGGATCTTTGGCACAAGGTTTTAAGGTTCCTGCGACCGGCACACATAACCGGTCCGGTTCTCCCGCCTGTTGGCCTAATCCGCTCTCTTCTACCACGCTACCGTGTAAATCCATGGCATAAATAGACAGCGGGAAGTAGCAACCTTTTTCCAGCGAGAAGATTTCGGCAATCGGCAGGCGTTTGCCGCGAAACTGACCGTTAAGATCGTTTAAATAAATATCGACATGCTCAGTATCTGGATAGCGCTGTAAATAACGCTCCACTTCTTTACGGAATGAATCGTTTTTTGCCACAGAAGGATTAATAAGCAAAGGATGAATATCAAAAATATTAGAATACATGATCATCTCCCTGCGACTGGCGGCAAATAGCAACCGAGCCAGTACATTGAAGCTGATTTTTCGAACACGAACGATTTATTGATGACTCATGGTAATTATTTGATAAATCAGATTTTATACACATGAACAACCTATCTCAACAAGCCATATTGGCAATGAGTAGATGTTATCCCTGCGCCGCTTGAGTGTCTGTAAAAAGCCCGTAAGTTTTATTCTGCGGTGAATAAAAATTTTATAAAAATAATCTTATCTGCGACTTTTTTCACCACTTACACTATCGCGGCAAAATTTTTTAACATTCAGACTCTTTGCAGCGGCGCAATTATCTGTATCATAAAGTCCTATGAAAATTATCCGAATCGTCATGCTGTTATGGTTATCGCTGATGCTGCCTATTACCGGGCTGGCAGGCAGCGGTTTGGCCGGACAGTGTCCGATTATGGATAGTAGCAGTGCCATGAGCAGCATGAGTATGGAATGCGGTGACATGGCAATGCACGATATGAGCAGTAAAATGCCAATGAAGAAAGCGCCGTGCAATATGGACGCGCAATGTCATTTTGGTGGCTTGTATCATCCGACCGTGGCACCAGAAACCCATTCTGGCCCGGTACTGTCATATCTCACTCATCTCTACTCTGATTCGCCTCAGGTCGGTTCTACCGACAGCAACTGGCGCCCTCCAAGACTTGTTTGACTCATCGCTGAATTAATCCGTGCCTGCGGTATTTATCGCCGTTAGCAGCCTTTAGCCAGAGTATGCCTGTGGCCTAAAAGCGGGATTATTGCAGCCGGTTTGAGTCAATACGATTGGGTGCCGATATTCCTGTTTATCTGACTCCCACTCAACTGCCTGCTATTTCAGTGCGTTAAGCGCTGTGGCGGCCACTCAAATCATGCTCAGTTTTCTTGCCCATTAGGATCACATGCATCGTCTCTTAGGAGTCGAACATGTCTTCATATTTCAACCGCCATTTTTTAAGTAATGGCTTGTCACCGCATGTCGCCGCGACGTTAGTCGCGTTGAGTTTATTGGGGTCGGGTTCTGCCTTAGCCGATTCTCTCTCTTTCAATACGGCGCTACAGGCAGCCATGAACCACTCGCCTGCATTGCTGGCCGATCAATCACTGATCAACGCCAGCCAGGCGCAGAGCATTATTGCCGGGCAGTTGCCCGACCCGGTATTAAAAGCCGGTATCGATAACCTGCCCGCCGATGGCGAGCATCGCTTTAGCGTTAGCCATGATGATATGACCATGCAGCGTATCGGTATTGAACAAGAGTGGGTATCTGGTGAAAAACGTCATCTGGCAACGGTAGCGGCAGAACGCAAAGTTAATAGTGACCATTCCAGCTATCTGGCTAACCTGGCCGCATTGCGGATGCAAACCGCCTCTTCCTGGCTGTCGGCTTACTACGCGAAGCAGACGCTGGACAGCTATAACCAGTTGATTAGCCAAATGGACAACGAGCTGGCCGCCACTCGCGCGGCTTATCGCGGTTCCAGCGCCACACCAAGCGATGTAGTTGATGCGCAATCACAACTGGCGCAACAAAAAATTCTGCGTTTACAGGCGGAACAACGCTACCAAGCCGCCCTGTTTGCCCTGACTCGTTGGACCGGTGTACCGACCGATGGCGTATTAGGTAATATCCCGGCACTGCAAAGTGATGCCGCCGCATTAAGCTCGCAGCAGCTCAGCCAACGCCAGCCGGAATTAATTGCCGCTTCGGCGGATATTTCGCTGGCCGATGCCAATACCGCCGTAGCAAACAGTGAACGGTCACCCAATTGGACCTGGGATGTTAACTACCAAAACCGCAGCGCGCCGAAAACCAATATGGTGTCAGTCGGCGTGAGCATTCCACTGCCAATTTATCGCAGTAATAAACAAGATCGCGCCGTAGAAGCCAGCGCCGCATTAGGCACCCGCGCCCGCGAGCTGTTCCTGGATAAACAGCGCCAAATACAGGCCAATATCGCCGATCTTTCCTCGCAATTAACGCTGGGCCAGCAGCGTATCGCCTTGTTACAGCAAGGACTTTTACCCTTGGCTGAACAAAAAGTTCGGTTAGCCGACGCGGATTATCGCGCCGGTAATGGCGCACTGAGCCGCGTTTTTGCCGCTCGTCGCGAAAAAATCGACGCCACCCTTTCCCTGCTCGCGCTGCAACAAGATGTAGCGATTGCCTGGGCACAAATGGAATACCAACTCTTACCACCTGCACTTATCACAACCTCAGGAGAAACAGCACATGCAGAATAAATCATGGGGTTTCAAATTATCGATGGTCGCCAGCGCCATTATTCTGACAGTTGGCGGTTATTTGGCCGGACAGCATGCCGCCCCGGCCTCGCAGAACGCAGCACCAACCCAAATATCCGCCGCCAACGCCGGCAAAAAGGTGCTGTATTGGCACGACCCAATGGTGCCGCAGCAGCATTTTGATAAACCGGGTAAATCACCCTTTATGAATATGGCGCTGGTACCGGTGTATGCCGATAGCGATCAGCAACCGGGGTTAAAAGTCGATCCGGCCATGCAACAAGACTTAGGCATCCGCTTTGCCACCGTGCGCCAGACAGAGGTGCATAGCCAGCTCTCAGTTATTGGCACCACGCAGTTTGATGAATCGCTGGCCGAGGTTATCCAGACACGGGCGACCGGCTATATCACCCATCTGTATGCCAATGCACCGCAGCAACGCCTGAAGCGCGGCGAACCGGTTGCCTCGCTGTTTGTCCCGGAATGGTTACCGGCGCAAGAAGAATATCTGGCGCTGAAACACAGTCATCTGGACGCGACAATGTTGAATGATGCCAAAGCTAAAATGCGTGCATTATCGATCCCTGAGGCATTTATTAGTACGCTGGATAAAACCGGCAAAGTACAAAACAACCTGCTGATTACTGCGCCACGCGATGGCGTAGTCAGTGAGCTAGACGTGCGTGACGGCGCGATGGTCGCGCCCGGTCAAACGCTGGCGAAAATTAACGGCCTTGGCAAACTGTGGCTGGTGGTTGATATTCCAGAAACGCTGGCCGACCAGGTGCAAGTGGGCATGCAGGTTACCGCCTCACCAAGTAATCAACCTAATCGCACTATTCACGGTGAAATTCAGCAAATTCTGCCGCAAATCAACGGCAGCAGCCGCACGTTACAAGCGCGACTGGTCATCGATAATGCCAACGATGAATGGGTGCCGGGCATGTTAATGCGCGTGCAACTCTCCTCCAGCGTCGGTAAGCCAGGCTTATTAGTGCCAAGCGAGGCCATTATTGCCACCGGCAAGCGCACCGTAGTGATCGTCAGAAATCAAGATGGACGCTTGCAACCTGCCAATGTGGTGGTAGGCCGTGAAATTGGCGATGACACAGAAGTGCTTAGCGGGCTACAGACTGGCGAACAAGTTGTCGCTTCCGGTCAGTTCCTGATTGATTCCGAAGCCAATTTGAAATCGGTTCTGCCGCGCATTGACGGCGCGGAAGCGATGGCCAGTCATGCGACCACCGGCAGCGACGCATCCACTGCAAATGCGATGCCAATGGCCGCGAATCAAACCACCGCGCCCGCCAATAGCGCTGCGCTAACGCAATATCAATCTACCGGCGTTATCGAACAGGTCACACCTGAGGATATCACCCTCTCGCATCAGCCGGTGCCTGCGCTGCAATGGCCCGCCATGACTATGGCGTATAAAAAACCAGCGGCGGCAAATAGCGCGGCGAATGTTGCCAAGTTCAAAGCGGGTGACAAGGTGAACTTCAGCTTCCAGCAGGATGGCGACGGCTGGCAATTGACCGGCATGACTGCTGCCAACGGAGGCCAGCCATGATTGCTCGTATCATTCGCGCCTCGATTAATAACCGGTTATTAGTGGTCATCGCCACGCTGTTTTTACTGGCGTGGGGCGTCTATTCCCTGAAACAAACGCCGTTGGATGCGCTGCCGGATCTCTCCGACACCCAGGTTATTATCAAAGCCTCGTGGCCGGGCAAAGCGCCACAGGTGATGGAAGATCAGGTGACCTATCCGTTAACCACCACCTTGCTTGGCGTGCCGGGAGCCAAAACTATTCGCGCCTGGTCCTCTTTTGGTGATGCCTTTGTTTACGTGCTGTTCGACGATAAAACCGACCAATATTGGGCGCGTTCCCGCGTATTGGAGTATCTCAACCAGGTGCAAAGCCGCCTGCCAAAAGGCGCAACATTGTCCCTTGGTCCAGACGCGACCGGCGTGGGCTGGGTATATGAATATGCATTGGTTGATAAAACCGGCAAACAGGATTTAGGCCAATTACGCGCATTGAACGATTGGTTCCTTAAGTTTGAGCTGAAAACGGTACCGGATGTCTCTGAAGTCGCTTCACTGGGTGGCATGGTACGGCAATATCAGGTGGTGCTCGATCCCGATAAAATGCGTGCTTTTGGTATCACCCAAAATGAAATCACCGAGGCACTCGCCAAATCGAATCAGGAAACAGGCGGCTCGGTATTGGAAATGGGCGAAGCGGATTACATTGTGAAAACCAATGGCTATCTGCATACACCGGAAGATTTCCGTCAGGTGGTGATCCGCAGTGATGCCAACGGCACGCCGGTGTTACTCGGTGATGTTGCCCGTATCCAGATTGGCCCAGAGATTCGTCGCGGCGTTGCTGAACTTAATGGCCAAGGTGAAGTAGCCGGTGGCGTAGTGATTATGCGCTCCGGCAAAAATGCCCTCGCGACGATTGAAGGGGTGAAAGAAAAGTTGGCCGAGCTGAAGAAATCACTGCCTGCAGGTGTTGAAGTGGTCACCACCTACGATCGCTCAAAATTGATCGACCGTGCGGTCGATAACCTGACCGATAAGTTGATCGAGGAGTTTGTGGCGGTCGCGGTGATCTGCGCCCTGTTCCTCTTCCACTTCCGCAGCGCCTTAGTGGCGATTCTCGCGCTGCCGGTCGGCGTATTGGCGGCCTTTATTGCTATGCATTATCAAGGGGTGAATGCCAACCTGATGTCACTGGGTGGGATTGCCATTGCGATTGGGGTGATGGTGGATGCCGCAATTGTGATGGTAGAAAACACCCACAAGCATCTGGAAAGGCATGAAGGCACAGAACTCACCAGTCAGCAGCGTTGGGCGGTGATTGCCACCTCAGCCGCCGAAGTCGGCCCGGCGCTGTTCTTCTCATTGCTGATTATTACGCTGTCGTTTATTCCGGTGTTTTCACTTGAAGGACAAGAAGGCAAGCTGTTCTCGCCACTGGCGTTGACCAAAACCTACACGCTGGCGGCGGCGGCCTTGCTGTCGATCACGTTGGTGCCGGTGCTAATGGGTTGGCTGATCCGCGGACGTATTCCTCATGAAAAATCTAACCCGCTCAATCGCTTTTTAATTCGGATTTATCAACCGATTTTGGATCTTGCTCTGCGCCGTCCTCGCGCAACGCTGCTACTGGCTCTGTTGCTGTTGGGACTCACCGCCGCGCCGCTATCGCGCTTAGGCGGAGAATTTATGCCGCCGCTCGATGAAGGCGATCTGCTGTATATGCCAACCGCTCTGCCCGGTCTTTCTGCAGATAAAGCCTCGCAATTACTGCAAGTGACCGACCGGCTGATCAAAACCGTTCCTGAAGTTGAAACGGTGTTTGGCAAAGCGGGCCGCGCCGATAGTGCAACAGACCCGGCTCCGCTGGAAATGTTTGAAACGATGATCCAATTCAAGCCGCGTTCACAATGGCGGCCGGGCATGACGCCGCAAAAACTGGTGGCTGAACTCGACCGTATCGTACAGGTGCCGGGATTATCGAACGTTTGGGTGCCACCAATTCGTAACCGTCTGGATATGCTCTCTACCGGGATCAAAACGCCGGTAGGCATTCGCATCTCCGGTCCAAGCTTGGCGCAAATCGATAAAATCAGCGAACAAGTCGCTAAAGCCGTGCGGCCGGTCGCGGGCGTCACCTCAGCCTTCGCTGAACGCTTGAACGGCGGGCGCTATATCAATGTCGATATTGACCGAACTCAGGCCGCACGCTACGGCTTGGCCGTCGGCGATATCGAAGATGTCGTCTCTTCAGCTATTGGCGGTGAAAACGTTGGTGAAGTGCTCAACGGCCGCACCCGTTTCCCGATCAACGTTCGCTATCCGCGTGAAGTGCGTGATTCGGTAGACAAACTGCGTCAGTTACCGATGGTGTTAAATAACGGTGCACAGATCCAGCTTGGCGATGTCGCCAAATTAACCATCGACGATGGACCAACGATGATCCGCAGCGAAGATGCGCGCCTGGCCGGTTATGTCTATGTCGACTTGCGCAATACCGATTTGCAAACCGCAGTGCGTAATATGCAGAGCGTGGTCGCCAAAGAAGTGGTGTTGCCAGCAGGGTATTCGCTGTCGTGGTCGGGTCAGTTTGAATATCTGCAACGGGCCGAGGCCAAGCTGAAAACCGTTATCCCGGCAACACTGGCGATTATTTTTGTGCTGCTGTATCTGACCTTTAGCTCTGTTTCAGAAGCGGTCCTGCTGATGCTGACCATTCCTTTTGCGCTGATCGGTGGCTTCTGGCTGATCTGGGGATTAGGGCACGCGATTTCTGTCGCGACCGCCGTCGGGTTTATCTCGCTGGCCGGCGTCTCGGCAGAGTTTGGCGTGGTGATGCTGATGTATTTGAAAGAAGCCCTCAACAAGCGCTTACAAGCCGGTGAAACACTGAGCAATGAGCTGCTGCTGGCGGCAATTCGTGAAGGTGCGGTACAACGCGTGCGGCCAAAAGCGATGACCGTTGCGGTCATTCTGGCCGGTTTATTGCCGATTATGTTAGGCCACGGCACAGGTTCTGAGGTGATGCAGCGCATCGCTGCACCTATGGTCGGCGGCATGATCACCGCCCCGCTGCTTTCTATGCTGGTTATCCCGGTCGCCTGGTTGCTGCTTCAACGCCGCAATATCAAACGCCAGCCAGATTTAGAACAACAACATTCCACTGAAACTTCGGTTTCATCATCAACAACAAACCCTCATGAGGAATTACCATGAAAATTAAACTTGCTACCCTGATCGCCGCGACTTTTAGCTTGAGCCTGAGCGCAGCAGCCTTTGCCGATAGCAACATGGGCAATATGAAAATGGACGGTATGAAAATGGATGCCACTTCTTCTAGCGCAAAAGCCGCCGATCTAAGCGATGCCACGGTAGAAAAAGTGGACAGCGCCAGCGGCATGATCACCTTAAAACATAGCGCATTAGCCAATATTCATATGCCAGCGATGACCATGGCGTATAAAGCCAAGGATGCACAGATGGTAAAACAGGCCGCCGTGGGTGAAAAAGTAAAAGTGAAAGTTGAAAACGTAGGCAATACGTTGGAGATCACGACACTGGAGAAAGCGCAGTAACCCCTGGTAAATAAATATCCGGGCAGTGATTAGCGCTGCCCGGATAAACGCAGATGCCTCTCAATTTTCGTAACTCCTGCTATATCTTTACTGACCAATCTATTACATGTAAAACGCTGCAAAACCCGATCATTTTGGTGTAGGTTGGTAAACAGGCTATCCCGGTGAGCCATCCATTGGCCGATAATACAAACCTGTTTTAGCATCCACCCATTAAAGACTATGAGGTTGTCAATGAGCGATTTTCCCCTGCCGGAGTATAACGATGTTGCTGCTGCGAGCCATCGTATCAATGAATATGCGCATAAAACTCCGGTTTTGACCTCACGAACAGTCAATGACATGTTAGGTGCAGAAGTCTATTTCAAATGTGAAAATTTCCAGCGCATGGGTGCCTTTAAATTCCGCGGCGCAATGAATGCCCTGTTGCAGTTCAATGACCAACAGCGCAAAGCCGGTGTGGTGACTTTCTCCTCCGGCAATCATGCGCAGGCTATTGCGCTGGCGGCGCAAATACTGGGTATTCCCGCCACGATTCTTATGCCAGAAGATTCACCAGAGGCCAAAATCGCCGCCACCAAAGGTTACCAAGGTAAGGTGATCTTTTTTGACCGTTATAAAGACGATCGTCAGCAACTTTGCCGCGATCTGGCTGAAAAACAGGGCATGACGGTTATCCCGCCTTACGATCACCCACATATCATCGCCGGGCAAGGAACTGCCGCGAAAGAGCTGTTTGAAGAAGTGGGCGAACTCGATGCGATTTTTGCCAGCTTTGGCGGCGGCGGCTTGTTATCAGGTACCGCGCTGGCGGCACGTCACCTCTCTCCAGATTGCAAAATCTACGGCGTAGAACCCGAAGCCGGTAACGACGGCCAACAATCGTTCCGCAGCGGAAAAATTGTGCGTATTGATACCCCTAAGACCATTGCCGATGGCGCACAAACCTCTTACATCGGCGAGTTAAACTTCGCGCTGATCCAAAGATTGGTTGACGATGTACTCACCGCAACTGACGAAGAGTTAATCAGCTGTATGCGTTTCTTCGCCGAAAGAATGAAGATGGTTGTTGAGCCAACCGGCTGCCTGGGCTTTGCCGCCGCGCGTAATATGAAAGCCCAGCTGGCAGGCAAACGCATTGGTATCATCATCAGCGGCGGTAACGTTGACCTTGGTAATTTTGGTCGGTATTTGGTGTAAGCCCATACACTGGTCTTAAGCATATAAATATCGTATTGCGTATAACGTTGACCCGCGCCTAGTTTCACCAACGCGGGTCAACGTTATAGAAAATTGAAAAGCTAACAACTAACGACGCTTAAATTATGATTTCTAATATAAAACCAATACACGATGGCATCTTGGAAAAATTAATCCCTGACCTCAGAGATTTAGTTATAAACGGTATTGATGATAGTAAAAGAATTATTTTTATATGTGGAAAAGATAAAACTGATACTGAAAGTTATAGATTTCGTGTGTCAGCATTTTTAGAGACTTTTAGTCACTATCAATTAGCTTTTCCAGAAGACCTCTTTGAAGATTTACTTGAGGGGCAAGCAAACCATAGTTTATTATCTCTTGAAACACAACTTGCTGATGCTGTGGATTTAATTATATTAATCCCTGAAAGCCCTGGTTCATTTGCTGAGTTAGGAGCATTTACGACGCTTCCAGGCCTAGCTAAGAAAAAATAGTTAGTTAGCCGCATTATATTAATTCTATTTTTCAAAAACACTTACCACTATAAATACTTTCATTAGCTCTACTGAGCATTAGAATTTTTTTATTTTTCTCTATAGTATTAGATTTCTAATTTCAATTATTAATTTATTTTAAATATTAAATACTGACCAAAGGTTTTTTGCCAGTGCTTATTATACATAAATGTTCTTTTGCGAATTTTTTGTCATGAATAATACATCAATGGCATCACCCCCATTACACTTAAGCTTGCTAGCAGCTAACAACTTCTTCTCGATTCTAAAACTCTCAGTTTCAGTAGCTAATAATCGGACTGAACTGTTCCCTGTAACACAGGCTCCAGTTCAGAGGTTTAATAAAGTTATTAACTCAAAAACATAGTTTGTCTTAAGTGAAATATCATTTCAAAACAATGAGTTAACGAGTGCATTTGACGTAAATCATTTGTTTTCAGCCTTAACAAATATTAACTCAGTCAAGATAAAAAATTTTCAATTCATTAAAAATACCACTCATTGATTTAAAAAATTATTTTGCGGACCCGGAAATTTGCTTCGCAATATATGTAGCATAGTTATCAGTCATGCCAGAAACAAAATCAACAACTCTTAAGTAATTATCATAGTGACCAGCGTTAGGATTGAGAGGTTCATCGAGCAATTGAAGAATTCGTTGAGATTTAAAAGATATTCTTTTTGGATCTTCAATACTTTCATTTACTGCTGTTATAAATGCATCAAGTAATATCTCTATTGTAGAGTATGAACCGACTTCTAGCTCAATCTTCCTTCTTGTTGTAAAAATATTTTTTCTAGTCAATTCTTTAATACTATCAATTCCTATTTTGACATCACCATTTATGCAACTAAAAAGATCCCCACTAAAATCACCATCCATAATGGAATTGTAATTATTTAAAAAAGCATTACTTACTTCATTAATAAGTGATTCTATAGCTGATGATCTTAATGGAATAAAGCGCCTCCTAGTAAATACAGCCTCACCATATTCATCAACATCTGCATTTGAAGTTATTTTTTTAAAGCACTCTAAAACATCATCAAACCTCAAAATGCCTAATTCTATGGCATCCTCTATATCAATTATTTTGTAACATATATCGTCAGCAGCCTCCATTAAGTAAGACAGTGGGTGCCTACAATATTCGTCTTTCCCTAAATTAATCAACCCCAATTCATTAGCAATTTCATCAAACGTCATCGCTTCAGATTGCAATATATTGAACTTACCATGTTCGATAGCATAAGAATGTTCGGAAGACCAAGGGTATTTAATCAATGTACCTAACGTTGCATAAGTCAACCTTAACCCACCGTTATCTAAATGATTCTCAAGTTTTGAAACAACACGGAAACCTTGTGCATTCCCCTCAAAACTAGCTAAGTCATGTATTTGTCTTTTATTTTTAACTAGAGATATTTTAGAGGCATTCTCTGTAAACCACTGCCTTATTGCATACTCTCCAGCATGCCCAAAAGGAGGATTGCCAATATCATGTGCTACACAGGCTGCCTGTATTATCGAGGCGATCGTAGATGGAGTAACGCCTGACGGTAATTTTTCTTGTATTTTTTGCCCTACAGAATAACCTAAACTTCTACCAACACTACTTACTTCAATAGAGTGAGTAAGTCGATTATGAACATGGTCATTAAAAGATAAAGGGTGTACTTGCGTTTTTCTTGCCAATCGTCGAAATGCAGATGAAAAGACAATACGATCATAATCTCTAAAGAACTCGCTGCGTATATCCTTACGTTCTTTATCATTATTACCATGTCTTTTATCTGATAATAATTTATCCCAACTCATTCTTGTCATTTAAAATTTCCTTTTGAAGTTAAGTAATTACAGTAATGGGAAAATAATAATCCTTTAGAAAACTTACTTATGAAGAAATGGTTACTATATATACCTTTTGCACGTAAGGGCATCGGGCCATTGGCTGTCCCGATCACTTAGTTATATCAATACCCAGAAATCATCTCGATCACTGACTAACTGTATCTTGAAATTTATTTGGTATAGGTTTATGAAACAAATTCAACTCATGCATTAAGATGCAACATTCGTTATTCCAACTTTATTTAGCATGATAGCTTTATATCATAAATGCAGATTGGAAATATACATTAATATATCATACATATTTTAACCCAAAGAATACAATACCTGCATATGATTTAAAATGATCCTTTTTCAATTTAATGACGTGTTGTTTGAAATGCCACTAAACCTCATATACTCGTTCAAGCCGTTATTTTAGCCGTAATACCAAGCACTATTACTAGGCTGGCGTTTCTTGACTGGTCACCATAACCTTTACTCCAGCGGAAAAAGGTATCGCTCAAGCGGTCAACGATATGACAATTTTTATCGTAGGTTTAGCCTGTTCGTTAAGTGCAGGTAGCCTGCTGCAATATTTCGGTTGGGCGCACCTTAACGAGATATTGCTGCCTTGGATTGGCCTCACTGCGGTGGCGTTGATTTGGCTCTCATTGCATCAAGGAAAACCAGCTTCACCAAAACCCTGATTTACGCCGATAACCACACGATTCTCTGGTTGGACGGCTATAACTCAAACATTTACTACTTTACCCGTCTATTCGTCCGTTTGATTACTCATCTAACCCTTTACAGTAGGGATTATAATAAGGCCGTTTTTGGCCTTACTCCTTCATCAAACAGGGTCTTTTGGGCGTGGCTAAATCATTTTTACGCAGTGGAAGTTTGGAAGATATTCTCGCCCTTGGTGAGAACGGTCAGCCGGTTTACGCTTCTGCACTTCAGTTACGAGAGACATTGCGTCTGCGCAAACAACAGCAACTTGTTGATTGCCTAGCGATCCCACAGCCGAACGAAGACGGGACGCGATTGGACTGGTATGCGCCAATTGCCGGTAAGGTCACCTCTTGGATTGCTGCCAGCCAGACTCAGCGCAACGCGGCAATTCGCCAGTTAGAAACCGTGCAGCAAACCGTCGCTGAGATAAGCCAGCGTGCTCAAACCTCGCCGAAAAGCGCCCAACAACTGTTTGGCGTATTGTTGGCGAAAGCCATTCAATTCCCCGACCAAAACTATGTTTATCTGGTCGGTGGCAAACCTGTTCTCACCTTCTGGGGCTTTACCAAGCTTGATAAGAAACCACATCCTGACGCGTTAGCATGTTTGCGGCAGGTAGAGGAAGAAGCCGAGCCGCTGCCTTTTATTCCGGCACAAAAAGCCATTACGTCAACGGCTGCGCCGGTAAAGATTACGCCGCCTGAACCTGCGCCATCAGAAGCTATCGCGCCTAAAATCATTGAGCCTCAACCTGCTGCGCCTGAAACTACGCCTGTATCTACGGCGAGTAAGCCGACGTTTTGGCGGCTCTGGTGGATGGCACCGGCAGCCGTGCTGGTCGGTATTTTAGCGATACAAACTTATGGCTATTTTTCTACAGCGCCTAAAACGCCACAGCCAACGGCCAAGGTCGCTGCACCGGCTACCCCGGCGACAACAGAGCCAGAAAAAAGGCTGGTTGCGGCTAAAAGTCAGTCAACAGAACAAGATTTACCGCTCAGTGGGGCGACGGTTAAACCAGAAATAGTGACGCCGTCACTTATCGTTGCCACCTCGGGCAATAGAGCGCCAACAGTGAAAGTCGCGGATCATGCCGAGAATGAAGCCAATAAACCGCAGGCAACCGAACTGACTCCCCCTGCCGTTAAAACCGACGAGGCGCCTACTGAGGTCAAGTTAGCACCACCGGCTAAAAATGCGCTTATCCTGCCTGCTGATGAAGTCAAAATAGGTTCCACCAAGTTCCTTAATGGTAAATGGCGCGCGGTGCTCGATAACAAAGATCCGATTACCGGCAAACAACCTATCCTGCACTATCAATTTAAAAACGGTGCTGGCACGCTGCGTGCGGTGATCGGTAATGGCGTCATCTGCCGTGCATCGGTTAAAGCGGGCCTGATGAAATCGGGCAGCCTGGCGTTGGATCGCGCAGGCAAAGGAACGTGTAGTAACGGTTCCCGCTTCCAGGTTCCCGATGTGCTCTGTGTCCAGGCGGCAAATGGCGCTGCTGAGTGTAAAGGCCGTTATGACGCGAATACGGTTATTCCAATGACGATGAAGTACGAAGGTAAATAACGGATGCTGGCGACGATCACCCCTTTTAAACAGAAAATTTCTCTGATTCAGAACAGCGGCGTCCAGTTCTTAGACTTCGCCTTAACGCCAACGGTTGACCATGAGCAACCGGGCAAATTTGTTCGTCAAACGGCCAATGGCCCGCTGCTGCGCCTGATTCATAACCCGCAAACGGATAAATATTTGCTGCCGATAAACAATGGCGGCACGCCGGAAGTAGTTAAACCTGAGTTTAGCTTCCCCTTAGAGCACTCATTATCGTTGTTCAGCAATCTGTGGTTGCCGCTGCCGTTTCTGCGCTTTAACGCCCCGCGCACTTTTATGGGCAGGCCGGAAAACTGGGCGCGGGTGCAGATTTTAGCGCTTGAAACCCCGGACCAAGATGGCAATAGCTATCGCATCTGCCTGGCGTTTGATACCAAAGTTTATCCAGAAGGCAGCGAGAATGAAGCGCTGGCGCTGAGTGAAGAAGATATCAATACCGGCGGCGGTTTTACGCTGGCTTATAACAGCGATGAACTGGCCGAGTTTCTGGATCTGACCTGGGTGAACGGCTGGCTGCGTGAAGCCTTTAGCGAACAAGCCGTAGCACTTGAAAACCGAAGCGCGGTACAGCTCAAAAATGCGTTGAGAGAATTTGAATATCAGGCCCATTACCTGAATATTTTGCAGATGTTGGGCACGCAACTGGACTTGCCTGAAATTAAAATCAGCGCCAGCACTTTGCAAGAACCGGCCGTCAACGTCGATTTAATTCTCGATGTCGGCAACTCACATACCTGCGGTATTTTGGTCGAAGATCACGCCGATGAACACAACGGTTTAAAGCAGAGTTATGAGTTGCAACTGCGCGACCTTAGCCGCCCGCATTACGTTTATAACGAGATGTTTGAAAGCCGGATTGAATTTGCTGAAGCCAAATTTGGTAAATCAAGCTACTCGATGGAAAGCGGCCGTGAGGATGCTTTCATTTGGCCGTCAATCGCGCGCGTAGGACGTGAAGCTAGCCGCCTGGCGCAAGCTCGCCAAGGCACCGAAGGCTCAACAGGTATTTCCAGCCCACGCCGCTATTTGTGGGACGAAGAGCTTTATGCGCCGGGCTGGCGCTTTAGCCAGTCGAACAGTAAAACTATCAGCGAGCCGCCAGCGATTGCGCTGCCGATGTCACATCTTATCGATGATGAAGGTCAGCCATTATATAGTCAGCCGCTTGACGAACGTATGCCGGTATTTTCGGCGCATTACAGCCGCAGCTCATTGATGGCATTGATGCTCTCGGAGCTTCTCTCGCAGGCGTTGATGCAAATTAACAGCGCGGCACAGCGTCAGAAAATGACCCACAGTTCGGCGCCGCGCCAGCTGCGTAATATTATTTTGACTTTGCCTTCGGCAATGCCAAAACCGGAGCGTGAGATCTTCCGCCGCCGGATGGTTGAAGCTATTGGCCTGGTGTGGAAAGCGCTCGGCTGGCACCCTGCCGATGATGATTTCACCACCTTGGCCGATAAAGAAAAAAGCCAAATTCCGGTGCCAGAAGTGCATATGGAGTGGGACGAAGCGACCTGCGGCCAATTGGTCTATCTGTATAACGAAACGCAGGTGAATTTTGCCGGTCGTACTGCGGAGTTTTTTGCCAGTATGGCGCGTCCCGACAAAGCCTTGTCTGAGGGCGAGATCCCCGGTAGAACGCTGCGTATCGCCTCAATTGATATCGGCGGCGGCACCACCGATATGGCCATTACCCAATATCGTTTAGACGATGGCATTGGTAACAACGTCAAAATTATCCCACGCCTGCTGTTCCGTGAAGGCTTTAAAGTGGCCGGTGACGATATTTTGCTGGATGTCGTTCAACTTTACGTCTTGCCTGCGTTGCAACAGGCGCTTAAACAGCGTGGTGTGGTAACACCAGAAGGCCTGATGTCCCGGCTATTTGGCGGCGAAGGAAAAATGGATGCGCAACTCACCCAGCGCCAGCAAATTACCCTGCAACTGTTTATTCCTATCGGCCATGCGGTATTACAAGCTTACGAGCAATTTGACCCGCTCGACAGCGCCGCTGAAATCGATGCCACCTTCGGTGAGTTGCTCGCCTCGGCCCCAACCGACAAAGTACTGGCGTATATCAATAGCGAAATTCAGCGCGAATTGCCCAAGGATGCTGCCGAGTTTGATATTTTGCAGGTGCCGTTGATCCTACGCCTGACCCAGCTGCACGCGGAGTTTTTATCTGACCGTATGAATATCACTCAGCATTTGCGTTCGCTGTGCGAAGTGGTGTCTTTGTATGATTGTGATGTGCTGTTGCTCACCGGCCGCCCCGCTCGTTTCCCTGGTATTCAGGCGCTGTTCCGACATTTGCAGCCGTTGCCAATCAACCGTATTTTGTCGCTCGATGGTTATCACACTAATCAGTGGTATCCGTTTAATAAAGACGGTGCGATTGAAAACCCGAAATCAACCGCCGCCGTGGGGGCGATGTTATGCTTACTGGCGTTGGATCTACGGTTGGCCGGGTTCTACTTTAAAGCTGGCGATTTCAAACCTTATTCAACCGTGCGCTATCTTGGCATGCTCAATAGCAGCCATTCGCTGGCCGGAGAGAACGTCTATTATCACGACATTGACCTTGATGATGATAAATTCCGCCTGCCTGCAGAAACCTATTTCCAAATGCGCGGCTCCCTGTGTTTGGGATTCCGTCAATTAGATAACGACCGCTGGCCAGCCTCACCGCTTTATACCTTGTCGATTATCGACCAGCAGCTGGCCAGAAAACTCACCGCCGACAGTATTTTGCGCGTCCGTTTATCTGTGGAGAAAGGCGACAGCCACAGCGGGCCAGAGCGCTTTAAAATCGCCGAAGCGTTATTAGAAGATGGCAGCCGCGTTCCCGCTCATCACCTTTCGTTGAAATTAAATACGCTGCCCGGCAGCGGCGCTGGCGAAGCCCATTATTGGATCGACAGTGGGAGTATTTTTAGAAAATGACCGTTATAAACTCACAGCTTGATTCGCAACCAGTCGACTCACAGTTAGTCGATTCACAGTTAGTCGATTCACAACTACAGACCCTCGCCGACGGTATTAGCCAGGCGATAGAATGGGTCGAGGTTTCACGCCAGCAGGCGCATCGTCTGGATATTGAAGCCGATGAGGTGATGCTAAAGTTGCGGCGCAGCCGTAATAAAGCCGCAAATCTGCTGCAAGCAGCATCACGCCGTTGCGCCATTGCATTTTATGGTATGCAGCAGGCGGGAAAATCTTATCTGATTTCTGAATTGGCGGGTGACGAAGGCCGTTTAGAAACCACATTAGGTAGCGAGACTTTCGATTTTTTACGCGATATTCACCCGGCAAAGCAATCTGCGCATTTCGTGACGCGCTTTACTTATCATCAACGCGAGCAACATGCTGACTATCCAGTGCGCGTAGAGCTGCTTGATGAAGCCGCATTGATTCAATTGGTTGCCACGGCCTTTAGCCAGGAACCGCATCCCGTTGATAACGCCTACTTACTTGATGAACGCAGCATTAGTCAGCATCTCGCCAGCGTCTCTCTGCACCGACAGCCGCAAATTGTGGCGGGCCTTTCTGGCGACCAGACGTTAGCACTGTGGGATGCACTGGCTCATCAACAAAGCCTCGCCACACAGAGTAAACGTCAACATTTATTGGCTACTGCCTTCTGGCCAACGGCAGTAGAACTGGCGCCTTATTTGAATATCGACCAGCGCGGACAGTTGTTCTCGCTGTTATGGGATGGACGCCGCGAGCTTACCGCAGCCTATTGTCAGTATGCCCACGTTTTACAACAATTCAGCGGTGCGCAAACTCTGCTTGCGCCGCTGAATGCATTGTTCGATGACGCCACGCCACAGGCTTATGGGCTGATGAGTGCCCAGCCGAGTCATTTGCAGATTGATGTGTGCCCGCTGCACGATGGCGTTCTCGCTCCTGTTCGTCAGCTTTCGCTGGATGAACTGATGCTCTTAACCCGCGAAGTGACGATCCCACTAGCGGCATCGGCAACTCACCAAGCGCTCTCTCACGTTGATTTCTTAGACATGCCACCGATTGGCGATCAGATCTCAATCCTTAGCAGCGATCAAGCGAATTTGAGCTCTTCTTTGCTGGCGGCAAAACGCATTGTACTGCTCGATAGATATAGCGAAGAGCAGCAGATGAACTGGCTGCTGGTGTGCAACGCCGTTGGTAAACGCGACGATGTAAAAACCTTAGGTGCGGCGCTGAAAAAATGGGTGTTGCTCACCCAAGGTGAGCAGGCAGCGTTACGTAAAAATAGAAAACCGGGGCTTATCTGGGCGATTACGCCTTACGATCGCGAAAAAGGTTTTGATGCGGCCGTGCAACGTTATGTCGGTAATCCCGGCGATACCTGGGGCGCGATGACCGCCCTTGACGGCAGCAGTTTGCAACGCATGGCGAGCTGGTTGGTGGAAAACGCACAGGAACGAGTGAAATCAACGCGTTTAAGCGAACAGCTGCATGAATTACAGCGGGAGTTGGTTGAAAACCAGCTTGGTATCTGGTGCCTGCCAGCGGCGGGTGAAGAAATTGAACGTAAACAGCATATCGCTAAAACGTTACTGAAAGCTTTGCAGGCCAGAACCGGTGTCCACGGCGAACTGTTGGAGCGTTTGTTGCCAGAAAGAGGCATTATTCGCCGCCTGTATTTGCAACAGTATCGCCCCGAACTGTCTGCGCATAAATCGCTAGCAAGTGTAGACGCTCAGCCTTTTGGTATCGGGGTTGAGATAGATCTATTAGCCGATCTCGATGAGGATATCTTTACCTCTGACGGCGTTGATACTCAGCGTCTGAGTGAAAAAAAGCCGGTGGAAGAAAAATCTCTCGAAGAGAAGTTTGCTGACAATGTGCTGCGTTACTGGATCAATCATCTGCGCAACCTGCCAGAAAATGCCCCATTGATTCATTTATTGGGTGTCAGCAAAGCCAGCATTGAAATGCTGATGGAGGAGTTGATCACCGCCAGTATTCGCCTTGATATTGGCAATAAGCTGACGGCCACCCTCACTCAGTCTGCCCCAACGGTCGATCCGCAAAGTCATGCCGATAGCCAGGTATCTCGCGTGTTAACCGTGCTCGGCGATTTTGTTGCCTGGCTTGGTTTCTTGCAGATACCGGAAGAGGAACGCCCAGAAAGCCGTATCAATCGTGGTTATAAAATTTTTGTCCAACCGCCTAAACCTGCGGTTAATTGGGCGGAGGGTCAACGTCTTACCAAGCTGACTTTAGCCCCTATCAACAATACGGCGTTCTATATTTACGATTGGCTCGTTGGACTCAATCGTATTATTGTCTTGAACGCAGGTTACTCCGCGGCAACAGAAATTGCCCCTGAACAGCAGACAAAATTAGAGGCAATTATTAAGAAAATACGGCCGGTAGCTTAACCGGCTTTACACTCGCCAAGTGGGTAATAACAGTACCAATATTTTCATACAAATACTGGCGATACCTTAGCAGTTCCCTCCTAATATCCATCCTAAAACGCCGCTAGCAGCGGCGTATAGTGATCCTCGTTACCGCGCGCAAGGCGCAATGCGGATTGAGGGGTGTGATATGAAAAAATTGATGCTCATCGTGGCAGCAGCGGCGTTAATGTCTGCGAGTTCTGCCTCATTTGCTTATGGCTATGGTTATTACCACCACGGCTTTTATGGACCTCGGGTTGGCGTGATCATCGGCGGCCCATGGGGACCACCGCCACCACCGGTCTATTATGCACCACCGCCAGTGGTTTATGTGACGCCGCCAGCACCGCAGACCTATGTCGAGAAAACGCCAAGCTATGTGTATTACTGCCCACATCCAGCGGGATATTACCCGCAGATCCCGCGCTGTCCAAGCGGTTGGATGAAAGTGGTTCCTGGCGATTCGGCTCCTCGTTAATTCAGGCGGTTCACTCATGAATATTAAATATGCTATCGCTGCGATGGCCTGTATCACTACGCTTGCAGGTTGTGTGTCACCACCGACTCGCTCAAGCGTGATGGTATTACCTGGCACCGGCAAAAGTTATCAGCAGTTTCGCTATGATGAAATGAACTGCCGCACCGAAGCTGAAAACAGCACGAACGGTAGCGCACAGGCGGCAAATAATTCGGCAACCAATACCGCGGCTGCCGGTACGGTGATTGGCGCAGCAGCGGGTGCTTTGATTGGCGCGGCATCCGGCAGAGCCGGTGCAGGTGCCGCTATCGGTGCAGGCAGTGGATTGCTGATTGGCAGTAGCGTCGCCAGCAACTCAAGCTCGATGAGCAGCGGTGATTTACAAGATCAGTTCGATACTATTTATACGCAATGTATGTACGCCAAAGGTAACCGCGTCCCAGTTTCCGGCAGCTTTAGCCAAACTGATAGCGATCAAGGCGCACCGCCGGATTACTATCCGAACGCAGGTGCCAGCAGCGTACCACCGGATTACACCCCAAATAACAGCGGCACACCGCCAGATTATGTGCCACGTTAATGTGAGTGAGAGTTAGCGTGAAACCGTTGTCTTGAATATCGAGGTAATCAGGCATAGTACGCCTATGGGCGCCACGGCGGGCAAGCCCGCTACGCCCCATACGGCGTACTCTCTGTGATAGTTAACGTTACCGTTGCCTGAATTATTTTATCGTATTAGCGCTGATGGTGCCGTTTACTATCAATTTGGGCGCTGATTGTGGTTTTTCATACTCATTCAAGCAATCGTCAACTCTTTTTCACAGCCTTACTGATCTGTTTCTATGAGCTTACCATCGTTGGTTATGATGTAGGTTGAGCGTTCAAAGCTGAATCGACTCTCTCCATTACGATTGCTGCTAATGGTCATGAGAATATCTTTATCAATGCAATTAACAGGTGCTTTTATATCATCGAAACACAACCTATCTTCTTTACCCTCTTTTTTATAACCATCACCAAAAGCAAAAATCGTAATATAATCAGGACCACCATTATTTTTTGAAATAATATTACTTTTCGAAAATATACTATTCTGGTTTTCTACCCACCATTTGATGCTAGCTGATGCCGATATTGGTAAATGGTCAACTAAAACCTCAACAGTATAATTATCGTGATGTACAGCAATCACCCTTACCTCTCGATTATTCAGGTAACTATATGTTCCTGCAGCGAATATCCCAACGACAGCTAGTATAAAAAGCCACTTCCTCATTACAAACTTCCTTCAATATCAACTGTCGCTTCTAAGCTAGTTAAAAAAGGACGAAAACCAAATTTATCATAACGTTGCAAGACGAACCAAATTCTAAAGAATTGAAATTGATTAAATTTTGGCTTACAGATGTCATCAATATCCAAACCAAAATGATCTTGTCCCGTATATTTTATTTGCGCTTTCCACCCACTGCTATTTACTACCAAGTCTACAATATCGATACGAGTAGCGTGAACATCATGAATCGTGATCCCCATACCATTAATGTTATCCATTATTAGGGAGTCAAATTTCGGTAGAACCCTACTGCTAATTATTTTTGTAAGTTCAGAGAGCCTTTCCTGCGGATATCCGCAATTTTTATAATCAATGTGATCATTTATTTCCTGCTGAATAGCTAGTTTTGTGCTGTTAGGTGAATTATCATTAACGATTCTCTGTTTATATGCATCGTTTAGTTGCATATCTTTAAATGGAGCACCGGTCGACTGCTCGAAATGTCTTAGCATTTTGTTAATCAAATATTTGTATGGACCTACACATGCAAAAGGAAAAGATGTTACTTGCATTTCTTCGAATAGTAATTTTGTGCATTCTTGAACACTTATTGAATTTTTCGCTTTTCTTTTTCCATATACGCCTGCAAATCTTGATTGAGGATTGTTAAATGCGGTTAATCTGGTGAGATTGTAGGGATCTACTAAGTTGGAGATGTTAGTGAGCCTAAACTCATTCTTCAATCGTGATTCAGAAATATCCCCAAATTGCATATCAGCTGCGCCATAATCATTGAATGTACGCTGTGTGGTATAGAGCCTCTGGGGGAATGTCGCTATTGCCATAACACTGTTACTCCTTCAACAAGTTATCCTAACCTTCTTATGAGGTTAATTCCTTTCCACATACTACTCTAATTGCAGCTTAACAAAAATTCATCAACAACTCGCCCCGCCCTTCAGCAATATTAAAGGAGTAGGTCGTATCAGCGCTGATGGTAATGCCGGCTATCAACCGGTGCTTCCGCCCTTTCCTTCATACCATAATCACGTATCACGCTTGCGACACGCAGTCGATAATCGGCCAGGATTTGTCCCCTTCCTACGGCTTGCGCCAGCCGGTGAGATTCCAGATTACGCCACTGTTGAATGGCGGCCTCATCGCGCCAGAATGACAGAGACAATAATTTCTCCGGCTCGGTCAGGCTTTGAAAACGCTCAATCGAAATGAAACCGTCAATTTGTTGTAATAACGGTTTAAGCGCCTGAGCCAGTTGCAGATAAGTGTCTTGTTGTCCTTCGGCAGCTTGTAATTCAAATATCACGCACAGCATGGTTATGCTCCTTTTGGTTCTTCTACCACGAAAGTGAAAAATTCAGCGACGCGAGCGTTCAGCGATTCGCGCCAGCGATAATGCTGTATTGCCTTATCAATAGCGCCGCGTGAGGTAAGAAAACGGATAGCACTTAAGGCCAGTAAGCTCGCCCAACGTTCACCCGGACAGGCGTGTGCGCCGCTGCCAAAGGCATTGCCTTGTGCAAGTGATAACACCAGCGGCTCAGGGCTTTTATGGTTAAAACGGCGCGTGGTCATTATTGGCGGTGTCTGTGATAACACCCGTTCGATGACGTTTTGCAAGCCATGGTTGTAATTGTCGCCAAGCAGTAAAGCCTGGCTTATCAAGCCTGCCGTTCCCTCACAAGTTTGAAATAGCAGCCCCATTGCATTGGCAATCACCACATTAGGATCGGTAATCTCCTGCTGATGACATGCCTGCTGCAAATGTTTCAACAACGGCCCGGGAACTTTCAGTAGTAATGCAATACGTTGAAATAGACGCTCGCTGGCGGCCACGCCTAAGGCCAACTGTTCGGCGTTGCTGCCCGGGGCAATACAGCGGATAAACGGTAATACTTCGTTGAGTAACTCGCGATGAGATTCTGCGGCAACACCCAATAATTGGGCCACCGCGCAAACCGGCAGTGCGTAGTTAAAATAGGTCACATTCTCCGCTGTCATTTCGGCAGGAAAATCGGCACAGATGTGCCGTGCGCAATGCTCAGCAATCTGCGAAATTTCATCCGGGGTAAAGGCCGCTAATGCAGCAACAATGGCCGTTTTTAACGCCTGATGAAATGCCCCGTCATTCATTCTCACCAAGTGGGAAAATACCTCACCGGCCCGCGTGTTTTGTAACGCGTGCGGTATTGGCTCATCGATGGGTCTGACAAATAAATCGGTGCGATTGAGTTGCTGCTTAACGGCGTGCGGACAGCTCTGCATAGACTCCCTTTCGTTTATATCTGGCATAAAGTCGTGAAGCTCTGAATGTAGAGTTATCACTTCGCCGATACTTCGATTAATCTCGAAGTATTGATGGCGTGACGCCGAGTAAAATAGCCTGATGAAAACGATAAACTCCATGAGCCTTGAAGAGAGTCTGGCGACATTAGCCGCCGCGATTGCAGACCGCACCAGAGCGCGCATGCTCTGTCTGTTAATGGATGGACGCGCTTATACGGCAACCGAGATAACGGCGGCAGTAGATGTTGTTGCCTCTACTGGCAGTAGTCATTTGGCAAAATTACAGGAGCAGAATTTAATCACTTGTGTAAAACAGGGGCGTTATCGCTATTTCCGCCTGTCTGGTCAGGAGGTCGCGCACTTGCTGGAAACTTTAATGGGATTCGCTGGCGTGGAAAAACCCCAGGTCAAAAGTTCAACGCCAAAATCCCTGCAATTCGCTCGCACCTGTTACGACCATATGGCTGGAGATGTCGCGGTAAAACTGCATGACTGCTTTTTTGCTCGTGGTTGGCTCAATGGCGACGTTGACTATGTACTGACCGATGTCGGTAGAAAGGGGTTCAACGAGCTGGGTGTTGATATCACCCCGCCATTATCGCGCAGACAATTTGCCTGTAGCTGTCTGGATTGGAGCGAGCGCAAATCCCATCTTGGCGGCGCATTAGGCGCGGCCTTGCTCGTTTCATTCGAAAAACAAGCCTGGGTACAACGTCGTTTAGACAGCCGGGAATTGGTGTTCACCGCGCGCGGCAAACGAGCACTTTTGCGGCATTTTCAGCTTCATTTATCGTAAGAACGCTGAGTCTGCTCATTCATTGTTGGCTTTATCGTGATAGGAAAATGTTTAGCGGCTAAAACGATAATACTATCTATATTGGATAAGGTACCATTATAATGATTTCTTTAAATGACTGACCACTCAGACAATAAAGGTGAACCATGAAAGTCCTGATCTTCGGCGCTACCGGTATGCTAGGCCAAGGCGTTTTACGCGCTTGTCTGGCAGATAAAGATATTACACTGGTGCAGACAGTTGGCCGCACGACGACCGGACAGATTCATCCCAAATTACGTGAAGTGGCGCATGCCGATCTGTGGAATTATGCCAGCATTGAAGATCAGTTGGCGGGTTTCGATGCCTGCTTTTTCTGCCTAGGTGTCTCGTCAAACGGCATTACGCCTGAGCAGTACGAACGCATGACTTATGATCTGACCTTAGCTGCAGGTACGACGCTGGCGCGGCTTAATCCCGAAATGCGCTTTATCTATATCTCTGGCAAAGGTACCGATGCCAACGGCGCGAGCCACTGGGCCAAAGTGAAAGGTCGTACCGAAAACGCGCTGCTGGCACTGCCCTTCCAAGCCGTCATGTTCCGCCCGGCTGCTATCGAACCGGTGCATGGTGAAGTCTCCAAAACGCCGTCCTATCGTTTGTTCTATAAGATAGTCCAACCCTTAAAAATACTGACGCTGCTGCGCCGTTTGCTTCCGGCACAAATCACCACAACTGAAGAGTTGGCGAAGGCGATGATTGCCGTAGCTCGCTACGGCTCGACGCAGAAGATTATCGAAGGCGGAGATTTTGCAGCGCTGGCAAAACAAGTGAACTGAGCCAGTTTTTCTCACTGGCTACCACAGTGCGTAAACAGGAGCGCTACGCGCTCCCGTTAGATTTAATGATGCAATAACATTATTGAGCAACTGGGAATTTTCTCCCGATTATCGGTAAGAAATCATTTTCACCCACATCAGTAAAACAATCACTGCATTGATAAATAACTATTTTTTATTAAATAAGTTAACAAGCACATCCGTTGTCAGTTGAATATGTTCTTTAATCAACGCCTGAATTTTTAAGCTATCTCTTTCCAGGGCCGCGTCCATAAGTGCCTTATGCTCGGTATTCAAATCTCTTTCGGCATAGGTGAGGTTTATCGACAGCATCCGATAACGTTCATACTGTATAAAAAGGCTGCGCTGCATCCGTAACAGCCAGGTATTCGGGCAAGCGGCTGTCAAAGCATCATGAAATCGATTGTGTCTCTGGTTCCACTCACTGCTTCCAAGTTCATCATTTCCGAGCGTTCCACAGCGGCTTAGCAGATGATGAGAAGAAATAATTTCACTCTCCCAATTTTCATCTCCATGTGCCACGGACTCGCTCAAGCACTCTCTTTCAATCAAGATACGTGTCGCCGTAAGATCGCATAAATCCTGCAATGATACCGGAGTGACACGAAAACCTTTTTGAGGTTCGGCGATCACCAGATTTTCAGATGTCAGCCGAGAAAGCGCTTCGCGGATAGCCCCCACGTTCGTCCCAAAATTCTCTGCCAACTCTTTGGTATTTACACGCTCTCCCGGTGCAAGTTTACCTGAGACCAGAGTCTCCCTGAGGCGGGTATAGGTGGTTTGTGTCAGGCTGTCTTTTACAGCAAGATTTTCTTTCATAGAATTACACTTTGGTTTAATTAAAATTTACTTTTAAATTGAAAAACTATTTTTAACCAATAAAATCTATTTTTGAAAATAAAGTTTATTTTTCATAAAAATTACTACTTTTTGCCAAAACATTCCTAACACTAACTGATTTTTGTAAAGAGGCCAACGTGAAGCGCTGATTGCATGAAAACAGCAACTCCCCCCAACGTTGGCAGCTTTTCCCCATCTTAACTATCCCAAGAGGTCAATATGAAAATTTGTCGATATGGTGAAACGGGCAGCGAAAAGCCCGGTATATTCGATGAGAACTTTCAACTCTATGACTTATCAGAAATTGTTGATGACATTACGCCTGATACCCTGCCTAAAGTACTTGCATACCTCAAGGCAAAAGTTGATCTTCAGACGCTGCCTAAAGTCACTGGAAACCCAAGGATTGGCGCTCCGCTGAAGACGGTCTCAAAGTTTGTTGCCATTGGTCTGAATTACCTTGATCACGCCAAAGAGGCCAACTTACCCGTGCCTGACGAACCGGTGATCTTTTTTAAAGCACCAAGCTGTATTAATGGGCCTGATGACACCATTATCGTGCCACCACACTCAACAAAACTCGATTGGGAGGCCGAACTTGGGATCGTTATCGGCCAGACGACCAAACAGGTAACCCCAGAAGAAGCGATGCGCCATATTGCTGGATACTGCATCGTTAATGATGTCTCTGATCGCGGATTTCAGTTTCAGAGTTCTCAGTGGGATAAGGCCAAAAGCTGTGACACTTTCGGTCCCATTGGCCCTTACATCGTCACTTGCGATGAAATTGAAGATCCTCAGTCACTGTCCATTTGGCTGGAAGTTAACGGTGAAAAACGCCAGGACAGCCATACCTCTCAAATGATCTTTTCTGTCGCTGAGATCGTGTCATACGTTAGCCACTATATGACGTTATATCCTGGTGATTTGATAGCAACAGGAACACCTGCTGGTGTCGGTCTTGGTATGCAGCCTGAACCGGTCTGGCTGAAAGATGGCGATACTATACGTATCCATATTGAAAAACTGGGATATCAAAACCAGCGGGTAAAAAGGCAGCGTTAATACTTCCATGTAAAACCGAGCACGATAACCGACCTATGAAAAAGGAGCGCCATGCGCTCCTTTTTCAACAACCATTAACACGATTTATTATTGGTTAACTGGGATCACCGCACCGTGGTACTTAGCCAGGATCCAGTCTTGAATCTGTTTAGAGTGCAGCACTTTTACCAACTCAACGATGTCATGTTTGTTCACATCAGCGCGGTGAACAGTGATGATGTTGGCATACGGGTTGTTCTCTGTGCTTTCAACGGCGATCGGATCTTTAATTGGGTCCAGACCTGCGTCTAACGCATAGTTGGCGTTGATAACAACCGCCGCACCTTCGTCATTGTTGTACATCTGTGGCAATAGAGCGGCTTCAATATTAGGCTGGAATTGCAGGTGCTTTGGGTTCTCAGCAATATCGGTAATACGCGCGTTAACTGGTTTAACGCCTGGCTTGAGTTTAATCACGCCTTCACGCTGGAAGATAGCTAAAATGCGCCCTTCTTCTGCAACAGAGTCACGCATGATGACTTTGCCGTTCTCTGGAAGATCTTTCAGGCTTTTATATTTCTTGGAGTAAATACCGATAGGCTCGATGTGAATAGCACCGGCGCTAACGAAATCATAATTCTTGTCGCCTTTATGATCTTGTAATACTGAATCTAAATACGGCTGATGTTGGAAGAAGTTAGCATCGATTTCGTGCTCCGCTAAGGCGGTATTTGGCAGAATATAATCTTGGAAAGGTTTGATCTCCAGATCAATGCCTTCTTTTGCCAAAATAGGTTTAGCCTGCTCCAAAATTTCTGCGTGTGGCACGTTAGAAGCACCAACAACAAGTTTATCAGCGGCGTTGGCATTAAGCGCTAACGCGGTTAAAGACGCCAGGGCTAACATCATAAATTGTTTTTTCATTATTTTATCCAGTCGATTGTGAGTAGTTAATAATTAATGATTTAAAAGACATCCCCGAGAGGCTTCACCAGACAGGCTACTTGTCTGTCTGGTGAAAGATGTCGGCATAACTAACGTTTATCGAGCAATGCGGTAATACGATCGCCAATAAATTGAATGATAAAAACAATCACCAATATCATCGCGGTCGCCACTAATGTGACGTCATTGTGGTTACGCTGGAATCCTTCCAGATAGGCCAGATTTCCTAATCCGCCCGCTCCAATCACCCCCGCCATTGCGCTATAGCTCACTAACGCTATTAGGGTCACGGTGATACCAGAGACCAATGCGGGCGAAGATTCAGGGATTAATACGCGAAAAATTAGCGTATGCGTTTTTGCGCCCATCGAACGGGAGGCTTCGATGACGCCTTTATCGACTTCTCGCAGCGCGATTTCCACCAGCCGCGCGTAAAAAGGTGCGGCGCCGACAATCAGGGCCGGCAATGCTGCATTAGTCCCCAATATGGTACCGACTATGGTTTTGGTGAACGGGATCAGTAATACAATCAGGATAATGAATGGGATAGAACGAAATACGTTAACCAGCACCGTGATAATTGAATACAGCGTGCGGTTTTGCAGTAACTGTCCACGCGAGGTAAGAAACAGCAACACGCCCAGTGCAATCCCAAAAACTAACGTTGCTAAACCAGACCAAGCCGTCATATAGAGTGTTTCACCCGTTGCCGCCCACAATTGGTCTACTTTTAAGTGCGGGAAGAATTGCTCAAGCATGCTGAATGACCTCAGTTTCTACCCGCTTTTGATTCAGGTAATTCACAATATTTTCGAGTTGGCTGGCATCACTATCGATATGGACATAAAGCTCGCCAAAAGCACCGTCCACCGTTTGGGTTATTTTTCCATGCAGGATATTTAGCGCGATATTAAATTGCTGAATCACCTCTGCAATCACTGGCTGTTGCGTTTGCCCGCCAAGGAAAGTCAGTTTTAGAATGCCGCCATTTAAGCCTTGCACCCACTGCGGGTTGAAAGGATCCCGGGCTTCGTCATGATGCGAGACCTGGCGCACAAAGGTTTGAGTAATAGGCTGCTGTGGGTGGGTGAAGACATCCAATACCGGGCCTTCTTCCACTATTCTGCCGTTTTCCATCACCGCTACGCGCTGGCAAATTTTACGCACTACATGCATTTCATGAGTGATCAGCACGATAGTTAATTTGAGTTGGCGATTAATATCGAGCAACAGCTCGAGGATAGAATCGGTGGTTTGCGGATCTAAAGCCGACGTCGCTTCGTCACACAGTAAAACGTCAGGGTTATTGGCCAAGGCACGCGCAATACCAACACGCTGTTTTTGGCCACCGCTCAATTGCGAAGGATAAGCCTGTTCGCGCCCTTCTAACCCGACTAATTTAATCAGTTCAGCTACACGCTGTTTAATTTGACGCTTATTTACCCCGGCAATCTGCATTGGAAAGGCGATATTATCGCCAACCGTACGTGACCACAGTAAATTAAAATGCTGGAATACCATGCTGACTTTTAAACGAGCCTGACGTAGCTTCTCACCTTTTGCACCGGCAATATCTTGCCCGGCGACAATAATAGAGCCGGATGACGGTGTTTCCAGGCCATTTAATAGTCGAATTAACGTGCTTTTACCGGCTCCGCTATAGCCTACAATGCCGTAAATCTGCCCTTTTTCGACATTGAGATTTATATTATCCAAGGCAGTAATATTGCCGCTTGAGCTGGTAAATACTTTCGACACGTTCGATAGAACGATCATCTTTACATTTCCTATACTGCTTAAACCTTCCGTACCAAATCAGCACATTGAAACAGCATAAATTGCTGAAAAAATGACAATTAACACGGTGTTTTTTGATGGTTTGAGGGCTTTATCATGCTGATGTTAACCCGCAATCGTCTTTAGCAGAAGAATGTAAAAAGTATTACTTATAGCGATTGGAAATAAAAAATATCGTTGATTTTACGAAGATTCTTTATGCTTTTTTGTATATTTAACCTCTATTAATTTGATATGACTCCGTTACTCTCCTTTATCACACTTCTCTAACAAAACCGTTAATAATATCCTGATAAGGACTCTGGTTTACGTCGATATCTTTCTGGCGTATTGCCGGAGAATTTCTTAAATGTTTGGATAAAATTTGAGGGGTTGTTATATCCCAACATGAAGGCAATTTCTTGGATGGATAAATCCGTTTTGAGCAAAGACAAGGCGCGTAAAAACCGCAGCCGCTGCTTCCATTCGCGAAAAGAGAGATTGAGATGTTGCTGGCAACGCCGCGCTAACGTTCTTTCTGTGGTATACACTGCGCTGGCCCACTGCGCTAACGTCTTATTATCACCAGGATTCTGCTGTAAAAAATCCAGGATAGGTTTTAGGTATTTATCCCCCGTCGTCGGTAAAAAGTCGCTCAATGGATGAGAAAGCGTAAGTTGTTCGATGACCACATTAGCCAAATTACGGTCTTTGGGATCGGTTAATAGATGTAATCCTCTGGCAATAAAATCATCAATAATCGCACGAACAATATTAGATAGCTCTAGCATGCAAGGCTCTGCGGGCAAGGATTTTGCCCTATCATGACGAATAGATATCGAACAATAATCCAGCGTTTTTTTGTTAAAGCTTGAGTGCTCAATACCTGCCGGGATCCAGATACCATATTGCCAAGGGGCAATAATCGTATCGCGGTCGCGAAATCCCACCTCCATGACACCTTGATTGATAATATTCAGTTGCCCCCACGCATGGCTATGCGGTGCAACCTCCGTATTAGCGATCATCGCCAGTTGGTTTATCCATAAGAAGTCTGGCGGTGTTTCAATGTTGCCAAGGACCGTATAGTTTTCTATTTTCTTATTCATTATTTCCCTAGCCTATTTTTTGACTATGCCCAACGTAAGCCTTTTGATTCCGCACTAATCCTCATTAACAGAGTATAAAGCGATGCAGAGAGTTCATATTGCCGTTGATCTACTAAAGCCTGTTTGGCAACACAATAGCGAAATGCGATCTGTTCTTGGGCTGAGAATAAAAAACTTTTTTTTCTCTCCCAGTTGGTTAACTGTTGGTGCAGCGCATTCAATATGCTGCTTTCTCGCGGCTCGCAGCTGAGTTGTTCAATATAGACATACAGCGTTGCCACATGAGTCAGAAATTCAAATTCGTTTCCTTGGCTAAAAAAACGGCTGGTTCGCGCCTTATAAATTCTATCCTGGAAAACCAACAGGCTATGCTGAACGCTAGCGGCCCCTTGTTTAGTGGCTTGCTGTAAATCATGTAATGTTTGTGATAACAGGCTTTTTAATTTCAAGGCTGAATTTTCAGGCAGGATAACTATCAGCCCAAGTCCTGCAGCCAGCACGCCACAAAGTGCACCCGCCGCGCCATTAATAAACCATTCATAATTAAACGCTATTTGATTTTGTGGGTTAAGTAGGTAGTAAAACGTTGTTAATAACGTAATCCCTCTGACCATCCATTTACCTTGAGTCAGGAAGATACCGCCATAGATAATGAGTGGTATTTGAATGATAAAATAGAGCCACGGCGTGTTGTTCACTAATGCGCTACTAAACAGCCAATGTTCATAAACATAAGCGAGCACGATGCCTTGTAAGGTACCGAATAGTGATTCGATGGTAATAGCAACAGGCGTTGGCAAGTTACAAAATAGGATGATGTAAATCATACTAAACGTCAGCATCGCTTGCCCTCCTTGCCAACCGCTTAAGTACCACACGGCCAGCATCGCTACCATCACAATGCCAGTACGCAAAGCGCGGCGTAAAGCTTTCAGATAATAGCGATGAGGTAACAATTTAGGCAATCGACGTGGCACCTTGCCCCTTAAACCCTCTATTTTTATTGCCTGTAATTCGCCCTGTAATTGACTCAGCTTGTCACGCATCCCAGGCGCAAGCACCGGTTCTAAGCGTTGGGCATTAAGATAAAATAAACTTAATATGGCGACGGATAAGAAATGGTCGAGTTTATTGGCCTGAGCAAGGTTAAGCCCCGCCTCATGACGTAGCGTTATGCGGTTGTTAATCAATAACGACAAATGGTCAAAGGTCATTTTTAGACGAGCGGCATAATCGCCGCTTCTCTTTTGCGCCATTTCGGGCCGCTGGCGTAAAACACGATATATAGCAGCAATTTTGTAATCGATATTCAATGCGCCGTAATTTGGAAACAGCAGCGCAGATGTCACTACCATCGCGATCACACCAATGATTACATCGGTTGCACGAAAAAGGATGGAGTGAAAAGCCTGGTCAGGCGTAACCAGTGATGAAAAGCCTACAAAAGCAAAGGTATAACCTGCTAGCAAAAAGATATAACTAGATTCTTCCTTCACCAGACTGCCAAATGCCGTCGTTGCCATACACCATAATGTCCCAACAACCAGATAGGTCAGCGGGTTCTCAACAAACAGGCTGATTAGCAATAGTGAGAACAGCAAACCAAGCAGTGTGCCGATCACCCGGTTGGTGGCCTTTAAATATAATGATCCTAAAAAGGATTGCGTGACGACAACCGCACTCATAATGGCCGTTGATGCATTATCAATCGATAATGAAAAATCCACCCATTGAATGCTCAGGATCACCAGGCAAAATTGTAAAACACGTATGGCGCTCACCTTATGGAGCGCTAGATTGGCTAATATTGTGCCCATTATTGCAAACTCACCGTACATGTCATCCCAGAAACCAGAACCGTATTCTTGATGCTTTTCGCATCAATTTTTATTCTTACTGGAATACGCATTGGCAACCGTACCCAATCAAATGTCGGATTGACATCATGCAGTTGTCCCTCTTGGGCACTATTACTGTAATCGGTGATCCCACGGGCAATACTCTCTACTCTGCCCTCGAGTTTAGTATGATGATTATTTAATAAGGTAATATCTGCTTGCTGCCCCGGATGAATATCTGGAATTTGATTTTCTTGGAAGTAACCATAAATATAGAAACTATCTTCATTGACCAACGTGAGATTACTCTCACCGACTTTAAGGTAATCTCCCTGTTGAATAATTAAATTGGTCACATAACCATTCACCGGTGAGTAAACCTTTGTTCTTTGTAATTGTAATTTCGCTTGAGCAACATCTTGAATAAGTGATTGATATTTTTCCGCACTACTTTGGTAATCCAGTGTCGCGTTTTCAACATCTTCTTTGCTGATTGCCTGCTGTCCAAGGCGCACACGCCTGGCCGCCTTTTGTTGAAGCTGTATCATCTGATATTTTGCTTCCAGAAGCTGCTTTTCGCTTCTTTGCAGGGCAATGCTGTAGTCATTTGCATCAATTTCCCAAAGTAGCTCCCCCTTTTTGACTCGCTGATTATCGATGACATGAAGTGATACTACTCTGCCTGACACCTCGCTAGACAAGGTTACGATATCGGCTTTAATTCTCCCGTCACGTGTCCAGCTCTTATTAATTTCAAAATGATAGGTATAAATAACCGCAAAAATAGCCACGGCAAATATAACCATTGTAAAAATAATACGATAGTATTTATGCATGTGATACCAATTAATAAAGTGTTATATAGACTAATGATGTCATCACAACAAATAAGGATAAATTAAATAAAGGGCGGTGCCATATTGTTCGTGATATTTCAATTTTTGAAAGTAAATAACGCAGGCATCGATAACTACAGTAACCAATGAAGACTGGCGCTATATGATATGGAAATGACAACCCATAAATTAATATATCGTCCATAATTCGTTACCTTTCACTTTTTCTTCAAACATCAGATTTAAATATTTCCCTATCGAACCCTGAGATTAAGTCTTATTATCACACGTCTTAATTCTTGCAAATAATCGAAATCAGACATCCGATAATCGTTTTCGGACAGCCAGGTAGCCATAGCTGCAGATATCAGGCAATAACGCACTTTTTGAGTAATAACATCAGTATTTATAAGGAAATTGTAGAACTTGATACGAGCCGCCCAAAGCGGCGGCTCGTGAAGATGCGAGGGATTAAGGACGGTGGCGGAAAACGTTTAATGCCAATGCTAAACGGCTGGCCTGCTCTTTCATCGATTCTGAGGTGTCAGCGCTTTGATGAACTTGCGCAGCGTTTTTCTGGATAATTTCTTTAAGTTCCGCCACGGCCAATGAAACCTCCGATAGGCCTTGCCCTTGCTCACCTGTAGCCTGACTAATTTTACCAATCAATGTGGTGACTTGGTTAACCTGCGAGACAATATCATTCATCGTGCTGCCAGCATCATGAACCTGATTAATACCAAACTCGATATTATGGGTACTGGCTTCGACCAGCAATTTAATCTCAGCAGCAGATTTGGCGCTGTGCTGAGCTAAATTACGGACTTCACTGGCGACCACGGCAAAACCTTTCCCTCCTTCACCGGCACGAGCGGCTTCAACCGCTGCATTTAACGCCAGGATATTGGTCTGGAAAGCGATGCTGTCGATCACACTGATAATAGTGGTGATTTTCTGCGAGCTGGCTGCTATCTGGTCCATCGTGTCGATGACAGCTTCAACGACTTTACCACCTTTGCTCGCCGCATCGCTGGTAGACAGGGACAAGCGATCGGCCTCTGACGCATTTTCGCTATTAAGCTGAATAGCGGCCGTCATTTGGTTCATCGCCGATGCCGTTTGCTGAATATTGGTCGCGGTTTGATCCGTCAACTGGCTGAGCTGTTGATTACCTGCCGCCAACGCTTGGCTGGCCGATTGCACCGTAAATACCTGTGAACTGACATCATCAATCAACCAACGGAACATTAATCCTAATTGCCCGACTGCGCGCAGTGTCAGGCCTAATTCATCCACTCGCTGTTGGTTATCAACGCTTAAGCTGGCACCCGTGGCAATATTAATAGCCTGTTTGGTGAGATGTTCCACAGGCCGAACAATCTGCTTTTCGATCCAGAAATTCGTTAATCCAAACAGTAACGCTGATACTGCGCCATATTCCAGCAATCCAATACCTTTGACGCCAGCAAACGCAGCAGACCCCAGGGAGAGAATAAACAGCGCCAATATAGGTAAACGAATACGCCAGCGCAGAGGCAATATTTTTCCGCTTGAGAAGATAGCACCCATCCCCTGACGGACTAATACGCCTTTGTGCATCTTGAATTTTTTAAGCTTACCTTGATTGATCTGCTCATAGAGCGCAGCGGCGCTTGCCACTTCTTCACGCGTTGGCTTGATGCGTACCGAGATAAACCCCACCATTTGCCCGTTGCGTACCACTGGATTAACGCTAGCCCGAACCCAATAATAGCGGCCATCTTTACGGCGATTTTTAACAATACCGGTCCAAGGTTCGCCATTTTTCAACGTCGCCCACATATCGGCAAAAGCTGCTTTCGGCATATCAGGATGGCGGACCGTATTGTGCGGCTGCCCTTGTAGTTCTTCTGGGCTAAAACCACTCACTTCGAAGAAAGAATCATTGCCATAAATGATATTGCCGTGAATATCAGTCGTTGACATCAACGTGATATGGTCGGGGTAATGGTACTCTTCCTGGATAACAGGCTGGTTATTTCTCATTGCAACGGATTCCTGCCGGGGAATGACCCAAATCAAAGTAGGGATGTTGAAAGACCTGTTTTCGGCAGAAATCTGTTTTTCTTTATAGTGCTGCTGTTAAACCTGATGATTACAGTACTTATTTTTAGTTAAATTAGAGACCGATCACACCAACGTGCTTAACCCCTGATATTGAGGCGCAGTGCAATTTCCGCAGTCAGATAAATACTTAGCCGGAGGTTTACCCTGTGCTTTGCGGAACATGGTGACGAAGCTGCTGGCGCTCTCATAACCAAGGTCGAATGCCACCGTCTGTACGCTTTCACCTTTAGACAGGCGTTCAACGGCAATGAGCACATGTAATTGTCGTCTCCAGCGATGTACGCTGGTGCCGACTTGTTGGCTGAAGATACGGCTCAGGCTACGCTCGCTCATACCGATTCGGTGCGCCCATTCAACCAATGTTGATTTATCCGCAGGGTTAGCCAGCAAACCCTCGATTAGCTGGCGCAGACGATGATCTTTAGGCATTGGAAGATGCAGGTTTTCGACTGAAGCCATAACCAATTGATCTAACAAGGCTCTGATGATATTTCCCTCTGGACCTTGCTCATCATAGAGCAAAGGGAAATGAGCCGCGTAAGTCAGCAGTTCGCGCAATAACGGAGAAACAGACAAGGTGCAACACGTTGTAGGTAGCCCTTCGATCGCATCGGCGTCGACGAAGATGCTATACCACATATTAATGTCGAGACCTCTTATGGTATGAGGTACACCCGCGGGGATCCAAATAGCATATTGCGGAGGAACAACCCAAACACCTTGATCAATCTCACAATTTACAATCCCTTTTGTGGTATAGATCAACTGCGCTTTCTTGTGTTGATGTTCGCCCTTCTCCCAATATTTGCTCAGTATCCGCGCACCCACGACCACTACAGGGCGATTGATATTGTCAATATCATCGCATTCTTGGTTTTCGTCCGGTGGGTTTAGCCTGTTAATTAATGGCATGCTCTTAATTTCCTCCGTTAGCATTTGGCCGTTTTGAAAAATAATATGGCTGAATTACGCATTGTAGTCCAGTGATGCGCGTGGCTAAATGTTACGACAAACGGGAGAGAAAGTTATGTATCGTGAAAATATCGTCAGCGAATTGTTGGAATGGATTGAGCATAACCTTGACCAACCTCTTACTCTAGATACCATCGCAGCAAAATCTGGCTACTCAAAGTGGCACCTGCAACGATTGTTTAAGAGTTTTACGGGTTATCGTTTGGGGACTTATACTCGAGAACGCCGCCTGACTATGGCAGCGCAAGAATTGCGCGGAACTAGTTTTTCAGTTTTACGTATTGCAGAAAAATACCAATTTGATTCACAGCAGACCTTTACGCGGACCTTCAAAAAGCATTTCAATATGACCCCCGCGGTTTATCGTCGCAGTGAAGATCAATCTAATTATGGTTTCTGCCCACCTTACGTCTTAGAGCTTGAACCACCACAACCGGTCAGCGCGCCGGCGACTGTTAGCGTTGCACCTAGCGTAGCGAATAAAGAAACGGTTGCGATGAAAGAAGGTCTTGGACGCACTTTGTACTGCCAGAACGCCAGTTGGCCACAGTGGCTGCCTGGGAGTTTTATGGGCGAAGGCCGTTCAGCGAAATCAGAAGTATCGAGTAAAACCTGAGTAGATGAGTTTATCAAAATTGCCGGTGTCATTAGATGCCGGCTTGTTTTTTTAGCCCTTCAGCAGATCAATAATTCTCGCCAGATTTGTTTTAAAATGTAAATACTCGAAACACTATCGGCATTTCGGTTATTATAACGGCATTAAAAACTAGCAAAAGAATCCCATGACCTATCTTTATCTATTTATCGCCATTGTTTCCGAAGTCGTTGCTACCAGTTCATTAAAGGCTTCTGAAGGTTTCACCAAACTTTATCCTTCCATCGCCGTGGTTATTGGTTACATCCTGTCTTTTATCCTGCTTTCTATTGTCCTTAAATCAATGCCTGTCGGTATTGCTTACGCTATCTGGGCTGGATTAGGCATTGTGTTTGTTGCCTGTGCCGGGTTTGTGTTCTTTGGTCAGAAACTCGATTTATTTGCGGTTTTAGGAATGGTATTAATTGTTGCGGGCGTATTGATGATTAATCTGCTGTCAAAAACGGCTGGCCATTAATATTGATTGGAATACCCCGTTATTAGATTATTTATCAAAATATCGCGCTCAAAAATATCGACCAACAAAAAACCGCCTTCAAATTGGCGGTTTTTTTGTTAGCCATCAGATCCCTCTCTAACGTCGATGAGCTAATGAGCGCACTATTCTGTCCCCGACGCTTTGTACTAACTGCACCATGATAACCAATACCACAATGGTGGCGATCATCACTTGATTATTAAATCGTTGATAACCATAGCGAATAGCAAGGTCACCTAATCCTCCGCCGCCAATAACTCCCGCCATCGATGAGAAACCGATTAGCATTACCAGTGTTAACGTTACGCCTGCTAATAAAGCCGGCAGAGCTTCAGGCAATAATACAGTAAAGATAATATGGCGAAGATTGCCGCCCTTCGCTTGAATAGCTTCGATGCGCCCCGTATCAACTTCATCCAAAGCGCTTTCAACAATACGAGCAAAAAAGGGGATCGCACCTAACGTAATAGGTACGACCGCCGCCGTGCTGCCTAAGGTCGTGCCCACTATCAAACGAGTGAGAGGAATGAGAGCAATCAACAGCACCACAAAGGGTAATGAACGCCCCACATTGACGACTGCACCTAATAACGCATTAATTTTCGGTGAAGCAGCCAATCCCTGTGGGCGACTGACAAAAAGTAAAACGCCCAAAGGCAAACCTATTGCAATGGTTAATAACCCTGAGAGAAATACCATATACAAGGTTTCAAGCGTGCCATTGAGCACTAAAGCGTAGAGTTCATCCCAAGGAAGACTGTTTCTTATACCCACTCTGCTTTTACTCCCCGCTCATTAAGGAAAGTCATCACACCCAGCAAATCAATGCCACCAGGCGGAGGTTGGAAACCTACGCGCAAACGCCCCACCCGTTGCCCAGCAATCGACTCCACACCGCCGCCGAATAAGGTCACACCGACACAATGATGCTGAGCTAATGCACTTAAAACTGGTGATGCCAGCAAACTGTCGAAGAACGTCAGTTCGGCAACCGGCATTGATACTGCATCTTGCGCCCCACAATGCGGCAACAGAGCTTGCCCTAATAGCGAACCCGGAGTAGAGAGCAATTGATCAAGCGCCCCAGCTTCTAGCACTTTCCCTCCCGCAAGTAGAGCCGCGCTATCACAAATAGATTTCACTACGTCCAATTCATGGGTGATCAAAATAACGGTTAACCCAAGCTGGCGATTGATATCGCGCAGTAACGTCAGAATAGAGGCCGTCGTTTCCGGGTCCAGCGCGCTGGTTGCTTCATCTGATAGCAAATAATTGGGGCTGGCCGCTAACGCGCGAGCAATCCCGACCCGCTGCTTCTGTCCACCGGAGAGCTGTGATGGAAAGGCCTTAGCTTTATCACTCAAACCAACCAGTTCCAACAGTTCGTCCACTCTTTTTTGTCGCGCCGCCTTCGGCATTCCGGCAATTTTAAGCGGCACAGCCAGGTTTTCGCTGACATTTCGCGCGTGCAACAGATTGAAGTTTTGAAAAATCATACCAATGCGTTGGCGCTGTAAACGCAGTTCAGATTCAGTCAGTCCCGTTAAATCGCGGCCATCGACTAAAATACGGCCCGAGGTGGGACGTTCAAGTAAGTTTAAACAGCGGATTAAAGTGCTTTTCCCTGCGCCGCTGCGGCCAATAATGCCAAAGATAGCGCCATCATTAATGGTGAGAGAAACATCGTCTAATGCCGGGACATCGCTTGTGGCATAGCGTTTGGTCAGCTGTTCAACGCGAATCATGAGCCATTATCCGTATGGGCAACTGGAAGTACGGAACCGTGATATTTTTCAGTTATAAATTTAGCCACTTCAGGCGATTGCAGGTCTTTCGCTAATTGCAAAATACGCGGATCTTTGGCTAATTTTTCCGTTGTCACGACAATATTGGCGTAAGGATTTCCGGCAACTTTCTCCAACCCTAGCGCATCTTTCGCAGGTTCCAGACCGGCCTCAAGCGCGTAGTTACCATTGATGACAGCCAAATCAACGTCAGGTAAAGAACGTGGGATTTGCGGTGATTCCACTTCGAGGATTTTCAAATGCTTTGGGTTGTCGGCGATATCTTTTGGTGTCGCCAGATTTTTTGCCGGATCATCAAAACCCGGTTTCAAAGTAATTAATCCTTGGTCACGAAGTAAATACAGCACACGGCTGAGGTTACTTTCATTATTAGGAATGGCTACGGTGGCATTTTGTGGCACGTCGGCGAAGCGCTTATATTTGCTGGAATACACACCCAGCGGTTCAATATGTACAGTGGCCGCAACAGCAAGTTTCACGCCCAGCGCTTTCTCTTGCAGCTGTAAGTAAGGCAGATGTTGGAAATAATTGGCGTCAACATCACCACTCACCAATAACTCGTTAGGATTTATACCATTAAGAACTTCGATCACCTTTAGATTCAGACTCGGATCGATTTTCTGCACATAAGCCAGAATTTCTGCATGAGGCACCGGGTCGGCAGCCACCCTTAATGGCTCGGCTGCGTAAGCAGATACCGAAGCGACCAGCAGTGCTGCCGCTGTTGCTTTACCCAAAAAACGTCCAGAGAAACCCAAAGTACCGATAAAATTTTTCAACATGCTGTGATTCCTTATTTTTATGTCATCGCGGGAACGTTATTTGCTGGTAAAACTATTCGAGCCCCGCCAACATCAGGCCGACGTGGTCAGAACATCTTGATAAAAACGCTGTGCAACATCGGGATGTGAGCGCAATCGCCCTTTGAGGTAGTTAAAACCTACGTCGCGGAATAAAGGATTATTAGGATCGCTGGCTGGGCCGCGCGCTTCATTGGTGAGATGCGCAGGCAATGGATAAAGTGGCACAACGGCATTAAGTTGCGCGCCAAGGAAAAATGCCAACGACAGACGTTCTTTACCTGCAGGCGGTGACTCTACGCGATGAACTGTCGCGCGAAGATAGCCATTAGTCGCAAGCTCAAGCAGTTCGCCAATATTCACCACCAACGTATTTTCGATAGGCAACGCATCGACCCATTGCCCCTCTTCAACTTCAACCTGCAATCCGCGTTGCTGGTCTTGCAGCAGAAAACTGAGAAAGCCGGAGTCTTTGTGCGCGCCAACGCCTTGGTTACTTTGCGCGTCACTGCGCCCAGGGTAACGGATCAGCTTAATATGTTCGTTGGGTTTGTCGCCATAGAGTGGATCGAAGGTTTTTTCAGGTAGAGAAAGTGCTAACGCAAAAGCGCGTAATAAACGCAGTGACATGGCGGTCATCTGTCGTTGCCATTCTAGTAACAAAGGCCGCAGTTCTGGCAAGGCTTCTGGCCACTGGTTTGGCCCTTGCAAACGCGCCCATGCTGGCGTGTGCTTATCAAAAGCGATGGTTGGCCGTTCAGCACCAAGATCAAACTGTTCACGCCAGTCAGGCTGACCGCGAGTCAACTCCGATGCGGCACGGTTGTAACCGCGAAAATGCGGGGAATTGATCATCCCAACTTTTAGTTTTTCTTCATCGGGAAGTGCAAAAAACTGTCGTGAGATCTGTTGTACATCACGTAATAATTGCTCATCCACGCCATGGTTTTTCAGATAGAAAAAACCTATCTCTCGTGCCGCAAAGCGCAATTGAGCCAAAAAGTCTTCTTGTGATTCAAATGACTGGCTAAATAATGAAAAATCCAAAAGCGGAATGCTATTTTTGCCGTTAGCAGGCTGTTCTATTGATTTAGGTGCTTGCTGAATATCACTCATGATGTGCTCCATTAATATCAAAAAGCGCACGACAGCGCGCCAATGAACGGATGTAATAAATACGCTATCACTGCCCACTCATGACGTGCTAATACCCTTATCATCTAACTTATGACAGGCTTTGATATATAAAAACCACCTATCATTATGAAATAAAAGGGAAAAACAAAAAATGTTTTTTCTAGTAAAAACTTTACAAAACTGAATGTTAATACTTTAATTAACAATGATTTAAGGATAAATAAAGGGAGATGTCGAATGACAGATCAGATAGTAAAAGTAAACGAAAAAGATAATATGGTCTCTTTTGGATATAATTTATCCTTGATAAACCTGCTCTTTTTTATATTGCTTATGGTATTAGCGGTATTGACGGCAGACGCAGAAGAAGGCGGCGTGTTATCAACCGTCTTTTCTATTCTGATGCTCATTCACGTTATGTCTAATGTGCTGACCTTTGCTTTTGGGTTGGTTGGCGTATTTGGTTCATCAAAGAAGGGACGAGCGCTGGTAGTATTATGTTTATCTATTATTACTTTTTTAATTTACCTCGTGCTTATTGTTATTTATGTCTCTGAATATGCTGCAGCATAGTTTATAAGGTGGCGAAGGTATCGCCACCTTATAACGAATGATATTGCTATTTTTTCTTAGAAAAACCTTCAAGCGGGTTCCAACTCTGTTTCCCTCTCGTTTCCTTCAAGTAATAGGCATAATTGGCCGTAGATGCGGAAAAAGCCGCGCCAGCAATAGAAATGACTCTGTACACAACATCCAGTTTAAAATGTCCTAATGATTCAATTATGTAGACAATAATACTAAGCAGTACGATAGTGGAAAAAATAACTAGCCCTTTCTTCCACAATCCTAAAATACAAAAATAAATAATACCGAAGAAAAATGCCCAAATGTTGTAACCAATCTTTATACGCTGCATAAAGCTTAGTTTTCTAAATTCTTGTCTATACTCTACCGTTGCAACCTCGCCGCCAATCCTATCAAAAAAGTCAAAGCGCTCTTGCCATTTTTCACTCAGTTTATCCGCCATCACCACACCCTGTTGAATTTTGTTAGAAATTGTAAAAAACAATGAAGCTTTATTAGATACCGCCAAGCTCGGATACTGTCAACAATTTGTTGGTTTTTTAGAGATGCGATAAGGGAAATAACAGCTAAAAATGTCGATAATGGATAATGGTATTGAAGAGGAAAGCTAAAAGATAAAGTAAAGGGTGGCCATCCTGGCCGGGCCTCATCCTGCTTGTTGAATATGATTCTGCATCGATGAATGCAAACCGACGACATGACCGATAATCAATAATGCGGGAGACGCGACGGCATGGCGTTCTGCCAACATCGCTAACGTACTTAACGTACCGATCAGTACTCGCTGCGTCGGCTGCGTCCCCCGCTCAATAATGGCCACCGGCGTGCTGGCCGCTAAGCCGTGATGAATTAACTTTTGGCTCAGCGTCGCGTTATGCGTCAGCCCCATATAAAACACCAAGGTTTGTTTAGTCTCTGCTAATCCTTGCCAGTAAATATCCGGCTCACCCTGGCGAGTGTGCCCGGTGACAAAACGCACCGATTGGGCAATGTCGCGATGGGTTAACGGAATACCGCTGGCCGCGGCACAGCCAACTGCCGCCGTGATTCCAGGAACAACATGGCAGATAATCCCGGCTTGTTGGCAATGCTGCATCTCTTCACCGCCGCGGCCAAAAATAAACGGATCGCCTCCTTTTAAACGCACCACTTTATGCCCCAATCGGGCCATATCCACTAACAGCTGATTTATCTCTCCCTGATCCAGCGTATGGTGGCGCGTCGATTTTCCGGCATCAATTTGCAGCGCTGTTTCGGGGATTAATGCCATTACTGGCGCTGATACCAGACGATCAAATACCACAACATCAGCACAGGAAATTGCCCGTAGCGCTTTAATCGTCAGAAGTTCTACGTCACCCGGTCCGGCACCAACTAACCACACCTCACCGGCAGTGACCGGCTGAGTGCACGCAGCATGCTGCAATGGTTCATGTTGCGATAAAACAGAGAGGATATTTTGCATAATCATTACTCCACTCTCAGCGCAGGGATTCTGTGCTGAATAAGTTTCTTCAATTCTGGGAGACAAGAACCACAGTTAGTGCCGCATTTCAGACGGGCGCCAAGTTTTTGCGTATCATCGCAGCCGTCGAGAATAGCTTCATAGATCGCCTGCTCACCGATGCCATAACAACTGCAAATGGTGGCCCCCTGCGACATACCTTCGCCATGTGCCTGACCGCCCAGCAGCGCCAGCCGCTCTGCCGCGCTTTGCGGAGGTTGGGAAAATGCTTTAACAACCACCGCACGATCGGGCATCGGTTTCGGGCCAGCATAAAATGCCAATTGCAACCTGCCGTCTCGCCAGGCCAAAAGATGGAATCGTCCCTTGCCTAGTTCAGCCTGTTGCAACTGCCAACCCTGCATATCCACCGTTTCATTAAGCCACACCAGCCAATCATCAGGCGTTGATGTATCGGCCAATATCGAGTGAGCTACGCCTTCTTGTGTAATGCGACTCCAGTAAGCCACCTCGGGTATAGACTGCGCCTGCTCAAGGCGCGTGAATAGTTCGCCCTGCCATTGCATGTGCCAACGGCCTAAACGCACCGGGGTAAATTTACTTTCAGGCTGACCGGATAAGGGATCGACATGAGCAGCGACCAGAGCCGAGACTCGGGCTTGAGCGCTATAAATTCCATTCCAGTGCATAGGGACAAATACGCTGCCGCGTTGTTGTAGTTGATCGGGCTGGGCACGTAATAATGCCCAACCATGCGTTGATTCTACCCGTAACAGATCGCCGGCATGAATATCTGGCGCATCGTCAGGATGGAATTGGCAAAAAGGCTCGCTGATATGCTGCATCAGTTTCGCCGCCTTACCTGTGCGAGTCATGGTATGCCATTGGTCACGGATACGTCCGGTATTCATCACCAGCGGGTAAGCCGCCGATACCTGACTTTTTGCTGGACGCGGCGTAATGGGGATCAAACGCGCTTTGCCGTCAGCATGATAATAATGATGTGAGGTAAATAGCCGGGCGCTGCCCTGTGGATAATCCGCATTCACCGGCCATTGCACTGGAGACAGATGATCCCACTGTTCGTTACTTAACGTTGCCAGTCCGCTGATATCAAATGCCCGGTTGCCATGGTTTTCAAAACCAGACAACGCCGCATGTTCACGGAAAATCTCAGCCGGATGCGTATAATTAAAGGCATCGCCGAATCCGAGGCGCTGCGCGACCTGCGATATGATCCACCAGTCAGGACGGGCATCGCCTGGTGCTGGCAGGAAACTGCGCTGGCGAGAAATACAACGCTCTGAGTTAGTCACCGTGCCATTTTTCTCCCCCCAGCCCAATGCCGGTAATAACACGGTGGCACGGCGAGTCGTATCTGTATCACGCATGATGTCAGAGACAATCACTAACGGGCACCGCAACAAGGCTGAACTAACGCGGTCGGCATCGGGCAGAGATACCAAAGGATTAGTGCCAAAAATCCACACCGCTTTAATTTCATCGTTTTCTAATGCTCGAAACAGATCAACGGCATTATACCCTGCCGATTTTGTGACATTGTCACTTCCCCAAAAGCGACTGACGGTGGCAATATCATCCGCTGTGAATACCATATGCGCGGCTAACTGATTCGCTAACCCGCCGACTTCACGTCCTCCCATCGCATTAGGTTGACCCGTAATAGAAAACGGGCCACATCCCGGTTTGCCGAGACGGCCAGTGGCTAAATGAATATTGATGATCGCATTGCATTTATCTACGCCGGAGGAGGATTGATTTATTCCCATCGAATACAAACTGAGTAAGCGTGGGCTTTCCGCTACCGTGCGGAAAAACGCCAACAGCTGCTCGCCGCTTAAGCCCGTTTCAGTGCTAACTCGCGCTATCGGCCAAGTAGCGGCGGCAGCCAAGGTTTCTGCCGATCCTTGGGTATGTTGAGCCAGGAACGCATGATCAACGTAACCTTGCTGCGCCAGCCAATTGAGCAAACCGCAAAATAGTGCGGCATCGCTGCTGGGTTTTAACGGCAAATGTATATCGGCAATATCGCAAGTCGCCGTCTGACGCGGGTCAACAACGATAACCTGCATATCTGGACGTTGTTGCTTGGCCTTTACTAAGCGTTGATAAACCACCGGGTGTGCCCACGCGGTATTCGAGCCAATCAGTATGACGCAATCGGCCAACTCAATATCTTCATAGCTGCAAGGGACGGCGTCCGCGCCGAATGCTCGCTTATATCCCACCACCGCAGAAGCCATACACAACCTGGAGTTGGTATCCATATTGCCCGCGCCGATAAACCCCTTCATCAGTTTGTTGGCAACGTAATAGTCTTCGGTTAACAGTTGACCCGAGCCATAAAACGCCACCGCCTGCGGGCCATATTGGTCGATCACCTCACGTAAACCGCGAGCAACATAACTTAGTGCCTGCTCCCAATTCACTTGCTGCCCCTTTATCTCGGGAGCCAGCAAACGCCCCTGTAAATCTAATGTTTCGCCCAGCGCACTCCCTTTGACGCACAGACGTCCGAAATTGGCCGGATGTAGCGGATCGCCGCTGACTGTTCCATCCGCCGCGATGAGCACACCACAGCCAACCCCACAATAAGCACAGGTGGTGCGATGAGCATTCATAGGCCGATCGCTTCAATCTGTGCGGCGCTATCTTGAGCTTGTGCAGATGCCGTCTGACAGACCCAGACTCGCCCGTTGCGTATATCGGTTTGCCAACAGGCTAATCGAACCGACGCATTATCAATGCTGATACCATCATGCAGGCGGAAGCGCTGCTTATAGAGTGGCGAAATAACCACCGGCTCGCCCTTCACATCCCCAAGCATTCCTCGCGCTAAAACATAGGCGTCACTACCCGGTTCATGATTACCCAGCGCAAATACTTTTTGCGGCAATGAGGGTAAATGGAACAACGCGATCTGCTGCTCTCCGAGACGAGCAGCCATGCCTGCGTTTTCCGGGATAGCCGATAAGTCACAAAGCTCAACCCATTCTTGGTCAACAGCCTGCGGCGATGCACTAACATGGGCAATCTCATGCTGTTCTCGCTCTAACTTCGTCGCCGGGCGTGGCTGCTGCCGTTCGCTGACCATCACCACATTTTCATCGCCAGACGTACTATTGATAAATGGTCGGAACAAGGCCAGACGATCGGCATTAGCTAGCGTGGTTTGCCATTCACACTGATAACTTGCTACCACTTGCGCCATCTCGTTTTCCAGTTGTTCACCAAGGTGCAAGCTATCGAGGAGCACCACATTGCGTAGATAATCTATCCCGCCTTCAAGATTATCCATCCAGCTGCTGGTACGCTGCAGACGATCGGCAGTACGGATATAAAACATCAGAAAACGGTCGATAGTACGAATTAATGTCTCGCGATCCAGATCCTGCGCCAGTAAATCAGCATGGCGCGGTTTCATCCCTCCATTGCCACAAATGTACAGATTCCAGCCTTTTTCGGTGGCAATCACCCCTACATCTTTACTTTGTGCTTCGGCACATTCACGGGTACAGCCAGATACGGCCATTTTTATTTTATGAGGCGAGCGCAACCCTTTGTAACGATTTTCTAGCTCAATCGCCAAAGTCGTTGAATCTTGCACACCATAGCGGCACCAGCTTGATCCCACGCATGATTTCACGGTACGCAGTGACTTGCCGTAGGCATGACCAGTTTCAAAACCAGCATCAACCAGTTGCTGCCAGATTTCTGGCAATTGTTCGAGCCGGGCACCGAATAAATCCACTCGCTGCCCACCGGTAATTTTGGTGTACAAGTGATAGCGCTTCGCAACCTGTCCAATAGCAATCAGACCATCTGGGGTAATCTCGCCCCCCGGAATACGTGGCACAACAGAGTAAGTGCCATCTTTTTGAATATTGGCGAAATAGCGGTCATTGGTATCTTGCAGAGGCAAATGCTGCGGCTTAAGCAGATAGTCATTCCAACAGGAGGCCAAGATTGAGCCGACCAGCGGCTTGCAGATCTCACAACCGCTACCTTGCCCATGCTGAGTAATCAGTTGTTCGAAACTACGGATCTCTCCGGCGCGCACCAGGTGATACAACTCTTGGCGTGACCACGGGAAGTGTTCACAGATGTCTTTTTTGACCTCGACACCTTGTTCTGCCAAGGCAAACTCCATCACTTGCTTGGTCAGTGCCGCGCATCCTCCGCATCCGGTCGCCGCTTTAGTACAACTTTTGATGGCGCTCATGTCACCGCAGCCATTTTGTACCGCCGAGCAGATATCGGCTTTACTGACGTTATGGCAAGAGCAAATTTGCGCACTGTCCGGCAATGTCGCAACACCAAGCCCTTTTGGCGTAGCGGCAGAACTGGCGGGTAAAATCAACGCTTCGGGTTGGCCAGGTAACGGTATTTGGTTGAGCATCATAGGGAGTAATGTGCTGTATTCGCTGCTGTCCCCAACCAAAACCGCGCCGAGTAAATATTTGCCATCGGCGGAAACAACGATTTTTTTATAAACCTCTGCGGGGCCATCGATCCAGCTATAGCTTTGGCTATCAGGAGTATTGCCGTGTGCATCTCCCAATGACGCGACGTCGACACCGAGTAATTTCAGCTTGGTGCTCATATCCGCACCGCGAAACGCCACATCATTGCCACACAGCGTATCTGCCAATGTACGGGCCATCTGATAGCCTGGGGCGACCAATCCAAAAATCTGCCCGTTCCACAATGCGCACTCACCAATAGCATAAATATCGGCATCAGAGGTGCGGCACTGTTCATCGATTACAATACCGCCACGCGGCCCGATATCCAGACCACATTCCCGTGCTAATTGGTCTCGCGGGCGGATGCCGGCAGAAAACAGCACCAAATCGGTATCGAGTTCGCTGCCGTCGCTAAATTTCATCGCATAGCGATGCTCGCTGCCCGCCACAATTTCTTGGGTAGTTTTTCCGGTATGGACCTGTACGCCTAATGCGGTAATTTTTCGGCGTAACATCGCCGCGCCGCCTTCATCAAGCTGCACGCCCATTAAACGAGGGGCAAATTCCACAACATGGGTTTGCAAGCCAAGATGTTTTAGCGCGTTCGCCGCTTCCAGCCCAAGTAAACCGCCACCAACAACCACGCCCACGCGCCCTTGCTCAGCACAAGCTTTAATGCTGGCCAGATCATCTAACGTACGATAAACCAAGCATCCTGGGGCATCGTTGCCTGGAATTGGCGGGACAAACGGATAGGACCCCGTTGCCAACACCAGCCGATCGTAGGGGGTTTGATGCCCCTGTTTATCCACGACGTAGCGTTTACTGCGGTCGATATGGACAATCTCATGGCCGAGTCGCAATTCAATACCCGTCTTTTCAAAAAATCCGTCTTCGACCAAGGACAACGATTCTGCGCTGCGCCCCGAAAAAAACTCGGACAAATGCACGCGATCATAGGCTGGTGCTTGCTCCTCGCCAAAGACAACAACGTGGTACTGTTGATGAAGGTCACGCTCGACCAATTGTTGTAGAAAATGGTGGCCGACCATACCGTGACCGGCAACGACCAGAACGGGTTTTGACATTGCAGTTCTCCTCGTCGCACTGAGTGGCGACAGTTGTTCAATCGTTGCCCGCAAAGCATTATTCGCTCCGGCGGGATCGAAAATAGATAAGGTCGGTACTTGCCGCGGCATTGGGTTATCGAGTGGAAGCGCCGCCTGATGGGTTGTTGTAATGGGTTGTGTACTAACGGATTGAGCCGGAGTCAGCTGAGCCGTAAACGCTGCCCCATCGCTGATATCGCCAAAAAGCTGGAACCCAATCAGGTAACCATCTCTAAACACTAAACGACGATAATGTTGTTCCAGCGGGTCCCAGGTGGTGTGTACTTCACTGCCCTCAATCTCTTGCGCTTCGCCAGCACAAAACAGCGCAATGCCACTGACTTTCAGTCTTAATGGGTTTTGCTGTTCGCTGCTCGATAGTGCCGGCAGTCCAGCAAGATGGGTCGCCAATGTCTGCGCGTGTTGCCAGCACGGAGCCAATAGTCCCAGCGTGATTTCACCTTGCTGACAACATTCACCGATAGCGAAAATTGACGGGTCGCTGCTCAATAACTCGTGGCTGACAACAATACCTCGCTGGCATGCCAGCCCCGCTTGTTTGGCAAGGGTCATCTCTGGACGAACGCCTATCGACATCACAACCAGCGAAGCGGGATAACGCTGGTCATTTGCCAGTTCAACCGCTTGTACATGCTCGTGCTTATCAGCCAAAAACCGTCGGGTATCGGCATTAAAAACCAGCTGAATCCCGCGTTCCCGCAGGCTTATTGCCAACAGTTCGGATGAGCGACTATCCAATTGCTTGTCCATTAAGTAGGGGCCGCGATGTAATATTGTCACCTGCATACCACGCCGTTGCAGGCCTGCTGCCGCTTCAATCCCTAATACACCACCGCCGATAACGACCGCTTGCGCCTGCGCTCGACAGTGCACCAGCATCATTTCCACATCATGTTGATTACGAAACCCCACGATGCCAGATAGCGTAACGCCCGGTAGTGGTGGCATTACGGGCTGAGAACCGGTAGCCAACACCAGTTGGTCATACTTAATCGTTCTGTTAGCCGTCATCACCGTTTTAGCGATGCGGTCGATTTTCTTCACCGGTTCACGCTGATATAACGTGACGTTGTCACCAGAATTTAACGGTTCGGATAAAATATCCTCAAAGGCTTTCTCACCCGCCAGAACCGGCGACAGCATAATGCGGTTGTAATGGGCCTGAGGTTCATCACCAAACAAATGGATATCAAAGCGATGCGGCGCTAGCTGAGTCAGCGTGTCGACTAAACGCCGCCCGGCCATACCATTACCGATCACCACCAAAACCGGCTTGGTCATCCTCAATTCCTCATCAGTTACGCGGGTGTACGGTGTTTTTCATACAAGAACTGCAGAACTTGCTGACGGCACTGGTGGTAAATGGGGTCATTGGCCAGTGCCACTCGAGAACGCGGACGCGGCAAGGTGACGTCAAGTATTTCCCCCACCGTCGCCGCGGGACCATTGGTCATCATCAGTACCCGGTCGGAGAGTAAAACGGCCTCATCAACGTCATGAGTGATCAAGACAATTGTGGTGTGCAACCGCTGTTGGATTTCCATCACCGCATCTTGTAAATGGGCGCGAGTTAGCGCATCTAAGGCGCCAAAGGGTTCATCCATCAGCAGAACTTTAGGTTTCATCGCTAAAGCACGCGCAATCCCTACCCGCTGTTTCATTCCGCCGGAGATTTCCCCCGGCCGTTTGTCTACTGCATGGCCCATATGAACCAACGATAAATTGTGTTCAATCCAGTCATGCATTTCACTTTTGCTCATCTGCCCGCGAAACACTTCGCGTACGGCCAACGCCACGTTTTCATAAGTACTCAACCACGGCAGTAGCGAATGATTCTGAAATACCACGCCACGTTCAGGGCCTGGCCCGGTTATCTCTTGGTTGTCGCACAGCAAAACCCCTTCGCTCGGACGGCTAAGTCCGGCAATCAGATTTAATAACGTTGATTTACCACAGCCGGAGTGACCAATCAGGCTGACCGTTTCGCCTGGCAAAATGTCAAAGCTGACGTTATCCAGCGCTAAAAAACTGCCTTTGGGCGTAGGAAAGCGTTGGCTCACTTGCTGAACGCGAATAATGGGGGCGAGGTGGCGAGCAGCTTTAGGGTTATCCATGTTGTTCTCCTTAGCGATTGTCGTAAGTGAAGCGGCGGGCAATCGCCATCAGGCCTTGCTCTAACACCATTCCCACCAGTCCGATCAAAATGATGGCAACGATGATGTTTTGCACATTGAGGTTGTTCCATTCATTCCAGATCCAAAAACCGATACCCACGCCGCTGGTCAGCATTTCGGCGGCGACAATCACCAGCCAGGCAATGCCAATCGACAAACGCACGCCGGTCAGCACGTAAGGCAGTACCGCTGGAAAGAGGATTTTTCGCATCACGGTAAACTCATTTAATTTGAGTACCCGCGCGACGTTAAGGTAATCCTGCGGAATGCGGGCAACGCCCTCGGCGGTATTGAGGATCATCGGCCAGATAGAGCAGATGAAAATGGTCCATGCTGAGGCGGGCTCTGCGCGTTGAAATAACAACAGACCGATTGGCAGCCAGGCTAATGGACTTACCGGACGCAATAATGAGATGAGCGGATTAAGCATTCCGGCGATAAAACTGAAACGGCCAATCAAGAATCCGGCGGGAATACCAATTAATGCCGCTAATCCGAAACCGACCGCCACGCGTTCTAACGACGCCAGCACGTTCCAGCCGATTCCCATGTCATTAGGTCCGGCGTTATAAAACGGATGGGCAAATAGCACTTTGGCAGCTTCCCAAGTTTGTAACGGCGTCGGGAAACCTTTGCTGTTCATCGCCGCGATTTGCCAGACAACAACCAGTAATCCGATGCCGGTTAATGCGGGAATAGCTTGATTTACTAAGCGCTTAAAGTATGTACGCACGCCTGGCATACGTGATGTAACAGCCTGGTTTTCGCTCTGCTTCACCGGCAAGGTGGCCACCTCAGCGACAGGATTTCCATTATCAATACTGACCACTTTTGATGCGCTGGCTGATGTTACTGCGACTGATGTTTTCATCGAAGGCCTCACTTAGCGTTTCATCGCAAAACTGTCGGCATAGGCTGCCGGATTACTGCCATCCCACACCTTGCCATCCATCAACGTGCTGCTGCGCATCGCTGATGTCGGTAGATTGATGCCGCCTACTGCCGCTGCCGCTTGTTTATAGATATCAATGCGGTTTACTTTTTGGGCTACAGCCAAATAATCGGGGGCTTTGTCGAGCAATCCCCAGCGTTTTTGTTGGGTCAAAAACCACATGCCATCCGACAGGTATGGGAAATTAACTTGTCCGTCATGGAAGAAACGCATGGCATGCGCATCCTGCCATTTTCTACCGATACCATTGTCGTAACTCCCCAGCATGCGGCCCTGAATTGTTTCAACTGCGCTATTGACATAGGCCCGTCCGGCAATGGTTTTGGCCGTCGCTATACGATTATCATCGGTGCTATCTATCCAACGCGAAGCGTCTAATACGGCCGCGGTTAACGCCCTGGCAGCGTTCGGATTAGCGGCGACCCATGACGCGGTGGTGCCAAGTATTTTTTCAGGATGATCGGGCCAAATTTCCTGTGAGGTAATGGCGGTAAAACCGATGTCGTCGATAATGGCTCGCTGGTTCCAAGGCTCGCCTACGCAATAGCCGCTCATGTTGCCAATTTTCATATTGACGACCATTTGCGGCGGAGGTACTACGACATTGCGAATATCGTTGAAAGGATGAATTCCGGCATTGGCTAACCAGTAATAGAGCCACATGGCGTGGGTACCGGTCGGGAATGTCTGAGCAAAGGTATAGGTTCCTTTGGCACTCGCATCGACTACTTTTTTCAGCGAGGCGCCATCCGTCGCCCCAGCTTGTTTCATTTGGTTGGAAAGCGTGATGGCCTGCCCGTTATTGTTGAGCGTCATCAACATCGCCATATCGTGCTGTGGCCCCGCCGCGCCTGCCTGTAAGCCATAGATCAGCCCATACAGCACATGTGCAGCGTCAAGCTCTCCAGAAACCAATTTGTCACGCACCACAGCCCAACTGGCCTCTTTGCTCAACACAATTTTAATGCCGTACTTTTCATCAAATTTATTTACCGCAGCCATGACGACCGAAGCACAATCAGTGAGCGGAATAAAACCAACGCGGATTTCTTTTTTCTCTGGCGCATCAGAACCCGCGGCCCACACGCTATTCATAAATCCGGGTAATAACATGCTGCCACCTAATGCAGCGGTTCCGGCAATAAAGCGGCGGCGGCTGAGCGAACTCATCGGGGCTTTCTTTTCTTGCGTCATAGTTGGTTCCTATCAATACGATTCAATGCCACGTGATACGCTGCGCGGCGCCTTGTTTTAAGACAAAAGGCTTAAGACAAAAACAAAAAAGGCGTCCAGTCAGCACTCAGTTTTCTGAATGCTAATGGACGCCTTTATCCGTGAATTTTGTTCAGACCGCCGTTGGCCCGACATATTCTTTAAAGTGGCTCATCTATGTCGCCACTTATTACCTAGAGACTAATGCAGATGGCATGCCAACTTTAAGAGTCGGCGTAAATTCACCATGAGCACCGTTATTACCGCCATGACCTTATAGGGTTCAGCGCAAATGTTGCACGTTATCGGATCGCAACACAGGTTATATGCACATCATTAGTGCAGCTATTGTGCGTGTGCTTTAAGTGCAGTTTGCTCTTTACTCACCTAGCAAGGTCGCGACAGAAAGCATCGCGGCAGCGATATCAGAGAGCTTTTTATTTTGATTCATTGCCATATTACGCAAGGTTTTATGTGCTTGTTCTTCGGTCATCCCCTTATGCTGCATCAGCAAACCTTTGGCTTTTTCTATTTGTTTACGCTCAGACAGCGAAGCGCGAAGCTCTGCGAGTTCAGTATCTAATTGTTGTAAACGCCGGGATTGCTGTCCGACAAGCTCTAAAATTGAGCGTCCCAACTGCGGTGCGATACCTTCAGTTTGATAAGCCTGAGCGTTAGCCGCATCAGCGGAGACAAAAACGGAATAATGAGGATGTTCAGGCAACCAGCCGCCGTCATTGTTTAGCAAGTTCTGTTCGAGTGAAGACGTTGCAATAGCAATGCTCTCACGGCAACGCTCCATCAGTATGTCTTCGAGCAGATCTTCAATGATTTTCATATCATCAATGCGCGCAGTCGCCACTGTAAACCAGCGTAGCGCCATATTCTGTGGTTCACCGTCTAATGTTGCCCGGGTATAGGCAATACGACGAAAGCGTTCAAACTCGCTGCTATCTTGCGCCAATTGGCTGTACCAAATATCACGAGCGCGAGCGTCGGCAAACTCAATAAAAGTCTGAAAACAACGTTCTTGTCCTTCAATAAGATTGAGCAATTGCTGGCGAAGCGTATCGTCAAAAGCGCGGGCAGCAAATCCCGCCGCCGCTAACGCCCGCTCTTGCCCGGTCAACTCTTTACCTTGCATAAAACTGAACATTGCCAGCAATGCGCGGGAGATTTGTGGGTCTGCCGGTGTATCAGCCGCTTCAAAGACAAGGGCCAATGCGCATTTGATCACATCACAGTATTGCTGCATCGCTGACGGCTGGCCGATCGCCAGTAATGCAACCTGCTTACGCAATTCATCAAGGGTGGTCATGCTACGTAATAACGCGGCGATGCGGCTATAAAGCCTGGAGGTGCTCGTCGGTGTTGCCGTCTGCATCTTCAGGTGTTCTACCTGCTGAGTAATAACCTGCTGTGCCAAGGAAACCTGTAATGCTCGCTCACTCAACGCCTCACCAAAGGCCGGATCTTGTGAGCACAGATAAATATTGGCAATGCCGCGTTCACGCTGCAATACGTGAATAAACTGGCTCACCGCCCCGACTAGCTTGCCCATTTGCAAGAGATGTTCAAGGCCAGCAATTTCACTTTTTTTTGCAGCCGCGACAAAATCCAGCGCCGTACTCAGCAGCGGTTTTTTCATTAGTGTGAGTCTCAGCAAAAGAATGACTAATGATTGATGCAAGAGTTATGCCGTTACATCTACAGCCACGCCGATTTCAAAGGTTTTATCTGGGGTTAATATGATGCAGGCCTTGGTGTCGATAGCAAAATGAGAAAGGTAATTGCGGGGATAAGGTATTCATATTACTAAGGGAAAACATGATGTTTTCCCTTAACCGAAAGCTTAGGCTTTATTGCTTTCCTGCGCGCCTAAATAACGATACACCACCGCTAAGTCGCTATCACCGTAACCAGCGTTAACCGCATCTTGCCAGTGGCGGCTGATGCTTTGCATGATTGGCAGATTACGGGAACCACCGGCATCGATCGCCAGGTTAATGTCTTTTAACGCCCAGGTCAGTTGCATCTGCGGCTGATAATTATCGGCTTTAAACATCTCCATTTTACCTTTGATATAAGGTGCAGCCAGTGGCCCGCCTTCGAGCACATTCCACAGCTCATCAATGGTAAAGCCCAATTCGTCGGCCAGTTGGCAGCTCTCCGCAATGCCTTCCATCATCGAGATAAGCCAGGCGTTGACCACCAGCTTCATTTTTGATGCGCGACCGGCTTCACCTAACCATTTCACGGCACGCGAGATAGCAGCAAAAACCGGCTCAATGGCAGCGCCAGCTTCACGATCGCCACTGGCCAGCACAACAATTTGTGCTTGTTCAGCCGGCGTTTTAGTACCGGATACTGGCGCATCGAAGAACACCACATCCGGGCGCTCAGCTTGCAGGTAATTAATTAACTGTTCGGTTGCATCAACGCCAAGGGTACCCATTTGCGCGACGATCCCGCCCTGTTTCAATCCAGCAAGTAAGCCATCTTGCCCTTGGAAGGCCGCAAGCGTTGTCGGACCATCTGACAACATGCAGATCACCACATCAACACCTTCGACCGCTTCACGCGGCGTTTTTCCCAAAATCGCGCCTGCTTGCACCAGATCATCACCACGCGATGCTGTTCGGTTCCATACGTGAGTTTCAAAACCGTTTTTCAGTAAGTTAGCAGCGAAAGCATGGCCCATCGCACCTAAACCAAGGACAGCAACTGTTGGCTGTTGACTCATTATCCAGCTCCTTTGAGTGCTTCGAACCCATTATTATCGGGTTTGCGCGAGTTCGAATGTATGAAAGTTGTTAAGAGTGTAAGAAAAACCAGGGTTCAACACCATTTAGCATTGGGCAGACATCTGTAACTGAATGCGTCACTTCGCTGGTTTACAGCAGCTTTTATCAACCTACGGGTGAAAAATAGCAAGTCAGGAAGCAACTGAGCCATAATAAAAAAACCCGCATTCGCAACAAATAATATCGTAACATATACCCTGAAAAATCGAAGATAGACCAAAGTTGAGTGAGGATTTATCGTGAACAGTAATACGAGTAAGCTGGTACTGATTGGTTTTATTTCAGCCATTTTTATTGCCATGGTGGTGATGCTTGGCACGGTTTATGTCTACCCTGCGTGGATGCAGCGCACTACCCCTGAAGCCTGCCAGAATGTGACCAAGCAGAACGCTATTGATACCGTTACCCGCGATTTTATGGAAAACAAACTGCCGAATTGGGGAAATGATAAAGATAACCTGGGTACACAGGTCCCTAGCCTGGCCTTTATTAGCGACAATGTGGTCGAAGAAAAAGGCACTTACCGAGTACCTTTCTCAGCCAAAGGTCCTGGTGGCACACTGAGCTACATCGGTAGCCTTAACTGTTCTAATAACTATATAAAATACTCCACAGTAGAGTAGGAATTTTATTATTTGAAATAATTGTTCATATTGCTGCGCTCAGGAATTAGAATGCAAACCGTTATCATTTGCATTCAGGGATTTTTATGTCTACCAGCAGCGATTGTTCACTAAACAATTATTCGCAACATAATAAAAAACAAATAAAAAACAAGGTCATTCGCGAGAGATTTACCAAAAGTCTGCTTGCGGTGGCCGTGTTACACAGCGCCCCTCTCTTCGCCGCCAGCAGCGAAAATGCCACTAACGATTCCTCCGTTATTACTATCAATGCTGACCCCACGGATAACGTCAGCTATACGGCAAACCAGGCATCAGCGGCCAATAAAACGGCCACCCCACTGATTGAAACACCACAATCTGTCAGCGTTGTGACCCCAACAATGATCGACGATTACAATGTGCAATCTGTTGATGATGCAATGAAGTTTGTCAGCGGCGTTACGCAAGGCAATACGCTGGGTGGTATTGAAGATGGTTTTGTAAAACGCGGGTTTGGTTCCAATAGCGATGGCTCAATTTTTTTAGACGGCGTGCGCAGCAACCAAGGCTTAGGGTTTAATGCCACCACCGATCATATTGAAGTACTCAAAGGTTCTGCCTCGCTGTTATATGGCATTCAAAACCCCGGCGGAATTATCAATGTCATCAGTAAAAAACCACAATATGACTGGAATACCAAGGTAAGTGGTACAACGGGCGGTTCCGGAGGTGGTTCTGGCTTAATTGATATTACCGGGCCATTGGGAAATGGCTTTGCTTTTAGAATGATCGCCGAACGCCAAAGCGAAGATTATTGGCGTAATTTCGGTAAAGACCAGCACACGTTGCTGGCTCCCTCTTTAAGTTGGTTTGGCGAAAAAGCCAGCTTTAATATCAGCTATCAGGAATATAAGTACGATATTCCTTACGATCGTGGCACGGCCTTTATAAACGGCAAACCGCTCAATATCCCCTATAACCAACGACTCGATGAGTTGGCTAACCACGCATGGGGGAAAAATAAACGCCTGAACACTACCTACGAGTATGCTTTCAATCCTGAATGGAAAACGCGTTTAACCTACTCGTGGATGCAACGCCGCTATGACAGCAATGAAGTGCGCGCGATGGCGATTAACCCAACCACCGGCGTAGTGACTCGCCGCGCGGATGCCAACCGTGGGTTTAACCATCAAACCGAATATACCTCTTGGGATTGGATTGGTACGCCACAGCTGCTTGGCATGACTCACGATGTGCTCTTTGGTGTTGATTACGAAATGGATCAGACCTACAAGGCCTATTCCTATCGGGGTAAGAATAGTAATAACTTTAATATGTACCGCCCGGTTTATGGTGTGTCGCCTATTACCAACAGCTCAACCCTTAACGACAGCAACAGTAATATCCGCTCTACGTTGTATAACCGCTCTCTTTATTTCAAAGACAGCATCCATTTTACTGATAAATGGATTGGCGTCGTTGGTGCTCGTTATCAAGGCTATACACAAACCGGTTCGCAAGGTTGGGTTAATCCAACCACCACGCTTAATGACCACGCCAATAAGTTCCTGCCACAGACAGGATTGGTGTACATGCTAACGCCAGATGTCTCGCTTTACGGCAACGTCAGTAAATCATTTACACCATCTACTGCGACGGACGACGATGGCAATGTCTCCTCGCCAGAATTGGGTACGACCTATGAAGTAGGCAGCAAATGGCAGGTCACACCGAAGATCAATACTACGCTGGCGCTGTATCGGATTGATGAAAAAGACATGTCGGTGTTTATCAACGGCGTAACGCGTAATATCCCGAAAGCTCGTTCAACCGGCGTGGAGTGGGAGATGAATGGCGAAGTCGCGAAGAACTGGGATCTTACCGCCAACTATAGCTACGATAAAACCGAAATTACCGAAGATAACGTCAATCCAAACAATGTAGGCAATCGTCTGGTCAATGCCCCAACGCAAATGGGCAGTCTGTACCTAAGTCACACCTTACGTTGGAGCGTCATGCCTGGCGATCTACGCATTGGTGGCGGCGCGCGCTATGTCGGCAACCGCGCAGGTGATCCGGAAAACAGCTTTACCATGCCCGCTTATACCGTCGCTGATGCCTTTATTGCCTGGAATAATCAGTTGATCGGTAAACATACCCAGCTACGCCTGAATATGAATAACCTGTTCAATAAAGAGTATTACACCTCAAGCGGTGGCAACCTACGGGTACTGGAAGGCGCACCAAGAAATGTGACTTTAACGGCCACGGTAGATTTCTAATTAAGGAGGTCCTACGCCGGAATATCAGATTTTTCCCGCGTAGGCCTGCATTAGGTGCGATGGTGATCAGCTCACCGTCTCAATTAGCGCGGATAACAATTCGTTGAAGTGGGCGTGTGACTCGATGACATATTCCGGTGACGCTTTATCGTGGATTTGAAAGCAGTCGCCGATAAAGCTGTACGCAAACACGGACATACCATCTTCACCAATCAGTACTTTGTCAGAGAGATTTGGATCTACATAGATTTCGTTGTCACGTGTCTCGACGTTGCGGACGTAGATATTCGACCAGGATGGCTCACCGTCCTCCGCCTGCACCAAGCTGTACAGGGTCAGACCGTTATACTCCAGCCCATCCATGATTTTAAACATCTCGGCGTAGTCCAACCGATTAATTATCAGCCGCTGGATATCCTCATAAGCGGTTCTCTTCTGCGCATCCCATTCATCTGGGGCTGGTTTTCGTATTAAGTCCGCCATTATGTCCGGGGCTACCGAGTGAGCTATCGGGTAATTATTGGCAACCATCAGAGTATTGAACATGCCGATCAGTTGATTTGTATTTTTCATCGTTTCCCCCTTATTTCCCGACTGGGTAAATTACACCGTTTGGTGAAGGCCACAAAACATCTCTGCTGGCATTGTATGGAAGGTCTTTCGTGATTCTCGCTTGTGTCTTTGACAGTGCGGAATGATAGGGAGAGTTTTGGATCAGTATCAGGTTATCAAAAGCATTTGTACCGCCGTCATCTAGGGGGATTTTGTGGTGAACCTGCCACCCCGAAGGTACATTTCCATTTGCCAGGCGTAACAGGCCATCAGGATCAAATGTTGATAACGCGTCAGGGTGGTCGGAGAGAAATTTAAGGAAATTAGGCCGCACTTTGTTATTGAATTGCCCACGCAGCGCGTTGTACTTAACACGATCACGGCGAAGGTAATTAAGCGGGGTAACGTTCATATCATCCAGCAGAACGTGGACTTGTTTGTATTTCCCCAGATAGCTTGTTAGTTCCTCCGCCGCCATCGGATTCCTGATAACCAGCAGCGAAGCCGCTGCAACCATCATGCCGGACGTGGTTTCGTTTAAAACACCATCGTAACCCTTCACTGCATCGCCGCCAAGCTGCTCCGCTGTCTGCCGGAATCCTTCAATATTGCCGTTATACACACCACCAGCAGCCAGCAGACGACCAACGGCTTTACTGTTCAGTGTTTTGCCCTCTGGTACTACTGTCGGGCCATAATAATCATAGAATATACGTTGAGTAGGAGCAGGCTTACGTCCCTGTCTGTCGGCAAGAGCGTGCCGGTAAGCACTGATGATTTCACCCTCAAACCAAGCGTGCCTCGATGATACTGTAGGGGTAAAAATTAGGTCGCCGTTATCGTCGATGTAAAACGGGTTTTTGTTACTGCTCCAACGCTTGGAGGTATCCATACCGACAAGCCAGCCAATTTGCAAATCACGCTCTACCTCATCGTAAATTGGATCTGCGTAGCCACGATGTTTTCGTACATATGGCCTTTCGTGTGGAGATGAAAAGTGTTTTTCTTTGGGGAGGCCGAAAACAAGACTGTAACCGTTCGCTTCATAAGACAGGTCGTAGTGTACACAGGCTTCTCTTAGTGAGTCAGAAGGTGTGAGAATGTATTGAAAATCAGCGGGGTCTAATCTGTTGGTTAAATCATGTGATCGGTAAAGTTGAAACATGTGGAATCCTATCCTTTAACTTTGTAAGGATTTTTAGGCACCACGGATTAATAATCAACCAGCAAAATGTCTGAAAATATAGCGATTCCTCACCGATGACCGAAACTGCTAGAACACGAGAAAAAAGCAGACCAGTTGTAACTCTAACGGCAGGATAACGTAAATTTAGATGGTTCCGGCGGCTGAAATAATGTGTCTCTGATCGTCCAATTGATGCCATCTCAAGTCGCATATTTATGGGCGTCATTTTGTACGTCCGCCCACTTTTTCGTCTCTGGCCGATTTCCCCTGGCCTCATTCGTTCGCTTGAATGATAAAATGCGCTATTAAGAACAACTAAATAATTCAAAGGCTCATCAACTGAACAGACCAAAATCGTCGTTTTAGTGCGGCTTAAGCTGATCCCAATAGGTCCCATTAAATGGAATTGGCAGGAATCGTTGGTAGATTTCACGCACGGTTTGCTGCGGGTCAAGGTCGGCAAAGAGCTGTGGATAGAGCGCCTTGGCAAAAACTTCAACATCCACCAAATGATACGGGCTGAGATAAAAGTTATGCCACACGCCATAAGCCCGCCCTTCTTTCACCGCCCGCAGACTGGACAAAATAGGTTGGCTAGCCATAATCCGTCGGAAACTGTCTTGTGCTTGCTGTGCGGTGACACCCGGACCAAGGCGTAACGATTTTTTATCCTTGCCATCGGAACCGCCCATTCCGGTAGTGATATAGACATCAGGATTGGCCGCGATCACCGCTTCTGGGTTCATTTCACCGTAGACGCTACCAAACTTGCCGCTGGCAATATTGTCTCCACCAGCGTAATCCAATAAATCAGCAAGATTACTGTGTGAAACCGTAGTGCAGCAGCTTTCTTTACGGCCGAGGTGTAATTGCAATATCACCGTCGGTTTAGGCCCATGATAGCTTGCCAAACGCTGGCGAACCGCCTGCATATGTTGCTGATAGAAATCAATAAACCGTTGGGTTTTAGCCTGGCTATTCAAAACCAGCCCCAATAAGCGCAAGCTAGGCAGCGTATTATGAAGTTGATCGACACGTAAATCGACATAGATAACCGGAATACCTGATTTTTCTAACTGGCCACGTAGCAAACTCGGATCGCTTCTATCTTTGGCATACAGCGGTAATATCACCAGATCCGGCTTCAGCGAGATGATTTTTTCCGCATTTAACTGATCATAACTGGTGGCATTGAGCTGCGATATTTGGCTAATTTGCGGGAAGGCTTTTAAATATAACTGCCAGCTCTGATTATCGTAACGCTGCATATCCGCCGGCCAGCCGACGATGTTTTTAACCGGGTCGCCGTCTCTAACCAGCGCCAGGGTATATAACAACCGGCTTTCTCCTAGCACAATCCTCGTCGGCGTATCCGGTACCACCACTTTACGGTTGAGAATATCGACCACTGTTTTGCCTTGCGCACTCCCCGCAGCGGCACTCATAACCAACAACATTCCCCACAACCAATAACGCATAAGGCCTCTAGCCTGAATAGATAAGGTTATGAATGATAATTATTATCGTTACTTTTCGCAATTATCCGGGAGCGTATTATTTCCCTCCCCCAATGCCCGCTGCATCATCAAGGTATTTACCCAACGACCATGCTTAAACCCTACGCCGGTTAACTGCCCAATCAAGGTAAAACCTAGCGACTCATGCAAGCGTTGCGAGGCAACATTTTCACTATTACCAATGATGGATATGATTTGACGCCACCCGCCAAGGGTTGCCCGTTCAATCGCCTCAGATAACAGTCTCTTACCCACACCCTTGCCCTGCGCAGTCGGAGCAAGATACACCGAATCCTCTGCAGTAAAGCGATAGGCATAACGCGGACGATACGGCGATAAATAACAGTATCCCAGCACCTGCTCTCCAGATTTTGCCACCAGATACGGCAAGCCTTTGCTGAGAATATTCTCCCGACGAGACAACATCTCGGCTAAATCTGGCGGCTCGGTTTCAAACGTGGCTAAACCATGCAATACATGCTGGGCGTAAATCTGTTGTACCTGCTGCATATCCGTAATGCTGGCATCTGTTATCGCAATCGAGTGCAAGTGAGTTGTAGTGCAAGCTTCTGATAAGGACATGTAGATTTCTCAAACCGTGGGATGTGATGTAAAAAGAATAAATTAACCCTAAGACTTAGTGTAGCTTTTTAAGCTTATCTTCAGGATAAGCCTCTGAATAAAAGTCCCAAGAAAGTGATTAAAATACTAACAGTTACAAAGTGATAACTGTGATAAAGCTGCATAATTGACAATCATCCGTAAGCATATCGAACCTTCAAGATCCAAAGAAGCCTATGATGGGAATATCTATACACAGATTAAATATGAACATTATTTTCTGTACTTTAAATTATCGCCCATTACAAAGAACGATTTTTATAAAAATATCAATCAATTAAAATTTTTAATAAGAAAATTTGAAAATATAGAGCACGGATCCTATAGTTACCATGAAAACAATTCGCATGATAATTGTTTTCATGGTAACTATAATTAATGTGTTAATTAGATTAACCAATTGTTATATATGAATTTATTGAGGAGTAGTTTATGAAGGAAATCACAAGTTCGCAATTATTTGAAATCTCTGGTGCAGGTTTTTATCATGATGAGTTTTCTAACATTGGTGGCGAAGTGTCAAATACCATCCGAGATGTAGTCAATCATGATTTCTATTCAGTACCCAAAGATGTAGGTGGATTAATCGGTTCAGGCGTTGATGTCGCCATTCATTCGATTGGTGGTACTGTGAATTTTGGTATTGATACGGCGTCAAAACTTATTTCCGCCATTGTTCCTTTTAAATAAAAATGAAGTTGTCATTGTCATATGACAATGGCAACTTTTTTGTAGTTTAAGGATATTTCATGAAAGAATTATTTGGTGATGATATTGAAAAAGTGTCCGGGGCTGGCATTGTTGGTTTTTTAAAAGATATAAACAATACCCTCCACTCTGGCGGAAGACTCATTCAAGATACCGGCGTTACGGCGAAATCAGCCATTGGAGTGCTAGGCGCAATAAATAGTGGTTCATTCCATGATTTGGCTACTAATGTTGGTGGAACAGCTGGAGGAGTTATTGATATCGCTGTCGATATTGCTCACGTCGGCTCAGATGCGTTTGGAGTCATGTTAAATGGTTTAAAAATACTAGCTCCGACTGTTTAATAACCCCAATAAATTATTCACATTAATGGTGACAGACTAACCGGTCACCATTATATCGTTTGCATTGGCGATACGCGCTTATCTGATCCCCATATTGTGTATTAGCACTTGGCGCTATTTAAAATAGCGCCATCAGATTTTTATTAGGCTATTTTTAATTTAAGCACATCTTTAGATCTCAGTTTTATCCTGATTGGCACCGATTTGTAGGATGGCGTCCCGCTTTCTTCATCAATATAGTGTAGCGGCACAAGAACATTAGCCTCTGGATAATAGGCACCTACGGAACCCGGGGAAATACTATAGGCAATGACAGTAAGACCTTCCATGCGCTGAGAGCACCCAGGAAGTGCTGTTTCTACGTCAACCACATCGCCATGCTCAAGACCCAAGCGTTGAAGATCGCTATCATTCATAAACAGAATGTCACGCCGGCCGAAAACCCCTCGATAGCGATCATCCATGGCATAAATAGTGGTGTTATATTGGTCGTGGCTGCGTAGCGTAATAAGCCGCAGGATATCCTCACCAGGCACTATTTCGTTCTCATGAAGCCCAGAGAAAACGGAGAACATAGCCTTACCTGTTGCCGTGGGCCACTTCCTTTCAGTCGGCGGTAAGGGCATACGAAAACCACCCGGAATACGAATGCGAGCATTATAATCATCAAATCCTGGTATGGTTTTTTCGATCAGATCACGAATAAGATCGTAATCCTCAATCAATTCCATCCACGGGACTTTACTCTCAGGCATTGCTGCCTTCGCTATGCCAGCAATAATAGCAGGCTCTGAGCGTAGAGAATCTGAAGCCGGGTTTAACTTGCCGGATGAGGCATGCACCATAGACATAGAGTCTTCTACCGTCACCGACTGAAGCCCTCCTACCTGCTGATCCCGTTCTGTACGGCCCAAACACGGCAGAATAATAGTTTCTTTCGCCACTAATAAATGGCTGCGGTTAAGTTTGGTGCCAATGTGCACACTTAAATCCAACGTTTTCATTGCAGGCAGGCTCTGCTCCGGATCCGGTAGCGCAATCGCAAAATTGCCACCGAGACAGATGAGCGCTTTCGACGTTCGGTCTATCATCGACTGCATGGTCTTAACTGCATCATGCCCGTGCTCTTTGGGTGGGATGAAACCAAATACTTCTTCAAGTTTTGCTAAGAAATCTGCCGATGGTTTCTCTGTAATACCGACCGTTCGGTTGCCCTGGACATTGGAGTGTCCACGTAGCGGGCAAATACCGGCCCCCGCTTTACCAATATTGCCACGCAGTAATAGTAAATCAGCGATGAGGCGTACATTTGCCGTCCCTTTATTGTGCTGGGTGATCCCCATGCCATAGGTCACAATTGTGGCATTGGATTTTACGTAGGCAAGTGCAACCTGTTCCAGATCATTACGCGTAAGTCCACTTTCTTGCTCGATAGCCTCCCAATTACTCGCGGCTAAGTCATCAGCAAAGGCAGCAAAACCTTGGGTATGTTCTGCGATAAATGCATGATCTAACGCCCCCTCTTTTTCAGCATCTAACGCAAGTACCGCTTTAGCAATGCCTTTCAAGGCAGCAGCGTCCCCACCGGCCCTCACTTGATAATAGGTTGATGCAATATTGGTCGAAGTATAGGTGGCCATCTCAAGGACGCTTTGGGGATCGGCAAACCGTTCGAGAGCCCGCTCGCGCATTGGATTAAACACGATGATCGGCACATTCTTCCGAGCCAGTTCGTGTAATGTTCCCATCATACGAGGATGATTTGTGCCCGGATTGTGTCCAATGGAAATAACAAGTTCTGCATCGTCAAAATCATCCAGCGATACAGTGCCTTTACCAATACCAATCGACTGAGGTAGACCGACACTCGTTGGCTCATGGCACATATTTGAACAGTCTGGGAAATTATTGGTGCCATATTCACGCGCAAATAGCTGGAAGAGGTACGCCGCCTCATTGGATGCCCTGCCGGAAGTATAAAATTCGACTTGTTCTGGCCGTAGCGTCGACAAGACGGCGGCAATCCGTTTAAAAGCGTCATCCCATTCAATAGGACGCAGGGTGTCAGTATCACCATCATAAACAAGCGGCATCGTCAGCCGGCCATAGCCTTCCAACTCATAATCCGTTTTTTCCAGCAGCGACGTTACTGTATTCTCTGCAAGGAATTCAGGAGTAACACGTTTGCTGGTCGCTTCCCATGTCACCGCTTTCGCGCCATTCTCACAGAATTGAAATGTGGAACCATGCTCTTTGTCAGGCCAAGCGCAACCTGGGCAATCAAAACCGCTAGGTTGGTTAGTACGTAGCAACGTTGCCGGCGCCACAAGAATATCCATTTGAGTACGCACGGCAATTGCCGTTGCTTTCAATGCCCCCCAGCCGCCAGCTGGACCATCGTAAGGATGTATACCGGGAACCTTTCGTCTTTTCGCCATATTATTTCAATCACTATTCATTATGAATACATACTTTTGTTATAGGAAATAATTGGTAATGTTGCAAATAAGTATGCTAATTAATTCATTCCCATCTTTAATTCACGTTAATTTCAGAGGCGTCAAAACGACTACAGCACATATTTTTAACTTCGATATTAGTGTGCTCAACGGTGCTGGCATTACACTAAAATAAGGGACTGAGTAAAGGTTTAAAATAAATTATTGAAAAAACCACACCAAAGACATCAACCATAATAAAAAGGTTGTTATTATTTAAAATTGTACATGCAATCAATTACTCCCATATGTAAGCACAATTTAGAAATCATATTAAGAATATTTGTACATACATTTAACATAAATACATTCCAAACTATCATCAAAAATACTTCGCTTTAGAGAAAACTAAAAGACAAATCATAAAATTATATGTTTTATACATAAAAATCAGTTAGTTAATTTATATATAAAGTAAATTTGAAAATATATGATATGAATTCTATAGTGTAATTGAGAATGGTTTCACTGCATATTACTTGCATGACAATCAATTCTCTTGCGTAAGATCGGTTTACCATTAAAATAATGGTTATATACAAAGGCTATCGAGGAGTAGTTTATGAAGGAAATCACAAACGAGCAGTTATTAGAAATCTCTGGTGCTGGATATTATCACGATGAACTTTCTAGTATTGGTAATCAACTGACAGAAACCATCAGCAACATAGCGAATGGCAATTACGGTAAAATCCTCGGGGATACATTAGGCGTAATAGGTTCAGGAGCGGATGTTGCCGTTCATTCAGTCAGTGGTACAGCGAATTTCGTTGTTAACACCGCTTCTAAGATCATCTCCTCTATCATCCCGTTTAAAAACGCTTAAGAGTTTCTAATCGTTAGAGAGAAAGAAGTTGTCATTATCATTGGTAATGGCAACTTTTACAGATTAAGGATATTGAATGAAAGAATTATTGAATGATGAGATTGAACAAGTCTCTGGGGCTGGAATTATTGGCCTTGTTAGCGATATCAAGAGTGCCATCCATTCTGGTGGGGTACTGATACAAGATGCAGGGGTTACTGCTAAATCTGCCATCAGCGTACTAGGATCAATCAAGAATGGCTCATTCAGTGATTTACCCGCTAATGTATTTGGGACGGTGGGAGGGGTGATAGATATGGTGGTCGATGTTGCTCACATTGGTTCAGACGCCTTTAGCGCTGCACTCAACTTAAACCCAATGCCTTAATGCTTCTTTTCAATATAACAATATAGATGGTGGCCGCTCCGGTGGTCATCACACACAACCACCCTATCGCGTTTGTGAAAGAACATTCCATTTCTGATACAAAACGACATTACCCGGTAACACATTTCCCACAGAAAGCCCTTAAAGCAACGCTTATTCCTAGATGCGAGATGCCGAAGGGTTTCGCCGAGGCACTGAATACTCTGGTTGCGGGGCTGAAGCGGTTTCTGCACTTTATTCCCCCTATCTCGATCTGGATTTTATATCTCTAAGAGATTTAGCTATTACCCGCTACACTAAAGAACACTTTCCTGAACAGGACGCATTACTAATGAAAAGACTCACTCAGCAAGATATGACGGAAAGCGAACAACGCGAGTTGAAGACCCTGCTTGACCGAGGCCGCAAAGCTCAGGGGCGTGACCTGACGAACTCTGAAACCAACCGTATTAAAGATGATTATGTCGATAAACTGATGGCCGAACGAGAAAAAGAAGCCAGTAAGGCCCGTGCTGAAAAGCGCCGTGCAAAAATCAATGCAACACCGAGTACTTCAGCAACTTATAACTGGACAGCCAGCACACATCCTCGTGGGCGCCGCTAATTCCTACCGATTATAATCTGATAGTTATCAGTGACCTAAACTGATAACTATCTCTTTAACGACAGCCACTATCCCAGCCTAAAATCTTAACCCTTACCCTTCATTAACTTTATTACCACATAATTTTTTACACAGAACTGGTGTTATTAAATCGGTCGCCCTGTCATTACTACTCAATAAATAATAACCCTACAGGAATGACCATAATGTCTGATGTTAAAAAACATACCTTCGTTTTGATTGCTGGTGCCTGGCATGGCGGATGGGTGTGGCGTGATGTGGTAGAGAGGTTACGCCAGCAAGGACATACTGTTAGCGCACCAACATTAACGGGATTAGGTGAAAGACGGCATAACGCTACGCCAGATACTAATCTGAGTACCCATATTGATGACGTACTGGCCCATATCGACATGGAGGGGCTGGAAAATATTACGCTGGTTGGCTGGAGTTACGGTGGCATGGTGATCACCGGCGTTGCTGGAAGAATACCGTCCAAAATCTCATCATTAATCTACCTGGATGCAATATTCCCGGAGAGTGGCAAATCTATGATGGACTATCTGCCAGAAACCAGCCGAGAAAGACTGGAACCTTTACTGGCTGAGAATCAGGCTTTTCCCGCTTTTCCGATGGAAAAATTTGGCATCACGGACGCCGTTTTAGCAGACTTTATTACGCCACGTCTTACTTTGCAGCCCGTCCATACCTTCTTTGAGCCGGTGCATTTTACGCAACTGCCCGATGTCACTATCGGATATGTTTATTGTACCGGTTACGGTGAATCAACAACCTTTACTGAAACTTATCATCGTTTGAAAGACGACGCTCGTATTCGTATGGAAACGCTGGATACTCATCATATGATGATGTTGAGTGAGCCACAGAAAACGACCGAGCTATTGCTAGCAATGGCTCGGTAACAAAACCATGAGAGGCGCCCCACGCCGCCTCTCTATCTTTCCTTAATTCGTTAATCGCTTAAATCCGTGTGTTCCGTCTTTTTCCAACTGCGCGACTAAACCATATTCCCAATCAAGATAAGCTTGCATTGCATCAGCAGTCACATCAGTCCCTTCATAAGGGCGACGATAGCGATCGCGCGGGTTTTCAGTGTAAGTCGATGCGCCATGTTCCAAAGGCAGCGTTTCATCAATCCAGGCAAGCGTGCCGCCCTGCAATAAATAGGCTGGTGCGCCGGTTAATGCCTGAACTTCTGTGACAGCGTAACGCGCCAATAGTCCACTCGTGCAGGTAACTACCCAGCGTTTATACGTCGGTTGTGCGGCCAAAATCTGAGGCAGTGCTCCGCGAGTAGTCCACACAGCTCCGGGAATGCGCCGTTTGATAAAATTAGCGCTGGTTGTCAGGTCGATAATGCCAGTATCACCTTCAGCTAACCATGCGGCAAGCTGCTGTGGCAGTACTGACTCTATCGTTGGCACCGCTGCCGTAGAAGGTGCCCAACTGCCTGACTCAGTGAAGTGTTCACGATACGTCTCAGCATCCAGCACATAAACCTGCCAGTTCATTTGCGCCAACCAAGATGCGGTCATATTGGCTCGTATGCCATCATCATCGATCAGCACAATGCGCGCACCGCGCACGCTCGCATAGTGATCGGTTTCCTGCACCAATTGACCACCGGGAACGTGGCGAGCCCCAGGGAGATGTCCGGCCTGATATTCGTCCTGAGCACGCACATCAAAGAGATACAATGTGCGTTGTTCATCCGCCTGCCATTGAATGAGTTGTGCTAGGTCAATGTGTTGCACCCCTGCACGTTGCGCCAGCGTTTGTACAGGCTGCCAGGCCGCCTGACGAGAATTTTCGCTCAATGGCGGATAGGAGTCTTGTTGCTGATGAACCAACTCTTGCCCTGCCAACGTCCAGCCAATGGTGCCATTACGTAACGCTGCCACCGGGTTGCTCACACCTGCGTTAATCAACGACTGCGTACCAATAATGCTACGGGTGCGTCCGGCACAGTTAATAATCACCTGCGTTGTAGGATCGGGCACCAAATCACGCAGACGCAGAACAACCTCACCGCCCGGCACACTGATACCCTGCGGAATACTCATGTTCTGGTACTCATCGAAGCGGCGCACATCCAATACGGCAACGTTTGCCCCCGATTGCAATAACCCTTGTACCTGCTCGGCAGAAAATGACGGCGTGTCATAATGATGTTCCACCCATTCTCCGAAAGCTTTACTCGGTGCGTTTACATCAATAAATAACTCGCCACCTGCCTCCTGCCAACCGTGCAAGTCACCCGCCAACAAAGCAATATCAACATAACCCAGCGCTTTCAGACGAGCTGCCGCTATCTGTACCAAACGAATATCTTGCCGCTGGTCATAACGCTGCCCGTTGTCATATAAGGTGATCGCCGTATTGCGACGCGGTACGCGATCGAGTATTTCAATTTCTAGTTTTGATAACGGAAGATTGGCCGCAAATAGCGGATGTCCCGTGGCAAAATCAGCTTCTTCACGCAAGTCGATCAACAGGGTTTCTTGCCCATCGCGCAGCGCCCGGTTAAGTTCAGCGTAGTGGCGCAGAGGCAAATTGTTCAATGATTCAGGCATGAGCACTCTCTTTTGACAGATCCCAGATATTGGGCAGATGAAGGTTGGAATAGCCGGAGATAAAGGGTTTCTGTTGACCGTCCGGTGTATAAACCGCTCGTGATACCGCACCAATATTGGCACCGTAAACATGAATACTTATTGATACCTGGTCGCGATACAAATTACTGACCTGGTGAATATCATTGGCAGAAGGCGAAAGCTGTTCAACATCGCCCGGCTGAAGCACCACGGGTTCTCCTTGTGTTCTCAGCTCACCATGATGGTTAATTACAAACGTCTGGCTACTTTCGGCCCCACGTAACATACCAATCAATCCCCACACTCGATGATCGTGAATGGGGGTTTTCTGCCCCGGTCCCCAAACAAAACTAACCACCGAAAAACGTGATAATGGATCGGCATATAACAGATATTGCTGATAATATTCGGGATGCGATTGAGCAAATTCTGGCGCTAGCCAGCGATCGTCGGCAATTAACTGCCGCAGTAATGTCGCGCCCAATTCCAGGCGGGTTGACTCTGCATGAGGTTCGGACACTAAGCGGGTAAATTCTGCCAAAAAATGCCGCAACGGCGACAAATGTAATTGGGACATGCAGTGCTCCTGAACATCGACTCGATAACCAATAAGAGTTTCAGGCTAGCACCACAGAATAATAAGCAAAATTCAATTTATGGATAAGCTAATATGCAAATTACACATTAAAATACGCCTTTCCTCGCAGCCAGCAGGCGGTATTTACGCTATCCTGCGAACATCAATATCAAGAATAAGAGCGTTTTAGCGATGAAATTTGAAGACTTAACTGCATTCATGGCGGTCTATCGCCTGCAATCGACCCGGGTGGCCGCTGAGGAATTAGGGTTAACCCAGCCGGCGATTACCCGCCGTGTACAGAATTTTGAAGAATCCTTGGGTATCGTGCTATTGGACCGCCAGACGAAACCCCTAAAACCGACGTTAATCGGCAAAAGAGTGTTTCAACAGTGCCAAAATATTTTGCGCGAAGTGGATGCATTGCGAGATTTAGTGGCCGATGATACTCCTGCCTCTGGGCTACTGCGCTTAGCTGTCCCACAAAGCCTCAGTGAAAGCAGCCTATTACCGGCACTCAATGCACTATCCAGCCATTTTCCGCAAGTGCAACCGCGTTTGAGCAGCGGTTGGGGGGAAGAGTTATTAACCCGTGTCCAGCAACAAGACCTTGATGCCGCGGTGGTTCTGTTTCCAGCCAGCAAACAATTTGCTGATGGCGTTGAGAGTCAGGCATTAGGTTCCGTCGAACTGGTCGTTGTTGGCCCTAAAACCGCCGCGCCTCCACCGAAGCATTTAGATCAATGTTACCAGCAAGGTTGGATACTAAATCCGCAAGGCTGTGGTTTTCGTGCCGCGTTGCAGCGTGCACTAACGGAGCAAGGCTTACCTTTGCTTATCAACCTCGAAGCCTTTGGCACCAGCCTGCAACTCTCCTTGATTGCCCAAGGTCGCGGCATGGGATTAATGCCCCGAGCGTTGGTCGAACAACATCCACTGCGCGATCAACTTTCGCTCTATACGCTTAACGACTTCGCTCCACACAGCCAATTGTGGCTGATTTACCCCCCTATTCTGGCCAGCCAAATCCCGGCGGTCGAAGTGTTTGCCGAAGCGATGGCAAAGGGATTAGGGCTAGAGAGTAGAAGGGTTATTGCGATTAATAATTAATTTTAATATTAACTTATGTTAAAAATGAATTTCTAACATAGTAAAAGGCTGTTTATGGTAGTCACACTTGCCGCCTGATAGACGGGCGGCACAAATCCCTAGCAGGAGTGACAACCTATGAGCGTGCAATTTCTTGGTATGATCGGCCATCGTTTAGCATCGGAGATCATTCCAGCGACAGGCCCAATATTTGATAAAAAATATATTGCCGAGTTCGCCCAAGCCCACGAAAACGCCGGTTTCGACCGTATTTTAGTCGGCTATTGGTCCGATCAACCGGACGGTTTTCTGGTCACTGCACACGCGGGGGCTAATACTTCAAAAATCAATTTCTTACTGGCCCATCGCCCTGGTTTCGTCGAGCCGACGTTAGCTGCACGTAAATTTGCGACCTTAGATAATCTGCTTGATGGCCGTTTGGCCGTACATATCATCAGCGGCGGCAGTGACCACGAGCAACGCCGCGATGGTGATTTCTTGGGTAAAGAGCGCCGTTACGATCGTACCGAAGAGTTTTTACAAGTCGTGAAGAACAGTTGGTACTCGAACGAAAGCTACAATCATCAAGGCGAGTTCTATCAAGCTGAAAATGCCTTCTCAGCCATCAAACCTCATCAAGCACACCTTCCCGTCTATTTTGGCGGTTCATCCGATGACGCGATTCGTGTCGCCGGCAAACACGCCGATGTTTTTGCATTATGGGGCGAACCTTTGGCAAGTGCGGCGGAAACGGTTAATGCAGTAAAAGCAGAGGCGGCACGTCACCAGCGTGATGTTGGGTTTAGCATATCATTCCGCCCTATTCTGGGCCGTACTGAAGAAGAAGCCTGGGCGAAGGCCGAAGCCATCAGGGCTAAAGCTAAAACCCAGTTGGAACAGTCCGGCTATACCTTTGGCTTGCCGAAACCACAAAGTGTCGGCGCTAAACGCCTGCAGGATGCCGTCGCACAAGGTGACAGACTTGATAGCGTGTTGTGGACGGGTATTGCGGCGCTGGTGGGCGGCGGCTATAACTCCACCGCACTAGTGGGTACGCCAGAGCAAGTCTCCGACGCCTTGCTGAAATATTACGATTTGGGGATCGAAAACTTCCTGATCCGTGGTTTTGATCCGCTTAACGATGCAATTGAATACGGTCGTGAACTCATTCCATTAACGCGTAAAAAAATCGCGGCTCGCCAACAGGCCGTTAGCACCTCTACCAGTGCGGTGGCTTAACATTATTATGCAAACGAAAAAGACTATGCCTTTAAAGAGTAAATTAAAAAAATTGGCGGCTATTGGCCTGTTCTCGAGCTTATTAATGAGTGCAACAAGCAGTTGGGCGGCACAGGACATCAACCTACGTGTCGGTGATGTGAAAGGAGACCGAATTGTTGCACTGCGAGCCTCTGGCGAGCTAGAGAATTTGCCTTATAAATTAACTATCGACACCTTTGCCTCTGGTGCACCGGTACAAGAGGCATTGAATGCCGGGGCGTTAGATGTCGGACTCACCGGTGATTTACCCTTCCTGTTTGTTTATGCGGCAGGTGCGCCGGTTAAAGCAATCGATGCCTGGAAAAACAATCCTGATAGCATTGCGTTATTGACTTCACAACACTCCACGATTCACAGCCTGCAAGACCTGAAAGGTAAACGTATTGCGGTTAACCGCGGCGGCTGGGGACACTATTTGATTCTAGGGCTGCTGGAACGTGCCGGACTCAAACCAAGCGATGTCACACTCAACTTCCTTGGTCCGGTTGACGGCCGCGCCGCTCTCGCTTCTGGTGCTGTCGATGCCTGGGCACCGTGGGAACCTTATGTCTCTAGTGCGATTATTCAGGACAAAGCGCGTTTAGTCCCTCAAGGCGGCGGTCAGGGCATTATGTCTGGCTACTCTTATGTACTGGCACGCGAAACAGCGTTATCCGATGCCGATAAACGTAAGGCTATTTCCGACCTATTGACGCGGTTAGCCAAAGCACAAGTGTGGGCGAAACAGCATCCACAACAGTTTGCCGAGGCGCTGGCTAAAGAGCTGCAATTCCCGCTCAACGTCACCCAAGCCTGGATTGCCGATGCCCAAGTTTCCCCCGTAGTATTTGATAAAAGCATTGCGGCTACGCTGCAACAATCGGCAGACTTCTTCCATGGTTATAAGGTACTGCCAAAAGCAATTGATGTCGCACCAGCCTTTGACTACGGCCTGGCAGAGGGTGCAAACCAGGTCGCCAAGCAGTTCTTAGCTACCTCGCCTAAAGCGGAGGCTACACCATGAAATTAATACGCAAAACTTTGCTCTCGCTGGCCTTGTTTGCCAGCGCGCATGCCGTAATGGCGGAGCAAATCACGCTGCGTGTTGCCGATCAAAAAGGCAATATGCGTGCCCAGATGGAAGCCGCCGGAAAACTGGCTAACCTCCCCTATAAAATAGAATGGAACGAATTCCCCGCTGCTGCCCCACTGGCTGAAGCGCTCAATGCTCAGGCGGTAGATATCGGTATTATCGGCGATGCACCGCTGCTCTTTGCAGAAGCGGCCGGTGCACAGGTTAAAGCCGTTGCGGTAGACAAATATGATCCCTATGGCACCGCGTTAGTGGTTAAAGGCGATAGTCCATTGCACAGCGCTGCCGATCTGAAGGGGAAGAGTATCGCCACCAACCGCGGCTCAATCGGCCACTTTGTTGCGCTTAAAGCACTGGCTAGCGCAGGACTGACCAGCAAAGATGTCACCTTTCGTTTTCTAACGCCAAGCGATGCCAAACTTGCTCTAACCCAAGGTTCAGTGGATGTCTGGGCAACATGGGAGCCTTATACTGCCTTTGCCGAAACACAGGATCATTTCAGAGTGTTGGTGAGTGGCCGTAATCTCTCGGCTGGAAATTCTTTTCTGGCCGCAACGGATAAAGCGCTTGCCGATAACCAAAAGCGTCAGGCGATCCAGGATTATTTACAACGCTTAGCCGATGCCCAAGTTTGGGCTAACCAACATATCGATAGCTACAGTCAAACGCTGGCCAAAATTATCGGCTTCCCGCCGGAAGCTGCAAAACTATCCTTCAGCCGCGCTCATCCACACTGGCAAAGCATCGATGCCGCGACTGAAGTCCAGCAACAACAAACCGCAGATTTTTATCATCAGCAAGGGTTACTGCCGGTTCAGCTCGACGTGAAACCAACATTTGAGAATAGTTTTAAGGTTCAGACCGGAACTTAAACGGTTTCTTCGCCAGAAGGGCTCGGTTTTCGGAAAACCAAGGAGTCGCGTTCGAATCAACGGCAAGATTTAGGAAATGGCAGTGCAGTGAATATTTCGGCTTATCAAATACAGGGTTCAATGTGGCATTGCAGCCGAAGCCGCCTAAAGGGTAGCGCGCTACCCTTTAGAATCCCGCGCTTTTTTGATACTTCAACTCTGGATCCAGTGGAGACTATGTTTCAGGTGCTTCCGTTATCGCGCAAATTTCATCCCATCCGGGATGCCCGACTGCGGGATTAGAGCCAATGATAAAACTATTGTCTCTCACCTCTTGCCGGTGAAATTTTGAGTGCGCTTAGCGGCTTTTAAAAACATCTAAAACAGTTGTTTTGTGACTTTACATGGTCCAATAATGAGCCGAAATTTTGTGAAAACACCCCGAACAGCGCAAAAAACAAAAAAAATTCACGATTTTTTTCTAAGAAATAATGGAATTATTACCATAAAATAAGGTGCTGGAAGCCAAAGAATAGCAACCATTCGACTTCGCCCAAGGTAATTTAGACAGCGAATGCTGCTGGAAATCAAAGGCACGATAAATACCAATGTGAGCAATATAGATAATGAATTTTTTGATAAAGCAAAAAAATACAACGAATACCATAACATCTGAAAAGCCGCCAATAATGCATAATCCAGTTTAGTATCTTGCCCATAGGCATCAAAAGAAAGTTGATATCCTCTAATAATTCGCCTTATAAAATCCATCTCTGACCATCCTTGATACTATTAAAAAGAAGAGGCAACGTTGCCTCGCCATAAAAAATAACTATAATTTTCAATGCATAACATTGATATCAATAGTGACGCGCCATCTTTTATTATGCAAAGTTCATTTGTCTATTGAATACTCAAAATACGTGTCTTAGCAACGATAAAAACAAAGGCAGTTTAGCCGTTGAATTTAAATAACCAGCAAGGCGCGCTCGAAATGGCGCTGAAGAAGTGGTGAGGAATCGCGAAGTCTTTATTGAGCGAGTCCGAATCCCGACTGAAGGCACTGCGGAGCAGCGACATTTGCGCCTGTCACCGTAGCGCCTGAAACATAGCCTAATTAAAGTCCGATATCACACCATGAAAAGGCGCGGGATTGTAAAGGGATGCGCCTACATCCCTTTACTCGGTTTCGGCTGTAAGGTTGAGATAATCACCGATCTTAATAAACCGAAATATTCACCGTATTGAAAAATACCTTTCTTCGGTTTCCCAAACCGAACCCTTTTCTCGGTTTTCGGAAAACCGACCCCGTTCCAGCCCTTCTGGCGAAGAAACCGCAACAAGCCCGGTCTGGCCTCATATCTGGTAATCAATAACCGGTTCTTCTGGCGTTGCCTCAGCAAACACTTTGTCTTTGATCTCATTGATCGACAGACTTGGATTACAGAGCTCAATAAAGCGCCACACATAGTTACGTTGTAACTGTGCGCGTTTCAAACCAAGCCAAACAGTATTCGATTCAAATAAATGTTCTGCACTGATCAAGTTCAAACCAGTATCGCGTGCCTGATCAAAGGCTTGGTCGGCAAGTATCCCGACGCCTAAACCTAATTCCACGTAAGTTTTAATTACATCAGAATCTTGGGCACTTAATACAATATCAGGATTCAACCCTGCCCGAGAGAACGCATCATCAATGCGAGAGCGCCCGGTGATCCCTTGGCGATAGGTGATCAGCGAATGTTCACTTAACTGTTGCAACGTAATCGGCTGCTGTTGATTCAATGGATGGTCTTGCGGTAATAAAATCGCGTGGTGCCAGCGATAATATGGAAAGGCTGCCACCGACGGATCGTTGATTAGCTGCTCGCTGGCAATGGCCACATCGACCTGGCCGCCGAGCAGCATAGAGAGCACTTCCTGCGGCGAACCTTGATGTAACTCCAAACGTACTGCCGGATAAATAGCACGGAATTCTTTAATCACCGATGGCAAGCTATAGCGAGCCTGCGTATGCGTTGTCGCAATGGTGAGTACTCCGGCATCTTCTTTGGAGAAAATATCAGCCAACCGGCGAATGTTCTGTGCTTCGTTAAGAATACGCTCGGCAACTGCCAGTAATTCCTTGCCAGGTTCTGTCAGGCCAAGTAAACGCTTGCCGCGGCGGATAAAAATTTCGACGCCAAGTTCATCTTCTAGCTCACGGATATGCCGACTCACGCCCGATTGTGACGTGAACAACATATTGGAAACTTCCGTCAGGTTGTAGTTGCATCGCGCTGATTCGCGAATAATTTTTAGCTGTTGGAAATTCACCGTACCTACCTCTGTGTTATGCCTGTCACCTATTGTTACCGCCAGAGTTGCCGTTGTAGAAATAAATAAAAGCGGTTACTTATGCATTTTTCGACTAAAGAGAAATTTGAGAGCAATTTCAAGAGGCAGGACGCGTGATATATGAGAGATAAAACCGACCTGTTTCATTAAAAATCAGCGTGAAACAGGTCGCGGTGACTCTCATTATTAGGCAACAGGTGTCAACACCGGCTGCTGATTAAAGTACGCCTGTAAATTCTCTAAAACAAGATGCATCATGTTAGCAATGGATTCCGGTGAACGTCCGGCCAGATGCGGAGTAAGGATCAAGTTGTCTGTCAGGGCAATCATTTCAGCGGGCACCTGCGGTTCACCATCCACGACATCCAACGCAGCCCCGGCAATTTCTCGTTGCTGCAAACTATGAATTAGCGCCTGATTATCAACGTTGCTACCACGTGAAATGTTGATTAAGTACCCTTTTGGCCCCAGTGCTTTCAATACTGCCGCATCAACCAGTTTCAACGTTTCCTTACCGCCTGGCGTTGCCACCACCAAATAATCTGCCCATTCGGCTAAAGAGAGCGCATCGGGAAAATAGCGCCAGTCACGATGTTCAGATAACTCAAGTGGGCGACGGTTAAAGTATCCGACTTGCATTGAAAAGCCCCCAACGCAGCGCTCGGCAATAAGGCCACCAATATTTCCTAAACCAATAATCCCTAGTTTTTTACCTGTCATTGCTGGCGGTACCAATCGTGAGCGGGTCCATTCTCCTTGACGCGTTCTGGTGTCCAGCCAGGCAATGTTACGGGTGATGGCCAGCATCAGTGCCAATGTGTGGTCGGCCACCGAAACATTGTTCGTACCCGGCCCATTCGTTACGGTAATGTTACGCTGCTTAGCGGCGTCAAGATCGATACGCTCATAACCCACGCCCTGCGCACAAATCATTTCCAGTGCGGGTAATGCGGCTATCTCCGCCGCGCTCAGACCAATCACGCCAATGGTAAGCACCGCTTTAACTCGCGCTGCGGTATTAGCATCCAACTCTGCCCGCTGTGCTGGTGTGGTCGCGAAAACAATATCAAATCCTGCCTGAGCAAATTTTTCTGGATAGCCAGCCTCGAGTTCGACATGACTCAGTAAGGCAATTTTCATCACAACTCCTAAGATATATTGAGCAGTTGAATTTATAGGGGTACCTGTATGTGAGCAGGCCGTTAACTATCATTGAACCGGTAGTCGTTGTACAGGTTTTCGTTGTACCAAGTTTTGTCGTACGCGATTGTGTAAGACAGGGTTTTATTAACACAGCACGACACGCTTTTAAGGCTATCGCTTAGATACCGTTAGGCCAGCGCCAAGCGGGTCTACACTTCTAAAGCGGACATCCGCGCTTAAGTCCAGACCGTTGACTCTTTCGGAGATACTTGTAATGGATAAAGCACCATCAAATAATCCTCTTTTGTTCACGCCTGCATCGGACGTAGGGTCGCTTCCTGTAGGTGTTGCCGTCGACTCTCAAGGCGTGCGCTTCATTCATCACTACAGCGAAGGCGAAATCGTAAAGAATTTTGATGAAAGCCATAAGACTCGAGTTCGCGAAGGCTTACCCTACCCGCTGGGTGCAACATGGGACGGTTTAGGCGTTAATTTTGCACTGTTTTCCGCTAATGCCACCAAAGTTGAGCTTTGCCTGTTTAACGATGAGGGTGAAGAGACAGACCGGATTGAGTTGCCAGAATATACCGATGAGATATGGCATGGTTATCTGCCTGATGCCCGGCCAGGGTTACTTTATGGTTATCGGGTTCATGGCCCTTACGCGCCACATGATGGACATCGTTTTAACCCTGATAAACTCCTGCTTGACCCTTATGCCAAACAGATAATTGGTGAGTTAATTTGGGACGATGCGCTGTACTCTTATGATTTACATAGCGATAAAAAAGACCTGCATATCGACACCCGCGATAGTGCCTCATTCTTGCCGAAATGCCGTGTGATTGATCCCGCATTTTCATGGGCGCGATCCAGGAAAAACCATATCCCGTGGGGCGATACGCTAATTTATGAAACCCATGTTCGCGGTTACACCATGCGCCATCCTGCGGTACCCGAACATATGCGCGGCACGTTTTCGGGCCTGAGCACGCCACAAATTGTCGATTATATTAAATCGCTTGGCGTGACCTCGATAGAACTGATGCCCATTCATTCCTTTACCGATGACCGATATCTGCAAGAAAAAGGTTTGCACAACTTTTGGGGCTATAACACGCTGAGCTTCTTTGCTCCGCATCCGCAATATATGGCCACGCACACTGTTAACGAGTTTAAGCAGATGATTGCCACTCTGCATGCGGCGCAAATCGAGGTAATTTTAGATGTGGTTTATAACCACACGGCAGAAGGCAATGAATTGGGGCCAACGCTGTCGTTCAAAGGAATTGATAACGCCAGTTATTACCGGTTAATGCCTGAAAATAAACGTTATTACATCAACGATACTGGTACTGGAAACACGCTCAATTTAAGCCATCCACGCGTACTACAGATGGTGACAGACTCGCTAAGATATTGGGCGACTGAGATGCAGGTTGATGGTTTCCGTTTCGATTTAGCCACCATTTTAGGCCGCGAGAGCTACGGCTTTGATGAAGGCGGCGGTTTTTTGGATACCTGCCGTCAGGACCCCATACTCAGTCAATGCAAATTAATTGCTGAGCCTTGGGATTGTGGCCCGGGCGGTTACCAGGTAGGCGGTTTTCCTCCCGGTTGGGCTGAATGGAACGATCGCTATCGCGATTCAGTGCGTAAGTTTTGGCGTGGCGATGAAGGCCAGTTGGCGCAGTTTGTCACCCGCTTGTCCGGTTCTGCCGATATCTTTCATCATCGTGGCCGCAAACCCTATGCTTCAGTCAATTTTATTACTGCGCACGACGGATTCACGCTGAAAGATTTAGTCTCGTATGAAAACAAACATAATGAGGCTAACGGTGAGGATAATCAGGACGGCAGCGATAACAATATCTCTGCCAATTATGGTGCCGAAGGTTTAACGGACGATCCCTCTATCAATGAGCTACGCCTGCGACAAATGCGCAATATGCTGGCAACGCTGTTCTTTTCTCAGGGCACGCCAATGTTACTGGCCGGTGACGAATTTGCTCGTAGTCAGCAAGGCAACAACAATGCATATTGTCAGGATACAGATATTGCCTGGGTTGACTGGCAAATTGGCGACCATGGTAAATCATTGTTACTGTTTACCTATCGCTTAATTGAGCTGAGAAAGCGCTTCCCTATTCTGCACAGCGGTCGATTCCTTACCGGTGTAGAAAATGAAAAGCTGAAGGTGAAAGATGTCAGTTGGTTCCACCCGCAAGGTCACGAGATGACAGACGATGCGTGGAGCGATGCGAATGCCAAGAGCATCGCGATGCTGCTCGATGGCCGCGCACAGCCCACCGGACTCGTACGTTTTGGATCGCTAAGCACCGTACTTTTACTCTTCAACGCCTCGCACGAAGATGTAGTTTTTACTCTGCCCTCAGTGGCACATGGCAAAAGCTGGCGACACATTCTTGATACTTTCCAGCCTGATGATATCAACGAGCATGATTTTGACTTTGGGAAGGAATATATCTGCACCTCAAGGACTGTGGTGTTGTTTGAGCTCATTAGTTGATGAGCACGAGGCAACTTTTCGATCGAAATGCGTTCGAATCAACGCGGGGATTTTAGAAAATAGGACTGTGAATTTTTCGGTTCTTCAAATGCAGTTTTCAATGTCAGGTTGTCGACCGAACCGACATAAGAGGAAAAGGGGCTTTCCTCTTATGGATCTCCAGCCCTTTCAATACATTAGCACCCGATCCAGCGGAGGCCATGTTTCAGCGGCTTCTGTGATAGCGCAAATTTCATCCCTACGGGATGCCCGGCTACGGGATTCGAGTCAATGATAAAACTATTGTCTCTCACCACTTGCCGGTGAAATTTTGAGTGCGCTTAGCGGCTTTTAAGGTCAAGTTCAAAGGCAAAGGCAAAGGCAAAGGCATTTTTGCTTTTGACGTTAAAAAAGCTAGGTGGCGCGCTCGAAATGACGCTGAAGGAGTGGTGAGAAATCGCGAAGTGTTTATTGAGCGAGTCCGAATCCCGATTGAAGGGACTGCGGAGCAGCGACATTTGCGCCTGTCGCGGAGACATCTGAAACATAGCCTAATTGAAATTCGATATAACACCATGAAAAAGCGCGGGATTGTAAAGGGATGCGCCCTACATCCCTTTACTCGGTTTCGGCACGAGTGCCAAATTAAACACCGTATTTGAGAAACCGAAAAACTCACCGTTCTAAAATTTCTAAATTTATTAAATTTCCAAAATTTAATCGCCCCAAGGCTCGATCTAGCCTTGATCCGCTTTCCGTATGTAAGTCTTAAATTGTGGTGTCATATACGCCTGAAAACCATCCGGGGTTTTCATAATCAAATACACTGCCAGATGCTGCTGTTCGGCTAATGCCATAGCTTTTTTCTCGCCGAGTACCATCAGGCCAGTATCCCAACCGTCGGCTTCTAATGCAGTTGAGGCGATGACCGTTGCAGAAACCAGTTTATGCTGGATAGGCCGTCCGGTTTTAGGGTCGATGATGTGCGACAAACGCACGCCGTCGAGTTCGTAATAGTTGCGGTAGCTGCCGGAGGTACTGATGCCCATCCCTTGCAGATCGACAATCGCTTGCACCGCGTTCTCTTTATCCGTTGGTTTTTGAATCGCAACCTGCCACGGGCGGCCTTTTTCATTGTATCCACGCGAGACAACCGCTCCACCAACCGATACCAGATAATCGCTGAATCCCATACCTTCAACTAAACGAGCCAGGTGGTCGGTCGCGTAACCTTCGCCAACGGTAGAAAGGTCAACGTAAAGACCCGGCAAATCTTTTTGCAGGTACGTGCCGTCACTTTGCTCGATCACTTTAAGATGCTGCAAACCATCGAGCTTCTTGGCAGCGTCGATTTGTTCTTGTGTTGGCATTTTTACTGGCTGCTTAGTTGGGCCAAACCCCCATAAATTCACCAATGGGCCGACAGTAATATCCATTGCCCCATCGGTTAAACGCCCAATACGCAGTGAGGTGGTGATCGCATCGGCCATGCCCTGACTGATCGGTTGCGGTTCGCTGCCAGTATATTGATTAAAACGCGACAGAACCGAATCGTCTTTATAGGTAGAAAGCTGGTGATCGTCTTCTTTTAACTGGCTTTCTATTTTTTCACGCAGTTCTGCTTCTTGAGATTTGCTGGCACCCAATACGCTAACCCGATAATAGGTGCCCATGGTTTTGCCACTAATGACCGAAACCTGTTGCTTATCAGCAGGTCCACAGGCCGCAAGCAGGCCTGCACAGCAAAGAATCAACGCACTGCGCAAAGAATAACGACTGACTAACATGGGTAAAACTCACTTAGCAAATAGCTCAATTGTTCTAAAAAATAGTGGAGATGAGAGTAAACAACCGCGCTTAAACCGGGCATTAACGACTATGCTTCGCATGGCGCTCCCAGTTTTCCTGCTTGGCTTGTGCCGATTTTTTCAAGGCAACATAGCAGGCACCCGCTCCGCCATCGCGCTGAACGGCAACGCTAAACGCTTGTATCTCGTCGAGTTGCTTGAGCCATTTGGCAACATAGCTACGAATAATGTTGGCATGGCTTAGGTTGTCTTTACCTCGTCCATGGATGATCAATAATGTGCGCAAATTATGCCGTTGGGCCTCAGTGACAAAAACAAACAGCTCCTGCCGGCACTGTTCGACCGGTTTACGCAGCAGATTAAGACTCGCTTGCAGAGGATATTTACCTTGACGTAATTTATCGAGCACGCCCTGTTGCACCCCAGATTGTTTGTAATCCAGCGGCTGTGCAAAATCGATAACCTCTAGAAAATCCGTGGTCAGAATATTCTCGATTTCAGCAATCTCGTCTTCTGCTGGCACTTTCGTCACGTTTGACTGCGTTTTCAGGTACACGACTTTATCTTGATTCGCCAGCGGTTGTACGCCTGCCATCTCTTGGCTAAAGAGATCGTCATCATCATTACTGTTCATCGTATCTCCTGACATTAATGCTACTCAGCCTCTTACCCAGTTAGCGGCACGGGTATGATGGTGCCTTACCAAACGGTACTCTGTCTGTATGAGTATTTTAAGGAAAGTTAGGCGCAAATCAAAACGGCGTACGACTTTTGTTTCACTAAGGGTGCCATACCTTACCGAGGCGGCATTTTTATTCTTTGGGGTTATTTTCATAGGGGGGAAGAAAATGACATGTCATAATCTAGTCGCTCTTATCCGACCCGTTGCAGGAACCATCGCATGTTGAAATTAATCAGTGAAATCATCACGACTCCGCTCGGCGAATTAGAAATTATTGCCGATACGCAAGGCAATCTTCGCGCATTAGAATGGCTCGATTATCACGCCCGCTTACTCAAGTTACTTGCCCAACACTATGGGCCTGATTACAGCACGGAAGGCGCGGCGAAAAGTAACGCCTCATCCAAGGCAGGATTCACGCTGCAACAACAGGCGGTTCCAGAAACATTGCGTCAGGCAATCGTCAATTATTTTGCCGGAGATTTGCACAGTATTGATAACATTGCGGTAGCCACTGCCGGCACCGAGTTTCAACGCAGTGTCTGGGCGATGCTGCGCACAATTCCTTGCGGTGAAGTGATGTCTTACGGTGAAATGGCCAGCCGTTTAGGTAACCCAGGTGCTGCGCGAGCGGTTGGCCTGGCGGATGGCTCCAATCCAATTAGTATTGTGGTGCCCTGCCATCGTGTCATTGGCAGTAATGGCGCACTGACCGGTTATGCTGGAGGTGTCGATCGCAAACGCTGGTTATTGCAGCATGAAGGCTATCTGCAACTGCTGCTATAGCGTTAATTGCTCTACGGTTTGTGCCTCTTACTCACCATAAAAAAGGTGCCGCGAACGGCACCTTAGGCATTCCAAAAAAGCTTAGCGGGTGAAAGCCAACACATCAGCCGCAATTGTCGCCAAAGGATCGTGGCGAGCGTAGTCGGCTTGTATTAGCTCAGCTCTTTGCCGATAGCTAGGTTGTTGCAGTATACGAGTGGCCGCCTCTAACAACTGAGCTTCACTCGGATAACTGGTGCGCAGATTAATACCGCATCCCGCAGCAACGATACGCATCGCCGCCTCCTGTTTATCCTCCCCAACGCCGGCAATAATCAATGGCACGCCGTATTCGAGTGCTTGGTTGATCGTGCCGTAACCACCGTTAGTAATAAACAGTGAAGCCTGCCCGAACCAGTCATCAAAGGAGATAAACTGCTGTACTTTCGCATTGGCGGGCAGCTTATCTATCAGTCCATCGACTTCTCTGCCTCCCGTGGTAACCAATATCCGCACCGGCAGTTGCGCTAATGCGTTGAGCGTTGGAATAATCAACTGATTAAAATCGACGTTTGCGATGGTGCCTTGCGTCACCACCACGAGCGGGCGCGAGTCTGATTGATCCCAGCCAATATTCCGCACCACTGATTTTCCACTGCCCTTCAGTGCGCCGATAAAATGCAGATTCTGCGGCAAATCGTCACGCGCATATTCCAGCGCGGCAGTCGACAATTGGAAGAAACTGTCGCAACCGGCAATTAAGGCATCGGTAAAAGGTAAACGTAATGCCGAACCACCGGATAGCTCCAACGCAACATTGAAGCTCTGCTGCACCTCATCAATCAGCGTTTGTGTTTCTTTATCGACGAGTTGCTCGCGGCTCAAGTCATAGGGCAAAAGTGCGGGAGCAATACGCGGCCCGTAAAAAACAGAATCACGAGACGAATATGGCAGCGGTGTCACACCGACACCGAAGACCACCGGGCGCTCTTTCAATTGCAGTAACGGCAACACACCGTAAAAACCGTTTTCAATGATCACGACATCAATAGCTTCGGCCTTAATCACCGCAAGCAATTGCTGATGCAACAAGGGGATCGGAGCTGCAAAAAAATCTTTCAACGCCAGCGCCATTTGCGCATTACCCGGTGGTAATGCTGCGCGCTGTGGGAAATGCTCTTCCAGATGGCGATAATCAAAATCAACTCGCGCATCGAAAGGCACAAACTTTGCACCTATTGTTTCGCTTCTTTCGCGAAACAATTCCCCCGTTAACACCGTGACTTGATGTCCTTGGGCAACCAGATATTTGCCAATGTCGAGTATCGGAAAAATGTGGCCGGGGGTTGCCACTGCTGCCATCAATATATTGGCCATAGTTATCTGTTAAGCCTCTTCGCTAGCCGGTTGTAATGCCAAATTGGCGTGTGTCGGGTTGCTTTGGATATGTACGCGCTGTAGGTGGCGAGCTGAGCGAGCAGTAAACCCCTCTCGTCCATGCAATAGTGAGAAGTTATCGGCTATGACAACATCTCCTTGCTGCCATTGATGGGCATAATAATGGCGTGGATCATAGAGATGCTGTTGCAAGTTATCGTGGAAAGCTTCTTCCTGCTCTGGCGGGATGCCATGGTATTCAAGCTCATGTTTATTGAGGAATTTCTTACCTTCTGTCGGCGGCTCGTTATAACGCATGATGCTCCCTTCACCGCTTGGGTGCTCAACCACCAACGGTGAACACACTTTGCCGCCGTAGTGCACCACTTGTTTAATGCGATAAGTAATAGATACGGCTTTCCACTTCGTTAATAACTCGTCATCCACGTGTGCCAATACGCGAGTCGTATCAACAAATGTCGTACGCCCTCCTTCATCTTGCTCAGGCGCAGCAACGCAGTGGAACAGTTGAAACTCAGGGATCGTCGGTTTGTACATGCCATCCCAATGCAACGGTACGTAACTGCTATCAAAAATATGATCTTTAGCATCTGGGTGTTCTTTCACATCCAGAACCGCACCGAACGGCCACATCATGATCTCGCCCCACTGCTCAGCGTAACGGGTTAAGCGCTGCTCATCGCTAAAACCTGAGCTAAAACCACGCAATACCAATAAATGGTGCTGTTGTGCCAATGCTCGCAAGGCCGTAACCGACAGGTCGCTGATTTGCTGTCCGGCAAACTGCGGCGTTAACACGGCGCCAAAAGGCGTGTTTAGAGTAATCTGGCAATTAAGTTGTGGGTGACTCATTAGTTATTCTCCTTGTAGCGAGTTTGCGCTCACACAGCGTCGTAGTTATCAAAAGACGCCTGACAAATTGACAGGCGTAATAGGCAATATCAGGCGGTCTGTGCCCCTTCGATCAGGTAATGGCTGGGTGTGCCGCGGATCTCAACCAATTCACCCGCGTGCTGCTGAGCATCTTTACGCTTCATCAATACAAACTGCCCGTTGAGTTTGGCAGCAACACCGTGCCACGGAGTCAGCCAATCATCTTTAGTTGGCATCATATGAATACCCATTTTCAAACTATCCGCCGGTTGCGGGTGGATAGACAAACGGATTGCCGCGGGGAAATGCTGCGCCAATAAATTGCCCCAAGCCCAGCTGCGTTGAATCACGCCACAGGCACGTTGTTTAGCATCTTTCTGTAATGCTGCATTCGAACCGCTGTAGCCGGGCTGCTGGCTGTCCTCATAGAGAAAACGGGTAATCGCGCGGTACAATTGCAATCCTTGCTCGTCCTGGAGCAATTGCTCTTTAATAGCGGCTTCTGATTCGGCATAGCTTTCAACCAAAATTTTGCGCAATAAGTCATAATCGTCAGTATGCTCAGCCAGGCCTTTTACATCGCCAAGATTGAACACACTCAAATGTGTCGCGCCGAGTTCATGCAGCAGATTTTCAATTTCCACTTGATAACGGTTAATCGTTTCATCGTTGACCAAGATAAGATCGGCGAAAACATGCCCATCAGAGCAAATCATGATGTGCGCACCCGGCGGATAATAAAGCTGGATCCGCTGACAAAGAGAATTGAGGAATATAAGGGATAGGCGCTCAGCCATATCGGGTATTGTTCCAATCACTTTATTACTATTTGGTGATTTAGTTGGAAATGCCGGCAATACGAATTCGATACGTTGGTTATTTTCAATAAAAGACCGAATGCGCGGTAATTGTACTGCGATGACTTGCTGTTCTTCTTCAGTAATGGATGTTTCTACCCCAGGGAATCGACGACGGTATTGCATTAACTCATAAAGAATTTTTGAGGATGTTTCTTCGATATAGACACTATCCATAATTAACTCCTGTTAAGATATGGCTTAGGATTTTTCGATAAAATAATAATGCTTATTTAAAATAGATATAACGAGAATGAAATTATTATTACCCTGCCAATTACATAGCTCAGACAATATAGATGAGACGATGCTATATTATTAGTCCATTTAATTTACAATCTTGGTTAAGTTATACTTAATAATCTATGAATAATATTCTTAAACGTATGGCCATATTTTCTAAAGTTGTCGACTGCGGAGCATTCAGTATTGCCGCTAAAGAATTAGGAATTACTACCTCTGCAGTAAGCCAGCATATCCGCCATTTGGAGACTCATCTGGGTATTCAATTGCTATTACGTTCCACACGCTCACTTAATTTAACGGAAGCAGGCGTGTCTTTTTATGAAGATTGCCTATTGATGACTCATGCGGCAGAACGAGGTGAACAACGAATAGCGGCGTTGCGCGGAGAATTGGTTGGAGAATTACGCATCGCGACATCAACACCTTTCGCCGCCCACTATCTACTTCCGGCATTGCAGAGTTTTCTGGATGAACACCCACAAATCACGCTACGCCTGGAGGTGGATGATGAACGAATAGACTTGATTAATCAGCGTATTGACCTAGCTATTCGCGGCGGCGTGCTAACAGACTCGAGTTATGTCTCTACTCGAATAGCACAATGCCGTGAAGTACTCTGTGCTTCGCCAGCTTATCTTGCCTGCTATGGAATACCTGATACACCACAATCGCTACTCAATCATCAGTGGATAATTCTCACACCTCTGGGCACACCGCAATTTATTCGTCTAAACAATGATAATGGTGATGAACACCGTCTGCGCTTAAATGGCCGTTTATTCACCAATAATGGTATGGCGATGAAAGAATTAGCACTTACGGGCCGAGGGATAATCCGCAATTTTTTTGCAGAGGTTGCTCAAGAATTAGAAACTGGAGAGTTAGTAGAAATATTGCCTGCCTGGCGCTTACCCGATATTAATTGCTATGCCATTATGCCCAGACGTGACATGCAGCCACTTAAGGTTCGTCGTCTTCTGGAACACATAAAGATCTACCTAAAGAAGATAAACTAGCCCCAAAAATCATTTTAATTGGAATAAGATTTATCCTTAAAAAATAAAAAAGCAATTAAGCAGACGTCTCTTAGCTGCACCAACTATTTCCATATGCAAATAAAAAAACATGCACAAACATACACGCTACCCATGGGACTGTTAAGTTCAGGGTGATTAAAAAATTTAAAAAGCATAAACAATCACCGAATTATTATATGAGACATCGCCTATTACTCTTCATGTCTTAAATTAAATGGAGAAGGCTCCCTGTAAAAATAAAATAATATGATAAAAGCATGATCAGCTCATTATTACTTCAACTTAAAAAAGAAAATAATAACGTTCGGGACTTTAATGCGTGAAATAATTTTCCGCAGTCATACTTTTGGTACTTTTTCTTTTTTATTGAAATGAGAATCAGCTTGCGTATCCGTTACTAGGGAAATTTTTTGGTAATAAAAATCATCTGTTCACAATTCACTATTACGCACAACATTACGTCAACAATTCAACGCCGCACGTGGTTGCAATGTACTAATGTACTGTATAAAAAGATTTTTTTGTAAAACAGCGCCACTTAAAGCATCAATACCTTGAAATGAAAGTATATTTATCTCAAGTATGATGTAAAATGCCCGCAAATTCGCCTACCTAACAATTGGTAATGAGGCAACGGCTTTACAAAGTGGGTGAGTTTTTTTTTATAATTAAAAAAATGTTTACAGACTAATGCGTTATAAATCGCAAAATTATAATAACAAGCACCCTTATCAGATTCTTCAAAATATGTTAAAATTGATGCAAGTCAATATTGGAAGAGAGAACCCTTATGATTCCGGAAAAACGTATTATTCGACGTATCCAATCTGGTGGTTGTGCGATCCACTGCCAGGACTGCAGTATTAGTCAGCTATGTATCCCGTTTACGCTTGATGAGCATGAACTTGATCAGCTGGATAATATCATTGAACGGAAAAAGCCAATTCAAAAGGGCCAGGCTCTGTTTAAAGCCGGAGATTCACTAAAATCTCTGTATGCTATCCGCTCTGGTACCATCAAAAGTTACACGATCACCGAACAAGGTGATGAGCAGATCACCGGCTTTCATTTAGCGGGCGACCTCGTGGGTTTCGATGCGATTAGCGCGCTGCAACACCCTAGCTTTGCTCAAGCACTTGAAACATCAATGGTTTGTGAGATTCCTTTTGAAACGGTCGATGACCTTTCAGGAAAAATGCCTAAATTACGTCAGCAAATGATGCGTTTAATGAGTGGCGAAATCAAAGACGATCAAGAGATGATTTTGTTGCTCTCCAAGAAGAATGCTGAAGAACGCCTGGCAGCATTTATCTTTAATCTGTCGCGACGTTTTGCTGAACGAGGCTTCTCACAGCGTGAGTTTCGTCTGACGATGACTCGTGGTGATATTGGTAACTACCTCGGATTAACAGTTGAAACCATTAGCCGCTTGTTAGGACGCTTCCAAAAATCATCCATTTTAAGCGTCAAAGGTAAGTACATTACTATCGAAGATCACGCAGCACTCTCTTTGCTCGCGGGACAAACCATTACATTAGCATCCTAAAATTTTTGCCAAACCTGCCTACCGGATTAATAAAGTGAGAGGTTATTGATCCGGTTAAATCTGTCTATTATTCTGATTGTTCTGCTTGCCAAACTTGGTTTACTCTACACTTACACTGTTTTGGATGTTGGGTTAATTCGCTGTTCAATCCCAGGTGTTACGGAGGCCCCATGGCTAAATATCAGAACCTTCTGGTAGCTATCGACCCCAATCAAGATGACCAACCGGCATTACGTCGCGCGGTGTATCTGGTGCAACGCAACGGTGGCCGAATCAAGGCCTTTCTACCGATTTACGATTTCTCTTACGAAATGACCACTATGCTCTCCCCTGAAGAGCGTACTGCAATGCGCCAAGGTGTAATCAGCCAACGCGCAGCATGGCTTGCTGAGCAATGCCATTATTACGTTGACGCTGGGATTGAAATTGAGATCAAAGTGGTTTGGCACAACAAACCTGTTGAATCGGTGATTAATGAAGTACTCACCTATCAACACGACCTATTGTTGAAGATGGCTCATCAGCACGACCGTTTGGAATCGGTTATCTTTACACCAACCGATTGGAATTTGCTGCGTAAATGTCCTTGCCCAGTATGGATGGTTAAAGATCAACCTTGGCCTGAGGGCGGCAAAGCTGTGGTTGCCGTTAATCTGGCAAGTGAAGAACCCTATCACGATCCTTTAAACATTAAGCTGGTGAAAGAAACGTTGGAGTTGGCTGAACACGTTAATCAGACTGAAGTTCATCTGATCGGCGCTTATCCGGTTACCCCTATCAATATTGCTATTGAGTTGCCAGATTTTGATCCGAGTGTTTATAACGATGCCATTCGCGGTCAGCATTTGATTGCTATGAAAGCGTTACGACAAAAATTCCATTTAGATGAAAAATTTACTCACGTCGCCAAAGGGTTGCCAGAAGAGGTTATCCCTGATTTAGCCGAACACTTGCAAGCAGGCGTGGTTGTATTGGGCACTATTGGTCGCACAGGTTTGTCTGCCGCCTTCCTTGGTAACACCGCCGAACAGGTTATCGATCATCTTAAGTGCGATTTATTAGCGATCAAACCTGATGATTTTGAGTGTCCGATTACGATTGAAGCTGAAGGGCAATAAAAATTTATTCCTATATTTACAACACATTTCTAGTTAAGAAAAAGCCCATCTGATGATCATCAGATGGGCTTTTTACTGGCCAGAATTTAAGGTTCTACAATCAAGATGTTCTTCTAGATTGCACGCAAAATAGCTTCTACGCTAGCCTTCGCGTCCCCAAACAACATCTGAGTATTTTCTTTAAAGAACAACGGATTTTGCACGCCAGCATAACCCGTATTCATTGAGCGCTTAAAGACAATGACATTATGCGCTTTCCACACTTCCAGCACTGGCATTCCGGCAATAGGACTCTTTGGGTCTTCCTGCGCGGCAGGATTTACGGTGTCGTTAGCACCAATGACTAACACAACATCGGTATCGCTAAAGTCATCGTTGATCTCGTCCATTTCCAACACGATGTCGTAAGGAACTTTGGCTTCAGCTAATAGCACGTTCATATGACCAGGTAAGCGCCCTGCTACTGGGTGAATACCAAAACGGACATTAATACCTTTCGCCCGCAGTTTGGCGGTGATGTCATGTACCGGATATTGTGCCTGTGCCACCGCCATGCCATAACCGGGTGTGATGATAACCGAGCTAGCACCTTTGAGCATTTCGGCTACATCTTCAGCATTGGTTTCACGATATTCGCCGACTTCCTGATTCGTATCTGTTGTTACACCATCGGTACCAAAACCACCGGCAATAACGCTGACAAACGAACGGTTCATCGCTTTGCACATGATGTATGACAAAATAGCACCCGAGGAACCAACCAAAGCACCGGTCACGATCAACAAATCGTTGCTTAGCATGAAACCTGCCGCTGCCGCTGCCCATCCCGAGTAAGAGTTCAGCATCGATACCACCACCGGCATATCTGCACCGCCGATAGATGACACTAAGTGCCAACCAAATGCTAAGGCTATCAATGTCATAATCAGTAAAGCAAACGCTTGAGTTACGGTACTTTCGGTTCTTACAAAAGCCACAAGCAACAAGAAAGAGAGAACCAACGCCGCCAGGTTGAGCTTATGACGATGCGGCAAAGTGAGCGGCTTAGAAGAAAATGTGCCACGCAGTTTGCCGAAAGCGACAATCGAACCGGTAAAAGTCACTGCCCCAATAAAGATACCGAGGAAGATTTCTGTCAGATGGATATTCTCCATCACGGCATCCATCGGCGTCACACCGTGATCCAGATAGCTATTAAACCCGACCAATACCGCTGCCAGACCCACAAAGCTATGTAGAATAGCCACCAACTCTGGCATTTGCGTCATTTCAACTTTGCGCGCCAAGCGAATGCCAATAGCTCCACCTGCCACCATCGCAATAAGTATCCATCCAAGATCATGAACATCAGGCCCAAGCATGGTGGCGATTAATGCCAAGGCCATTCCGGTAATGCCAAAAATATTGCCACGGCGAGAGGTTTCATGTTTTGACAAACCGGCCAGGCTGCAAATGAACAAAATAGCAGCAACAATATAGGCTGCAGTAACCAAACCTTCAGACATAAGCTCCTCCTCAATCCCTGCGGAACATTTTCAGCATGCGCTGAGTAACGGTAAAACCACCAAAGATGTTGATGCTGGCGATCAATATGGCAATAAATGACAGGAAGCTCACCCAGCCACCGTGGCTGATTTGCAGTACAGCACCAATAATAATGATCCCCGATATCGCATTAGTTACCGACATCAGCGGCGTATGCAGCGCGTGGCTGACGTTCCATACCACGTAATAACCCACCACGCAGGCCAAAGCGAAAACGGTAAAGTGAGATAGAAATTCTTTCGGCGCGACGCTGGCCAACCAGCAGAACAGTAAGACAGCAATAACCAACCCACCAAACAGCGCCCCTGACATGGAGGATTTTTTCTCCGCTGACACCGTATGTGCTGCTGGTGCTGTAGAGTTGACCTGTTGCGGCTGAGCTGAAACTTGGATAGGTGGCGCAGGCCAGGTAACCTCGCCCTCTTTTACAACAGTCACGCCTCGCACTACGGTATCTTCGAAATCAATTTCGATTTCACCGTTTTTTTCTTTGCACAGGAGTTTAAGAAGGTTGAGAAGATTCGTGCCATAAAGCTGCGAGGACTGCGTTGGCAAGCGGCTAGGTAAATCGGTGTAACCAATGATTTTCACGCCGTTTGCTGTTTCAGTGACAGTATCAGCGACCGTTAACTCACAATTACCGCCAGTGGCGGCGGCAAGGTCGACAATTACGCTGCCCGGCTTCATAGACTCAACCATCTGCTGAGTAATCAGTTTTGGCGCAGGCTTACCAGGAATAAGTGCTGTGGTGACGATGATATCAACCTCAGCGGCCTGCGCAGCAAAGAGCGCCATTTCAGCCTGTATAAAGGCCTCTGACATGACTTTAGCGTATCCGTCACCGCTCCCCGCTTCCTCCTTAAAATCCAGCTCAAGGAATTCAGCCCCCATACTCTGGACCTGCTCTTTAACTTCAGGTCTGGTATCAAAAGCCCGGACGATAGCACCAAGGCTACCAGCCGCGCCAATAGCCGCTAACCCCGCAACTCCCGCACCAATAATCATCACTTTGGCTGGAGGTACTTTACCGGCCGCGGTAATTTGTCCGGTGAAGAAACGACCAAATTCATGCGCAGCCTCAACAATAGCGCGATAGCCGGCAATATTTGCCATCGAGCTCAATGCATCCATTGATTGCGCTCGTGAAATGCGTGGCACCGAGTCCATTGCCAAGACGGTGACATGACGTTGTGATAGTGCTTCAAGTAGTTCGGGATTTTGCGCGGGCCAGACAAAACTCACCAGCGTACTGCCTGATTGCAATAACGCCACCTCATCTTCTTGCGGCGCATTGACCTTCAACACAATATCGCAATGCCAGGTCTCCTGCTGATTAGCGATAGTGGCACCGGCTTGCTCATATGCAGCATCATTAAAGCTGGCGAGTTTGCCTGCATCTTGTTCTATCACTACCGTAAAACCGAGTTTCAACAGTTGTTCTACCGTTTTCGGCGTAGCGGCAACACGTGCCTCATTTGCCAAACGCTCTCTTGGTACACCAATACGCATTGTATCCCTCCCCATTCTTTGATGATGTTTGCTATCGACGAGATAATTAAACAGATCAGACTACTGGGCTTCATCCGTGAACAGATTCACACTCACCCAAAACATAACTCAATGAATATATTTACAATAAAATTTAAAATTCGATTAACTGGGGTATATGAGGTATCAAAAGCGGCGTTAACAGCAATTCCTGGGGCAACCTGGCTGATTTTACATTTGCCCGACTATTTTGTATCATTTTGTAGCCGCTTTTGATTTTCACTTGCTACAACAACTCAATGAAAATAGTGTTAAAAGCATTCAATCTGTGAATAATCATCATTTACTGAAAGACTTAGCTTATCTCTCGAATTTATATAAGTTATTTGCTGAAAATAAAGTGATATGGCTAACGGTTAACAACATCAATTTTAATATAAATTACTGAGACACTCGCCATTGTTACATGCAATAATCGGCGACTAACCTGTTACACATCAATAATTCAGCAAGTTTCCATATTTCTGCGCAAGGTGAAGGATTTTTTATGAAGCTGAAGAAAACGGTCATTGCATCGGCCTTGGTAGTATTAGTGTCGCAAATGTCTATGCTGGCGAGCGCCCAAGCCGCCGAGGAAATCAGTCCTCAGAAAGCAGCTAGCATCAAACCCTTTGACCGTATTGTGGTCACTGGGCGCTTTAACAATCTGGGTGATGCTTCTGATGCAGTATCTAAGCGTGCAGATAAAATTGGCGCAGACTATTTCTATATTCAGGATAGCAACAGCCTCAATGGCAGCGGCAACTGGCGTGTTGTTGCTGATGTCTATCATAAGGATGCACCTGAAGTCGATACCACACCTAAAGGCAGCAATGTTAACGGCGTAAGTGGTATCAAACAGTTACCAGAGAAAGAGGCTTATAGCCTTGAGCCTTTCGATACGGTCACCGTTAGCGGTTTCTTCCGTAGCCAGCCGGACGTTGCAGAAGCCATCGCTAAAGCGGCTAAAGCTAAAGGTGCAGCATCATTCTTTATTGTGCGCCAGGTAGATGCCAATAACGGCGGCAATCAGTACATCACCGCGTTCATCTATAAAAATGATGCCAAAAAGCGTGTTGTTCAGAGCCCAGATTTAATTCCCGCTGATTCTGACGCAGGCCGTGCGGCCTTGGCCGCTGGTGGTGCTGAAGCTAAGAAAGTTGAAATTCCTGGTGTAGCCTCTTCAACTAGCCCGTCGCGCTCTGTTGGTCGCTTCTTCGAAACGCAGTCTAGTACCGGTAAGCGTTATTCCGTTACCCTGCCGGACGGCACCAAGATTGAAGAATTAAGCAATGTGACGGCAGCACAGATGACGCCATTTGACTCTGTTACTTTCACCGGCCACTACAACAGCGTGACCGATGTTTCTGACGAAGTGGCAAAACGTGCCGCAGCAAAAGGCGCCAAGTTCTATCACATTACTCGTCAATGGCAGAATATGAGCGGCGGTAATCTGACCGTCAGCGCGGATCTATTCAAATAATACCCGTTATATTCGGATACTAAAAAAGCAGCCAATTGGCTGCTTTTTTTTCTGCTATTACCTCTAAAACAAGGTGTTTACATCACTTGAATAGAGCGTATTTGTACCGACAAATGCTCATCACGTTGGCTAAGCACGACTGAGTGCTTGCTCTCACCCTTGATAAACACGAGTTGTTCGTCTGTCAGCGAATAAGGTAGGTGAATATCAATGTCGTAAATCTGTTGCTGCTTCGCTAATTCAATTAACCGGACGATATTAATCTCATCACTGACTTGAGTAGAAACCACCTGCAACGCCAGCGCTTTTAACCTTTCTTGCTTCGATTTAGATTGTATAGCGCGAGATCTAAGCACCATGCCAAAAAACGGCAAAACGCCATAGATTGCATCAAGAAAGCTCCAGTGTTTTTTGCACGACGCCGACAAATACTCCATATAATCTAAAGAAGCTTTGTCAGTACGCACGTTAGGTACCAGGCGACCATCAGCCATCCTTATTCCTCTCCTGGCCAGTATTGATGGGATAATACATGATAGTTATGAAGCGAAACTAACAATCACTATATAATGGCATAGCTCACTATAATGACATAGTTTAGTGGTATGACATAGCTTATTGGTGTGGCCCCATTTTCTGATATGTCATAGTTTATTGACACTTTGCCAGCGAGTCAGGAGCATTACTTGATAGAAAAAAACCAAGCTGCCCCAGTGCTGATCACCGGAGGCGCACGCCGTATTGGACTGGCCCTTGCTGAATCCCTTTTACAGCAGAAAATTCCCGTAATTATCAGCTATCGCCAGCATTATCCTGTACTAGATAAACTGATAGAAATGGGCGCTCGCTGTATCCAGGCCGATTTTTCTGACAACGCGGGTATCCATCAATTCGCGAAACAAGTGCAAAATGAAACCGATAAATTGCGTGCCATCATTCATAATGCCAGTGCATGGGTAGCAGAAAACCCGCAAACACCGCCTGAAGAGACCATGGCGATGATGCTGCAAATTCACGTTTATACCCCTTACCTGCTCAATTTGCTGCTGGAGACCTGTTTACGTGGTCAAGGAAGCGCAGGAGCTGATATCATTCATATTACTGATTTTGTGGTGGAAAAAGGCAGCAAAAAACATATCGCCTATTCTGCCAGTAAAGCCGCGTTAGATAACATGACGCTTTCATTTGCCCGCAAGCTTGCGCCAGAAGTGAAAGTAAACTCTATCGCTCCAGCACTGATCTTATTCAATCCTGATGATGAGCCTGCTTACCGGCAACATGCGTTAGATAAATCGTTGATGAAAATTGAGCCGGGTGAAACAGAAATTGTACATCTGGTGGATTACATTTTACGCAGTAACTATGTAACCGGACAAACCCACGGCGTCGATGGTGGACGCCGATTAAGATAAAGTTTATACCTAGGAAACGTTGAGATTCAGACGAGCGGCAATCGAGAGGAAAATCGGTCAGGAGCAGACTTAAACGTGGCTTGCAGCAGCCGCGACGAGATGAGACTCATCAATGAACCGAGTAACCGCAGCCAATATCCCTGTATCTTGAAGTATGACGGGTCTATACCCGTCGCTGGGTCTCAATATTCTTGAGGTATATGCCGGTTATTTTCTCTCATAGCGCTTGAGCACCGCTCGCGCTATGGTGATGTTTGACTTTACATTACATAACAGGCTAATGAATAGAATCGTTTTTGTAGAAGATGATGCAGAAGTGGGCAACCTGATTGCCGCTTATCTAGGCAAGCACGATATTGAAGTGCTCGTTGAGCCGCGCGGAGATACCGCGGAGGCACGCATTGCGAAGGAACGCCCAGACTTAGTGCTGCTGGATATCATGTTGCCCGGCAAGGATGGCATGACGTTATGTCGGGATTTACGCCCGTCGTATAGCGGACCGATTGTGTTACTGACCTCGCTCGATAGCGATATGAACCACATCTTGTCACTTGAAATGGGTGCCAATGATTATATTTTAAAAACAACTCCGCCAGCGGTGTTGTTAGCACGGCTGCGTTTACATCTGCGGCAAAATCCGCAGCAATCTGTTGGCGAAGTGCCCCCAGCGCCATCGTTAAAGACCGGCAATGCCTTGCAGTTTGGTCAGTTGCGTATTGACCCAGTAAACCGTGAAGTCACGCTGATTGATGAAACCATCATTCTTTCTACCTCCGATTTTGACCTCCTGTGGGAGCTGGCAACGCACGCAGGACGCATTATGGATAGAGAGGCGCTGCTGCTTAACCTACGCGGTGTGAGCTACGATGGTTTGGACCGCAGTATTGATGTGGCTATCTCACGTTTGCGGCGCAAACTTTACGACAATACTCTGGAACCCTTCCGCATTAAAACCGTGCGCAATAAAGGCTATCTATTCGCCCCCAATGCCTGGGAGTCAGCACAGGAATGAGAAAACTTTTCGTCCAGTTCTTTCTACTATTGCTGGTGTGCTTCCTAGTAATGGCCATGTTGGTTGGGCTGGTTTACAAAGTCACAGCTGAACGTACCGGTCGTCAGTCAATGAATGATTTGATGAAAAGCTCGCTGTATCTGATGCGCAGTGAGCTGCGTGAAATCCCGATCAAAGACTGGAACAAGACCATTAGTACATTGGAGCTGAATCTTTCTTTCAAGCTGCATATTGAACCTATCGGCAAACGCAAGCTCACCGCCGAGCAAGACGATTTGTTACGCCGTGGCGAAATTGTCGCACTCGACAGTGAATACACGTTTATACAGCGCGTACCACGTAGTCATTATGTTCTCGTCGTGGGGCCAATTCCGTATCTGTTTTATATGCATGAAATGCGCCTGCTGGATTTAGGTTTGCTAATCTTTATCGGCTTATCTCTTGCCCTGCCGGTTTTCCTGTGGATGCGGCCGCATTGGCAAGACCTGCTCAAATTAGAAAATTCGGCGCTTCGATTAGGTAATGGACATCTTGATGAGCGAACTAATTTCGACTCAACCTCCAGTTTGAATCGTTTAGGGATCGCCTTTAACCAGATGGCTGATAACATCAACACCCTGATCGCCAGCAAGAAACAGCTGATCGACGGCATCGCTCATGAATTACGTACGCCGTTAGTACGTTTACGCTACCGTCTGGCGATCAGCGAAGACCTACCCGATACCGAACAACAAGCCATCAACCGTGATATTGGTCAGCTAGAATCATTAATTGATGAACTGTTGACTTATGCTCGTCTGGATCGCCCGCAGGTTGCACTTAATCTTGCCAAGGTGAATTTGGGAAACTGGCTAGAAGTTAAAGTTGATGATTTTCGTCTGGTCAATCCCGATCGTGACGTCGAGCTAGTTATCCCTCATCACGCTGATTTTGGCGGCGTCGATCTACGTCTGATGGAGCGCGTGCTGGATAACTTAGTCAATAACGCCCAACGTTACGCACAGCAGAAAATGCGGATTGGTTTATGGTTAGAAGGAGACGAAGCCTGTTTGCAAGTTGAAGATGATGGCCCAGGTATTCCGCCTGAAGAGCGTCAGCGTATCTTTGAGCCTTTCGTTCGTCTGGATCCAAGTCGCGACCGGGCAACAGGAGGCTGCGGGTTAGGCTTGGCTATCGTTCACTCGATTGCCGTTGCATATCAAGGCCGGGTTGGCGTGGATAGCAGCCCGCTTGGCGGTGCCAGCATTCGTTTCAGTTGGCCGGTAAAACCAACTTTCAATCTAGCGATTGAACCGCAATAATGCGCGCAAAAATAAAATAACTATGCCCGAAACACTTCAAGTTGCAGGCAGTAAGCGAAAGCACTGGCCCTGCAACTTGAACGATGACCGGTATATGCTTCTTTATCTTGACCATGGAGTTAACTATGACCACCGCTTATTCACAACTTCGCGCCACCTTCACCCGCCTGTCTCGTTTCGAGCATCTTGGCAGCATCGCCGGCTGGGATATGCAGACTATGATGCCAATGAATGGTGGTCGTGCTCGCTCTGAAGCACTTGCAGAACTTAGCGTGTTGCAACATCAGATTCTAACCAATAAGCAGGTTGGGCAGTGGTTAGAGCAAGCGAAGCAAGAGGATTTGAATGATTTTGAACAGGCAAATTTACATGAAATGAGCCGTCAATATCACTATGCCGTTTTGCTGCCAGAAACGCTGGTAGAAGCCAAGTCTCTGGCCGGTGCTCGTTGTGAAAACGCATGGCGTATTCAGCGTCCTGCTAACGACTGGGAAGGATTTGTCGATAATCTACGCGATGTCGTGAAGTTGAGCCGCCAAGAAGCAGAACTGCGCTCACAAGCATCAGGCACCAGCCGTTATGATGCCCTGCTCGACCACTATGAACCTGGCATGACCAGCGCAAAACTCGACGGTATCTTTGGTGATTTGAAGCAGTGGCTGCCAGAATTGCTGCAAAAAGTTGTGCAGAAACAAAGCTCGCTGGATTTCACCACGCCACAAGGACCATTTGCTGTCGATAAACAAAAGCAACTGGGTCTGAGCGTCATGAAGCTGTTGGGCTTTAACTTTGACGGCGGTCGTCTGGATGTCAGCGCTCACCCGTTCTGTGGTGGCGTACCTGAAGATGTACGTATTACCACCCGTTACAACGAAAAAGAGTTCTTGAGCGCCATGATGGGCGTCATTCACGAAACAGGTCATGCTCGCTATGAGCAAAACCTGCCAAAAGAGTGGCTGGGCCAGCCGGTTGGAAAAGCACGCTCGATGGGCATTCACGAATCGCAAAGCCTGCTTTTCGAAATGCAATTAGGCCGTAATGAAAACTTCCTGAAGCTGCTTTATCCGCTGGCTGTTGAACAATTTGGTCAACGTGCAGACCTGAATGAAGCGAGTTTTATTCGTCTAAACCAGCAAGTTAAACCAGGTTTGATCCGCGTTGATGCCGATGAAGTCAGCTACCCGGCACACGTCATTTTGCGTTACGAAATTGAACAAGCCCTGATTGAAGGCGAAATTGAAGTTGATGATATTCCTGCGCTGTGGAATCGTAAAATGCAGCAATACCTGGGTATAGAAACGCTGGGTAACTACCGTAACGGCTGTATGCAAGACATTCACTGGACCGACGGCAGCTTCGGTTATTTCCCAACCTACACGTTAGGTGCGATGTACGCTGCGCAGCTGTTCCAGACCGCAGATAAAGCCATCCCATCCTTTAAAGATGAATTGGCTCGTGGCGATCTGACCTCCTTGTTCCAGTGGTTGCAACAAAACATTTGGCAACACGGCAGCCGCTTCTCTACCGATCAGTTGATCAAAAATGCAACCGGCGAAACGCTTAATCCGAGCTATTTCCGCAAGCATTTAGAAAACCGCTATCTTTAATAATTAATCAATACGAATAATTTATAGGCTCTGAGTTAATATAGAGCCTATAATATTTACCGACTTAATAACACTACAAAGCCGAGAATAGATACTACTCTCGGCTTGAGTAAGGTAATAAATAATATTCAGGTATCTATATTATTGAAATAGAGTTATTACATCCTAAATATCATAATGTAAAGACGATAAATCATTAACCTGTTTTTTTACCAGTCCCATTTGCAACAATGCATCAATCGCCCCTTCCTGGCCTGCTTCAGACTTCACTTTGCCATTTTCAATTTCAATGATAGTAGTACCAGTGAAACGAACAACTTTGCCTGAGTTGGCTGGCAGTAGGCCACCAAATGGTGATGCGGTAAAGGCTTTACCAGTATGGCTGCCACCGCCATCCCAAGTGGCAACCACTTTGTTTCCTTCTTCGATCATCTCACCGGTTGCCCAGAAGTTTAAGTCTTCGAAAGACTCACGAAAATCAGTCAACATAGCGATAACGGATTCTGGACCATGAAATTCACCATGCATCGGATAATTGAATACGATGTCGTCAGCAGCCAACTCGCGGATTATCGTAGGATTATAGTTAGCTCCCCAAACCGCATCAAACCACTTAGCAACCAATTCTTTATTTTTACTCATCACTTCACTCCCATTATTCTTTATATTAAAAAATTAAACACGACAATTGCTCATCGCAGGAGTTAATATATCCACTTACTGACAAGTGAAATCTCTGTTTCTTGCTGAGTAATTAATTATTCTCATAAAATAAATCAAGGAAAATAAAAATCCGAAAGATTAAATAATATATCTTTCGGCCTGAAGGAATTTGAACATAACGTTCTTTTTTAATTCACACTTATTATCACAGTGAAGTTAACGCTGATGTATTTTAATCCAATGGTTGCCCGCTTACTTATACAGCATCGTGGAAAATAATGCCTAGTGTGTGACGCTTACCGCTATGAATTTTGCTTACGCCATGACGCATATTGACCCGGTAAGTCCCCTTCGATCCTTGAACTGGACGGTGGCTGACTGCGAAAATCACTGCATCACCTTTTTGTAGACTGACAACCTCAGGACGTGTCTGCATGCGCGGACGCTGTTCAGTCATAACAAATTCACCGCCGCTAAAATCGTCACCTGGCGCGGAAAGCAGAAATGCAACTTGCAATGGGAAAACCCGTTCGCCATATAAATCTTGATGCAAGCAATTATAGTCACCCGCGACATATTGCAATAACAAAGGCGTTGGCCTGAGCTGCCCCGCCTCATGGCAGAGATGCAAATAATCTTGATGCACGGGCGGGTAGCGAACATCAATCTTCATCTGTTCATTCCAGCGATTGGCGATAACGGCCAGGCCAGGATACAAGGCCGTACGCAGTTGCGTGATGAGATCCGGCAAAGGATAGCCAAAATATTTATACTCGCCCTTGCCAAATCCATGCCTGGCCATATGAATATGGCTGCGAAATAAACCACTTTGTGGATATAACGCGACCAATTCATCACAGGCTTCAGCACTCAATACTTGTTTTAGTCGAGCACATCCATAAGCTGTCAGCTGTTGGTTGACATCTTCCCAATCAATACTCGTCAGCTCTTTTCTTACCGTGCGAGATGTTGGCAAAAAACTCATGATGCTTTTGCCTCTCTGTCCAACAATGCACGCTTACGCTCTATCCCCCAACGATAACCAGACAGGGCGCCATCGTTTTTTATTACCCGGTGGCAAGGTATCGCCACAGCTAACATGTTTACCGCGCAGGCTCCTGCAACAGCGCGCACAGCTTTAGGCGAACCGATACGTTGTGCAATATCGCTATAGCTGACAGTCACGCCCACTGGAATATCACGCAGAGCTTGCCATACCCGCTGTTGAAACGCTGTACCACGAATATCTAGCGGTAGATCCAAGCCAATCTCTGGCGCTTCGATAAAACCAACGACACGGGATACGACCTGTTCAAACTGAGCATCTGCACCAATTAATTCAGCATGTTGAAATTTATCCTGCAAATCTTGCAAAAGTTTGCTCGGATCATCGCCAAGCAAAATGGCACAAATCCCCTTTTCACTCTGCGCTATTAAGATGTCGCCTAGAGAGCAAATTGCCAATGCAAAATAAATCTTTGTGCCTTTACCGCCAGCACGCCAAGCCTTGGGAGTCATGCCTAAAATCGCTGCTGAAGATTCATAAAAACGGCTGTTCGAATTAAATCCAGCGTCGAAAATAGCATCGGTTACGCTACCGGTATCATCCAGGCTGTCGCGTAAACGACGGTAGCGATGCGCACTCGCATATGCCTTCGGTGTTAATCCGGTCGTCGCCTTAAACAAGCGGTGAAAATGGAATGAACTCATGCCAACATGTTCAGCAATATCCACTAATTTATTTTCGTCTTCGCTTTGTTCGATGTAGCGACAAGCTTCGGCTATTTTTGCCACGTAACTCTCTTGCAACTCTGGCTGGCCACGACGGAGTCGTTTACTTGGGCGATACCCCTGTCGTTGTGCAGCCTCTGCAGTATCAAAAAACTCTACGTTTTCACGCTTAGGTAAACGTGAAGCACTCGATGGCAGGCAATACACACCGGTGGTACGTACTGCATAGACAAAATGGCCGTCAGCATCTTTGTTACGGTCAACAATGGCCTGCCAGCGTGCCTCATCAGTTGCCCACGAGATTGTTTTGTTCATGTGTATCACCTGTCGTATTTTTCATCAGTCGTACTGTATTTTGTTATTTCTTACGCAAAGCAACACTCCGTCTTTTGCTTTTTAATTTTTAGAACGTCACAACCTTGTCTTTAGTCTCCTCTTAATAAAACAGAGCCAATTAATTGAAAAGCAACTTTCGTAGGGTAAAAATCGCAAAAAAACGTAGATTCGCTTTCTTCTATTATTGATAGCATGAGAGTAGTTATGATTTTCTCCTCCCGCGAGGCGATATACTCACACGCCTGCGCCTATTTATCGCAGCATCCTATTTGGGCTTCACTTATCACCGAGATAGGCCCCTGCAAACATGAAGCCAAACCTGAACGCGAACCTTATGAAGCCTTGATTCGCGCAATTGCCTATCAACAGATTAGCGCAAAGGCTGGTGATGCCATTTTGCGCCGGCTGCGCTCGGCATTTCACACGGATGCGATATCCTTTCCACTGCCACAACAATTGATAGACGTAGATCTCGATATTCTTCGCCAATGCGGATTCTCGGCCCGCAAGGCAGAAACATTGAAAGCAATTGCGCAAGGCGCTATGAGCGGGCAGGTTCCATCACGAGTTGCAGCAACTGGATATAGCGACGAAGAGTTGATCGCCAAGCTCACAGCGTTAAAAGGAATTGGCCGATGGACGGTGGAAATGCTGCTCATCTATACGCTGGAACGTATAGATATTATGCCTCTGGATGATTTTGGTATTCAGCAAGGTCTGCATTACCTGCATGCTCCTTCATCAAAGCTGAGCAAAGGCCAACTAAAAGCATTCAGTGAAATATGCGCGCCCTACCGCACTATTGCGGCATGGTATCTGTGGCGCATTCCACAGTTACCTGACTATCTGGCATTTAAGGCGAATAGAGCGGTAGTAACATAACGCAATAGCGGCTTACGCTGTGGCCAATAAGACCTCTACGGACCCAGCCAAATCTTATTGGCCCGCGCTCAATGCGGCAATACTCGTTATTTTGCCCATTCACCTGTACTTATTTAATAATTTTAACGTCTACCCTCCCTTATTTTTTCAAATCCCGATGTACGCTACTAAGAATGTTCTCAATAACTGCTAACAAATTCCGCAGATCGGCAACAAAAGGTGGGCTAAAAGAGAGCTAGCTTTACACAATTCATATGTATGTTGTAACTAAAAAGGGCTTTTAGACTATTTCCAGAAAGGAGGAAAACCTTAAGCAATTGAATAATAATAAATTTTAGCTTTGTACATACGGTTACACGCCGAAACCAATCACTCACGGACAATGACAACGGACAAGCCTATATTTCTCCTACCGGCCCCGCAGTGGGGTGGAAACTTAAACTAAAAATTCTGAGGAATTAACGATGAAAAAAGTATTAGCTCTGGTTGTTGCCGCTGCAATGGGCCTGTCTTCTGCCGCTTTCGCTGCTGACACTACTGCTGCTGCTCCGGCTGCCGCTCCAGCAACTCCTGCCGCTGCTCCAGCTGCTGCACCAGCTCCTGCTGCTGCCGCTCCGGTTGCTGCTCCAGCTAAGAAAGCTGAAACTACTAAGCATCATGCTGCTAAGAAAGCGCATAAAGCTAAGAAAGCAAAAAAAGCTGCCGCTCAAAAAGCTCAAGCTGCTAAAAAACACGTGAAAAAACACGCTGCTAAAAAAGCTGCTCCAGTAGCTCAAAAAGCTCAGGCTGCTAAAAAACACGTGAAAAAACACGCTGCTAAAAAAGCTGCTCCAGTAGCTCAGAAAGCTCAAGCTGCTAAAAAACACGTGAAAAAACACGCTGCTAAAAAAGCTGCTCCAGTAGCTCAGAAAGCTCAGGCTGCTAAAAAACACGTAAAACATCACGCTGCTAAAAAAGCTGCTCCAGTAGCTCAAAAAGCTCAAGCTGCTAAAAAACACGTGAAAAAACATTCTGTGAAAAAAGCTGCTCCAGCAGCTAAGTAAGACGTCTTGGTGATAGCCCTCTATCACAATTTCATGACTGATTATTTAACACCCGGTTCGCCGGGTGTTTTTTTTCAAAGCCGATGATCTCCATGTAAATAAGCTACCTTGAGGTATGGATGAACAATGCTGCGCCGATACTTGTTCGAAATCACCCTAAGCTCTCTCATCTTATGTGGCTTGATTACACTGTTCTTCTATTTCTGAGCCACAGATAAGTTTGTAGTCAGCAAATTATCCCAAAAATCGTTCAGTGCCCGAATACGTATTACCTAAAAAAAATTCCCGACTATAATCAACGCCATCTACATTAATATTATTTCTGGGGAAATCCCTGTACTCAAGGTCAGAATGATATGCGTATCGCTTTACCATTTGTCTTGTGCTCTTTGTTGTTTACCCTACCCGCTCATGCTGACTCATCCAGCTCAGATGACGATTCCGATGCACCATCAATTAGCCTGAAAGAAAAAACCGCACTGTTTTTTGGCCATGATGACCGTATCAAGATCACCGATACACAGCAGTGGCCTTGGCAAGCTATCGGACAGATTGAAACAGAGAGTGGTAATCTTTGTACTGCAACTCTGATTTCTCCACACTTACTGTTAACCGCTGGACACTGTGTATTAGCACCGACGGGAAACATCGATAAAGTTATCGCGCTGCGTTTTGTTTCTCACAACGAAAAATGGCGTTATCAGTTAACAGATCTTGAAACACTGGTCGATCCTGCGTTAGGTAAAAAACTAAAAGCAGATGGCGATGGTTGGATTGTGCCATCGAAAGCCGCACCTTATGATTTTGCCTTAGTGCGCATTAAAGGTGATACCAGCAAATTACCGATCAAACCTTTACCGCTGTGGCAAGGTAGCAGGAAAGAGTTGACCGCCGCGTTGAAAGTAGCGGGCCGTAAAATTACTCAGGCGGGTTATCCAGAAGATCATCTTGACGATCTTTATAGCGATAAAGATTGTCTTATTACCGGCTGGGCTGAGCCAGGCGTGTTAGCACATCGTTGTGATACATTGCCAGGAGACAGCGGTTCACCGCTGCTGCTTAAGCAAGGCGATAGCTGGTCTTTAGTGGCGATCCAAAGCTCTGCACCTGCGGCCGAAGACCGCAATTTAGCAGATAATCGCGCGGTATCAGTACCGGCTATTCGTGAAACGTTGCAAGCGTTGAGTAATAACCAGCTCGATCAATAACACCGACGCCTACCTTCAATGAAGGACTTTGCATACCTTACAAAGTCCTTTATTTCGATATAAATCCAACCTTAAGACAACTGTTCCATCGTCTGCAAAATACGCTTATCAGAAATAGGATAAGGTGTCCCCAATTGCTGCGCGAAATAACTGACACGCAACTCCTCAATCATCCAGCGAACTTCTTTAACATCTTCACTTTGCTGACGCACCGGCGGCAATTTATTCAGCCACTGTTGCCAGGCATTTTGCACACTTTCTACTTTGAGCATCTGCGCTCGGTCGCGATGAGGATCAACCGCCAGCTTATCCATCCGTCGTTCAATCGCTTGTAGATAACGCAACGTATCAGGTAAACGCTTCCAACCATTCTGGGTAACAAAATTGCGGTAAATCAGTCCTGACATTTGCGCTTTAATATCAGACAACGCCAGCGCCAAACTCATATCAATACGCCCTTTTAGACGCTTATTGATATTAAATACCGTCGTCAGGATCTGTTCTACCTGGATAGCAATACCTACCACAGCGTCATTGAGATGTCCGCGGACATGCTCATGCAATTGGGTAAATGCTTGCTCTTGCCATACCGGCCCGCCAGATTCCGCAATCAATTTATCGATACCGCAAGAGATGCAGTCATCAATAAGATCCAGAACCTTACCGTAAGGGTTAAAATAAAGTCCCAATTTGGCCTTATTCGGCAGTTTCTCATGCAGGTATTTTATCGGCGAAGGGATATTGAGTAATAACAAGCGCCGGGTTCCCTGCCACATTGCCTGCTGCTGCTCCAACTCACTATCAAACAAGCGAATCGCGATACTGTCTTTCTCATCCACCAACGCCGGATAGGCTTTCACCTCATAGCCACCGCGTTTTTGCTCATAGCATTCGGGTAAGGTGCCAAAGCTCCAGACATGAAGGTTGTTTTGTTCAATCCCATCATCGGCAACAGCGGATAACGTCTGTTGAACCTGCTCTTTTAAAGAGGCTTTTAGCGCCGTCAGGCTTTTCCCTTCGCGTAAGGTTTTGTGTTTATCATCTACCACGCGGAAAGTCATTTTTAGATGATCGGGGACCTGATCCCACTGCCAGTCATCACGTGACACCGTCACACCTGTCATGCGTCGTAATTCTCGCTCCATCGACTCCAGCAACGGCAGCTCGAAAGGCGTAGCGCGGCCCAAAAATGCCTCGGCATAGTTCGGTGCAGGCACAAAATTACGTCGAACGGGTTTAGGCAATGATTTAATCAACGCCATGATCAGCTCACGGCGAATACCGGGTATTTGCCAATCAAAACCTTGCTCTTCCACTTGATTGAGCAACGGCAGCGGAATATGTACGGTGACGCCATCAGCCTCTTTACCCGGTTCAAACTGGTAAGTAACACGCAATTTAAGGTTGCCTTGATGCCAGAAGTTCGGGTAATCCAGCGCGCTGACATTCCCGGCCCCCTCCTTGATTAGCATGCTTTTTTCAAAGTTTAAGCTGTCGGCAGGTTGTTTTTTCCACCAGCTATCAAAATGCTTACCGGAAACCACATCACGCCCGATACGCTGGTCGTAGAACAGAAACAGGGTTTCATCATCGACTAAAATATCGCGGCGACGAGATTTATGCTCCAACTCTTCAACTTCAGTGCGCAAACGCTGATTGTCGCGGAAAAATGCATGCCGCGTTTGCCAATCGCCTTCCACCAACGCGTGACGAATAAACAATTCACGCGAGAGTATTGGGTCAATATGGCCATAATTCACTTTGCGGTTTGCCACAATCGGTAAACCATACAAGGTGACTTTTTCAGCGGCAATCACCGCGCCCTGCGCTTTTTCCCAATGTGGCTCGCTGTAGCTGTATTTCACCAAATGTTTGGCTAATGGCTCGACCCATTCTGGTTCAATACGGGCCGCAATACGCCCCCAAAGACGGCTGGTTTCTACCAACTCGGCAACAATGCCCCACTTGGGCGGCTTCTTAAATAATCCAGAACCAGGGAAAATGGCAAAGCGGGCATTACGTGCGCCAGTATATTCCTGCTTATCGACATCTTTTTGGCCAATATGCGACAGCAATCCGGTCAGTAAGGCACAGTGAATACTCAGGTAATCCGCAGGTTCGCTATTTACTGCAAAACCGAGTTCTTTAACAACCTGTCGTAACTGCGTGTAGATATCTTGCCATTCGCGCACGCGCAGATAGTTGAGAAAATCACTGCGGCACAGCTTACGGAACTGTGCTGATGACAGGGCTTTTTGTTGTTCTTGCAGGTAATCCCACAGATTAACAAACGCCAGGAAATCAGAATCTTTATCCGCAAATCGACGATGTTTCTCATCGGAAGCCTGCTGTTTATCCACCGGTCTTTCACGTGGGTCTTGAATAGACAACGCCGCGGTGATAATCATCATTTCACGCACACAGCTGCTTTTTTGCGCCTCAAGTACCATGCGAGCTAAGCGCGGATCAACGGGTAATTGCGCCAGCCGACGCCCTTGCTCGGTTAACGTATAACGGCCATTTTCGGCGTTATTAAGTGCACCGAGCTCTTCAAGTAAACGAACGCCATCTTGAATATTGCGTTTATCCGGCGCTTGTACAAAAGGAAATGCCGAGATATCCCCCAAACCTAAAGCGGTCATTTGTAAAATAACTGACGCCAGGTTGGTACGCAGAATTTCAGGATCGGTAAATTCTGGCCGTGAGAGGAAATCGTCTTCAGAATACAGGCGAATACAGATACCTTCCGATACACGCCCGCAACGCCCTTTACGCTGGTTAGCCGACGCCTGAGAAACAGGCTCAATAGGCAAGCGCTGCACTTTGGTACGGAAGCTATAGCGGCTGATGCGTGCCGTACCTGGGTCAATCACGTATTTGATACCCGGCACGGTTAGCGAGGTTTCTGCCACGTTAGTTGCCAGCACAATGCGCCGCCCCGAATGTGACTGGAATACCCGGTTCTGTTCGCTATTAGACAATCGCGCATACAACGGCAAGATCTCAGTATGCGGCAAATCCAGACGATTCAACGCATCGGCGGTATCACGAATCTCTCGTTCACCACTCATAAAGATCAGGATATCGCCACGACTTTCACGCCCCAGCTCATCTACCGCATCAAAAATAGCCTGCAACTGGTCGCGGTCAGTATCGTCGGCGTCTTCAACAATTGGCCGATAACGCACATCAACCGGATATGTTCGCCCTGATACTTCGATGATGGGTGCATTGTTAAAATGTTTAGAGAAACGCTGCGGATCGATAGTCGCCGAGGTGATGATCACTTTGAGATCCGGGCGCTTTGGCAATAGTTGACGCAAATAGCCGAGGATAAAATCGATATTGAGGCTACGCTCATGCGCTTCATCGATAATCAAGGTGTCATATTGCATCAACATGCGATCTTGCTGAATTTCCGCCAGCAAAATACCGTCGGTCATCAGTTTGACCAGCGTATTTTCACCTACCTGATCGTTAAAACGAACTTTATAGCCCACCGTATTACCCAGGCCACTTTCCAACTCTTCAGCAATACGGCTAGCCACGGTACGAGCGGCTAGACGACGCGGCTGAGTGTGGCCGATCAGCCCTTTGATACCGCGCCCTAACTCCATACAGATCTTCGGGATCTGCGTGGTTTTACCCGAACCGGTTTCACCCGCGACGATCACCACTTGGTGGTCACGAATAGCTTGATAGATATCCTGTTTCTTCTGGCTAACCGGCAGGTTATCAGGATAAGTAATGCGCGGACGTGACGCCTCACGGGAACTAACCTTCTGCAACCCCGCCGTTAATTGCACCTCGAGTTCTTGGCTGAGTGCCAATAACGCATTGGGATCGCTAATTTTTTTCGCCCCTTGCAAACGGCGTTGCAAGCGTTGGCGATCGCGTAGCATCAGCCCATCAAGCTGGGCCGATAGTGCTTCGAGCGGGGATTTCACGTTCGCTGTCCTTTCATCATCAATTCATTACCTGCCGCAGAGGGGAAAGTATCGGCGCAACAGGTAAAAATAAGTGGCGGCCTCACGCCGCCATAATGTCGCTATATTACCACAACATAGAGAATTTTAAGAAAGTGAGTCCGCAGCAGATCCGCGGCAAGTTTCCCTAAATCATTCGAGCTGCAGCTAGGCGGGCGACTGACAAATCTGCCAGGAGCAGATTTGAACGCTGCTTGCAGCGGCCCCAACGGGGCGAGGCTCAAGGATGAGCCGAGTAACTGCAGCCAACAACGCTACAGTTAAAGGATGCTCCTAAATCCCCTAAATCATTCGAGTTGTGGCTAGGCGGCAACTGAACGAGTCCCGATGAGCTTACATAAGTAAGTGATTCGGGCGACTGAAGGCAGCCAACAACGCCATAGCTCGAAAGATGACGGGGATTATGTTGTTCAATAAAATCGAACGAACTCCTCGAAATATTGCGCTATCACTGAATAACTATTCTGAATACAGTAGTGACATTCTTAGGACGTATAGTTCTAACATCACACAACGCAAAGGAATTACCGAATGAGCAAAATTCTGGTTCTTAAATCAAGTATTCTGGCAGACAACTCTCAGTCTAACCAACTGGCTGATTATGCCGTGAGCCAATTCCAGGCTGCTAACAGCAACGCACAAATTACCGTTCGTGACCTGGCTGCTAACCCAATTCCGGTGTTGGATGGTGAATTGGTTGGTGCACTGCGTCCATCAGGTGCAACCCTGAGCGCGCGTCAAGAAGAAGCATTGGCCCTGTCTGATGCATTGATCGCTGAACTGCAAGCTCATGACGTTGTAGTGATTACTGCACCAATGTACAACTTTAACATTCCTACTCAGTTGAAAAACTATTTTGACTTGGTTGCCCGTGCTGGCGTGACGTTTAAATACACTGAGAAAGGTCCAGAAGGCTTGGTGACTGGCAAACGCGTTGTCGTACTGACCAGCCGTGGTGGTATTCATAAAGAAACCCCAAGCGACCTGGTTGCGCCATACTTGAAACTGTTCCTGGGCTTCCTGGGTATGAAAGATGTAGAAGTGATCTTCGCTGAAGGTATGGCTTACGGCCCAGAAGCTGCTGCTAAAACTAAAGACGAAGCCAAAGTATTGATCAACGACGCTGTACAGCGCGTGATTGCTGCTTAAGCCTGTATCAAGGCCAGAATAGACATGGCGCGCTCACTGTAGCGCGCTTTTTTTTGCTTACTTTTTATCACTTCTGTAGCCAAAGGCCATTGATACCGCGAACGTATTCACCTTTCGCTGCCCTTGCGACTAATTTTTGCCCGGCCAGTTTAGCGACTTCGCTGGTACTCACCTGATTATTCTGCGCCACTTGCTGATATTGTTGCTCTCTCCCCTGATTAATACGACTGACTAATGCCTGCGTTTCTGGGTCCGATGTTACCGGAGCCAAATAGCCTGATAGCGTTTCGCCTACCCGTCCTTGCTGCTTAGCCTGCTCTAGCGTCAAGCCGAAGGCCATACTGGTAAATAGCCAGCCACAGACCAGTAAACTCAGTGAAAGCGTCGTTTTTGCTACCTTCATTATTTTTCCTTAGAACAGATCACTTTTGTTTTTCAACAAGTCTTCGACGTCTTTATCGACCTTAATATGAATTTCATGCTCAATTTTGACATTCATATTGATAGTGATAGGTGTGGATGGCGCGGCTAATTCAATTCTTGGTACGCAGCCACTCAGCAATAAACTACTGGCGACTAATCCTGCCATTGCAGCGTTTAGGGATGTCATTAAGGCTTCCTCACTTCGTTATCCTTGCTTGCAGCGGCATCCGGCAATTCGACTTGCTGTTGCAACCACTCTTGTAAATTGTCACCGAAACGCAAACTGCGCCACAGCTGATAAATATTTTCCTGGTGGGTATAGTTAAGAATGATTTCCCGATTTTTATGGTCAGTATTATTCAGGCCATCAATCTGCGCGCTCATGGTTAACTCGCCCAAATTATCCAAATCAACGCGAGCATGCGTACGATGAATTTCCAGATAGCGCAGCCACTCCACCACCATACGATTGGCCATATTGGCGCTCGCCATCGCCTCGGCAAACTGTGGATCAAGGCGCAGTGTCAAGCCACCATCGTTCGCAATCCATCCATTATGCACCAGCCATTTAGGGTCATCGATATATAACGGTAGTTCACCGTTAATACGACCAGACATCGCCAACTGTTTTGGTTTTAATGCGGTAAATAGTTCGCTGAGATCGACTTTTTGCAGTTTTAGCACCGCCGGTTGGTGCTGAGGTACCCGTAACGATGACAATCCAACGTGTCCTCCGAGCATATCAACACCGAGGTTATTCAAGGTTAGAGGCGATGAATCGGTTGGCGGATACTGCCCTTGTAAATCTGCGGTAATGTTTTGCATCTTAAACAGATTATTTACTTCACCAATGCGCAAAGTAATTGGTCGTTTACCCCCCAACTGCCAGCGCTGATTCTTCAGGCGATAAGATAAGGAGAAGTCCACTCCGCTTACATCGCCCTCTTTTAGCCACATTGAACCATTTTTAACGACCCAATGGCCGCCGGCCATAAACCCTTGTCCACGAGCGGCGGAAAAAGCAGATTGTGCATAAAAATTGCCGTTGCCTAATTTGATTTTCAAATCAGGCGGCAATAAGGTTTGAAATGCACTTAACGCTTGCTTCGGCCACCAGCCTTCCCCACGCAGGCGTTCACCGTCCCAACTCCCCATCAAACGAATGGGGCCAATCGGATCGGCCTGTAACGAGCCTTTCATCGCAAAACGTTGTGGGTTAATGCCTTTAATTTGCAATAACAGCTCGGCTGCTGGAATATAACTACCGTTATTGAAGGCGATACGTGGCGCAACCAATTTGATTTCACCGTTGAGTGACGGGGGCAGCGTTGTTACTTGTTCGACGTTAGTCTCAGCAGGTTTGGGGTTGTTGAGTAACGGGCGTTGCCACACCAGCGGCTGTTGCAATGTAAGACGTGGTTTGCTGACATCAACCAGGCCATAACGCAGACGATCAAAGCCTGTTGATAGCGCAGTCAACGTCACCCGTTCATCCTGCCAGTTACCTTTGCCTGCCATATCCCATTTTCCCCCCAGCGGAGGCAAACGTCCGTCCCCCCAATAGTTGAAGTCCCAGCGGCCCTGATCGAGCCAAAATTGCTGAGATTTACCATCCAGATGCAAACTAAATTGTCCCCAATAACTATCCTTTGCACGCACAATTGCCTGCAACGGCCCGCTGACACCCTGTGGCGTGATTTTAACGCCTGCGAGCGGCCAACGCGCATCCTGTAAGGTAAAGCTCTTGGTGGGTTGGCCCCACGCACGTAGCAATGCGCCGCTATGTAACGCCACTTCTGGACTGAGGATTGAGCCGGTGAGCGTACCGGGGAAAGAGGCACTGAGCGACAACGCCGGAAGATTGGCTTGTCCAGTTAACTGGAAATCGAGATTGCTTTGTAGCAGGCCAAGTTTACCCGGACCCAACGTCAACACCGCATTCCCTTTACCATTGTGTCCTTGGGTTAACACATTTAACCGCGCGCTAAGTGTGGTTTGATTAAATGCCTCATTCCAATCAGCCAGTGTGAGATTAACCCCACCGGAAAGCGGTTGTTGCGCATAAGGCCAGTGCCATTGACCTTGACTAATCTGAACTTGCTTATCACTCAACTGCCACGGCAAAACGGCAAGCGGTTGCGAACTGCCCTTTTCACTCAAGGTTAATTGGCCTTGGGTCTGCTGCCAGTGCAAAGTCGCTGTCAAAGGCTTAGCGACCAGCGAGGTTTGCATTTCACCTTGCAAATCACCCGTTGGCGGCAACGTATTAAATGTCGCAGGCAGTTGCAGTTGACCACTTAATGTCAACGGCTCTGTCGAACCAGCAGGCGTCAACGTGAAACTATTGAGCGTCAGTTGCTGTTGTTCCAGGGTCGCATTCAAGTTAAGTACATCACCCTGATAACGTAATTTCTGCGTTTTGCCATCGTTATCAAACGCTACACTGCCGGCATAGATCTGCCACGGCGCGATGGTGAGTTTATCGATAACGACTTCACCCAGTGGCAAAGTGTTTTGCAATTGCGAGAGTGAAAGTGCCGGTCCCTTTTCGTCGCTCGCAGGTAACTGGCTAAAGCAGGTGCTATCTACGGTTAATCCCGCCGCTGCCAGACGCCATTGCCGAGCGTTGTGTTGTAGGCTGACTCCATCGGCCTGCGCTAAAATGCAATCACCGGCGAGATAAGTCAGCGACGGCAGTTGCCATTGACCATTAGACCAATTGGGAGTGGCGGCAAGACGTAAACTCGTTCCCGCCGGCAGCCAGTGTTTGGCCACGCTGGGTAACCACTGTGGCAGGCTTTTCCATAAGATAATCACCACCAGCAACAAGATTGCCAGCACAGCCAGCAATGTTAGGGCGATATATTTTAATCCTTTTCTCATGCCATGCCTTGTTCTTGAGTCTTACGCGCTATTGGAACGGGCCAAGATTATTCGGCCGACTGCCATAAGATAGCATATTGCCAGCTATTTTGAGGTTCTTAGCCCGGACAAATGTCTGGCAACATAGCGGAATAGCGAAAATTATTAATCACTTGCTGGTGCTCGCCACGGCAATGATTTGTCTGACTCGCTCTGGTCTGTTAATTTTAGTCACTACAATCAACTATTCTAAAATAAGTCATATATTGCCGGAGCATATTCAATGAAATTGGCGATTTACAGCACCAAGAATTACGACAAAAAATACCTTGAACTCGTTAATAAACAATATGGTTTCCAGCTTGAGTTTTTTGATTTCCTGCTAACGCCACAAACTGCCTCCACGGCGGCGGGTTGTGATGCAGTATGCCTATTTGTTAATGATGATGGCAGCCGTGACGTCCTCAAAGTGCTCGCTTCTTTAGGCATTAAAATTCTGGCATTACGTTGTGCAGGGTTTAATAACGTCGATTTGCAAGCAGCAAAAGAATTTGGCATCCAAGTAGTACGCGTGCCGGCTTACTCGCCGGAAGCGGTCGCCGAGCACGCGGTTGGCATGATGATGTGTCTTAATCGCCATATTCACCGCGCCTACCAACGGACGCGAGAAGCCAATTTCTCTCTCGAAGGATTGATTGGGTTTAACATGTATCAGCGCACCGCCGGCATTATCGGCAGCGGCAAAATTGGCCTGGCAACGATGCGTATTCTCAAAGGTTTTGGTATGCGCGTCTTAGCTTATGACCCTTACCCAAGCCCGTTAGCACTGGAATTAGGCGTAGAATATGTTGATTTAGCCACCTTGTATGCAGAGTCAAACATCATCTCTTTGCATTGCCCGTTAACGCCCGAAAACCACCATATGCTCAATAAAACGGCCTTTGAGCAGATGCAAGATGGCGTGATGATTATTAATACCAGTCGAGGTGGATTGCTCGATGCAACGGCAGCAATCGATGCATTGAAGAAGCAGAAAATTGGGGCATTGGGTATGGATGTTTATGAGAATGAGCGCGACTTATTCTTTGAAGATAATTCAAACGAAGTGGTACTTGATGATGTATTCCGCCGCCTCTCTTCTTGTCACAACGTGTTATTTACCGGACATCAGGCATTTCTGACCAGCGATGCATTGACCAGTATTTCACAAACCACGCTGCTGAATATTTCGCAATTAGTGAAGGGTGAAACCTGCCCTAATGTGTTGACAATATAATTAAGTTTTCCAGACATTACTTTTCATAATAGTGGCTATACTGCGCGGGAATTGGCATTACTCGGTTTCACCTGGCGATTTAACGGCGGGTGAAACCTGGAATTTTCTTCAGGAGCGAAGATGAAAAAGAACATTATTCTGGCCGCTGTTGCAGCCTTGACACTGAGTGCCTGTAGCATGAGCAAACCTTCACCGTCTGACAAAGCTGCCGCGGTGGATCACCCACCTGCTATCACCGCACAAGACCTGCAACACCATCGCTATGAATTAATCAGTGTTGATGGAGAAGCCGTTAATTCTGCTCAGCCGCGCCCAGGTCCAACTATAGAGTTTGGTGAAAAAATGCATGTTTCAGGTGGGATGTGTAATCGCTTTATGGGGCAAGGCGAGCTGCAAAACAGCGTGCTGACGGTGAAACAGTTAGCCTCAACCATGATGCTGTGCAACGATAAGCAACTCAACAAGTGGGATCAGCTGATTGGCGAAGTACTGGCGAATGGCGCTAAGGTCACTTTGCAGAATAACCAATTAACCCTGACGCAAGGCAAGCATCAACTGGTTTATCAGACAAAAGATCTGGTCAATTAATTCGTGGTTTAATCCGCAACAATAGCCAAAGGGCAGCGAGAGGCTTTAATCCGCTGCCTGTGCGAATACCCGGCTAGATTAGCTCGCGCTACAAGCTCCGCTCATCAAGGCCGATTCGCTACAGCGACGGCCATTAGCCATCTGGCACATTCCCACCGAGCTACCGTCGAGTTGACGCGCTAGACGCAGTTGACCGCCGATCAGCGAACAACTTGCCGCAACCGGACCTTCAAGATTGACGACATGCTGACCAATATTCACGCTATTACCCTGCTGAGGAACTTCAGCGGTGTCGTGATTACTACAAGCCGCTAACATCAGCGTGCCTGCTGCCAGTAACAAACGTAACGCAGTTTTCATCAATCCTACTCCTGGATTATCGGCGGGGAAATTTTCGCAGCGGTCATCATAGCTGAGCTTTTCCGTCAACGTCGACCCTTGAAAGGTGATTTTTTCGGACTAATCCGCAAAAAAAGCCCAAATACCCCTGCACACAATCATGATAAGCCGCCCTTTTTGGCTCTGTTAGACTTTTTGGCAGTTGATCTCGCGGCCTCTACCTCGAGATCGTTATCTGTTTGCAAGGAACTGTCGCCCATGATCACCACCGATGCTAATAATGCTGTCGCCTCTGTGGCCTATCGCCTGAATGAAGTTATCGCCATCTATCCCATCACACCAAGCTCAACCATGGCAGAAATTGCCGGAGCCTGGTCAGGTGAGGGCCGCAAAAATCTGTGGGGCGATGTGCCACAAGTGATGGAGATGCAATCTGAAGCAGGTGCGATCGCAACCGTACATGGCGCATTACAAACCGGTGCACTAGCGACAACGTTTACTTCTTCGCAGGGATTGTTACTGATGATCCCCACGCTCTACAAACTGGCCGGTGAACTGACGCCCTTTGTATTGCACGTTGCCGCACGTACCGTTGCTACCCATGCGCTGTCTATTTTTGGCGATCACAGCGATGTGATGGCGGTACGGCAAACTGGTTGCGCCCTGCTTTGCGCCAGTAGTGTGCAGGAAGCACAAGATTTTGCTTTAATCTCACAAGTGGCCTCACTTCATAGTCGGATACCTTTTATTCATTTCTTTGATGGTTTCCGCACCTCGCATGAAATTAATAAAATCGAACCGTTGAGTGACGATACGCTGGAGCAGTTATTACCACAGGCACAAATTGACGCCCACCGCGCCCACGCTTTAACGCCTGATAATCCAGTAGTACGCGGTACGTCGGCTAACCCAGATACGTATTTCCAATCTCGCGAGGCAACAAATCCTTGGTATAACCAAACTTATCAGCATGTTGAACAGGCGATGAGTGCCTTTGCAGGCTTGACAGGTCGTCGCTATCAACCCTTTGAATATTATGGCGCGGCCGATGCACAACGGATAATTATCGTGATGGGGTCGGCAGTAGGCACCTGCGAAGAAGTCGTGGACCATCTCATCTCCTGCGGCGAAAAAGTTGGCGTGCTAAAGGTACGACTCTATCGCCCATTCAGCGCCGAACATTTATTAGCCTGTCTGCCAGACACTGCCAGCCATATTGCAGTGCTTGACCGCACTAAAGAACCCGGTGCATTAGCAGAACCGTTATATCTGGATGTGATGACCGCGTTAGGCGAGGCTTACAGTCGCGGTGAGCGCAGCACTATGCCGCGCGTGATTGGCGGACGTTACGGGCTATCATCCAAAGAGTTTGGCCCCGATTGTGTATTAGCAATCTTTGATGAGTTGCAGCTTGCCGCACCACGCCCACGCTTTACGGTTGGCATTTACGACGATGTCACCGGTCTTTCTTTGCCGCAAAGCGATAAAACAATACCCGCACAAGCGTCATTGGAAGCGCTGTTTTATGGATTAGGCAGCGATGGTTCAGTTTCTGCCACCAAGAACAACATTAAAATCATCGGCAATAATACCCCGCTCAATGCGCAGGGCTATTTTGTCTATGACTCGAAAAAAGCCGGTGGATTAACCGTTTCTCACTTGCGGGTCAGCGAGCAGCCGATCAAGTCTGCTTATCTGGTCAGCCAGGCGCATTTCGTTGCCTGCCATCAATGGCAATTTATCGATTTATACCAAATGGCAGAAAGGCTGCGCCCGCAAGGGATCTTCCTGCTCAATACGCCATTTAGTGCCGATGAAGTGTGGCAGCGCTTACCGCTGGAAGTGCAATCGGTATTGCATCAGCGTCAAGCCAAACTGTTCGTGATTAATGCCGCCAAAATTGCCCGAGAATGTCGTTTGGGCGCACGTATTAATACTGTGATGCAAATGGCCTTTTTCCACCTGACACAAATCTTGCCCGGTGATGAAGCCCCCCGCCATCTGCAAGAGGCTATTTCTCGAAGCTACGGTAATAAAGGCCAGGAAGTGGTTGAGCGTAACTGCCAGGCGCTGAACGCCACGCTTGAACAACTGGTTGAAGTGCCGCTACAAGCCATTCCAGAGTCTGGGCATAAACGCCCGCCGATTGTCTCCGACCACGCGCCAGATTTTGTCAAAACCGTCACCGCCGCCATGCTGGCTGGCCTTGGCGATACCCTGCCGGTATCGGCCTTTCCGCCGGATGGCACTTGGCCGACGGGCACTACGCAATGGGAAAAACGCAATATTGCCGAGGCGGTGCCTATCTGGCAGCCAGATCTCTGTACGCAATGCAATCACTGTGTTGCCGCCTGCCCACATTCGGCTATCCGGGCCAAAGTAGTTCAGCCCGAAGCGCTGGAGAATGCACCAGCAACGTTGCAATCGCTAGACGTTAAAGCCCGGGACATGCGCGGTCAAAAATATGTCTTGCAGGTGGCCCCGGAAGATTGCACCGGCTGTAATCTCTGTGTTGAAGTTTGCCCGGCTAAAGACCGCCAGGATCCGCAGATTAAAGCCATTAACATGGCCGACCGTATCGAGAATTTGGACACTGAGAAAGCGCATTACGACTTCTTCTTGCAGTTGCCAGAAATCGACGTAAGTCAGTTAGAGCGCATTGATATCCGTACCTCGCAGCTGATTTCGCCACTGTTTGAATATTCCGGTGCCTGTTCTGGCTGTGGTGAAACGCCATATATCAAGCTGTTGACCCAGCTTTACGGCGACAGATTGCTGATTGCCAATGCCACCGGCTGTTCATCTATCTATGGCGGTAACCTGCCTTCTACGCCTTATACCAAAAATGCCGAAGGGCGCGGCCCGGCTTGGGCTAACTCCCTATTTGAAGATAACGCCGAATTTGGTCTTGGCTTCCGCCTGACTGTCGATCAACACCGCCGCCGCGTGTTGCGTCTGCTGGAAAGCGTCTCTGAACATGTTCCGGCTGAACTATTAGGCAGCTTGCGCGATGAACGTTTAGGCGTGGATGATAAACGCCGGGCGATTACCGCTTTGCGTACCTTGCTACAGGACGTCAATACGCCGGATGCACGCCAGCTAGCAACCGATGCTGATTATCTGGTAGATAAGTCGATTTGGCTGATTGGCGGTGACGGCTGGGCTTACGATATTGGTTTTGGTGGTTTGGACCACGTACTTAGTCTGACCGAAAACGTTAATGTGCTAGTACTCGATACCCAATGTTATTCCAACACCGGCGGCCAACAATCCAAAGCCACGCCGCTTGGCGCAGTGACCAAGTTTGGTGAGCAAGGTAAGCGTAAGGCACGTAAAGATTTGGGCGTCAGCATGATGATGTACGGTCATGTTTATGTGGCGCAAATCTCGCTCGGTGCGCAGCTTAATCAAACGGTGAAAGCGATTCAGGAAGCTGAAGCCTATCCGGGGCCATCGCTGATTATTGCTTACAGCCCGTGCGAAGAGCATGGCTATGATCTGGCGTTAAGCCATGACCAGATGAAGCAGTTGACTGCCACCGGGTTCTGGCCGCTTTATCGCTTTGATCCACGTCGTAGTGAGGAAGGTAAGGCTGCGCTGGCGCTGGATTCTCGCCCACCGAATAGCAATCTGACGGAAACGCTGAATAAAGAGCAGCGCTTCCGCCGATTGAACGCCCAGCAACCCGAGGTTGCCGAGATGTTGTATCAAGCTGCCGAAAAAGACCTGCAGCAAAAATACGACTTCCTGGCGATGCTGGCAGGTAAAAGCCCGGCACCTGAGAGGGAATAAGCTAAACTTACTGCGCTTTTAACGCCGGATGTGGGGCCACAAAATCTGTGGTCCCAGCCGGTAATGAAGTCAACCAAGTGGCTTGCTCCGCTTCTAAAATTTCACCTTTACCGTCGTTTTTATGCTTCCCGCCATGGGTCGCCTCTGGCAAATTGAAAGAGGCACTCCTCACCTGTTGCTGGTAACGGGATTGCCCCAAGGCATTATCCGCCCAAGACAAGAATGGCACGATAATCACACTCACCCGGTCCAGACTCGGATATGGCCACGGGCGGTTATCATCAGTATAAGGCGCCATAAAATCGAGAGATTTAATTAAACTGCCGCCCTGTGGCGTTTGGTAATGCCAAACATCAACGCCCTCTTTTTGCGCCAGCACCGCCATCAACGTTACCGCCTGCAAATTAAAGTAGCTGTAATGGAAAGAACGGGTTCGCGCTAATTCCTGCGGTTGCGCGCCATCGGCGGCAAATTGCTTGTTAAGCTTATGCTCAAGCAACTGGGACATCTCTTTTATCACCTGCGGCTGCTTCAGATACCAGGCAATCCCTGCGACCTGCGTGCTGTACCAACTGCCGTGGTTATTCTCAGCATTACGCTCTTCGAGTGCCAGTTTATTACTCTGCAACCAGGTCATATATTGCTGCATCCACTGCTGCATTGATTGCTCATCCTGCGCCTGCCATGCGGCGTTACCACGCAGTAGTATCAATGAATCGACAATCCGTGTAGCAAAATAACGGCCGTCTAATACGCCATAGCTACGACCTGGAGCAATGCCGGGAATGCCTTGTGAGAAATTGAGGTTGGGATTCATCCGCGTTTCGGGATTGATAAACCAGGTTCGCAACATGCCGATCGCTTTATCCGCATAAGTCTGCTTGCCAGAGAAATACCAAGCTAAGGTGAGATTCTGTACATCTGAAGTAAACTGCGCGAGACGTACACCATCACTTTGCGCATTTTTGCTGGCCGGATTTACCTTGCCATCGCGGCGTACCCAAGGCAACCCATCCGCTTTTTTACTGTCCGGCCACCAATAAGGGCTGAGGCTTAAATAGTCATGCTTAGAGCCACTCGGGGGCGTCAACCCTTTGTCAGTCACGCTAGGATTAGGTTTAGTTAATGCGCCATCCGCCGCTTTGAGCAAATGTTGGTAAGCACTCTGCGTTTGTGAAGCCGCCTGCCCATCATGCAACTGCTGTTTGATAGCCGACAATTGCGCAGCCTGCATAAACGCCAGTTGCCCATCGGGATGCTCGGCAGCCAATAGCGGAAAACTCGCCATGCTTGCCAGCATGACGCCTGCCGCCAAACGGGATAAAGACAGCATATTGATGTATTTGTTTTTATAGCGCATATGGATTTCCAACGTTGTTTGATCTGATATGTCATCTTCAACCCAGGCAGTGGCTCGTTCCTGTTGTCTTTGACAACCTTAAGATAACGGTTATTTGTGAATAAAAAACGGTGAAATGATCAGATTTTTACGTTGAGAAACGTTGGTCAGCGCCCTTCCATCTGATAGCGCAGTACAAAGCTCGTCCATGAGTCGGCTAGCTTTAGTCAACACGGGTTCTTCATATATGGCGGGCATAACAATTACCCCCAGCAAGACTGGGGCTAATTATGAGTGTTATTTATTTAATTTGCGAAACGAATCCACGTTTTATTTCCTGCCCTTCTGCACTCAATACTTTGCCACCGGGAAACTCAACATTATCTTTTACCGTACGGCTTGAGTATTTACTTTTATGGCCAAGGCATTCTTGAGTATTATATTCATATGGACTATGAACATTGCCAACACCACCGCCATAATTTGTTGTGCTCACCGGACCAAAAGTCACATTTACTTTCGCAATTTTATCGCAACTTGGTGTCACAAATTGCGGATAGCCAGGTTTGTAATATAGATAATATTCACTAAATCCTACGCCTGAGTTTTTAATATCACCAACATACTCAGGTAAAGTCCACGTCCCAATATGAATTTTTCTTCCCGTTTCTTTTTCTTCTATTTCACCACTCCAGGTATGTGCTGCTAATTTATGGACTAAAATTTTATAGGTATAGCCATAGGTTGCAGGGATGACTGCGTAACAACTGACGCCTGGACCGCCGTCTGCCCCATGGCTACAGCGTTTATCGGTCGATGTTGAATTAGCGATAAAGGTAGAAAATATAGCTTTGAGATATTGTCGGCCTTTTCTATCGGGTTGCGGCTGAACACCTGTATAGGCGATACCGCCATTTTCCTCAGGCGTATCAAAATAAAACTGCTGGGCGAAATAAGTGCCTCTGGCATGCAAGGTTTCATTATTTACAGTAAATCTAAACGTTATATCCGTTAACTTTCCACCAGGTGGATAATGACCAATGAAATTATGTATGTCCCATGACACCAGTACATTCCCTGCATTCACATAACTCGAATGCGCTTGTACAACGCTAACATGCAGAACACTGTTCAATAGAAGAGAAAATGAAATAACTATTTTCACTACTTTTATTTTTTTAATAAAAAATCCAAGCATTGTTGATTTATCCTTAAATCCATCCAACTGACCAAAGAGTTATTAATCTTACCTGCTAAAAAATAAAAATCCATTTCTTAATCATTATATAACGAGGCAATGAGTGGCATATTCGTATATAGGAGGCACATTGATTGGTTGTCGTAAAATATCCAAGGTAACTGCAACAATTGCATACAGTTACCTTTAACAATTATTTAATCAGTCACTGGTTAACCCAGACCAAGCGCGAGCTACAACTTTAGAAACAATAACAGCCGGTAAAGCTTTGACGGATTGCGCAATATCACGCGCCTTATCATTAACCCCGGCGACGGTATCTGAACCGCTTGAATAATTATATTCCGCCGCAGGCAGGTCATAAACCTTACCATTCTCGCCTGTGATGGTTGTTTTGAATCCTTTGGCTTTCATTTTTGCATCAAGCTCAGCGTAATCATCAGCAGTGGCGTTGCGCAGCGCTATCCTGACGGTGAAGTTATCCATGTTAAGTCCTTCTCATCCATGTTGAAGAGTAAGAATAACACGGTTAACAAGCATCTAAATAGTTAAATAATTACATATGATTAGCTTTGTTTTTGGGAAAGAAAATTACACATTGATTTTCAGAATTTCGCTCTGTCATTGCCCACCCATATCAAATATGATCAGCTAGAAACATACCATGGAAAAGGAGTGTGCTTATGCTTGAACCCAGAGAAGGACTTCTCACATTTAGAGCGGAAGGGAATAATGATTCATCTAGCATGTATTACTCAAGGAAAATCCATTGGCCTGCTCAGTCTGCTGCTTGTACAAAAGCTGGTTCAGGAGTGACTATAGGGCGCGGTTATGATTTAGGTTAACGCCCTAAAAATGAGATTTTAAGCACTCTTTTGTCTGCTGGGTTGAGTAAAGAGCAGGTGGAGAAGTTGGTGAAAGGTTCTAGATTGCAAGGCTGCCAAGCTGATGAGTTTGTTAGAAAGAATAAACAAAATATAGGTGAAATCACCGAGTCACAGCAAAAGCAACTATTTGAAATAGTTTATAGGGAGTATGTTTCCCATGCTAGATACTTTTACGATAAAGTTAAAAATAACGCAAAGATTATTAATATCGTAACTTGGGAGAAATTACATCCAGTTTTAAAAGAAGTTTTAGTAGATATGGAATATCAAGGAGTTCTATATAGCAGCGCAATTCCAGTTTTTGGCACCAATAATAAAGATAATGTTATTAGATATATAAATAGTAAGCCTTTCCTATTTAACCATGACAAAAACAGAGGCAGAGTAAAACATATCAAGGATAATATGAAATGAAAAAGCTAATATTCACCCTCATTCTAATCATTCCCCAATTAACTTATTCAGATGATGAAGTCATTGATAATGATGCGTTAAACACAACCGTAACTGATGATGGTAGCAATGTTTTTTATAAAACTAAAAAAGTAAAAGATTGTTTTGCCATAACTGTATCAGCTGGGGTTCAAAACTGTATGTTAAGTCTTGCTGAGCAAGCAAAAAAAACATATGAAAAAGAATATGCTAATTTTATAAAAAAAATAAAGAAAAACCCAGGAAACAAATCGTACCTTTTAAACTACAAAGAATTCTTATTCTCTATAGAATCTGCGAAAAAAAACTGGGATATTTATGCTAAAGAAGATTGTTTAGCTAGAGCTTATCAAACAGAAAATAAAAGCTACGCCTTTTATACTGTTCAAGGAGCTTGTTTAACTTATTATTATGACAAAAGAGCTGAATATTATACTAAATATCAAAAAACGGATGAGTTAAACGTTAATTAATATTAAATTTATAGGGGCAGCAACAACTGGCTATCTCTATTTCTGCAAGTAATCTAATTTGTCCTGGTCGCTGATGATTCCTGCGCGGATACGAGAATGTTTTGTCCAGTTTTCTGCAGTGAGTTCGACTTGGTCGGCATTGCCCAAGCTGCTGGGGCCGGTACGAGCACAGCGACTGTTAACTACTCTGCATCGTAAGACGGAAATCATCTTTCATCACCGCGAATACGGAAAAACTGAAATGCAGCGACTACATTTCGTTTTTATGCCGCGTTCGGCTAAAGGTGAGCAAAAGACTTATTATTCTCTGTCGTCAATTGGCGCGCGCTGGAATGCTGTTGTAAAACTCGCTGGTATTCGGCGGCGTAATCCGTACCATACACGGCATACTTTTGCCTGCTGGTTGTTAACGGCTGGCGCTAACCCGTCTTTTATCGCTGATCGGATGGGGCATGACAATGCACAAATGGTCTACGAGATATATGGTAAGTGGATCGCAGAGATGAACGGGGAGCAAGTGAGCATGCTAAACGATAGATTGGTTATTTAATGCACTTTGCCTCAACTTTGCCCCTTTTGGTGTCTTACGGAAAATAAAATGCAAGAAAATCAATCAACTAATAAGAAAGAGCAGTACAACCTGAACAAATTGCAAAAACGCCTGCGTCGTGACGTAGGTAAAGCGATTGCTGACTTCGGCATGATTGAAGAAGGCGATCGTATTATGGTGTGTCTTTCCGGCGGGAAGGACAGTTACACCATGCTGGAAATTCTGCGTAACTTGCAGCAGAGCGCACCGGTAAACTTTACGCTGGTAGCGGTGAATCTGGATCAGAAACAACCGGGCTTCCCGGCGCATATCCTGCCGGCTTATCTTGAAGAGCAAGGTGTAGAGTATAAAATCGTCGAAGAAAATACCTACGCTATCGTTAAAGACAAGATCCCGGAAGGGAAAACAACGTGCTCGCTGTGTTCTCGCCTGCGCCGCGGTATTTTGTACCGTACAGCCACGGAGTTGGGTTGTACCAAGATTGCGCTGGGCCACCACCGCGATGATATTTTACAGACGTTGTTCCTGAATATGTTCTACGGCGGTAAGCTTAAAGGGATGCCACCGAAGTTGATGAGCGACGATGGCAAGCACATCGTTATTCGCCCGCTGGCTTACTGTCGTGAAAAAGATATCGAGCGCTTTGCCATTGCCCGTGAATATCCCATTATCCCTTGTAATCTGTGCGGCTCGCAGCCAAACCTGCAGCGTCAGGTGATTAGCGACATGCTTAAAGATTGGGATAAACGTTATCCTGGCCGTATCGAAACCATGTTCTCGGCCATGCAAAACGTTGTGCCTTCGCATCTTAATGACACCAATTTGTTTGATTTCAAAGCCATTCAACACGGTGGTGAAGTCATTGACGGTGGTGATATTGCCTTTGACCGTGAAGATATCCCGCTGCAACCGGTTGGCTGGCAAGCAGAAGAGGATTTTGCGGTAGAGCGTCTGGATATATTGCAAATTAAATAGCAGGCCGCTTCTCTTGTTAACGCGTTGAGCATCTAAACGTTGCCGTGCTTAAAAGCAAAAAACCCACAGCATTGTGGGTTTTTTATTTATCGGCTTATTGCACTATATCCTGCGAAACCCTGCAAACAAACAACACCCTACGAACAAACAACGCCAATGATTAACGACGTTGCTCGGTAAGATCGCTTGGCATCGCACCCTGCATGCTGTGCCAGATCGTTCCGCTCTTCTTTCCATAGGTGCGAACACAATCGACAACTTGATCAAATTGTTCAAGATGGCAGATTTCTGACAGTTTAAGGTAGAAGCTCTTAGCCAGCTCCCGCGCCTGCGGATTAGAGAAGTAATAACGCCCTACGCGTGTATAAAGCCCACGCAGTCCATTAATAATCAAACCGTAGATTGGATTGCCGGAGGCAAATGCTAAACCACGATAAATTCCATAATCGAGCGCGGCGAAAGCTTCTGCAGTGTCGTGAGTCTCTGCAGCCTGTGCTAATACCCGTTGTGTTTCTTGCGGATTGCTGCGCATAGCTTTACGAATAAAGATGGTTGCAATATTGGTACGTACAGAGAGTAAATTATCAATTAATTGCGGCACACTATCATGATCAAGTCTGGCTAACGTTTCCAGAATATTCAGGCCTGATGTTTCCCAAAAATTATTCACTTGTGTTGGTTTGCCATGTTGAATCGTCAACCAGCCATCACGAGCCAAGCGCTGTAGCACTTCTCGTAATGTTGTTCTGGTCACACCAATCAATTCAGAAAGCTCTCTTTCCGCCGGCAGAATAGAGCCAGGAGGGAAGCGACTATTCCAGATACTTTCAATAATGTACTCTTCGGCAAAACCTGCGGGACTCTGTGCCTTAATAACCATGTGTTTAATGTTCCGTTGAGATTTTCGAAGAAACGCATTTTATACCCAAGAAACTTCAAGTTGCAGGTAGGCGGCAACCGAGAAAATCCCCAGGAGCTTAGATAACTAAGTGACTGGGGTGAACGAGAGCAGCCAACACCCCTGCAACTTTAAGTACGCCGGGTATAATAAGATTAAATTTATCTCATCATACCAGATGGAAATCATAGGTTATAGCATGTACAAAGTTTAAAGTTTAAATTGTGTATTAGGCAACACTTTTCCTATAAATTTAGACAGTTACTAAGATTTTACTTATATAAGAAAAACGATATATTTACCGTCCACTCTCAGATCTAAATACGATATCAAATGGATTTCAGCCCTAAGATTTACCTTCGCTTGTTTCAAGTTGGGTGAATGCAGATCCAAATGAAGTGGCTACCGGGCAAGAGGCACTTACCTCACCGATAGTTAAGAATCATTGATGTTTTGTTAACAGATGATGCCAAGAAAAATCCTTCAGGTTTCAAAAGTTTTTAATATGTTTCCGTATTAACATTTGTACGAAATATCCGCCGTAATTTCGCTCTGGAACGTACTAATTTTCCTGAATTTACCTTTCTACTTGCTGGCAGCAACAACTAATTGGTTTACACTGTTTTCAGTCGTTTACCACAGGGAATTAAACCATGTTGCAATACCTTAACCGCTGCTCACAAGGGCGCGGAGCTTGGCTATTACTGGCACTCGTCGCTCTAGCACTCGAGTTAGTTGCCCTTTTCTTCCAGCACGTGATGTTATTACAACCGTGCGTAATGTGTATTTATGAGCGTTGCGCACTTTGGGGTGTTTTTGCTGGCGGAGTTGTCGGCGCTATCGCCCCTTCAACAAAGCTGCGTTATGTCGGTATTTTAATCTGGATTTACAGCGCGTATGAAGGTATTCGCCTCGCCTGGGAACATACAATGATCCAGTTGCATCCCTCGCCTTTCGCTACCTGTGATTTCGCTGCACGCTTCCCAAGCTGGTTGCCTCTGAGCAAATGGTTGCCAAGTATGTTTATGGCGACCGGTGATTGCGCAGAAAAAAATTGGGTGTTCTTATCCTGGAGCATGCCAGAGTGGTTGGTATTGGTATTTAGCGTATTTATGGTTGTGGCGTTGCTGGTAGTGATTGCACAATTTGTCAAACCTAAGCGCGGCCTATTCGGCCACTAAACTGCACGAGTTTTTTCAGCTTATTAATGCCGGGAAGATAATTATCTGTCCCGGCATTTTTTATGCTGACAATTACAACGTAGCGATTAGCCTTTTTGCCGCCACTTTATGCTGTGCAATTAACGACTGCACGTCCAGCCCATCGATTTGCCCATCAATCACTCGCCACTGCCCTGCGACCATGACACGGTCCGCCCGCTCTGCGCCACAAAGTATCAGGGCAGACAGCGGATCATGACTGCCGCTAAAACGTAATTCATCCAGTTTGTACAACGCCAAATCTGCCTGCTTACCAATAGCCAATTCCCCTAAATCACTGCGACCAATCAATCGCGCAGATCCCTGAGTCGCCCACTTTAATACACGCTGCGGGGTAATTTGCTCTGTGCCATAACGTAGACGCTGTAAATACAAGGCCTGGCGTGTTTCAAACATCAGATTAGAGGCATCATTAGATGCCGAACCATCAACACCAAGCCCAATAGGCGAGCCAGCGGCTTCAAGTTCGACGGTTGGACAGATCCCCGAAGCCAGGCGCATATTCGACACTGGACAATGACAAATTCCTGTTCCTGCTTTACCTAATCGGGCAATTTCGCCGTCATTAAAATGGATACCGTGCGCCAGCCAGGTGCGTGGGCTTAACCAACCGACGCTTTCCAAATAATCGACCGTTCTTAAACCAAAGCGCTGCAAACAAAAACGCTCTTCATCGAGTGTTTCGGCTAAATGAGTATGTAAGCGGACGTCTTCTTTTTCCGCTAATGCCGCGCTGGCACGCATAATTTCTTCGGTGACGGAAAAAGGCGAACAAGGTGCCAAGGCTATCTGGATGCGAGCCCCCTCACCACGCTGATGATAACGCGCAATAAGCCGCTGGCTGTCTTCTAAAATATCCTCGCCAGATTGCACAGTATTCTGCGGCGGCAATCCGCCGTCGTCTTCCCCCAGACTCATTGAGCCGCGCGTCAGCAAGGCTCTCATGCCTAACTCGTTCACTGCCTCAACCTGCACATCGATTGCCTGTTCCATGCCATCAGGGAACAGGTAATGGTGATCTGTGGTGGTGGTACAGCCAGACAGTAATAGTTCAGCTAAAGCCACCTTGCTTGCAAGTTTCAACGCATCAGGACTCAAGCGTGCCCAAACCGGATACAGCGTTTTTAGCCAAGGAAATAAGGGTTGATTGACCACTGGAGCCCAAGCGCGGGTCAGCGTTTGATAAAAGTGATGGTGGGTATTAATTAAACCAGGAAGTAAGACATATTCACTGGCATCAAACACTTGCTGGCAAGGTTGTGCCGGTGTTTGGCCTGCGCTGAGCACATCAACAATGATGTTGCCTTCAATGACCAAGCCACCGGATGCATCCAGCGTGTTAGCCGTGAAGTTTGCTAAGGGGTTTTTTATCCAGATGCGGTTAACCGACATATCTGGCTCCTTCTGTAATGGTTGACAGTGAGTGAAGCCAGCTCAGTTTTACCCTGTCTGCTGATCCAGGGACACGCCGCGACGTGTGGGAAAATCCAGCGGAATTATAAGAGTCCGCCTAAGTAAATCAACTACATTTCTGATTCCATATGAGGAATTGCCGTATGTGTTTGCGTGACAGACACTGGCCGATCGTTGGGTAAAAATAGATTCAATATAATAGCGATAACGCCACCGCTGGTGATCGCCGAACCAAACATGTTCTGAATGACTTTAGGTAAGTGCTGTAAAAAATCCGGCTCGGCTTCTATCCCTAGCCCAATACCAAAAGACACCGCGATAATAAGCATGTCTCGTCGGGTTAAAGAGGTATGAGAGATAATACGAATGCCCGCTGCTGCTACGCTCCCAAACATCAATAGCGTTGCGCCACCTAATACAGGCGTTGGCAGTTGCTGCAGAATGTGACTGAGGAACGGGAAAACGCCAAGTAAAATAAGAATAGCGCCAATATAGAGTCCAACATGACGACTGGCGACACCGGTCATTTGAATCACACCGTTATTCTGAGCAAAGGTGGTGGTGGGAAACGCGCCTAGTATCGCCGCCATTGCACAACTTACGCCATCGGCCAGCACGCCACCTTCTAAACGTTTGATGTAGCTTTCTCCGTCGATAGGTACCTGAGATAGCATGCAGTTAGCCGTAATGTCACCCACCGCTTCAATGATGCTGATCGCAGAAATGAGCGCAATAGGCACAAATAATGCCCAGTCAAATGAGAACCCAAAATGGAAGACTTTTGGCAATTCTATCCACGCGCTATCAGTAGATGGGTGAAGCTGCCATGTTCCACTGAAATAAGCCAATAGGCACCCGGCGATAATACCGAACACCACGGCGGATAATCTGATCCAGTTATGATTAATCCGGCTTAGCACCAGAATGACCAATAATGTCACGCCTCCTAACAGCAAATTGATCGGCGCACCAAAATCGGGCGCGTTATGACCACCGCCCCAATCCACAATGCTGACCTTAATCAGGCTAATGCCAATTAAAGTGATCACGATACCGGTAATTAATGGCGTGATAATGCGGCGTAATTTACCGATGAAACGGCTGAGGATAATAGGAACAAATGCCGCGATAAAATTAATGCCAAAAATCATCGACAAAATATCTTCAGCACTACCACCACGGCTCTTTATTGCGAAACCTGCTGCAAGCGTCACGCTAAGGAAAGCAAAACTGGTTCCCTGCAAACACAGCATCCCTGCGCCGACGCCATAAAAGCGTCGTGACTGGATAAAAGTGCCAATGCCAGAAACCAATAACGACATGCTGATTAAATAAGGTAGATAAGCATTCAGACCCAACACACTGCCAATAATCAGCGGGGGCGTAACCACGCCAACCAAACTGGCTAAGACATGTTGTATTGCGGTAAACAATGCCGGCAAAGGACCGGGCTTGGTTTCCAAACCATAGATCATCTCGCTTTTGGCTTGCTCGACCATCGGTTGCATACTCCAGGTAGTTAAGGGTATGTCACCAATGCATAAATTACGCCAACATCATGAAAAAGCTCAAATACAGGGAGTTTATCTGATTACTTGCGAGTTGATCATGGCGGCAACAAACGCCATTTAAGCCAAATAAGATCGCTATATACCGAGTACATGATTCATTTTGGTGCAAGCTTTCTTCATGATATTTACTTGGTCAGCGCAATATTCGCCATAGTAAGAATATCACCCCACCGGCAATGGCAAAGAAACACAATACCGGGAAGATAGGAATACCAAGTAACGTCACGGATTGTGCTAATAACCAAGGAACCAAACCAATAATTAGCGCCGCAATGACAAGAGAAATCCCGAGAACAGCGGCACTACGCTCAATTGATTTTCCCAAGTGGGAAAGGTTTTTGATCTCAATATCGGTGTGAAATTTTCCTAGTTGCAAACGTTTAGTCACCAGACTCAATAACCGCGGCAGTGTATCGGTAGCTTCTAACACCTCTCCCGTCATCTGGTTCACACGACGACTAATGGCGTCAGGATGATAACGTTTGAGTATTTCTCGTCGCAGCATCGGCTCAAGCGTTTCAATCAGGTTAAAGTTGGGATCGATGCGTTTGAGTACGCCGTCTGCGGTGATTAATGCTTTAAATAATAAAACCAAATCGGCCGGTAAGGAGACTTGGTATTCTCGGGCAATCGTCAGCATCGTCACTAACGCCGCACCTAAATCGAACTCTCCTGGCGCAATACGGCCAAAAAAGTCCTGGGCCGCTAATTCTAATACCGTGACATCAGGCACGCCCTCTTCATGCCAGCGAATCAGCGTATTGACCAGACCGTCGCTATCACGTTGAGATAAAGCCTGCATCAGTAATAGCAGCTGATTACGCCGACGCAGCGACAGTTGTCCCGCCATACCAAAGTCGATATAGGCCACCTGATTATCGCCAACCGCCATCAGGTTTCCAGAATGGGGATCGCCATGGTACAAGCGGTCGGTAAAGACCATATGCATAAAACCTTCAGCACCGCGGCGCGCCAAGGTTGGACCGTCAAATCCGGCTTGTGCTAGTTGTTCATGGCTATGGGGCTGTACGCCGGGAATAAATGACTGAACAATGACATTTTGCGAGGTAAACGCCTGCCAAATCTTCGGAATAACAATGGATTCGCGATGGCTGAAATTCTCACCAAATTGTTGCGTTAACGCAGCTTCATGGCGTAAATCTAATTCCTGCTCAAGCGCCACGGTCAATTGGCGCACTAATTGTCGGGGACGAAAGCGTGCCAGTTGCGGGCTCTGTTGCTCAAGAAACTCCGCCAGCCAGGCCAACAAACGCAGATCCGCCGCAATCACTTTGTCCTGACCCGGTTTGAGCACTTTGACAATGACCTGCTCCCCGCTGTGCAGCGTTGCGCGATAGACTTGAGCCATTGATGCGGCGGCCAGCGGCTCACGATCGAACTGAGCAAACAAAGTTTCAGGTTCGTCGCCCAATGACTCAACAAGCTGACGATGAATAACAGGCCAAGGCAGCGCCGTCACATTGCTGTGTAATTTTTCGAGTTCTGTTGTCCAATGTTCATCGAGCAAATCGGCACGGGTCGCCAGAATCTGTCCCAGCTTGATAAATGTGGGGCCTAATTCTTCTAACGCCTGGCGTAAACGCTGTGACTGAGTCTCATTCGCTGCATCGGACTTATAACGTAAATTACCGAACAATGATTGCAGACCGAGAATGCGTAATACATCCTGCAAACCGTGGTTTATCATCACGCGGCCAATCTGTCGCAGACGAACACGGTCACGAGCGGTAACAAGAAAGGTTTTCAGCAACATAGCGCATCCTTAGGATCAATATCCGTTTTTGATAATTGATCATAGCAGTTAACTAAGCGTAACCGCGCGCAAGTGAAAAATCGTTTCCAGTGATACAAGTGAAAAACCGGGCCTGTAGTGATACAAGCCCGGTTTATTAGGTTTAAAAAAATAGAGAGTAAAAAATGAGGTTCTAACGATTACGCTCGCGGTTTTTTAGTTCGACGAGCAAATAACCAAAGCAGGAAGATTACAACCACTGCCGCGCCAACGCCCATGCCAACGCGTGCCAATGTCACTAAGTTAGACACTGGTCCACCTTGACGAACAATAGCCACATCTTCTGGCGTCACCGGCTTGGCCGTTTTGCCGTAAGTGGTGATCACGTAATTAGCCAACTGAGCAACCTGTTCGTTAGTCAGATTATTAATGTCATTAGGATGATCACCAAAACCTGGCATAAAGACCTGGCCGTCTTTGGTCGTGCGATTGACGCCATTAAGAATGGTGGCAATCAGGTTATTGCTATTGGCAGCACCGGTTACCGAGTTGTTGAATAAGCTTGGATAGTATTTATCCTTGCTTCCTTCTCCCAGAGGTTCGTGGCACGAAGCGCAGTTACCTTGGAATAAGCCCAATCCTTCCAAGTTTTTCGCGGTGATATCTGCTTGTGATAGACCGCGCAGCTTGCCAAGTGTGGTTCCCGGCGTCCCTTGGTTAAAACGAGAGCCTTTGTTCTCTGGCGTGCTTACCGCCGGCACCGTCTTAATATAGGTCGCAATGGCATTCAAATCAGCATCACTCAAATGCTGGAAGCTGTGCTCAACCGCTTCCCCCATACTTCCTGCCGCCTGCGCTTTCCCTGGCAGGTTGCCCGAGCGTAAATATTGCACTAAATCTGCTTTGCTCCAGGTACCAATGCCCGATTCTGCATCTGAGGTGATATTCGGTGCATACCACGCCCCGACCAACCCGCCGCTTAAGGCTTTGCTGCCCTCTTCTTCCATCAGCGGCCCGCGCGGAGTGTGGCAGGTGCTACAGTGGGCCGCACCATCGACCAGATATTTACCGCGATTCCACTCAGCACTTTGCGATTGTTCCGCCGTGAAAGGCTGGTTATTTAAGAACAGCAGGTTCCACGCTTTCATCGACATACGGATATTCATTGGGAACGGCAGTGCTGTCTCTGGCGCCTTAACGTCTACTGGTGTAACGCCATGCATGAAGTATTCATATAAAGCATGAATATCCTCATCAGTCATCACCGAGTAAGCGGTATAAGGCATCGCCGGATACAGATTAGCGCCATCGCGACGAATCCCTTTACGCACCGCATCGGCAAATTGCTGCTCGGTATAATCGCCGATACCTGCCGTTTTAGATGGCGTGATATTGCTGGCAATAATAGTGCCTACCGGAGAGATAATCTTCAGTCCACCGGCAAAGTCTTTGCTACCTTTGTTGGTATGGCAGGCGGCACAGTCCGAAGCCGTGGCGATATATTTGCCACGAGCCAATACATCGCTATCAGTATTGTCAGCAGCATAGCTGCTTGCAGTAAAGAAACTCCCCGCCAGCAGCATCAGCGGCAATGCTATGTTATGTGAACGTTTCATCATTAAGCATTACCCAGCTGTGAGTGAATAGCGTCCGCGGCTTTTAACGCCAATGCGGCCATAGTCAGCGTACTGTTCCCGCAGCCGCCGGTGGTCATTGCACCACCACCAGGCAGGAACAAGTTTTCATGGTCATGCGCACGACAATCCACATCGACGACAGAATCAGCCGGGTTATCGCCCATAATGCAGCCGCCCATGATGTGGTCACTGTTGGTGTACACAGTAGAAACATCAACTTTGGTGGCACCCATCGCCTGCGCCAGTTTTCTGGCAATCGGCACGGAATAGACCTCAGAACCTTTACGTACGTAATCACCCACATCGTAGTAGATGTTTGGTTTTGGCAGGCCGAGCCAGTCTTTCTTCGAGGAAAGTGTCAGGCGGTTATGCGCTTCAGGCATCAATTCATGTTCGATAGTGATTTCGGTTGTACAGGCGGACAGACGGCGAATTTCAGCATCCAGCGCTTTACCCACCAGCCCTTTCTCCAACGCTGCCATCGCACCAATACGACTGCGCGCCATATTGTTAAAGCGGAATAGCGCACCGCAGTGCTCGGAACGGAAATCACCTTGTGAGGTTTGCATGATGCTGCTGCCCTGCACCGGGCCAACGCCCGTCCAGGCCGGTTCGGCCATTTCGATTTCGGCAACCAGTTTCGGCTGGTCCATCATGTTGCGCCCAACCTGATCGGAACTGTTGGCAACGCCGTTCGGGTTGCGCACATCGGTGGACATCAGCAACAGCTTCGGCGTTTCAATGCCATTACAAGCGATAACAAAGATGGAACCGGTGACTTTGTGGGTTTCTTTATGCTGGTCATAGTAATGCACGGCTTGAATCTTATTCTTCTCACCGGTTTCTATTTTGTATGCCACCGCATTGGTCAGAATTTTACCGCCTTTGGATTCAATACGCGTCAGCGCCGTTGCCGCATCGTATTTGGCACCGATAGGACACACCGGAACGCAGTTGTTGTTACCACAGCAAGCAGGACGGTCATCATAAGCAATGCCACTGTTTCGTGCCTGAGCGGAAGGAAGATTGGTTAAGCCGATAGATGCTGCTGCATCGGTAAAGCGTTGTTCGCCAGGACCGAATGGCAAACGCCCCATTGGGTAAGGTTTAGAACGTATTGGCGGCCATTGCAGCTCTGGCTCAGAAGGCCCACACACGCCGATAGCATATTCAGCGCGAGTGTAATAAGGCTCAAGCGTGGCGTAATCCATAGCCCAATCACGACCAACGCCATAAAGGCTTTTCAGTCGCATATCATCTGGGGTCAAGCGCCAACAAATGCCCGCCCAGTGCCAGGTTGCACCGCCTGCATAACGAACATAACCCTGCAGGTAAGCACGCGCGTTAGGGCCTTCCAATTGCAAATATTCAGCCGCCTGTTCTGGCGTTGCCGTCATAATATGCGGCGCCCAAGGTTCTGGCGGATAAGGAGCGTTATAGTGCAAACGCGAGGTAGGTGGAAGATTGCGATAGTTTTCTACTATCTGCCAACGCTCAACGCGTGGACCAGCTTCGAGCATCAGAACCGAATGTCCAGCATCCAGCATTTGTTCAGCAATCAGGCAACCAATAACGCCCGTGCCAACGATAATCACATCTGCATTCATTATTTTAATCCAGCGACAATGTTCACTCTGCCCGCCTCAGACTTAAGAGCCTGACACGAAGATATTTTCTACCCTCGGTAATATTTATTAGTCGTGCTTTCCGAAGTGGTAGAACATGCAAAAAAACCTCTGAATTAGAAGTCAGGCATATCAGCAAGAGGTGGAGCGTGGGAAGTCCAACCATTTGGGCCAGTAATGGCGTAAGTAGGAATGGTCATAACATCGATCGTTGGCTGGTACATCAGCGCTTTTTCGTAAGCATAAACTTCGGCATCAGGCGCATCTACCAGCACACCTTTATACCAAGCTGAAATAATGGCAAATGCTGATTCTTTCAGTGGGCCTGCGGGGATATCGTCAAAGAAATCCTCAACAATTTTGGCATTTTTCGTCTTGGCGATATTAAGCAGATCAACAACCTGCTTAGCAAAAGCGTCATTGTTGGTTTTCATTGCGGCGGCAAGACGCCAGCCAACGTTTTGGTCCAGCTTATGATTGACTAGCAAATTCGACAGTTGCATGAATTGGCTAACATAAGCATCGTTGACCTGCGCATCGGCCCAAGCAGGGAGCGAAGGCCCAAGATAAGTACTCCCCATCAGAATCGCACCACCGAGCAGAACCTGTCTGCGAGATAAACGATATTCTGGCGGGGAGTCGTCACGAATAATGTTTTCTTTCATCACTTGTGCTCCAGTAATAATTTAAAATCTCCATGAAGTGACTTTTTCTTTAATTTGAATTTAATAAAGTCAGCATGGAAATAACGATTGGCGAATAAAACATATAATTAATCAACCTATTCATTGTAGGTTAATTTAATTCTCAGCAGGTTGATGCAATTGTAATCACAAATTTTAATTTGTAAATTCCATGTAAATTTCAGGTTGATTTTCAACCTTTTATTTTTTGTGGGTAAAATTTTATTGTTATAAAACAATGCATTGATTAACTGTCTTTTTTGAAAAAAGTTGAAACAACTCAGGGGGGATAATTGGCATTGAATGTTAAATATCGCTACAATATAAAAATATTGAATAAGTCACATCATCAATGAAATAGCATAAAATAGTTTTTTAATGGTGACTTAAGTTACTAAACTTAATTAACCTTGACTAATACATCATTAAGTAAAATAAAAGCCCCGCGAAAGCGAGGCTATCAGATACTTTATTTTTCTCAATAATGAGAAATTATTTATATCCCCCCATGACTAAGGTCCCGGAGCTGTCATGTTGCCAGGTGATAGCACCAGGACAGGCAGCCGAGCCATTGGAAAGCGTCGAGAGCGTTCCCTTCACCGCATCGTTATTCGCTGTCGGTGGTAAAAATTTCACCTCATAATATGGCCAGCCTTTTTTATCGCAGGTTAACTTGAATGAAGGATTATTCATTTTGTAGTTCTCAATCCACGACACCTGGCTGTTGGCAAGATTTCCCGCTTGGCTACTCACTTCCCACTGTCCAATCACATCCTCGCGGCCGGTAGTTTCATTCACCACTTTTCCAGTGAGTAAATTCCCCTCTTTGAGAACATGGAAACGGAAGACATCGCCTAACTCACCAGGGATATATAAACGGCACGTTGCTCCTGCAGGCGATCCGTCGGCTCCCCCTTTGCAATTGGCGTTCTTAACAATAGTGTCTTTACGGAAACTGCTAAAGAGCACCATAAACTGCCGGGATCCGTCTTTGGCATTTTTGGTTGGCTGAATGCCGGTGTAGCCAATCCCGCCGCCGCCAGTGAAACCAAATTGGTTAGCAAAGTAGAATTCATCCACCGGTGCCGCCTGATTAATCTGGATACCAAAGGTAATGTTCTCTAAAGGAGCCGCATTATTGCGGTCAAATGCCCATGTCATTGATGGCGTGGCCGCGAGAGCCTGTCCTGCAAACAGCAGTGCACAGGCGGAAGTGAGCAAACGAAACGTTTTCATAAAAACAACTCCTTGTATAAATTGGCCTTTATATTGTGAAACAATATTCCTGCTGGTAAAAAATCGGCAAATCGCTAGACTCCTTTTTTGCCTCAGGAGCATTCTCATGCCTATCTTTACCATTACACTACGCCGCACCAATACAATAGATAAAAAACAAATTTCAGCCGCTATTCATGCCGCATCGCTGACTACCGGTTACCCAAAGTCAGATTACGCAGACTCTTCGCTATTGCCAATGGGGAGGAAGTATCACGCTTATCCCTTAGAATGGCGGTATCCTCACCCATTATCCCTGACTTCCTTCAGCGGCTGGTGATTAAACTGACATAGCAGCCCAAGATGTAGCAACTTCGTCGAGTGGAATTTCCAATGTTTCAACGAATCGAGCAGTCATCATATAATGGCCTACGATAAGAGTTAATTCTGCAATCTGAGTATCATCATAATATTTTCGAACTTTTTCAAAAGTCTTGTCAGATACTTTTACTTCAGCTACACATTCTTCTACAAATTCAAGGATTGTAGCTTCACGTTCTGTTGCTAAGGTACCAGATTCAATCAAAGAAATTTCTTTCTCAGTCCAGCCTGATTTGAGGGCTAGTGAATAGTGTTGCATCTTTTCATAAGCACTATGACTTAGACTGCCAACTCGCATTATGATCATTTCTCTATCTTTGTTTTCTAACTTTCCTGCTGGAAATGAACTTCCTAAAGAAAGGTAACCTTTTGCAGAACACGATGTTGCCAACAGCCCTAATGTTAGATTTGCTGGGAAACGAGCATATTGTTCTTTTTGTGAGTCAGTTAGCTTAGCTAATTCAGGTATTGTGATTCGTGACATAATATATCCTCTTATTAATTAAATAGAGCAATAGGACGCGCCCAGCCAGCAGAAGCACCAGCTACTTTTACCGGAAGACTTATTACAGTGAAACCAAACGAGGGTAGCAGATCAAGGTTAGCTAGTTTTTCGATTTGACAGTAAGGGGCAACACTTCCGGCGAAATGACCCTCCCAAATTAACGAAGCATCTTTCGTCAATTCATATTTTTTTTGTGTATGAATAAATGGTGCGTCCCAACTCCATGCATCAGTACCAACGACTTTCACACCACAACTTGTTAAGAACAGAGTTGCCTGGCGGCCCATACCACAACCGCTATCAACAAAATCGTCCTGGCCATATTTTTCGCCTGCGGAAGTATTGATTAGCACAATATCGTTAGGTTTGAGCTCATAATTAATAAGCTTAAGCTCCGTAACAAGATCATCCTTAGTGACAACATAACCATCAGGGAAGTGCCTAAAATCAAGTTTTACCCCCGGTCCCACACACCACTCAAGTGGTATCTTATCTATAGTAAGAGATGGCGTACCATCATCCATATGGGAGTGATAATGATACGGAGCGTCCATATGAGTCCCTGCGTGGGTGCTCATTTTAACAAACTCGACTGCCCAGCCCTCATGTCGTGGAAGTTGGGCAGCAGTTAAACCGGGGAAACTCCCTGCCAATTGAGAGGCACCTTCATTATTTGTTACGTAAGTAATTTCAGGCAAAAACTCAGGAGGATCGGAGGCAATGCCTGTCATAAGTGGGACAGATAAATCTATAATTTTACTAGACATAGTTCACCAGTTTGTGCAGTTTACAGGTAGCTAACAGGGACTATATTATAGAGGACAAAAGTTTTTAGAAATGCCGAAAAACAGACAATCAATAGCGATAAAAGGAAGGGTAATGTCTCATCAAAACAAGTCCGGGCAACCACCTGAAATGATCTGGTTTCGTTGTGCAAGTTGGGTTGCCGGGACAAACTTTCCTGAACAGGCTTTTCCTTGGGGGAAATTAATGTATTCATGTGATGGATTGGCTAAAGTAAATGTTGAAGATGACACTTATCTTTCCACTCCAGAATTCGCTATTTGGTTACCCCCTCAAACGAGTCATTACTCTCTATCATTGACCGATATTGATTATGTAATCATTCACTTTCACGAAAAATTATGCCCCCTCTTGCCCTCAAAAGTTGCAGCGCTTAGAATTAATGGAATTGCAAAAGAAATAATTAAAGAATTTTCAAAGAGATCAATTAATTACCCCTCAAATCAAGCTGATGATAATCTTGCAACTGTATTGGTTGAACAACTTGCCCTTTCTGAAAGCTTTAACTGTTTCCTTCCGATTAGTGAAGACCGCGTGATAAGTAAAATAACCCAGAAAATGCTAGATAACCTGAAGAAATTCAAACACTTAAATATTGGAGTGATAAACTAGGCTTGAGTGAAAAAACACTATCAAGGCGATTTTCCTCGTCTACCGGAATTAACTTCAATGAATGGAAATCACGAAGAAAGATATTATTAGCGATAAGCCTCCTTCAAGAAGGAAAAACAGTGAAATATGTCTCGGCATCTCTTGGCTATAACGACCCGTCGGCTTTTATCGCTATGTTCAAGAAGAGAATGGGTATCCCACCAGGTCAACTGGTCTAGTGATACCAACCTAGTGGAGTTAATCGATTTTATTTATAGAAAATATATCAACTATTTTCATGACTTCCTCTGACATATTATCTCGACATCTCATTAATGCAATACAGTTTTGCGTAAACGGGCCTTACTGGCAGAAGAACATTAACGCTAGAGTGATCTCGAGCTTGATGTAATACATCGCTTATTCACTCAGTTCTCCATCAGTAAAAATTTATAAAGGAACGTTAAAATGACTGACTCCATTATCGAATGCCATACTATTCATCCTGCAGATGCCACCGAAAATGCCGTATTTTATGAATACTCTAAAGCCGCTGATCCTATCGGCACGAATATTATTTCACGTGTGCCGTATCATAATTTTTCCTCAGCATTATATGAAAGTGGAGAAACTCGGGTCATTCCGCTAGATCTGTCAGAACAATTAAACTGTGTAGGTCCCGCAACCGGGCCGGCGCTATTGGCTAATTTTATCCGTATCAATGGCGGCGATAGCATTGCACTGAACCCGTTGGCAACATCGCAAATCTTTTATGTCATCGATGGACTTGGTGCTATAGAGCAAGATGGAAAACGTATTCCAATGGAGGCTGGCTCATTCCTCGCTCTACCAGGGGGGATTCCAGCAACGCTGCATGCGATTTCAACACTTAAACTCTATTACGTGAACGATACGCCTCTGCTTTCCTATCTTGGTGTAACTCAGGTAACACCGCGTTTCTCCGCAACCCTATATAGCGCAGAACGCGCAGCCGAAGAGTTACGCAAAGCCGCTGAAGATAAAGAGGCCAGTAATCGCAGCCGCATTTCGGTTCTCTTGGGCAATACTCACTTCCCACAGACACGAACTGTCACCCATGTTATGTGGGCAATGTTCGGTACATTGACCGCAAACTCTGTGCAAAAACCACATCGTCACCAATCCATTGCTCTCGATTTTATCGTGGACTGCCCGAAAGGATGTTATTCACTCGTTGGTACTCGGCTCGATGACAACGGCAATATTGCAGACGCGACTTGCGTCGATTGGGAACCTGGCATGGCATTTGTCACCCCTCCAGGCTATTGGCATGCGCATATCAACGAGTCTGGCGAATCTGCCACTCTCATTCCTATCCAGGATGCCGGACTGCAAACATGGTTGCGGTCACTGGATATTCGCTTCAGTTAACCGCTATTCATCCCCCTCTTGCTACACGGGTAAGAGGGCAATTTCCTTAATCGTAAAATCGATTGTTGTACCATTAAAATGACGTAACTCCCCGCATAAATGGACATTTGCATGGTTGCAAAATAGTCCGTAGCTAGCTCAAATCATTTATACTGCTAAAATCATGGCATTATTCCTGCTGTCTCTGGAGTCTATCCAGGCCTTATCCAATAACAAAATTACGCTAAGACGACATACGTGATTCATGGACACCGGAAGAATGGAGAATACAATGAATTACTTTGCCGCGATTAAAACGTTCGTCAAGGCTGCAGAACTAAATAGCTTCAGCAGTGCTGCGAAAGAACTGAATATTAAAACCTCAACCGTCTCCCGGCATGTTGCGGACTTAGAAGAAGACTTACGCATTGCACTGTTTAACCGCTCAACACGCGGGTTAACACTCACTGAAGCCGGTAAGCTCTTTTATTCACACGCTACGCAGTTGCTACAACAATGGGAAGAGGCGCGTAATTTAACGTCTGCTCTCAATCAGCGGCCTGCAGGACTCCTTCGACTCAGCGTGCCTTATGCATTTGGCCACCGGCACGTAATGCACTTCGTAGATGAATTTCTCAGCTTGCATCCAGATATCTCTTTGGATATTACCTTCAGCGATGAGGTGCAGGACCTAATTGAATCACAAATTGACCTGAGTATTCGCATCGGGACGCTACCTGATTCTACGATGCATGCGCGCAAACTCGCGTCCCAAAATCGCTATGCCTGGGCCAGTCCTGAATGGATTGAACATCATCCACTTCCTGACCTGACAGCGGATAAAAAAGATCTGCAAATATTAATGCTTTCTCGCCTGCGGGGTGACGGCTGGTATGCCCGCAGAGTAAATTCCGAGGATGAATGGATGCGGATGCCAATTAATTACCGTCTCAGTGTTAACGACAGTGAAGCCTTACTTTATGCCTGCCGTAACGGCGCCGGGATTGCTATGCTCCCTGACTGGCTAACTTGGCAAGATCAAAAAGATCTGCGCCTGCAACGCGTTTTCCCTGAATGGGAATTCAGTATGTTCCGTGCAGAGACCGCCATCTGGATTGTTTATCCGCGCAAACGGATTGTTTCTTCCAAGGTACGAACATTTATCGATTTCATTGTCGACAAAACCGGGAGCCCTCCTTATTGGAAGAACTAGCACCTTGAGTTTCCTCAAGCTTTACGCACAGCCATCAGTCTCCTCATTGCGTGTAACGGCAGGCCAGGCTCACTTTTTTTATAGTAGTTATCTCGCCCAGCTCGGTTTATTCATGATGTGGTCCTGCCAATCCTCAACATCATCTTCTCTCACCGCGATATGGCGTACCGAGATACGTGCAGTATGCATTTCTGACTTGGAGTTTTTATTGCGAAGCGGATGCCAAGGTAGCAGCCCTTTTCCTTCACCAATTAGGCGATAAGCGCAGGTCGGCGGTAACCAATCGAAAGTGGTCAGGTTTTCACGGGTCAGTTTGATGCAGTCTTCTTCCAGCGAGAAGCGGTTCTCGTAGTTGCGGCACTGACAAGATTTGATATTCAGCTGATTGCAGGCAACGTTGGTGAAGTAAATCTCATCGGTGTCTTCATCAATCAACTTGTGTAAGCAGCATTGCCCGCAACCGTCGCACAAGGCTTCCCATTCTTCATCGGTCATTTCAGGGAGAGTTTTTTGCTGCCAAAAAGCAAGCTCAGACATAGTGGCATCCGGTTGTAGTAAATGAGTGAAATAGGTGTAGCAAAACGAGGGGACTATATAGACGCTTTGGCGAGCAGATGCAAGCAAAGCCGCCCGCCAATATGGCAAAGCGGCCCGATTGATTAAATAACTCGGGTACTGACCGACTTGCTATTAAGAGAGACTTCTATGGTATCTCCGGCAACCATTGGCCCGACACCGCGCGGCGTACCGGTGATCACGATATCTCCCGGACGCAGCGTGAAGAAGCGGCTCATGTAGGCAATCAACGGCAGCATCGGCGTTAGCATATCCTGAGTATTGCCTTCCTGGCGGACTTCGCCATTCACCACCAGTTTCAGATCGGCATGTTGCGCATCACCAAATTCAGCAACGGGGATAAAGCCAGAAACAGGGCAAGAGCCATCAAAAGCTTTGGCTTTTTCCCACGGCTGTCCGGCTTTCTTAAACCCCGCTTGTAAGTCACGTAAGGTCAAATCCAACGCCAAACCATAACCGGCAATTGCCTGGGCAACGCGCTCTTCGCTGGCTTGTTTAAGCTGGGTGCCAATTAGCACCGCCAACTCCACTTCGTGATGTACCGCGCCTAAATGTTGTGGAATAGCAATCGGCTGGCGTAAATCGCACAATGCCGTTTCTGGCTTGATAAAAATCACTGGCTCTTCCGCCAGCTTGCTACCCATTTCTTTAATATGATCGGCGTAGTTACTGCCTACACACACCACTTTATTTACCGGAAAATCGAGTAATGCGCCCTGCCAATCTCTATGCTGATACATAATCTCTCCAAATTTTATCAACCACCGCTGAATACGTTGTGTGGCGTCTGCGTCGTTGGAATAAGCGAATCTGTTGGTGCAGATGATGATTGTGCAATCGCATCAGCCATCATGCCGATGCTGATAGCGAAATAGTAAGAACGATTCCAGTGCATGATAGTGCGGAAGTTATCATAGACCATAAATGACCGTCCCTGCTGGTCGTCTGGCGTAATAATCCAGGCTCTCGCGACCCCAGATGGCAGCACCTGGGTATTTGCCGAGGTCACACCCAATTGTTGCCAGTAGGAAACGGGATGGACTTGCGCTGGCTTTATCCCGGCTAAATTGCTATCGAAACCGGCTGGCAATTTGACCTCTTGCCCCCAGCTTTGTCCAGCTTGCCATCCTTCAGTAGCCAGATAGTTAGCCGCGGAGGCAAATACGTCATCGGTATTGTTCCAGATATCGATTTTACCGTCGCCATCACCGTCTGCGCCATAACGCAGGAAAGAAGACGGCATAAACTGCGACTGCCCCATCGCACCGGCCCAGGATCCCTTCATCATGTCGCTGCTGGCTTTGCCTTGATCGACAATTTTCAGGGCGGCCATCAGTTCTTTGGTAAAGAAGGCTTCGCGACGTCCTTCAAAAGCTAATGTTGCTAAAGCAGAGAATACATCCTCTTTGCCCTGAATTTTTCCAAAGCTGCTTTCCATCCCCCACAACGCCACAATATATTGCGGCTGTACGCCATATCGCTGACTTACTGCATTGAGCGCCGACAGATTATTCTGATATTGCGTTTGCCCTTGTTTAATTTTCCACTCGGGTAAAACACGCGCCAGATAATCATCAAGTGTGACTTTTTTCTCTAACTGATTGCGGTCAGAACTGATCACACGATCAATAAAGTGTACGTTGGCAAACGCACTATCAATCGTTCGTTGGCTAATGCCTTGCTGTAAGGCCTGTGTTTTTAGTTGCTCAACGAACGCTGGAAATTGTGCAGGATCTCGCCCTTCTGCGGCCAGCGTGGTCGTTGAAGAGGTCGATGTCGAAGGTGCGGTATTGATCGGTTTAGATGGCGAAGAATTCGCTGGTGGTAGGTTAGGCATCGCGGTCGCAGATGATGGTGGTGCAGCAATCGCGCTGTTAATCGCAGACGTGCTTTTTACACATCCGCTGAGTACTACGGCGGTCATAACCAGTGTCATTGCCGACAATTTCATCAATCACTTCCTTTTATCACAAATAAAGTTATGCCCTTGTTAACCTGCAATACTGTAGAAGCGATTGCAAGTTAACAAGGGCGCAAATTTAATGTGAAATATAAAAACGGCAGCCGCTTTTACTTATCCGAACCCTGGAGATGCATATTTAGCAAACTTTCTGTTGGAGGGGGAACTTGCAAATAATAGCCCTGTTCTGCCAATGCCTCACGAACTCGCTCAATATCTGCCAATGCGAGTTTTTCGCGGGTTGCCAGATTAACCACCATCGAAAATATTGGCTTACCAAAACCTTGCATCAACTCTTCCGGCACCCGGCTGAAATCGTCCTTTTTTTCGACATAAAGATAGGTTTGGTCACGTTTAGAACTTCTATAGATCACACAAAACATTTTTTTAACTCTAATTAATGATAACAGTGGCTTGCCTAGATATAACTGTAACTATACCATGCATATTGTACATCGGAATATCGCCCCCCGAGGTGTATTCCGGGGATTTAAATTGCTGAGACTGAGTCAGGACAGATGTCACAATCGCCAATAGAACTAAAAGGCAGCAGTTTTACCTTATCGGTTGTTCATTTACACAGTTCGCAACCTGAGGTTATTCATAAAGCATTACAAGAAAAAGTGGAACAAGCTCCGGCTTTTCTTAAAAATGCCCCTGTTGTTATTAATGTTGCAGCGCTCAATGGTAGCGATGCAGACTGGAAACATATTCAACGGGCTGTCATGTCTGCGGGCTTACGTGTTGTTGGCATCAGCGGTTGCAAAGATGAGCAGCAAAAACAATCTGTTTCTCGTGCTGGATTACCGCTGTTAAGCGAAGGCCGGGCTCAGAAAATAGCTGCGGAACCACCCGCGCCAGTTGCGCCGCCAGTACCAGATAACGCACCAGCCAAAACGCGGATAGTCAGCCAACCGGTGCGTTCCGGTCAACAAATTTATGCCCGTAATAGCGATTTGATTGTTACGAGTAGCGTGAGTGCCGGTGCTGAACTTATTGCTGATGGCAATATTCATATATACGGTTCGATGCGTGGACGGGCGCTAGCAGGTGCCGCAGGTGATGCAAATTGTCAGATTTTTTGCACTCAACTAGGTGCTGAGCTAGTCTCAATCGCAGGGCAGTACTGGTTGAGTGATCAAATCCCGTCCACTTATTTCGGACAGGCAGCGCGTCTCAGCCTTTTGGATAACGTTTTAACCGTTCAACCTCTATTTTAGGAGCCAAGGCTCCGAGCCCTTTGATAAAGGAAACTCTTTAATGGCACGCATAATTGTTGTTACATCGGGTAAAGGGGGCGTTGGGAAGACTACTTCAAGCGCGGCTATTGCTACTGGCCTTGCCCAAAAAGGTAAAAAAACCGTCGTTATCGATTTTGATATCGGGTTGCGTAACCTTGACCTTATCATGGGTTGTGAACGCCGCGTTGTGTACGATTTCGTCAACGTAATTCAAGGCGATGCTACATTGAATCAGGCACTTATCAAAGATAAGCGCACTGAAAACCTCTATATTCTCCCTGCTTCACAAACTCGCGATAAAGATGCATTGACTCGTGAAGGTGTAGAAAAAGTATTTAATGATCTCACTGAGATGGAGTTCGACTTCGTCATCTGTGACTCACCTGCTGGTATCGAGACCGGGGCGCTGATGGCGTTGTACTTCGCCGATGAAGCAGTGATCACAACCAACCCAGAAGTCTCCTCCGTTCGCGACTCAGACCGCATTTTGGGTATTTTGTCTTCAAAATCCCGTCGCGCTGAGAAAGGACAAGATCCGATCAAAGAACATTTACTGCTCACCCGCTATAACCCAGGGCGTGTAAGCCGTGGCGATATGCTGAGCATGGAAGATGTGCTTGAGATTTTAAGAATTCCACTGGTTGGTGTTATTCCAGAAGATCAATCTGTGCTGCGCGCATCCAACCAGGGTGAGCCAGTCATTCTGGACCAAGAGTCTGATGCAGGTAAAGCATATGACGATACTGTCTGCCGCTTGCTTGGAGAAGAGCGCCAATTCCGTTTCATCGAGGAAGAGAAGAAGAGTTTCCTGAAACGCCTGTTTGGGGGATAAGACATGGCATTGTTAGATTTCTTTTTGTCCCGAAAAAAACCGACAGCCAATATAGCCAAGGAACGGCTACAGATCATCGTAGCCGAACGTCGTCGTGGGGACAGTGAACCCGCTTATTTGCCGGATCTGAAACGTGATATTTTAGCGGTCATCTGTAAATATATTCAGATTGACCCTGAAATGCTTCACGTTCAATTCGAGCAGAAAGGCGATGATATTTCGGTACTCGAGCTTAACGTGACCTTACCGGAATCGGAAGAAGCACCTAAATGATCGATCGCAAGGCTGTAGCTACCCCCTGTTAACGACAGGGGGTATGCTGGTTTACTTGCTGTTGCTTCTGCGCTGGCCTCGTTGGCTGAGGTGAATCAATACTGCGCCAGAATCTGTTTTAATCTTTCATTCAATAATGTGCCACGCCAGCCGCTGACTAATTCTGGAAGATTTTCTTTAGTCTTTAGCTGCCAATGCCAATTCAGGACTTGGTTGATCTGACGACGAGAAGCCAATAGCTCGACACTCAACCCACTCTCTTCGCTTACCGTCTGAATCAACGCTTTAATATCTTTAAAGACTTTCTTATAGCCTGGTTGATCAATAAGATTCGCCACTGGTTTTGGTAGCGCAGAATCATCCAATGTTGCCGCCTCAGCAACCAGTGCCAATAAAGTTCGCCCGTGATAACGAATCTCTGGTCCACTTAGTCCCAACGCTTCTAACTCACCTAACGATCCAGGCTGATAACGGGCTACCGCCCATAAATGTTCTTCACGTACTACAAAATTGACCGCTAAATCGCGTTGACGTGCCTGCGTTAAGCGCCAGGATGCCAGTTTCTGTAAACAAGCCAACTGGCGTGGACGTAATTGCCAGGCATTACTGATATCAAGATAGGCCAGTTCAGGCTGCAACACTTCCTGACGGCGGCGGCACAGCGATAAGCATTCATCCAATGCGGCATCTATCCAACCGGCATCAATAGCTTCTTGCTGTAATTGTTGGGCCAATGGTAATAGATAGAACACATCGGCAGCAGCGTAATCACACTGTTTTTCGCTCAACGGGCGTGCGAGCCAATCGGTACGTGATTCGCTTTTATCTAATTCAACCTGTGCCGTTTCCGCCACGAGTTTAGCAAAACCACAAGACAGCGGTCGGCCAGTAAAGGCCGCAAGGATTTGGCTATCAATCAATGGTGAAGGCATGACGCCAAACGCATTGAGAAACACTTCTAAATCTTCGCTACCGGCATGAAGAAACTTAACCACATTTTGGTTAGTAATCAGATCAACAAAAGGTTGCCATTGGGTAATAGGCAATGGGTCAATCAGGGTTAAGCGTTCACCATCAAAAAGTTGGATCAATCCCAGTTGAGGATAGTAAGTACGTGTTCTGACAAATTCGGTGTCTAGCGCAATTTGGCTATGGTTCTGTGCCTGCAGGCAAACATACTCCAGGTCTTCATTGGTGGTGATCAACTGATAATTCAAAAGATAAGTCTCTTAATAATGGTCGCAATATAACGTAACAACGCCGGTCTTATCGCCGGCGTTGGAGAAAACGAATCTCTAGGGTTTGCATAAAACCTAGAATTTACATAAACCTTAGCTTACTTTTTTCAGCTCGCTACTTTCCTGCTTGGGCTGTTCATCTCTCAGCTCTCTACGCAGAATCTTACCAACGTTAGACTTTGGTAATTCGTCACGGAATTCAACAACCTTAGGGATCTTATATCCTGTCAGGTAGTGTCGACAATGTACCAGTAACTCATCGGCCGTCAGCGAAGGGTCTTTTTTCACTACGCAAATCTTCACCTTTTCACCAGAAGACTTACTTGGAACACCAATAGCAGCGGCTTCAAGAACCTTCGGATGCGAAGATACCACGTCCTCTATCTCATTAGGATAAACGTTGAATCCTGAAACTAAGATCATATCTTTTTTACGGTCAACGATACGCAAAAAGCCCTCGTCGTCCACTGTAACGATATCGCCGGTCGAGAGCCAGCCATCTTTTAATACCTCATCGGTCGCCTCTGGCCGCTGCCAATATCCTAACATGACCTGTGGCCCCCGAATTAGCAGTTCTCCCGCCTCACCAAGGGCAACATCCTTGCCATTATCATCTACCAGACGCACATCGGTCGAGGGAACAGGCAGGCCAATACTGCCACTATAATGTTTAAGATCATGAGGATTACCCGCCACCAGCGGCGAACATTCGGTTAACCCGTAGCCTTCCAGCAGATGCTTACCGGTGAGTGTTTCCCACTTTTCCGCCACCGATTTCAACACTGACATTCCACCGCCTACCGAGAGGCGCAGCGAGGAGAAATCCAGTTTGTGGAAGTCAGCATTATTGAGCATCGCATTAAATAAGGTATTAACCCCGCTAATCGCGGTAAAGGGATATTGTGCCAGCTCTTTGACGAAACCAGGGATATCGCGCGGGTTGGTGATCAAGAGATTACGTCCGCCCAGTTCAATAAACAGCAGGCCGTTTACCGTCAGCGCAAAAATATGGTACAGCGGTAGCGCTGTCACAATCAGCTCTTTACCTGGGCGTAAAAGAGGCGCATAAGCGGCTTTCGCCTGCTCTAAATTGGCCAGCATATTGCGATGCGTTAACATTGCCCCTTTGGCAACGCCAGTGGTACCACCGGTGTATTGCAAAAAGGCTAAGTCATCATTGATGACATTAGGCTTAACGTATTGCATGCGACGGCCTAATTGCAGAACGCTGCGAAACGAAATAGCGTCCGGCAGATGGTATTTAGGTATCAGTCGTTTAATATATTTCACGACGAAGTTAACCAACGTCGCTTTAACCGGCGAAAGCTGGTCGCCCATTCGGGTTAAAATAACGTGCTTAATTTGGGTATTGAAAACCACTTCTTCCAAGGTATGAGCAAAGTTGGAGACAATAACAATGGCCGTTGCACCGCTATCATTAAGCTGATGCTCTAATTCTCGTGGGGTATATAGCGGGTTAACATTCACCACCACTAATCCAGCGCGCAACACGCCAAATAATGCGATGGGATATTGCAATAAATTCGGCATCATCAAAGCAACGCGGTCACCCTTCTTCAACCCGAGCTGATTTTGCAGATAAGCAGCAAACGCCCTGCTACGTTCCTCGAGTTTCCGGTAGGTCATCTCCTGACCCATGTTGATAAACGCCGGGCTGTCGGCGAAATGATGCACGGCGTTTTCAAACATCTCCAGCAGCGATTGATAGCGGTCTGGGTCGATGTTTTCAGGGACATCATGCGGATAACGTTTTAGCCAAACCTTGTCCAAGGTATCACTCCTGATTTTATTTTATGCTAACCCACCTCACCTCAACATGCTCAATTGCTTGTTTTTCAGCATCTCAAGGTATTATTGGCTATATCTCTTGGAAGTTTTACCATTCCTTTAACAATATTTTAACTCAGCTTACCAGTTAAGTTTTAAACAATGTCTAGGTTGAGAGATGGGTCACTAAATTAGTACAGTCATCCTCTGACTAAATAAAAAAAAGCGGCCGAAGCCGCTTGAATGCGAATAACTTTCCTGATTATTTCTTCACCACCACAGGTGGTAATTGCGGCTTATCAGGAACAGGCCGTTGTTGTGGCGCACTATGATACATCGAGGCAACAGAATTACTCGACGACAACGCTCTCGACACGCGCTGGCGGTGGGCTATACCAACCGCCGCCCCATGCGGGTCCAAATCCCCGCCCCCAGCGTGGATCGTACGGGCCTCCGTATCCCCACGGGCCAATCGGCTGTGGCGGCATCATCACTTCCTGCACTACGCGCCAACGCTTGTAGCTATTAACGTTAACCGTGACGAATTTATAAGGCGTACTACCAATTTTGCCGTTTTCAACGCCAGAGATCGGCCCAACTACCGTGACTAACTGATTTCTAAAATCAACCGGGTCGATAAAGCCATTAACGTAAGCGGCGATACGCCCAACGGAAGGATTACCTATCATTGGGCGAGCACCCTCGTCCAACGGCATGGTTGCTATCTCAAGGCGCGTGCGGTTATCCATATTGGTAATACCGACCACTCGGCCACCAAAACGAGATTCCTGCCCAACATATAACTGCGGTGCGCCTTGAACTACTGCCAGGTCCATCTGCGGCGTTGGAGTGGTACCACGAATAACGTCAGGAACGGTAACACACCCAGAAAGCAGCAGGACGCTTAAGCCTACTGCGCAAGCAATATGACGCTTGCCATTGATAAATTTACTGATGGACCTTTTACGCATAATGTTTCTCCTGCGCAATTATTGCTCGTAACATATTTGACCGTAAAATAGATGACTAGTTGCGATAACTCAACGGCCTGGAAGCTTTTTCCATGTCACTTCATTACGTAAATACGTTGGTTCTGCCAATTCTGGGAGGATTCTTACTCCAGCGGCCCACGCCTGCAGAGCTAAAGGCAGCATATCTTCAGCTTGCGGCAGCAACATCTTGCCATCGACAAGCTCAACGCCATCGCAACCAAGCAGTTGCGGATACGTTTGCCAACCCGTGCCAACCGTTGCCCAACGACCGCTAAAGCCGCTGTATTGCTCCTGTAGCTGTTCTGGCTTGATGACCATTTCGGTCTCCTCACCATCCCAAACGCCATCAGCCCGGCGCTGGTACTTAGCCCAGTAGACTTCGCCCATTCGGGCATCAATTGCGGCCAATACTGATTGAGCGCCAGTTTGTCGAAACGCCCCTTGCGCCATAGTTTGTAAGGTAGAAACCGGCAGCAGCGGCAAATCTGCGCCAAAGGCCAATCCCTGCGCAACGCCAATACCAATACGTACGCCGGTAAAGCTCCCTGGGCCACGGCCAAAAGCTAAACCATCGAGCTGAGTGAGCGTCAAGCCGCCTTCAGCCAGGATCTGCTGTACCATCGGCAAAATGCGTTGCGTGTGTTCACGTGCGCAAAGTTCGAAATGAGCTAGGGTTTCACCCTGATTGTATAACGCAACCGAACAGGCTTCTGTTGCCGTATCAATTGCTAAAATTCGCGTGGACATGCCAAACCTCAGGCGGGAAATATAAGTAAATACTATTTATTGCGGCAGATAATAGCACAGCCGTGTAGCGAATTCTGCTATTCGCCCCGCTGCAGAAAGCGAATCGCCTCTTGTAAATCGCGGGTACGCGGCGTTGGCGGCAAGCTATTTAAGAAAACTTCGCCATAAGGCCGCATGACTAATCGATTATCACAAATCACCATCACGCCACGATCGTCGGTATCACGGATTAAACGCCCGACCCCCTGTTTAAGTGTGATCACCGCATCGGGCAGTTGCACTTCGCTGAAGGGATCACCGCCGCGTAAGCGACAGTCTTCAATACGGGCTTTAAGCAGCGGATCATCTGGTGAGGTAAACGGCAGCTTATCAATGATGACGCAAGAGAGGGTTTCTCCGCGCACATCCACGCCTTCCCAGAAACTGCTGGTCGCCACTAGCAGCGCATTCCCGGCTTCAACAAATTGCGTCAGCAACTGCCCCTTACTGGTTTCACCCTGCACTAATACTGGCAGGGTCATGCTGGCTCTAAATTCCTCAGCCAGCTCACGCATCATTTGGTGCGACGTACACAAAAAGAAGCAACGGCCTTTATTGGCCTCAATTAACGGGCGCAGCATTTTCGCTAATTGGCGTGAGCCACCGCGTTCATTAGGTGAAGGTAAATAGCGAGGAACGCATAATAGCGCTTGGTTAGCGTAATCAAACGGACTGGCTAACAACAGCGACTCCGCCTCTTCTAACCCCAAACGGTGGGTAAAGTGTCCAAGCTGGTCATTAACCGATAACGTGGCCGAGGTAAAAATCCAGGCACCCGGTTTGTCTTTCATTAGCTCACGAAATTTATCGGTTACAGATAATGGCGTAAGCGCCAGAATAAAATGACGGGAGTTACATTCATACCAATAGCTGTAACCGGCTATGCTGACGTCTTTGAGACGCTTAAGACGATTACGGTACAACGTGGCACGCTCAAACGCCGCATCTAACAATGCTGAACGGCCCAACGACAGCTTAACCACGTCGTAACAAAGCTCAAGCGCATCATCGAGCAGTAATAGCGCACGTTGAATGCTTTGGTCGGCCAGCACATCGCGTAAATTGCCACGAAAACCAGGTTCTCCCAGAGCAAGACGAAAATCCATAGCGCTTTGGCTCAGACGGTCGGCACTTTTTTGCAATTGTACTGAATCACGCACCTCGGTACGGTAAGCAATAGTAATATCTTTGGCTAAATCGAGCAGTTGGCGACTGGTGAGCTGCTGGCCAAAATATTGGCTGGCGATATCAGGAATTTGGTGGGCTTCGTCGAAAATCATCACATCGGCGGTGGGGATCAATTCACCAAAGCCGCTCTCTTTGACCACCATATCAGCCATAAACAGATGGTGATTGACGACCACGATATCGGCATCCATCGCACGGCGACGAGCCTTTACCACGAAACACTCTTTATATTGCGGGCAGTCACTCCCCAGACAATTATCGTTAGTGCTAGTCACCAGCGGCCATACATAGCTGTCTTCAGCGACAGAAGAACAAGAGCTAATATCACCTTCTTCAGTCATACTCGACCAGTTACGCAAGTGAGCTAAATCTCCCAGCGATTGACTGGCTAATTCACCGCCGGTTAACGATTGTTGTTCCAAACGCTCCAGACACAAATAGTTGGAGCGCCCTTTGAGCAGAGCGAGTTTACCTTTGTATTTTAGTGCGCTAGCGACTTTAGGCAGATCACGGGCATATAACTGATCCTGCAAGGCCTTCGAGCCGGTAGAAATAATGACTTTCTTGCCAGAGCGCAAAGCCGGTGCCAAATAAGCATAGGTTTTGCCAGTTCCGGTCCCTGCTTCAACCACCAGCCCTTGCTTTTGTTTGATTGCCTGACTAACGGCCTGCGCCATCAAACGCTGAGGTTCACGAGGTTTGAAACCATCAATCTGCTGCGCTAATGCGCCATCTGTTGCAAAATCGTCTGTCACGCTATCTCTCTACCTGTATGGATCAGCAGTGATTATGCCAATCCTTTCCCCTCACTACCACGAATAATATACCCAAAATAATTGGGGTGGCATCAAGGCAACACGCGAGTGTATCCCGATGAGCTTATATCGGTAAGTGATTCGGGTGCGCGAGCGTAGTCAACACAGATGCCGCTTCAAGTATGACGGGTATGAATGTGATACCCTAGCGGCCTGTATAATAAGGTCAATATTAGGAGTAATTTCATGACTATCGAACGTATCAGACCCGAACCTCGCATGTCTGATGTTGTTATCCACAATGACGTCGTTTACTACACTGCCGTACCAGAAAATCTGGATGCCGATGCTGAAGCGCAAACGGCAGAAACACTGGCGATTATTGATGCCGTACTGGCTGAAGTTGGTAGCGATAAGAGCAAAATTTTAGATGCGACGCTGTTTTTGGTCGAGAAAAGTGATTTTCAGGCAATGAACAAAGCCTGGGATGCCTGGGTGTCGCCAGGCAATGCGCCGGTACGTTGTACCGTACAAGCCAATCTGATGAATCCTAAATATAAGATTGAAATCAAGATTATTGCTGCGCGTTAAGTTGGCAAACTCACACTCGGCAAAAAAAAATCGGGCGACCCTTAGGCCGCCCGATTTAGCAAATAGATAGCGCTATTATAGCAATCTCTATATTAGCCGAACTCATTCCATGAGCGACCATCGCGGGTGATCATGGCGACAGAAGCAACCGGTCCCCATGTTCCAGCTTGGTAAGGCTTAGGTGCTTCGCTTTCAGCAGCCCATGCGTTCATGATGCCATCAACCCATTTCCAGGCTTCTTCAACTTCGTCACGACGTACGAACAGCGCTTGAATACCACGCATGGTTTCCAGCAGCAAACGCTCGTAAGCATCGGCAATGTGCGGCTCGTTGAAGGTTTCGGAGAAGCTCAAGTCCAGCTTGGTAGTTTGCAAGCGGTGTTTATGCTCCAGACCAGGTACTTTGTTCAGGACTTGGATCTCGATACCTTCATCAGGTTGCAGACGAATGGTCAATTTGTTCTGCGGCAACTGCTGATAAGAGTCGCTAAACAGGTTCATTGCTGGGTTTTTGAAGTAAACCACAACTTCTGAACATTTGGTCGGCAGACGCTTACCGGTACGCAGGTAGAATGGCACGCCAGCCCACTGCCAGTTGTCGATATCAACGCGGATAGAAACGAACGTCTCGGTACTGCTAGATTTGTTCGCCCCTTCCTCTTCCAGATATCCCGGTACTTTTTTGCCTTGTACGAAGCCGGCAGTATATTGGCCGCGTACCGTGGTTTCACGCACGTTGGATTGATCGATACGACGCAGTGAACGCAATACTTTTACTTTTTCGTCACGAATACGGTCAGTCGAGAGATCTGACGGTGGTGACATAGCAATCATGGTCAAAATTTGCAGCAAGTGGTTCTGGATCATGTCGCGCATCTGGCCGGCTTTATCAAAATAGCCCCAGCGCCCTTCAATCCCTACTTCTTCCGCAACAGTGATCTGCACATGATCGATTGTGCGGTTATCCCAGTTGCTAGCAAACAGTGAGTTGGCAAAACGCAGTGCCAATAGGTTCAGTACCGTTTCTTTACCCAAATAGTGGTCGATACGGTAAACCTGTGACTCATTGAAATACTGTGCTACGCCGTCGTTGATTACGCGCGAGGATTCCAAGTCGGTACCCAGCGGTTTTTCCATGACAACGCGAGCAGGTTCTTTATTAAGCCCTGCTTCACCCAAACCTTTACAGATAGCAGCGAAGGTGCTCGGTGGCATCGCAAAGTAGTTAATGGTCGCACGGTTCTCTACATCCAGCATTTCACCTAAACGATTGAAATGCTGGAGGTCATTAACATCAAGATTACAGAACTCCAAACGTGAGCTCAGTTTTTCCCACAGTTCTGGGTCAAGTTTTTCTTTCATGAAAGTCGTCAGCGCTTCTTTAACGACTTCAACATAAGCAGCTTTGTCCCACTCCGCACGTCCCACACCAATGATTTTGGTATCAGGATGAATGTGACCTGATTTTTCTAACTGATACAGGGAAGGCAATAGCTTACGACGCGCGAGATCGCCTTTAGCACCGAAAATAACCAGGTCACACGCCTGGGCTGGTTGGTTTACCGCCATGTTCTTCTCCTAATGCAGGATAGTTGTAATTTTATTTCGTCGATACTCTACTCTGATTGGACAGAGCACGTAAACCCAGATCTAAAACGTTCCGAAAACCGGTTAAAAACCCTATTTTTTGTCTTACAAAACAAACTGCCGCCGTAACTGCACTAAATTTTGTAATTTCATGACAAATTTGGATTAGTTTTACCATACTGAAACTTAGATCTGAGTCAAACTCTGGTGAAAAAGCTTATAATTCACTAGATTGTCTCTGCCAACCCTTTTCAGCTCGTAGTATATTTTCATCAAACTGACGCAATTTCTCCTTTTTGGTGAAATCGATAAAACCTATGAGCGGCACACTTTTATGAATACACTGGAAAAAATTCAGAGCCACTTAGATGTTCTCAGCAAATCAGAACGTAAAGTTGCTGAAACTATTCTCGCGTCTCCACAAACGGCTATCCATTCCAGTATTGCAGCATTAGCAAAATTGGCTAATGTCAGTGAACCGACCGTCAACCGATTTTGCCGCCGTTTGGAAACAAAAGGCTTCCCTGATTTCAAGTTGCAGCTAGCACAAAGCTTGGCGACAGGAACGCCTTACGTAAACCGTAACGTTGAAGAAACTGACAGCGTTAATTCTTACACTGACAAAATCTTCGAGTCTGCAATGGCGGGACTTGAGCAGGTTAAAAAAAGTATTGATATCAATGCAATAAATAGAGCTGTCGACCTTCTAACCCAAGCGAAAAAGATTTCATTTTTCGGCCTTGGGGCGTCAGCTGCTGTCGCGCATGATGCCATGAACAAGTTTTTCCGTTTCAACATCCCAATCCTGTATTTGGATGATATCGTAATGCAACGAATGAGCTGTATGAATTCGGGCGAAGGTGACGTTATCGTGTTAATTTCGCACACCGGCCGCACGAAAAACTTAGTCGAACTGGCACAACTAGCTCGTGCTAACGATGCTACGGTTCTGGCCATCACCTCTCATAACACGCCACTTGCCTATGAAGCGACGCTGGCGCTGCTACTAGACGTTCCCGAAGACACCGATATTTATATGCCGATGGTATCGCGATTAGCACAGCTGACGCTTATCGATGTACTCGCCACCGGTTTCACATTACGCCGCGGAACAAAATTTAGAGATAACCTCAAACGGGTTAAAGATGCGTTAAAAGACTCACGCCTTGAAAAAGGTATCAATATCCCTCCCGTGGTGAGCAAAGAACAAGATAGTACTTTTTAACGGCACAATTTTTTAACTACATGCTTCAAAACACTTTATTTGCACCGATTTTAATTAAAACGCAGCACTCGTCAACGGAGTAAACCATGTCCAGAAGGCTCAGAAGAACTAAAATTGTTACCACCCTCGGCCCGGCAACCGATCGCGACAATAATCTCGAAAAGATTATTGCCGCCGGTGCTAACGTCGTCCGCCTTAATTTCTCTCACGGTACCGCTGAAGACCATTTGCTACGTGCCAATAAAGTACGGGCAATTGCTGCAAAATTAGGTCGCCACGTAGCTATCCTCGGCGATCTGCAAGGCCCGAAAATTCGCGTATCCACATTTAGAGAAGGTAAGATCTTCTTAAATATTGGTGATAAATTCCTGCTAGACGCCAACATGGCTAAAGGCGAAGGTGACAAAGAAAAAGTCGGTATCGATTATAAAGGACTGCCAGCCGATGTCGTTCCTGGCGATATTTTGCTGCTCGATGACGGCCGTGTGCAGTTAAAAGTCCTAGAAGTTCAAGCCAGCAAAGTGTTCACCGAGGTCACTGTCGGCGGTCCGTTGTCAAACAACAAAGGGATCAACAAGCTCGGCGGCGGACTTTCTGCTGAAGCGCTGACCGAGAAAGATAAGGCCGATATCATTACTGCCGCCAAAATTGGCGTCGACTATTTGGCCGTCTCTTTCCCTCGCACCGGCGAAGACCTCAATTATGCCCGTCGCTTGGCCCGCGATGCAGGTTGTAATGCCAAAATCGTCTCAAAAGTTGAACGTGCCGAAGCGGTCGCTTCTGAGGCGGCGATGGATGATATTATTCTCGCCTCCGATGTTGTCATGGTGGCGCGTGGTGACCTTGGCGTCGAAATTGGCGACCCTGAGTTGGTAGGTATCCAGAAAAAACTCATCAGCCGTGCGCGTACACTTAACCGTGTCGTCATCACTGCCACTCAAATGATGGAATCGATGATCACCAACCCGATGCCAACACGTGCGGAAGTCATGGACGTTGCCAACGCCGTGTTGGATGGCAGCGATGCAGTGATGCTTTCAGCAGAGACTGCGGCGGGTCAGTATCCTGCGGAAACCGTTGCTGCCATGGCGCGCGTTTGCCTGGGAGCTGAAAAGATCCCAAGCATTAATGTGTCCAAACACCGTCTGGATGTCGAATTCGATAATATCGAAGAAATGATCGCTATGTCCTCGATGTATACCGCTAACCACTTGAAAGGAATTAGCGCGATTATTTCCCTGACAGAATCTGGCAGAACCACCTTGATGATGTCGCGCATCAGTTCTGGTTTACCTATTTTCGCCATGTCTCGCCATGAGCACACGTTAAACCTGACTGCCTTATATCGTGGCGTAACGCCGGTATTCTTTGACAGTGACGGTGACGGTGTTGCGGCAGCAGTCGGTGCAGCGAATTTGCTACGTGACAAAGGCTTCTTAGTCTCTGGCGATTTAGTGGTCGTAACTCAGGGTGATGTCATGAGCACCCCAGGTACCACTAATACCAGCCGGGTATTACGCGTAGAGTAATCTCACGGATCACCATAGCGCATAAAAAACCGGGCATTGCATGCTAGCAACGCCCGGTTTTTTTATACCCTACGGCAAGAGAAGCTTATTTAGGATAGAGCTCATCACGACAATATGGCTCTTCTTCACCTGGCCTTCTGGTTTTGAGCAATTTTAGTATCCAGGTATATTGCTCAGGGCTCGGCCCGACCAATACTTCAACCTCTTCATTCATGCGCCGGGCAATTTGATTATCATCCGCTGTTGCCAAATCATGCATCGGTGGCTTGATATAGATATCTAGGCGATTATTTTTACCATCGTAAACCGGGAACAAGGGCACGATATCAGCGCGGCAAACTTTCATTAACCGGCCTACCGCTGGCAACGTTGCTTTATAAGTTGCAAAAAAATCGACAAATTCGCTGTGCTCGGCACCGTGATCCTGATCGGGAAGATAATATCCCCAATAGCCTTGGCGAACTGAGCTGATAAAAGGTTTGATACCATCATCACGCGCATGCATCCGGCCACCAAAACGACGGCGTACTGTATTCCATAAATAATCAGTCAGCGGATTTTTTTGATTATGGAACATGGCGGCCATTTTCTGCCCAGTCGACGCCATAAGCATCGCTGGGATATCCACCGCCCAACCGTGTGGCACCAAGAAGATCACGTTTTTACCTTCCTGCTGCAATTGATCGATAATCTCTTTGCCATGCCAACGCACCCGGCTAAGAACCTTTTGGGGATCACGACAGGCAAGTTCGGCCATTAGCACCATTGATTGCGGCGCAGTAGCGAACATGTCATCAATAATTTTTTCGCGCTCGGCTTCAGTGCGTTCTGGCATGCAATAGAACAGATTAATTCGCGCACGTCGGCGGGCTCCTTTAGCCAACTTCCCCGCCAGCCGCCCCAAACCGCCGAGAATAGGATCCCTTAAGCGCGCCGGTACCATTGCTATACCAGCCATCGCCCCAACGCCTAGCCATACACCCCAATAACGTGGGTGATAAAAAGCTTTCTGGAATTGAGGGATAAATTCCACATTCGATTTTTTTTCTGGTTGCATTCTAACACTCTTACTTCAATCAATTTTCCAATGATAAATGCAACGAATTATTTTGCAACGAATGTCGCTTAGCCAGGCCAAAAGCTGGCAATATTCATCGCGATTCCCCAATAAACATCAAGATACAGGTCAATACCCTATATCTTGATTTTAGATAGGAGTCACTGGCGAGTCATCTGAGCTGAAATTAAAGCAGCTTCAACTGAGGGACAACTTCACTCACTCTTGCCAGGTAGGCTTTACGGTCGCCGCCGCTGAGGCCTTCGGTGCGAGGGAGTTTGGCCGTTAGGGGGTTAACTGCGAGGTTATTAATCCAGATTTCAAAATGTAGGTGTGGGCCAGTAGACCGTCCGGTATTACCCGATAGCGCAATGCGATCGCCGCGCTTCACCTTTTGGCCGGGTTTAACCAATGCTTTGCGCAGGTGCATATAGCGGGTCATGTATTGACGCCCATGACGAATAGCCACGTAATTACCTGCCGCCCCGCCATTTTTGGCGATCACGACTTCACCATCACCAACCGCCAAGACTGGCGTGCCAATAGGCACAGCAAAATCAACGCCACGATGCGGTGCGATACGACCGGTAACGGGATTAACACGACGAGGATTAAAGTTGGAGGAGACACGATACTGCTTAATTGTAGGGAAGCGCATAAAACCACGGGCTAAACCGCTACCTGCGCGGTCATAGAACTTACCGTCATCGGCACGGATAGCGTAATAATCTTTGCCGCCGGTATGCATACGAACGCCCTGCAACTGACCTTGTTCTGTTTTGCCGTCAAGAATTTCGCGCGACATTAAAACTGAAAACTCATCACCTTTGCGCAACTTACGGAAATCCAACTGCCACTGTAACGCTTTAACTATCGAGCTGATTTCTGCACTGCTCAACCCTGCATCTTTCGCACTGCTAACGAAACTCCCGTTAACTTTGCCTTTCAAGACAGTATCCGACCATTCCCCTTTCAACCGGTCTAACGAGGCTTTAAAGCCACCATTAGCCGTGCGGTCATAAGTATAGGTTTCGCGACGGGACTTCTCCCACGTTAAACGCTGCAAATCGCCGTTATCAGTGAGTGTCCAGGACAATTGTTGTCCGACCTTCAGATTACGCAGATCGGTATTTTGCGCAGCTAACGCAGAAATATCCGACATATCAATGCCGTACTGGTTAAGGATACTACTTAGCGTATCGCCTGTTGAAACAACATACTCATGGACGCCCTTTTCGTTCTCAACCTTTTCATCCAAATCATCTTGTGGAATATCGGCATCAGGTAATGTTTGGTCAAGAGGTTCGCTCGCCTCAGGTAATAAGGTTCGCGTCTGTTCATTACTGAGCTCAATATGTTTGGCGATCGGATTGTCTTCAGGGTGATAAACAAAAGGTTTCCAAACGGCAATAGCGAAGGTAATAACAGTAAGTGACCCCACCATCACTCGGTGGGGTCTTGGCAAGGTATTGAATGTATTCAACGCCTGAGCAATAGAACGAGAGATCAACTGCACGTGGAACTATCCTTATAAGCTTACTTCAGGCAGCTCACGTACTCGTTTGCCAGCTGTGACAAGAAGTTCACGTAGCTGTCCTTACCTAGTACGATCCCGCTGCCTAGCGGATCCAATGTGCCCATACGCACTGTTGTTCCTTGAGCAACGGTCTTAATTACGGCTGGCCTGAATTGTGGCTCAGCAAAAACGCAGACCGCTTTGTGCTCAACCAACTGTGTTCGAATTTGATGTAAACGCTGTGCACCAGGTTGAATGGCGGGATTGATGGTAAAGTGCCCTAACGGCGACAGACCAAAGTGTTTTTCAAAGTAGCCGTAGGCATCGTGAAAAACAAAATATCCCTTCCCCTGAACAGGTTGCAGCATAGTAGCAAGCTTTGTGTCAACTTGTGTCAATTGCTCAGTAAATTGCACCAAGTTTGCATCTAATTTACTTTTTTGCTGCGGCATCAGTTTAACTAGCCGATCGTGAATGTTTATTGCTGCAAATTTTGCAGCCTGCGGAGAGAGCCAAAGGTGCATATTGTAATCACCATGATGATGCCCATCATGATCGTGGTCATCATCGTCTTCGCCTTTGAGCAACAATTCATGAACTTGTGGAATAGCGGCGACTTCAACCACCCGATTAGGAGGTAGCTGCGCAATAGATTTAGTCATGAAGGCCTCCATTTCTGGCCCAATCCACACCACTAAATCAGCACTGCGCATGCGTTGTAAATCGGAAGGACGTAACGCGTAATCATGGGGAGATGCGCCATCAGGCAGTAATACTTCCGTCGGCGTAACACCGTCAGCAATCGCCGAAGCGATAAAACCTAATGGCCGGATAGAAGTAAGAACTGTCGCATCAGCGCCAGCAGTAAAAGTACTAAGCCCTAGTAATACCACAGCGAATAATGAACGCTTGGAAGATAAAAATTTCTGACTCATCGTGAATTTATCCATGATTTATTGATGTCATTCCTGATTTATTAAAACAGAAGCTTTATTTGATGGAATGCAGATAGTTATTCCTCTCAAAATGCAATATTATAACATTTGATTCAATTTGTAAGACTTAATAACAATGTCAACTCTCGCAACGCTAGAAAATATTTCAGTCCGCTTTGGCGATCGCTTGGTGCTATCAAATATCTCCTTAGAATTACAAGCCGGGAAAATATTGACCCTGTTAGGCCCCAATGGTGCCGGTAAATCAACCTTAGTGCGTATTGTTCTGGGGTTAATTGCTCCCACCAGTGGCAAGCAGACGCACGTTCCTGGCCTGAAAATAGGCTATGTCCCGCAAAAATTATTTCTCGACACGACTCTGCCTTTAACCGTTGAGCGCTTTATGCGACTCAAGCCCGGCGTTAAAACAGCCGATATTCTGCCAGCATTAAAAAGAGTTCAGGCCGGACATCTCATTGATCAACCGATGCAAAAGCTATCTGGTGGTGAAAACCAGCGGGTACTGTTAGCACGTGCGCTGCTCAATAAACCTCAGTTGTTAGTCTTAGACGAGCCAACCCAAGGCGTTGATGTCAACGGCCAGGTGGCGTTATATGACTTGATCAACCAACTGCGCCTTGAACTTAATTGCGCGGTGTTAATGGTATCGCACGACTTACATTTGGTGATGGCTAAAACCGATGAGGTGCTATGCCTTAATCAGCATATTTGCTGTTCCGGTTCACCAGAAGTGGTGTCAATGCATCCGAAGTTTATCGCCATGTTTGGCAACCGCGGAGCCGAGCAATTGGCAATTTACCGCCATCAGCATAATCATCGCCATGATCTACGAGGAAAAATCGTGTTACGCAGTAAAGAATTGGGAAATGCCGGGGACGTTACACATGATTGAGTTATTATTTCCCGGCTGGCTGGCAGGCATTATGTTGGCAACGGCAGCGGGCCCATTAGGCTCTTTCGTCGTTTGGCGTCGCATGTCTTATTTTGGTGATACCCTGGCCCATGCTTCCTTGCTAGGCGTTGCCTTCGGTTTGCTGCTCAATATTAATCCGTTTTATGGCGTTATCATTGTCACTTTATTATTAGCGGTAGTGCTGGTTGCCCTTGAACGCAAACCACATTTAGCCGTAGATACGCTATTAGGTATTATGGCGCACAGCGCGTTATCACTCGGCTTGGTGGTGGTCAGCCTGATGTCTGGTGTTCGCGTCGATTTGATGGCTTACCTGTTTGGTGACCTGCTTTCCGTCAGCTACAGCGATATTGCCATGATTGCCGCAGGCGTCATTATTGTGCTCAGTGTACTGTGCTGGCAATGGCGCAACTTACTGTCAATGACCATCAGCCCAGAGCTCGCCCATGTCGATGGCGTTAACCTCCAGCGCACCCGCGTAATTTTGATGCTCATCACTGCACTGACCATTGGTTTAGCCATGAAGTTTGTCGGCGCATTAATCATCACCTCACTGCTGATTATCCCCGCCGCTACCGCGCGGCGTTTCGCTAAAACGCCGGAGCAGATGGCATCGATCGCCATTGTCATCGGGATGTTGGCCGTGAGCGGCGGCCTGGCCTTTTCAGCCGGTTATGACACGCCAGCGGGTCCATCAGTGGTGCTTGCAGCGGCCGTAATGTTCATGATCAGTTTGGCTAGACCGAGCCGTTAGCGGTTTCTTTAAGCCAGAAAGGCTTGAGGGAAATCTGGGCCGAGATTTAGGCGGCGTTGTGAAATCAGCATAGTGAAAATTTCGGTTCTTCAAGCTTGCTCAAGCTTGACCGAGCTTATTTTGGTTTACTAAAAGCGAGAATGGTGAATGTTTCGGTTCTTCAAATACAGTGTTTAATGTCACTTCACAACTCGAACCGACCGAAGGGGAAAAGTGGGCTTTCCCCTTCGGGATCCCCAGCCCTTTCAATGTATTAACAACGAATCTAGCGGAGGCCATGTTTCAGGTACCTCCGCGACAGGCGCAAATTTCATGGCTCCGCCATCCCTTCCTCGGGTTCGAGCCAGCTCAATAAACACTTCGCTGTCTCTCTACCACTCGTCCGTGAAATTTTGAGCGCGCCATCAACCTTTTAAAATCAAAAGATAAACTGCCTTTGAACTTGAATTTGAACTTAAAAGCCGCCAAGCGCACTCAAAATGCCACCGGCACAGTGGTGGAAGACAACAGTTTTATCGTTGGCTTGAACCCGGAGCCGGGGAGCCTGGAAGGCTGGCATTTGCGCGATAACGGAAGCCTCTGAAACATGGCCTCCGCTAGACTCGTTGTTAATGTTTGAAAAGGCGCAGGATTGTAAAGGAACGCGCCTTCGTTCCTTTACTCGGTTTAGGCTGCGGAGAAACATTAGACACCGCACTTCGGAAACCGAAAAATTCACCATTCTCGCTTTTAGTAAACCAAAACAAGCTCGGTCAAGCTTGAGCAAGCTTGCAGAACCGAAACTTGCACCTTACTTGTTTTACAAAACCGAACAAGCACGGTTATTGCTTTAAAAATCGCCCATAGGCTCGATCCAGCCTATAAAAAATACCCTTATTCCCTATCCGTTGATAGGACCTCTCCTTAATGATATTTATTATCAATTGAAATTAAAAACCAATTGGATATTCATCATGACTCTGACTTATGAACGACCATCTGCATCCTGCTGCATTGTCGGCGGCGGGCCTGCTGGCATGATGTTGGGATATTTGTTGGCTCGCAGCGGTATTAACGTTACCGTGCTGGAGAAGCACGCCGATTTTTTACGAGATTTTCGAGGCGATACTATTCACCCTTCTACGCTGGAAATTATCTGGCGACTGGGGTTTTTAGACGAGTTTCTGCAATTGCCGCATCAACGGGCTGAGAAGCTGTTTGGTGAGATGAATGGAAAAGAGACCACGCTGGCCGATTTCAGTCACTTACCCACTCACTGCAAGTTTATCGCGTTTATGCCGCAGTGGGATTTTCTAAATTTCCTCTATAGCAAAGCACAGCAGTTGCCCTGCTTTACCTTGATTCAGCAGGCAAGTGTTACTGGGCTATTGCATGATGAAGGACGAGTCAGCGGCGTGACAGCACAAACGCCAAACGGCGAACAGGCGTTTCATGCCGATTTGGTAATAGGTTGCGATGGCCGTAATTCGATTGTCAGAGAGTTAGCCGGACTTGAAGTTCGTCGATTTGGTAGCCCGCGCGATGTGTTGTGGTTGAAAATTACTAAATCACCTGACGACCCGAACTGGTCGATGGGCCACCGTGGGCCAAGAAAGAATTTTATTATGATTGACCGCGGCGATTACTGGCAGTGTGGATATTCCATTATCAAAGGCAGTTTGCCTGCATTACAACAGCAAGGATTAGCCGAGTTTGTGCTAAAACTCGCTGAAGTTTCCCCTTTCGGTTTAGAACGCTTGCAGCAGGAAATTACTGATTGGGAACAGGCGAAATTATTGCAAATCCGTATCGACAGATTACAACAGTGGTCGAAGCCTGGCGTGTTGTGTATCGGTGATGCCGCGCATGCCATGTCACCGATTGGTGGCGTCGGCGTTAATCTGGCAATTCAAGATGCCGTGGCGACCGCAAATGTTTTGACCAAGCCGCTGCTGGCCGGGGAGCTTAAACAGCGCCATTTGCAGCGTATTCAACGCCGTCGTACATTCCCAACCTGGGCCACGCAGTCATTACAGATAATGATCAGTAATGCTGGCCAGAAAGCCCGGAGAAAACCGCCGTCAGCAGCAGAGCGCTGGTTGCGGGGCCGAAAATTTATTCCGTTTTTGTTTGGCCGATTAATTGGCATTGGTTTTTACCGCGAAATGCCTAAACATCTGGCGAGTAAAGCGCCTTAAGCCACTGTGCTAATCAATGCTGGTGCATCAAGCACCAGCGAGTATGTTCGTTACGCCCCACTCTTCGTTTCCCTAATAACCCAACACGGAGTACGCGAGGATTTTGAGCACTGTTCCGATTTTACATGGCAAATTAAATAGCCCGAATGGGATAGACTCTTAGCAAAAACACCTTATCATTCACGCACTACTTCCCCGCTTAAGAATACGTCGATGACAGGCTCCTCCCCTCTATTAACGGTCAATGACGTCAGTTATTGTCTGAATCAGCAAACATTACTCGCGCCAACGTCCCTCTCACTGGCTGCCGGTCAGTTTACCTTGTTAACCGGCCCTTCCGGTTGCGGCAAAAGTACGTTGCTGAAAATTATTGCGTCATTATTAAACCCTAGCAGCGGCACCGTGCAGTTTCAGGGGCAAGATATTATGCAGCTTAACCCACAGCACTATCGCCAGCAGGTTTCTTACTGCTTTCAGACGCCATCGCTATTTGGCCAAACGGTTTACGATAATCTGGCATTGCCTTATCAAATCCGCCGAGAAAAGGTAGATGAAAAGAAGCTGAAACATTGGTTGGCACGCGTCAATCTGCCAAGCGATCTGCTGAGTAAAAATGCTCAAGAACTCTCGGGTGGTGAGAAGCAACGCGTGTCATTGCTGCGTAATTTGCAGTTTTTACCGAAGGTTTTATTGCTTGATGAGATTACCAGTGCGCTGGATGAAGAGAATAAGCAAAACGTCAACGATATTATTGCCGAGTTGGTCAATGAGCAGCAGATTGGCGTGTTGTGGGTCACACATGACCAGAATGAAATTCGTCACGCGCAGCAAGTGATTGCCCTTTCCCGCCCAGCTAATCGGAGCACCGAACGTGAATCAGCATAATATTACCAACACCTCACTCGCCTTAGCGTTGATTTTGGTGGTAGTTGCTCTGTTAGTCAGCAAGAAAGAGAAACTAGGATTAGAAAAGGATATTGTCTGGAGTGTGGTACGCGCCATCGTCCAACTGGTGATCGTCGGTTATGTCCTCAAGTATATTTTTAAACTCAACAATGATGCGCTGACGGTATTGATGGTGCTGTTTATCTGCGTCAACGCGGCGTTAAATGCCAAAAAACGCAGTAAGAATATTAGTAATGGGTTTCGTATCTCGTTCATTGCGATTACCGTCAGCACCATCTTAACGCTGGCAATTCTGGTGTTAAGCGGCTCTATCGAATTTTTACCGATGCAGGTGATTCCGATAACCGGGATGATCGCCGGTAACGCGATGGTGGCGGTCGGGCTGTGTTACAGCAACCTTAATCAGCGCTTTAGCGACAATCTACAGAAGATTCTGGAAATGCTCAGCTTGGGTGCCTCGACCAAAGTCGCTTCTGGTAGCATTATTCGTGACAGTATTCGTGCGGCAATGATCCCAACCATTGATGCGGCAAAAACTGTTGGTCTGGTTAGCCTGCCAGGGATGATGTCCGGGCTGATTTTTGCCGGAATTGATCCGGTCAAAGCGATCAAGTATCAAATTATGGTCACCTTTATGCTGTTGGCGACGGCAAGTTTATCGACCATTATTGCTGGCTATCTCGCCTATCGACGCTTTTACAACCAGCGCGCACAGCCTATTGTGCTGATAAAGTAGCAACTTCTTGAATTTGTTGCGCAATCAACTAAAGTTGGGGGCGCACATCATCATCACATTTTGGAGTCTGTTTACATGACAGTAAATCAATCAAATCCACTGGATAGCGTAACAACCACCCCAGATGCAGAAACCCAACAATATGTGTTTAACCACACCATGTTCCGGGTAAAAGACATTCATAAATCTTTGGATTTTTATACCAAAGCCTTGGGCTTTACGTTGATCGAACATCATGATTTCAACGACGCCAAATTCAGCCTCTATTTCCTGGGTCTGATCGCCGATAAATCAGTTATCCCAGCAGATCCGGCTGAACGCCATCTGTGGCGCAAATCCGTCACCGGGCTTTTGGAACTGACCCATAACCACGGCACTGAAAACGATCCTGAGTTCAGCTACCACAGCGGTAATAGCGATCCTCGTGGTTTTGGTCATCTGTGCCTGTCAGTACCTGATATTCATGCCGCTTGTGAGCGTTTTGAGCGCTTGGGTGTGACGTTCCAGAAACGTTTAACTGACGGTAATATGAAAGATATCGCCTTCGTTAAAGATCCAGACGGCTACTGGGTAGAAATCATCCAGCAAACGCCAGTGAAGAAGTAACCTTCGTAAAAATATAGCTTATCGGCGTCAGGAACTCGCTGACGCCGCTCTCTTCTCTGACACCTTACTGTAAACGATCGGCAAGCGTTTCCACGCGTTTGATCGCCGCATACAAAGATTCGCGTGTCACCGGAGATGGCATGTTAGCCATATCCGGCGCATGCAATGATGCCTGGACAATACTTTCCAACTCTTCTGCACTCAACGTAGCAATTTCACTGAGTCTCAGCGGTACCGCGCAAGCCTGTGCCAAATGTAGCGCCTCCAGCAGTTCGTCGTCGCTGCGATTTTCTAACGCTAACAGGCAAAGATTGCCAAAACCAACCAGCAGGCCGTGCCCAAACTCGCGGGTTTTATCACAAATGGTAAAGCCTTCATAAATCGCGTGCGACGCGGCAGCATGCCCACCGCTGCTCATCAGCGAGGTTAACCCTGCGTACATGAAAATAGCATCCAACACTTGATCCATTGCTGCATTAGGCTGTTTCTGACGAACGGCATCACAGGCTTGTGCACCATAGGTCGCAATCAAGTCATAGCAGATACGGCTGTTAGCTGTTGACGAACTCACGATACCGTTTAATTCGCTATGATGACTGCTAATAGCTCGGAATTCGTACCACTTCGCCAAGGTATCTCCTAACCCGGCTGCCAGCCAGCGCAAAGGCGTTGCTACCATGATTTCGCTGTCAATCACCACCGCAGCGGGAGCCTGCGGTAGCGCGTATAAATCACGGAAATGGCCATCGTCATGATAACGCACCGTTAATGGCGTGACTGCCGCACAGGTTGCCGCAATGGTCGGAACAGTAACAACCGGCACATGGGCGGCGATGCCAACGGCTTTACCAGTATCTAGCGATTTACCGCCACCCACGCTAATAATCACATCGATATGCTGCGCTTTAACAATCTGGGCCAAGCGCGTGATATTACTTTCGCTCGTCTCACCGCCATACCATTCACTGCCAACCAGCGTGACTACCGTACCTTCCATCTGATGACGAATGCTATCGCCAACCTGAAGCAGTGCACGGTGCCCGCCAATCAGTAAGGCTCGTTTCCCTAAACCGGCGCAGATTTCACCTAACTGCGACAGGACACCGGCACCGCGAAGTATGCGGGCCGGAAAAATAATATTCTGTGCTTGCATGACTGTTTCTCCGACTACTTGTGTTTTATCTCTGCTGAGATAAACGGCAGCGATATGCCCTAATGATTGGGTAAGAGTAGCGCACTTTTTTTGACGTGAGCATGAGTTGGCCAACATGTTGAGCCGACGAACATGAGTCACGCAGGCTTTTTCATCCCGCTATCATCCCGCCTTATGCAAGCAAGCTTTATGCCACCTGTTGGCTTGGTTGGTTGCTATTGGAACCGATGAATTTGCCAGAAAGCGGGCGTGCTCGACAAAAAAGAATAAAAAAAGGTAGCAACCTGCGTTGCTACCTTTTTCCGGCTAAAGCTTCGAATCGGGCAGTGATGCCCTTACATCGCCTACATACGTGACAGCGTCACTTATTTTAGCATTGGTAAGTTCAAGTTATGCTTGTTGGCACAATCAATCGCCTGCTGATAACCCGCATCAGCGTGACGCATAACGCCAGTCGCCGGGTCATTCCACAGTACACGTTCCAGACGTGCATCTGCTTCTTTAGTCCCGTCACAAACAATCACCATACCTGAGTGTTGTGAGAAGCCCATACCTACGCCACCGCCATGATGCAGGCTCACCCAGGTCGCGCCGCCAGAAGTGCTTAACAATGCATTCAGTAACGGCCAGTCAGATACCGCATCTGAACCATCTTTCATGGCTTCAGTTTCACGGTTTGGAGAAGCAACAGAACCGGTATCCAAGTGGTCACGGCCGATAACAACCGGCGCTTTCAGCTCACCATTACGCACCATTTCATTGAATGCCAGGCCAGCCAAGTGACGCTCACCCAAGCCCAACCAGCAAATACGCGCTGGCAGACCTTGGAAGGCGATACGTTCATGCGCCATATCCAGCCAGTTGATCAGGTTTGCGTTATCCGGGAACAGCTCTTTGAGTTTGGCATCGGTTTTGTAGATATCTTCCGGGTCACCGGACAGGGCTACCCAGCGGAATGGCCCTTTACCTTCGCAGAACAGCGGACGAATATAAGCAGGAACGAAGCCTGGGAAATCAAAGGCATTTTCCAGACCTTCGTCTTTAGCAACCTGGCGGATATTGTTGCCATAATCGACGGTAGGAATGCCCATTTCATGGAAGTCCAACATCGCTTGTACGTGAACTTTCATTGACTGGCGTGAAGCCTTAACCACAGATTGCGGATCAGATTCACGCGCAGATAGCCACTGCTCCAGCGTCCAACCCGCTGGCAGGTAGCCGTTCAGTGGGTCATGCGCAGAAGTTTGGTCAGTAACGATATCTGGGCGCAAACCGCCTTTTTTCGCACGTTCAACCAGCTCTGGCATGATGTCGGCAGCATTACCCAACAGACCTACAGAGATCGCTTTACCTTCAGCACAGGCTTTTTCGATGATGCTCAGCGCTTCATCAATGGTAAAGGCTTTGTAGTCCAGATAACGGGTACGAATACGGAAATCGATGCGCGATTCCTGGCATTCAATCGCCAATACGCTAGCACCAGCCAATACGCCAGCCAGCGGCTGTGCGCCACCCATGCCACCTAAACCAGCGGTCAAGATCCACTTGCCACGCAAGTTGCTGTTGTAATGTTGGCGGCCCGCTTCGGCGAAGGTTTCGTAGGTACCCTGCACGATGCCTTGCGCGCCGATATAGATCCAAGAACCTGCGGTCATCTGGCCGTACATCATCAAACCGGCTTTATCCAATTCGTGGAAATGATCCCAGTTGGCCCAGTGTGGCACGATGTTAGAGTTGGCGATCAGCACGCGAGGCGCATCGGTATGCGTACGGAACACGCCAACCGGTTTGCCTGATTGCACCAACAACGTTTCGTCTTCGCGTAATTTACGCAGGCTATCTAAAATAGCCTCAAAAGCTGGCCAGTTACGTGCTGCCTTACCAATCCCGCCGTACACCACTAAATCTTCCGGGCGCTCAGCCACGTCTGGATCAAGGTTGTTCTGGATCATGCGATAAGCGGCTTCAATCAGCCAGTTTTGGCAGCTCAGTTCGCTACCATGTGGAGCACGGATGACACGAGCAAGAGCGGTCGGTTGTGGTGTGGTCATGTTTGGTTCCTTATTGTTTCAATAATTCCCCATCGCAATGGGGAACGGCAACATTAATGAGTGATAGCTTGGTTATTGATGGCTTGGCAGAATCGCTGCGATCGGTGCTGGCCACCGATCGCGGCTAGCCCAAACTCGCATGTGTTCAACATCAGGTGCCATCAGGCGGTCTTTATCTAAATAGGCAACGTTTTGACGAATGGCTTGCAGTTCACCTTCGATCAGCGCAGAACTTTTTAATGGACGGGAAAACTCAATCCCTTGCGCCGCGGCCATCGCTTCAATGCCCACCACGACTGCGGTATTAAAGGACATATCGCCTAAGCGGCGTGCCGCATAGGTCGCCATAGAAACGTGGTCTTCTTGGTTGGCAGAAGTCGGTAAACTGTCAACGCTGCCCGGATGTGCTAATGATTTGTTTTCTGAGGCCAGCGCGGCAGCCGTCACTTGGGCAATCATAAAGCCGGAGTTGACGCCACCATCGTTGACCAAGAACGGTGGTAAACCAGAGAGGCCGCTGTCGAGCAGCAGCGCCATGCGACGTTCAGAAATGGCGCCAATTTCTGCAATGGCTAAAGCAATAATGTCAGCGGCAAAAGCGACAGGTTCGGCGTGGAAGTTACCGCCAGAAATCACATCACCGTTTTCAGAAAATACCAGCGGGTTATCCGAGGCCGCATTGGCTTCAATTTGCAGAATGCGCGCCGCATGTTTCAGGTTATCTAAACAGGCTCCCATGACTTGCGGTACACAGCGGATAGAATAAGGATCTTGAACACGGCCACAGTGAGTGTGAGAAGTGACAATGTCACTACCTTCTAACAGAGAAGCCACCGCGGCGGCGACAGCAATTTGTCCAGCCTGACCGCGTGCCTGATGAATACGTGGGTCCAGCGGCTTAACCGAGCCTTGAATGGCTTCTAACGACAGCGCCCCGGCAACCAGCCCAGCAGCAAAGACGTTTTCACCTTCAAACAATCCGCGCAGCGCCAGTGAGGTTGATACCTGAGTACCGTTAAGGAGAGCCAATCCTTCTTTTGGTCCCAAAACGAAAGGTTTCAGTCCGACCGTTGCCAACCCGGCAACCGCAGAGACTTTTTCGCCATTAATGGTGACCTCACCTTCCCCAATCAACATCAGCGCCAGGTGCGCCAATGGTGCCAGGTCGCCAGATGCGCCGACTGAACCTTTCTCTGGGATGCAAGGCATGACACCGGCATTAAATAAGGCGATCAGCGCATCGATGACTTCAATACGAATACCGGAATGACCACGGGACAGACTCAATACTTTGGTGCTAACAATCAAACGCACCACATTGTCCGGCAACAATTTACCCACGCCAACGCTGTGTGACAGCACCAGATTACGTTGCAATTCTGCCAAACGGTCTGCTGGAATGGTGGTCTGTGCCAGCTTGCCAAAACCGGTGTTAATCCCGTAAACCACTTTGCCATCTGCCAGAATGCGCTCCACCGTTTCCTGTGAAGCCAGTACCGCCGCACGAGCTTCTTCAGCCAGCTCGATTTGCACATTTCCCTGGTAAATTTGACGGAGCATTGGCAGCTCAACCTGCCCCGGATGGAGGCGACATAGTGTTTTTTCGGTTGAATGAACAGTCATAATATATTCCTGTATAGACAAGTTGGGTGATGTCATAACCCAATGCATTTATGGATTGGGTTAAGGCAATACTTGGTAAGCTCAAGGCTACCTTTAACATTAACGATGCGATGTTCAATCAGGCTTTCGCCAGGCACCGTGTTTATATTCTTGCTTCGCCGCCTTTACTGGCGGCATTCCTCGGCAAATTTTACATTAGGCAATATAACGCCTTGGTCGATACAACATATTGCGAGGTTCTGAGACGATAGTCGCGCCGAAACGGAAAATCTACCGTCAGTGCTTAAAACCATGCCAGACATCACTTTACTTGTTCGTTTCGCCTCTCAATTTGCCGGGGTGAATCAGTGACGGTGATAAAAAACTCACGCACGCCTTCTGACTACTCATGTCTATACAAGCACTGTTACTTATAGGCAAACTTTGTGCCACTTTTTGAATTATCTAATAACGCTGATTAACCGTTGCTATACGCGATAAAAAAGATCCAGTTAATCAGCAAGACGCATGCAAGCGACCTAAACCAGTGCAGCGCATGCGCCTTTATAGGGCAGCCCGTTAGCCCGGTAAAATCGCCGCCCATAACAGCAAACCATCGCCCTGCTCGTGGCTAATCTGCCACTGTTCGTCTGCGGCCGATACACTGTTCCACCACACGCCACCGCGTGGCTCAGCCAAGGGTTTACCGTTAAGCAACCATTGACCACTGAGCACGTACAGCACGCCCCCCAAGCCGGTATTGAGTGCAAAGGATTGTCGTTTTGCGACTACCGATGAATGACAGACACCACGGCGGGTCATGATATTAAAATCGGTGGTCACGTCAGCCAACAATCGCGAATCAAGCGCGGTATCACCAGAAAACGCAAAAGGTTCGCCTGGCGATGACAACAGGTGATCAACCTCTCCAGAGGACTCACCGGTAGCAAACAAGTGCACGCCAGCGCCAGAGAGCAAGGTAATCGAGCGGTCAATGCCCGGAAAAGCCGAAAACGGACCATCTTGTGCAATAGTGGCAATACTGGCTCGCCAATCAAATGCCGTCGCCCCCACCGGAAAGCTAAAGATTTCTCGCGTTTCTCCGCCGCCGTTACGCCACGGGCTTACCGGCAGCGTATCAAAATGGAACGCGTTGCGTTCAATACTCATGCCGCCTCCTGACCAAGCTGTTTCAGCAATGCCAGGAAATCTGCTGCCGCTTTTTGCTCCAGCGGATGATGACCGTCTTGTACGCGAATTTGCCCTGCTACCCACACATCTCGGATTTGATGCTGACCACCGGCGAACAACCAGCGATTAAGCACTTCACTGTCGCTCGCTGCCGCCAGATAAGGATCATTGCCGTCGAGTACCAGCCAATCTGCGCGGCATCCTACTTCCAGTTTGGCAATCGGCGCGCCGCAAGCTTGAGCACCACCAGCAAGTGCTTGGGTATAGAGCAAATCCCCCACCGAAGGTTGGTTTTCTGCCGTTAAACGATTGCGGTGTCTATCGCGCAGGCGTTGACCATATTCAAACCAGCGCAGTTCTTCTACGACATTCAGCGAGACATGGCTATCTGAGCCGATACCCCAGCGCCCCCCTTGGGCGATGTAATCAACACCCGGGAAAATCCCATCACCGAGGTTGGCTTCAGTGGTCAGACATAATCCAGTGACCGCCTTGCTTGCTGCCAGCTGTGCCAGTTCGCTTTCATCAGGATGGGTGGCGTGAATCAAGCACCAACGTTGATCCACCGGCAAATGGTCATATAGCCAGGCAATAGGACGCTGCCCGCTCCACGCCAGACAGTCGTTCACTTCTTTCATTTGTTCAGAAATATGGATATGCACGGGAAGCTGCTTATCGCTTTCTCCCAGCACCTGTTGCATTTGATCTAGCGACACGGCACGCAGGGAATGGAAACACAGCCCCTGATTTTGCAGCGGCTTATCGGCAATATGATGGCGAATAGCCTGTTGTTGCAGCAGATAACTGTCGGCATCTTGAATAAAGCGCTTTTGCCCTTCAACGGCGGGCTGCGCGCCAAATCCAGAATAGCTATATAACACCGGCAGTAAAGTCAGACCAATCCCGGCCTGCTGGGCCGCCTCGCTAAGATGACGGCTCATCTCAGCGCGGTCAGCATAAGGCTGTCCGTTGGTATCGTGATGCAGATAGTTAAACTCAGCAACCTGGGTATAACCACCTTTAAGCATTTCGATATAAAGCTGGGTAGCGATAGTGGTCACCTGGGCAGGCGTCAGACGACGAACCATGCGATACATCAGTTCACGCCAGGTCCAGAAACTGTCTTGCGGATTGCCGGCAACTTCGGCCAGCCCCGCCATTACACGCTGAAAGGCATGTGAATGTAAATTTGGCATCCCAGCGACCACCGGCCCATGCAAAACAGTCGCATCCTGCTTATCGCAATCAGGCGTAATTGCAGTAAGATAGCCGGCATCGTTAACTTCTAATCTGACGTTATGTGCCCAGCCATGCGGCAAAAGGGCGCGAGGGGCAAAATAAACGGACATACTGGTTTCCCGGATCGGTTAAAATGGTCAATCACTCGGTTAAGGTTTGTGATCTTTTGTCCAACTTGTCTATACATATACATACGCCGAATTGAACTGTAAACTAGTACAGCGGCTTTATTTTTATAATTTGTCATCGCGCGCGGTTTTATACTCTGGTTACGCAAGATGATCTTTTATACTTTTGGATTTTATAATAAGCGAGGTTAGTGACATGTCTGATTCACAGCAGCCGCATCAACAGGCGGTGTCACAGCAAGTTTTATCTCAGTTGGCGGCTGCAATTAGCGATACGCCTGCCCCTATTTATCAGCGGGTCAAACAGGCCATTATCGACCAAGTTCGTGCAGGAATATGGCGACCGCATCAGCGCGTACCTTCCGAAAGTGAAATGGTCAATGAACTCGGCGTGAGTCGTATGACGATTAACCGCGCGCTGCGTGAATTAACCAGCGAAGGCTTTTTGATTCGTATGCAAGGCGTCGGTACGTTCGTCGCTGAAGCCAAAGCCTATACGCCGCTGTTGGAAGTTCACAATATCGCCGACGAAATCGCCGAACGCGGTCACCATCACAGCTGCAAGATCATCATCTGTGAACAACGATTAGCCGATGCAGAACAAGCGTCTCTGCTCGGGATAAAACCCGGCCAGCCGATGTTCTATTCGCTGATTGTGCATTATGAAAATGATTTACCCGTGCAAATCGAAGATCGCTGCGTTAACCCACAAACCGGCCCCGATTATCTGCATCAGGTGATCAACAATAAAAAAATGCCATACTATTATCTGATGGAATCAGCGCCGCTGACATCCGGTGAACATCGCGTTGAAGCGGTGCGGGCCGATGAATTACAGCAGGATTTATTACAGTTGGGTGAACATGAACCTTGCCTGTTGATCCACCGCCGTACCTGGAGCGGTAGCCGTGTTGTTACCTCTGCTCGCCTGCTTTATCCAGGAAGTCGCTACCAGCTGTTTGGCCGCTTTACCAGTCACGGCTAACTCTCGCCAGATGCGCATTTTGCCAGGCCTAAAACAGGTCGTCGAAATGCGCGTTCTTCATGATAATTCTCTCGAGTCAGATCGCGTTATAAGTAAAATCTATGACCTCCACCTTGCCGCTGCGGATTTTATGCGTTAGCTTGCTTGCATACTCTTGTCTATACAAGCATTAACCGCTTCTGTGAATCTGGAGAACGTCATCGATGACAGAACACTCCCTGCACGACTCATCCACTACACTGCATTGCGACAGCCTGTGGCTCGGCGCCGATCTGGTTACCTTGCGTGACGGACACTACAACATCATTGAGAATGGCGCGCTAGCGATTAAAGACGGCCGTATTTTATGGCTCGGCGCCGCGCAGGACTGCCCTGATTTTATCGCCAAACAACGCACAGAATTTGACGGCGGGATCATTACTCCCGGCCTAATTGACTGCCACACGCATCTGGTGTTCGGGGGCGATCGCAGCGCTGAATTTGAACAGCGTCTTAATGGCGTCAGCTATGCTGAGATTGCTGCTCAGGGCGGCGGAATTATTTCCACCGTTAACGCTACCCGCCAGGCGTCGGCTGAAACGTTGCTGGAGCAAGCTGAATTCAGGCTGCGCCCTTTGCTGGCTGAAGGTGTCACCTGTATTGAAATCAAATCTGGCTATGGCTTAAGCCATGAAAGCGAACTGAAAATGCTGCGGGTGATCCGCGAGCTGAAAAGCCGTCATGCCGTGGATGTCAAAGCCACCTTACTGGCCGCTCACGCGGTACCACCAGAATTCAAGGGCCGTGCGGATGACTATATTGAGCTGATTTGCCAAGAGCTACTGCCGCAAGTTGCCCAAGAAAATCTTGCCGACGCCGTTGATGCTTTTTGTGAGCATTTGGCCTTCTCTCCGGCGCAAGTTGAACGAGTATTTAACGCCGCCCGCCAACTTGGCTTGCCCGTTAAGCTACACGCGGAACAGCTCTCGTCTTTGCACGGTAGCACATTGGCAGCGCGTTTTGGCGCACTCTCAGCCGATCACCTTGAATACATTGAAGAGAGTGATATTAAAGCCATGGCCGCCAGCGGTACCGTGGCCGTATTACTGCCAGGCGCTTATTACTTGCTGCGCGAAACACAGTGTCCACCGGTCGAGCTTTTCCGCCAACACGGCGTGCCTATTGCGCTTGCCAGCGATGCCAACCCAGGCACGTCTCCGGCGCTCTCTTTGCGCCTGATGCTCAATATGGCCTGCACATTATTCCGTATGACACCAGAAGAAGCACTGGCAGGGATCACCTGCCACGCTGCGCGTGCATTAGGCGTACAAGACAGCCAAGGCACTCTGGAAGCCGGCAAAGTGGCGAACTTCGTCCACTGGCCGTTAAAGCGACCTGCTGAATTAGTTTATTGGTTGGGTGGACAACTGCCCTGCACCGTTATCTATCAAGGAGAAGTGCGTTTATGAGCCATTTCGATTCCATACACTTTACCCGTGGCACCGTACCATTGCTGCTAAGTATTCCTCACGCAGGCACTCGTTTGACGCCAGAAGTCGCCAACGGTCTGACCGATGGAGCGCAACCGCTGTCTGATACCGATTGGCATATTCCTAAATTATACGAATTTGTTAAATCACTCGGTGCTAGCATCTTAGTCGGCCAATATTCGCGCTTCGTGATTGATCTCAATCGCCCTGCAGATGACAAGCCGCTGTATACCACGGCGACCACTGGTCTTTATCCTGACACCTTATTTGACGGCCGCCCGACCTTTAAACCGGGACAAGAACCCAGCGCTGAACAACGCAAATCCTATCTTGACGGCATCTGGCAGCCTTACCACCAAACCTTGGCAGACGAACTGGCCCGTATGAAGCAAGAATTCGGCTATGCTTTGCTCTTTGATGCCCACTCTATTGCTTCAGTAATCCCACGTCTGTTTGAAGGCCAACTGCCAGACTTGAATCTAGGTACCAACAGCGGCGCTAGCTGCGCCCCTGAGTTGATCGCTCGTATAGAGCACAGTTGTGAAAACCAGACACAGTTTACTCATGTGGTGAACGGCCGCTTTAAAGGTGGCTATATCACTCGCGAATACGGTAGACCAGAGCAGGATTATCACGCCGTTCAGTTGGAACTGGCACAGTGTAATTATATGGATGAGGCCGAGCCTTTCCCATATGTCGATGCCAAAGCCGAACAACTGCAAGTGCTGCTAAAAACGTTGATCGGTAATATGCTCGACTGGGGTAAAGAGACGTATCGCGCTTAACCCCACGAGTTAAATTAAATCAAGTCGTTAAACCGTTAACGCCCCGTTCTGATATAACAGACGAGGCGTTAAATAAAATATCAATGTGGGACAAGCCGACGGCAAACATTAAGTACCAGTTGCCGCAACCAGCGATGGGCGGGATCGACCTCAGAACGAGGATGCCACAGAAGGAAGTGTAAAAACCTGGCAACGCGGCTGATTATACGAATTCATAGATTATGTCGGCTCGATTTTAGGGCCGGCAAGAGTTGATGATGTAATTAAAATTTTATGAATCAATAAGTAAGCAGTAATAAATTTCCCTAATTAAAAAGAGAGAGTAAGATTCGTCTCTCTTTTATTACTTACTCCATACTTTCGACTAAATTTCACTACACTATTATCCATTTTAAATATAGGTAAAATGTGTTTTAGTTTTTTATTCTTGAAGTAGGTAAAATAAAAAACAACTTTATGTTAAAAATTCGTAGTTATAAATCTCAATAAATCCCACAGAATGAGTAAGCGTAAAATAAAAACATAACATCATGATATACAACCATAGTTTACCCATACCAATTTTACCTCGCAAAGAAATCATCCCCTTCCCTTTAAATAATTAACAGCAACGCACCTTTACACACGAATTAACATCCTGCTTGATGATGGAATAAGGCACTTTGCCAAGATGGCTTTAGAGAATCGATGCCTGATTCTTTGGCTTAAGGTTTAGTATTGATGGCAGAAAAACCCGAAAAAAGAATAAGATTGAATAACTTAACTAGGAGGAGTTATTCAATCTTATCTATACCTAATAAACTTCAAGTTGCAGGTAATGAGTAATAGAGAGCAACCAACATCTCTGCAACTTGAGGTATGGCGGGTATATACTCTAGGACCATTGAGAGACAGATAAGCAGCCTTCTGTATCTTGAGAGACCTAGGTATTCCGGGCTGTCATTCACATATACATCTGCTTATTAGGAAGAATAAAATGACATCCATACCAGAAAAATCATTAAATTCATTACAGTGGAAAGCAGCCTGTAGTGCTGCAAAACAGATAGCAGAAGGTTGGAATCACGCTGGTCATCCCGGTGGGGCTATTGCGTTATTTGATGCCAAAGGTCTACAGGGAGAAGTCTGCGCAGGTTTGGCGAATTTGACGACCCGTGAGCCTTTTAGCCTCGACTCTGTTGTACGCTTCGCCTCCGTGACTAAACATATTTTCGCCGCGCTATCGCTTCTGCGCAGCGAGTCCGGTTTGTCTCTCGACGATACGCTAGGTAAATATTTACCCACTCTGCAAGCCCCTATGTCAGATGTTACCATCGGGCAAGCACTAGACATGACTGGCGGCCTGCCTGACGTTCGAGAAACGCTCTCCTTGCTCGGCGTTTCAGTCTATAACGTCAGCGATCCTGAACCGATTCTTGATTTTTTGGCACAAATGGGAAATCTCAATTTTCCAGCCGGAGAAGGCCTGTCTTACTCGAATACGGGTTATCGATTAGTAGAAACTATCCTGCAACGTCAAGGGCTGCAATTTGCCGATTTGATTGACCAATATATTGCCAAACCTTTGAGTATTAACTTGTTTGCTCCAGAAAGTTGGTTCGATATCGTACCTGATTTAGCTCCTGGCTATTGGCTGGCAAAAGATGGCTGGAAAACGGCCTCCGCTGGCTTGCACCTTTCTGCTTCCGGAAGCTTAGCTGGAAGTTTGCGTTCGCTCATGACTTGGTTGCAAGCGCTACTGACCAATCGCGGACCGGGTGCCGGGGTGCTTGATGCCCTAACCTCACCGCGTTTTCTTAATGATGGAACGCAAACTGGCTATGGGCTGGGGTTAGCGAAGACCAAAATCGGCGGCTATACACTGTATGGTCACGGAGGTTCTCACCTTGGTTATAAAACCTATTTCCTGCTGGAGCCTCGCCAGCAAATAGGTCTGGCATTAGTGTCAAATCGCGACGATACCGATTCTTTTGCCGCCCTTATAGAAATTGCAGCTACGCTATTAAACGCGCCACTGCCGCGTCGTAGCACGGCATTGCAAGATGGCCTCTATGTTAGCCACGCAGAACCCTACTGGTTAGCCATTAATAATGGCGTTGCCAACTATTTAGGCACCAGTGAAAATCTTTATCAGGGAGAGGATGGCAGTGCAGTTTCTCTTTCCGCGCATATGCCGATACGTTTAGAACAAAAAGGCCCGCTTATCGAGGGCGAAATTGGACATGCTAAACGTTTCTTTAAGCCAATAGAGTCTACTGATTTTCTACATATGATTCAGGGCCGCTGGTATCACGCTGAATCTAAGTCAGCATTCGATATTATCGACGATCAACTATTGATGGGGGTGGGAACCTTGCGGACAGCAGGGAAACTGACCTCGTTAGGGCAAGGTCGGCTGTTGGTTGAAATGAGCGATGGACCGTGGCAAAAATCGTTTTGTCTCTATTTCCAAGGCTATAACGTGCAACTGATTTCAAATCGTAGCCGGGTGCTAACCTTCCGCCGAGAAGAGTGCCGTATTAGTTGGCAGCCTGCGGGTTAATAGCAGGCAATAATAGTAATATCAGTTAATCGCAAAGAATCAGAAGGACTGATAGCGAATCAGCCCTTCTCTCCAAGACTGCAATTATTTACTAATCTGGTCTAAAAATAGCTGACTGTTGCCGATTTGCTGGCTTGCTCCTTTCACATTACTGCGCAATGCAACGAGTAACTGCCCCTGTAACGCAACAACAAATGGCGAGTTGCGCTGTAACTCACGTTGTAAATCGGCATATTGCGCCAGACGTTTTTGTGGATCAGATTGTGCCGCAGCAGCGCGAGTTTCGGCGCTGATCTGTGGAATATTCCATTGCAAACGCCCCGCTAACGTTTTGCCACCACCCGGTGGATTATAGGCAAAGGTACTGGCGTTACTGTTAGCATCCAGATAATCCGCTCCCCAGTAAGTAAATATTGACTGGAATTGGTGAGCTCTCATGCGCGTCAATACATCACTTTCTATGGTTGGCGTAATTTTCAGGTTAATCCCGGCTTGTGCGAAGCTGCCTTGCAATGCCTGAGCGATATCCGAATAAGGTGGTTGATTAATCACGAGCAGATCAATGGTCGTCCCCTCGGGTATGCCGCCTTTTTTGAGGATAGCTTTGGCCTTATCCACATCATACGTATAAGGTTGATCGTCTATCGAGCCTGCAAGACCTTTTGGTAAGAAGGTTTGCCGAATGGTGTACTGACCTTTTAATAACCCTTGCGAAAGCGTTTTGTAATCCACCAGCCATCTTGCCGCCTCCCATAAGGCAGGGTTTGCCAGTACCGGTTGACTCTTGTCACCCACATTGAACCCTAAATAATAGATTAACGAGACCGGGAATTTGGCTACATAGACGTTAGGTTGATGCTCTAATGATGCAAACTGATCCGCGCCTAAGTCATAGGCAATATCTGCATCGCCATTGAGCACTAGCAAGCGGCGCGTCGATGCATCGGCAATGTTTTTGAATAGGACTTTATCTATTTTGGCCTGTGGTTGCGCGTAGGTATTACGTTTAAAGAATAAAGCTTCATGAGGGACATAGTTTTGTATGCTGTAAGCACCACTACCTGCAGAATGGCTGCGTAGCCAGCCATTGCCGAAATCATTACCCGCTTGGTGGCTCGCTAATAATTTACTGTCGACTATCGACGCCACTGGCGCAGTTAACAGCCTTAATGCCAGCTCGCTGCCAATATCCGCACTCCAGTTAATTTGCACTTTATCATCAGCAAGCTTTTTGATTTGCCCATCAACATTGTCTGGTGTCCAGCCTAATTCACCCAATATAAAAGATGGGCTCTTGTTCAGTTTGACGGCACGGCTGAGAGAAAAAATCACATCATCAGCGGTAATCGGATTGCCACTAGAAAACTTTTGTCCTGGTGTCAGCGTAAAAATAAGGCCACGCCCATCGCTGGTCGCTTGCCAACTTTTCGCTATCGCAGGATCGAGCTGATCGGGCTTTTGTCGATCGGACCTCACCAATTGCTGATAAATATTCAGCAAGTTGCCATTACTGACCTGTTCGAAGCTCTCCGCTGGGTCAAGACTAATAATGCCCTCGAGGGATTCAGCGACAACTAAAGTGTCAGCAGGCGTCGCTGCATAAACATGGCTGCTCGCAGCCAGTGTCAAAAGAAATAACGAAGAGAGACGAACTTTCATTGCGAGTTTTCCCAATAAATATCAGTAAGTCTTGCAGTGGTAACACGCCGCTTTCACGCAGCCAACTAACTAAAATAGCTTTATAAATTGGGAATTTATCTAATGAAAGTGACGCCGTCACAAGCAAGGGGTTTACTATAAATAATGGGAAAGAAATAACGAACCAACGCCCTCACATTCACTGAATGATGCGTTCTTTTTTTATCGTAATGGAACGATCGCGCCCCTGCTTTGTCACATTGTCATCGTGACGTATTGAAATTATACCTCACTGAAATAATGGTTAAATACACTGACAATTACGGATTGGGCAATTCAATCAATCAAATATTGAAAATGTTTAAGTTAAATGTTTCATAATAAATTTTTTTGGACAGCTCTATGGCTATGGAAAATATGGCTATTGGACGTCCCCGGTTATGGAAAACATAGGGTTAGTACATGAAAATGACTTCACGTCGTCTGGTGTTTATTATCGTAGTTTGCCTGCTTATTCTGGCTATCGGCCTGGTAACCTATTTTCGTCTCCCTAACCCCATTGCCTATGTCACTACACCGGTTCATCAAGGTGATATTGAAAACGCTGTGCTTGCCACCGGAAAACTTGACGCCATAGAACGTGTCAATGTCGGTGCTCAGGTATCAGGACAAGTGAAATCGCTCAAGATAAAAATGGGTGATACGGTGCATAAAGGTCAGCTCATCGCTGAGATTGACGATTTGCCACAACGCAACGATCTTCGCACCTCAGAAGCCGCCCTGAACGCAGCTAAAGCAGAACGTTTAGCCAAGCAGGCAATGCTGAAACAAAATGAGGCGCAATTCAAACGCCAAAAACGCATGCTTAGTGACGAGGCCAGTTCGCGTCAGGATTATGAAAGCGCGGAGGCTGCACTGGCAACATCGCATGCCGATCTGTTGGCATTAGATGCGCGTATCGTTCAGGCGCAAGTCGATGTGGATAAAAAGAAAGTCGATCTCAGCTATACCAAGATCCTGGCACCGATGGATGGCACCGTGATTGCCATCGTCACTCAGCAAGGACAAACGGTAAACGCCAACCAGAACGCCCCTACTATTGCCAAGCTGGCACAGCTGAATGTGATGACAGTCAAAGCGCAAATTTCAGAGGCGGATATTACTCATATTATGCCGGGGCAGAAAGCCTACTTCACTATCTTCTCAGAACCGGAAAAACGTTACGACACCACGCTGCTTAGCGTTGAATTGGCCCCTGAATCGGTAATGAAAGATGACTCGCTTTCCAGTGGCAGCAGCACTTCGTCCGGCTCTGGAGCCAGCAACGCGTCGGTCTATTATAACGCCCTGTTCAACATTCCTAATCCTGATAACAAATTGCGTATCGCGATGACGGCGCAAGTCACGTTGCTGCGCGGCAAAGCTGAAAATGCGTTATTAATTCCGTTGCAGGCGGTGAAGAAAAGTGCTGAAAACAAGCAACAGGTAGAGATTCTGGGTAAGGATAATCAGCCTGAAATACGCGATATCACCACCGGAATTACCAACAATGTTGATATCCAGGTGCTCAGCGGGCTGAAAGCAGGCGAAAAAGTAATCTTGGCTCAGGAGAGCGGTAATAGCGATAACAAGGATGCAATTTTCCAATGAATGAAGTTGCAATAAATAATGCTCCAGCAAACAACGCCATTGAGCTTAAAAATATTCGCCGCACTTACACCAATAGCGAACAGCCTCTTACCGTACTTAAGGGCGTAAATCTGACCATCGCGGCCGGTGAAATGGTTGCGATCATTGGCGCTTCAGGTTCAGGTAAATCGACGCTGATGAATATTATGGGCTGCCTTGATGTACCAGACAGCGGTGATTACTTTATCGGTGGGCAGAATGCCGCGCAGCTTTCTGCTGATGAGTTGGCCCGCGTGCGCCGCGAGCATATTGGTTTTATCTTTCAACGCTATCATCTGATGACCGATAGTAGCGCACTCGATAATGTCGAAATTCCAGCAATTTATGCCAACAGCAAACGTGGCGAAAGAAGGATGCGAGCGGCTCAGCTGCTGGCAAAGTTGGGGCTTGAAGGACGCGAACACCACAAACCAGGCCAGCTTTCTGGCGGCCAACAACAGCGTGTCAGTATTGCCAGAGCCTTGATTAATGGCGGCGAAGTTATTCTGGCCGATGAGCCAACCGGCGCGCTTGACTCACAATCCGGGCAGGAAGTGCTGCAAATTCTCACAGAGCTTAATCAGCGTGGACATACTGTGGTCATTGTTACCCACGATATGAATGTTGCCCGCCATGCTCAGCGTATTATTGAACTGCGAGATGGCGAAATCATCGCCGATAGCGGCAGCAAAATTGAACATGCTACCTCGTTAGTCGCTCCGCCAAGAAGTGAACAAGGCTATTGGCAAAGCTTGGTCGACCGCACCCGTGAATCGCTGCAAATGGCATTAAAATCGATGAACGCCCACCGGCTTCGCACCGCGTTGACCATGACCGGCATTATCTTTGGCATTGCCGCCGTGGTTACCGTGGTCGCCCTAGGGGAAGGCGCGAAACAACGCACACTTGAGAGTATTAAAGGGCTCGGCACTAACGTAGTCAACATCTATCCGGGCAGTGACTTCTTTGATGATTCTTCGCAAAACATCCGCTCACTGGTCCCTGCCGACGTTGATGCACTGGCAAAACAAAGCTTTGTTGATAGCGTAACGCCTGAAGTTTCAACATCACAGCAAGTACGTTTTCTTTCTAAATCAGCCAATGCATCCATTGAAGGCGTTGGCCTTCAATATTTTCGTGTTCAGGGTATCAAGTTTGTCGATGGCAGTAATTTCAGTGACGATACTCATGCACGTCAAGAGGCCGTTATTGATGAAAATACGCGCAAAGCGATGTTTGAGCATGTCATCGGCAGCCCTTTGGGGCAAACCATCTTTGTGGGTTCAGTCCCGGTCAAAGTGATTGGCGTGGTCAGCAGCAGTAACAGCAATTATTCACCGAATCAGCTACGCGTCTGGCTGCCTTATACCACCGTGATGTATCGCATGTCAGGCCAGCAGTCGTTAAGTAGTATCAATATACGACTCAAAGATGATGCGCCCAATGCTGCCGCAGTGAAAGCCATTACCCAGTTACTTACTCAGCGCCACGGCGTCAAAGATTTTATGCTGTTCAACCGCGATCAGTACCGTAAATCAATTGAACATACGTCGATGACGCTCAGCCTGTTGATTTTGATGGTCGCTTCTATCGCGCTAGTGATTGGCAGCCTCGGCGTGATGAACATCATGTTGGTTTCAGTCACCGAGCGAACTCATGAAATAGGCGTACGTATGGCAGTCGGCGCCAGACGTAGCGATATTATGCAGCAATTTATGATTGAAGCCGTGTTGGTCTGTCTGATTGGCGGCGTATTAGGTGTCGCCCTGTCGTTAGCGGTAGGCCCGTTGCTTAGCGGCCTTGCCGGTGGAGAACTCACGGCTATCTATTCCTGGCAAGCGGCGGCGATTGCCTTCTTCTGTTCCACTCTGATCGGCATGATTTTTGGTTATCTCCCTGCCCGCAAGGCTGCACGGATGGATCCGGTCGTTTCACTGGCGAGCGAATAACTGATGAAAAAACTCTTTCCACTTGGCGTTATGACCGCCGTCTTGCTCAGCGCAGGTTGCGGCAATTTATTAAAAAGCACCTATCATCCTCCGGCGGTAACTTATCCGGCACAGTGGCAGGAACCGATAACTATTGGTGCCTCGGTTCCCTTCGCATGGCAGGACTTTCATGACCCGCAACTGCAACACTGGTTACAACAAGTGTTGGCAAGTAATAACGATTTAGCTCTCGCCGCGCTGCGGCTCTATCGCGCCAATCTTGACGCGCAACGAGTAGGGATTGATACCGCCCCATCGGTTAATGCTAATTTGGGGATGACTGGATCAAAAAATGTAAATAGCTCAACGCCATGGAGCAAAGGCAGTAGCGCCAGCCTTGGCGTCGACTATCAGGTCGATTTATGGGGCAAGTTGGCTCGACAGCGCGATGCCGCCGAATGGGCTCGTCAGGCTACCGCACAAGACCTTGCTGCCGCGCGCCTGACGCTACTCAGTGAAGCCAGCAAAAACTACTGGCAAATTGCTTATCTTAATCAGCGTATTGCCGTGAGTTTGCAGAGCATTGAGCACGCTAAAACAACCTTGAAACTGGTCAATACCCGTTATCTTGCCGGTAGCGTTGCCTCACTTGATGTCATCGATGCCGAGCAGTCGGTGGTAGCGCAAGAAAACGCGCATTTGGCACTGCTTGCACAACGCAAACAGGCGTTAAATATGCAAGCCGTGTTGCTAGGTACAGCGCCGGGCAATTCGGTAGTTGACCCCCAACGTTTACCCAGTGGCCCATTGCCACAAATCAGTGCAGATATTCCCGCGAGCGTGTTATCTCGTCGTCCTGATATCAGCGCCAGTGAACTGCGCTTGCGTGAAGCCTTGGCCCATGTCGATATCAAACGCAGCGAGTATTACCCGGCGTTTAATTTGACCAGTTCAATTGGTGGCACAAGTGATGCGCTGTTCAAATTTGTACAAAATCCGCTTGCCACTCTAGGGGCCGGTCTGACGCTGCCTTTTGTGCAGTTTCGGCTAATGGATGTCGACATTAAAATTGCCCGTAACGATTACCAACAGCGGGTGCTGAGTTTTAAGCAATCGCTATATAAGGCCATGGCTGGCGTGGAAGACACGCTGGTACGAAGAACACAGCTGCTCGCACAAGAGAAAAAACTGCAATATGCATTAGAACTGGCATACCAATCGGAACGCTTAAACGAGACCCGTTATCGCAACGGCGCAACACCGATTAATTTCTGGCTGGATGCACAAGAGAGACGCCGACTGGCTCAGGTCGAGGTGGATACCAATCGTTATGATCAACTACAAAATCTGGCAGATATCTACCAACAAATGGGAGGGAACTCAGACAGCCCGCAGCCATCACCTCATACTACCCATTGATTTTTAATCGTATTTTTAGTTTTAGCCGGGCGAGAATGCCCGGCTAAATCCAATAATGGGATTTACCATTACCCCAACACATGCCCTTTTGCCATATAGACCGATCGGTCACACATATGATCGATGACATCGGCGTCATGGCTGACCAGAATCATGGTCAGGTCTTCGGATTTTTTCAGGTCATTAAGCAGATTCAGGATTTCTGCCTGTACCGACATATCCAATGCAGAAGTGGGTTCATCGAGCAGCAAGAGTTTCGGCTTTAATAACAAGGCGCGAACTAATGCCACGCGTTGACGCTGCCCACCGGAAAGCTGATGCGGATAGCGATCCATTAATGCCGGATTTAATCCCACTTGCTCGAATCCTTTGGCGACCTTGTCAGTGATGTCGGTCTCTTTCAAGATTTTCAGCGGTTCGCTTAAGGTGCGCAGCAGTTTGTGTTTCGGGTGCAGCGAAGCATAAGGGTCTTGAAATACCATCTGCACATCGCGGCGCAAACTCCCGGTAAAAGGCTTGCCTGGAACTAACTTGCGCCCGAGCAGGTTAATCCCTCCGCTCCATTGCCCATTAAGTCCAGCCAATACCCACAACAGCGAAGATTTTCCACAGCCAGATGGCCCGACTAACCCGAAACATTCGCCACGATGAATACTGAGATTAACATCATGCACCACAGTACGCGTTTCATAACCTTGGCGGTGAGACACGCTAAGATGGTGTAACTGCGCAATCATTTCGTTGCTCATGGCGCCTCCTGCCGTTGTGTCAAAGATTCCAGCAAGGCACGATCCAGCACCGGCAGACGTTGACCGCGAGTATCAATATTTGGTCGGCATGACCACAGCGTGTGGGTATAAGGATGCGTGGCATGGGCAAGTTGTTTCGCAGGCAGTTGATCAAGCACCTCGCCTTTATACATGACCAGCACACGTTCGCAGTATTGCGCCACTTGCTGTAAATCATGGCTAATCAATACCAAGCCCATGTTGCGCTCTTCGACCAGACGTTCAATCAGCCCCAAGACCTGTTCACGCATATCGTGATCCAATGCGGATGTCGGTTCATCGGCGATCAACCACTGAGGATCGTTGATTAGCGCAATAGCCAGCATCACTCGTTGCCCCATCCCGCCAGAAAGCTGATGGGGATAAAGCCCGCTGAGACGTTTTACATCGGGTAATCCCACTGCATTGAGCATATCTAATACTTTTTCCTGCCGCTCATTACGGCCAAGACGAGTATGCAGCTTTAGCGGTTCTTCAACCTGACGACCGATTGGTTGGGTAGGATTCAAAGCATATTTCGGGTCTTGCATCACCATAGCAATGCGATTACCACGCAACTGGTTCCACTCTTTCTCTTTCAGGCGGGTTAAATCCTGATCTCCCAGCGTCAAACGCGTAGCCAGAGAAAGACAAGGAGACGGTAATAAGCCCATTAATGCCCGGGCGGTCATTGATTTACCCGATCCCGATTCACCGACCAGTGCCACTCGCTCTTGCCCGACTTGGAAAGAGATCGATTTAACCAGTTCCACTGGCTGTGGCCCCGGAACATAAACGGTAAGATTTTCAGCGATCAACAGATCGCTTGTTATCGGATTAGTTGGCATGACGGGTATCCATTTTGTCGCGTAGACCATCGCCTACCAGGTTAAATGCCAGGCTGGCAAACAGAATCGCGCCGCCCGGTGCTGCCGCTACCCACCATTGGTCAAAGATCACTTTACTGCCTTCTGCAACCATGGAACCCCATTCCGCCGTTGGCGGTTGAATGCCCATGCCGAGGAAGCCCAATCCGGCAGCTGACAGAATGATGCCACCTAAACTTAATGCCGCGCGTACTACCGCACTTGGCAAACAAAGCGGCAGAATGTGGCCAAACATCAGGCGAACACCGCCAATACCCTGCATACGTGCGGCCGCCAGATAATCACTGCGGCGTAAAGCCAGGGTTTCTGCTCGCGCCTGACGGGCAAACGGCGGCCAGCTAGTAAATGCCAGCGCTAACGCGCCATTCATCAAGCCGTGGCCCATAATGGCGACCAATGCCAACGCGATAACCAAGCTTGGCAAAGACATAACGATATCGGTGAAACGCATCAAGATGCGCTCATACCAACCACCGATATAACCGGCGCTAATACCAATCAGCAAACCAATCGGAATAGTCAGCACCAGAATCAGTGATACCAGCAGCAAAGTGGGCCGCGCACCGTAAATCACTCGCGATAATAAATCACGGCCAAAACCGTCGGTTCCCAGCCAATGCGCATCAGAAGGCGGTTGCAGGCGAATTTCAATATGCTGAATATTGGGATCAAAAGGTGCAAGCCAGTTGGCAAACACCGCGGCGATCAGCAATATCACCACCAGCCCAACGCCAATAGAGAATGTCGTTATTCGCAAGCGGGAGCGGGCTTTCATTTTTGTACTGGCCGCGATCGGCGCAGATCCTGCCAGCGGTGGAGGAGTTAATTGAGTCATAGCGCTAAGTTACCGGGTTCGCGGATCAAGCAAATAAGTGAGTGCGTCTGCAAAGGCGTTGAGTAACACAAAGCAGGTGCCAATCAGCAGTGTCGCGCCGAGGATCGCTGGCGTATCAGCGGCAAATAACGCGCTGGTCAGATAACGTCCTACGCCCGGCCAGGCAAATACCGTTTCGGTGAGTACCGCCCCTTCTAACAAACTGGCGTAAGAGAGTGCTAAAACGGTGATCAACGTGCCTAATACGTTAGGGAAAATGTGCACCAGCAGAATGCGCCAGCGGCCCGCCCCTTTAGCTCGCGCTAAAATGACATACTCTTTGTTCATTTCACCTAGCATTGAAGCACGAAGCAAACGGGTAATACTGGCCATCGATAACAACGCTAAGACGCTCACCGGCAGCCACATATGTTTGATCGCGTTAAAGAACATATCGCGATCGCCCGACAGCCAGGTATCGATTAGGACAAAACCGGTGCGCGGCTCAAGGCTATACAAATAGCCATCATCCAAGGTGCCTGGGCCACCGGCCCAATGTAATACCGCATAAAACAACAGCAATCCGAGCAAGCTTAGCCAGAAGATAGGTACCGAATATCCTAATAGCGAGATAAGGCGAACCACGTTATCCAGCACACCGCCCGGTTTGTATACCGACAGCAACGCGAGAAAAATGCCCAATACTGCCGCTAAAATGATCGAACAGGTGGCCAGCTCTACCGTCGCCGGGAAGGTGCGCATTAAATCACTGGCGACCGGCTGTGCGGTAATTCGCGACATCCCCATATCGCCGTGTGCCAAATGCTGAACATAATGGCCGAACTGCACCAGAATAGGTTTATCCAGACCCAGCTCGCTACGTAATTGCGCGTAAGTTGCTTCACTGGCGTGGTCGCCGGCTATCTGTATTGTTGGATCAATAGGTGCCAGGTGGGAAAGTGTAAAGGTGAAGGCCAGTAATCCCAGCAACGTAAGCAGCAGAGAAACAAGACCGCCCAGAAGGCGGCCTGACCAACGCCAACTCTGCCGGAAAAATCCGGCAGAAGAGGAGCCTGAAATCATTGCTTAGTAACCTTGCTGTAGAACACCATATCCGGGTTGATCCCTTGAACATAACCTTTCACGTTATCGCGGATAGCGATCAGGCTACGCGCTTGCAGACCGATAACAAAAGGTGAACTTTTCTGCACGGCAAGTTGCAATTGACGATAATCCGCCACGCGTTTAGCAGGATCGTTTTCCGCCGTGGCCGCCAACGTCAGCTTGTTCAGCTCAGGTACAGACCAGTTAGCACGCCATGCCAGCGTTTTGCTGCCATCTTCCGGGTTATAAGCAAAAGCAGAGGCGTTGGTGTTCGGATCAAAGTAGTCAGGCCCCCAAGAGCTCACGGTCGCATCATAATTATGCGCACGTACACGCTCAGAAATCTGCGAGCTTAAACCCGGCTCCAACGCCACTTTCACCCCCGCCTGCGCAAAGCTTGCTTGCAGTGCCTGAGCGATATCCAGATATGGCGGCTGGTTAGTCACGACCAGCGTGAAGCTAACATCTTTCAGGCCAGCTTTATCGAGGATAGCTTTCGCCTTCACAGGGTCATAATGGTAAGGCGTATCGCTAATCGCGCCCAAATAACCTGTTGGCAGGAAGCTTTGATGGACCTCGAACTGATTTTTCATCAGATCTTTGGCGATACGTTGATAGTCAAACAAGTAACGCGCCGCTTCCCAGAAAGCTGGATTACCCAGTGCCGGCGATGCTTTGGCGTTAAATTGCAGGAAATAGAGCGATGCATAAGGGATCGCTAATGGTTTCACGCCCGGCTTGCCATCCAGACCCGCTAATTGGTCTGCGCCCAGGTTGCGAGCGATATCAGCATCGCCTTGCTCAACCAGCAAGCGACGCGCTGCTGGATCTGGCACATTTTTGAACAATAAGGTCTTCAGCTTCGGCGCACCTTCTGGTGAGCTAGCGTTAGCGTCTAATACCAGCACATCATGAGGCACATAGGTGCGGATTTTATAAGGGCCGCTACCTGCAGAATGGTTGCTTAACCACTGGTGACCTAAATCATTATTCTGTTGGTTAGCTTGTACCAACTTAGCATCAATAATTGAAGAGACTGGCGCAGAAAGTAGGCTAAGCACAAAGTTCGGGCTAACATTTGCCGTCCAGCTGATCTTAACGTGATGGTCATCAATTTTCGTCAGGAAGCTATCAACGTTTTTCGCATCCCAGCCCAGCTGGGTCAGGATAAATGACGGCTCCAGATTAAGTTTAACCACGCGCGATAACGAGAAAATAACGTCATCGGCAACCAGCGGGTTGCCACTCGCAAATACCGCTTTCGGGTCTAAGGTAAAGGTCAAACTGCGATTATCACTGCCCGCCTGCCAACTGGTCGCCAGCGTGGGTTTAAGATCAACCGGATTGTTCGGATCAGACTGAATCAGACGCTGATACAAGCTGTTAAACGCCTGAATCGTGGTTAATTCAAAGCCCTGAGCCGGGTCAAAGCTGGAAGCGTCATCCAAAGATTGGGCGATCACCAACGTGTTAGCCGGGGTTGCAGCCTGTACAGAGAAACTGGCGGCGATGGCGGCAAAAAGTAAAGATGGGACTAAGGATTTCATGGTGTGACGCTCTCCAACTTAGCGAGATTGCTAATAATTTTCCAAGTGTAAAGTATTCTGAAATCGACCATAAAGTTGTTTAACTGCTAATCTTATGCGTTTTAAGTATAAGTGATTTTTTTTGGTTATACCTAGAGGAATGGCTTTATGCCAGTACTTATTGAAAAGCTTTTATCAGAAAGCCCGATCGGAATAATTTTAAAGTTATTCCTAGTGTAAGAAAGGTAAAAAATGGGTAACAAAAACAGCAAAGCCCGCAATAAAATTACGGGCTTTAAATCGGCGTGAAATAAATTTAGGCTTGAATATCGTTTGCAGAATTAACTGGCATGCCTAACAGTACGCGCACCTGATTAACTAGTTCGCTCATACAATCATCACTCATACCGTAAGTCAGTAACTCTTTCTCAAGAGAGAACAGATACTGAGCATTGGTGCCCAAAGGACCACTGGCTTGAGCGATCAGAGGAGCAATGACTTGAGAACTGGTATCGGCTTCAAACAAAGGATGATTAGCATTCATAATAAACACCAGCGCCGTAACGCGACGACCATCGTTTAGCTCGAGCTCACACCAAGTTGGGCAATAACACCCGGTCACCATCTCTCGCTTCCACAACAGCTCCAGTTCTTCGTGAAGCGAGGCCTCTGGCATACGAAATGCCAGGCCTGTCGTTTGACCGCCCTCTTTCAACGCCAGCATACGGCCAGGTTGCGCACTGGTTCCGCGACCGGAGGTCAAGCGCATACAGAACGCGCGATGAAAACCTTTTAACAGCGCAGGACAAGATTCTTCTGCATCAAAAACGGGATTCCACATTAAGGAACCATAACCGAAAATCCATACAGGACTATTATCCGGTCGTTTTGCCAAGGTATTTTCTAGAGAGGCACAACGTTGTTCTGTGCTGAGCAATAATGACTCATCAATACACCCGAATGAAGTTTTACAATCCGCGTTGCGCAAAAAATCACGAGTTAGCATTATTTAATTCCCCTCTACGTTTCCTTGCCATACTGTTTGACGCTGACTCCTCTGCCAGAAAAGTAAATAAAAGACTATACCCAAAATAATTGGAGTTGCGTCAAGGCGGCAAGGTTGCGCATCCCGATGAGCTTACTTAGGTAAGTGATTCGGGATAAGTTACCGCAGCCAACGCAGAAGCAACTTCAAGTATGACGGGTATAAGCCCATACATAAAGCAAGGCTGATGTAATAAACATTATTCGTTTATTGCTCTGCAATCAAGATTGATATTAGCCGCATAACGAAAATATATGTCAAAAAATATAGTCTACGTTTAATCGTCGTTATAAAAGTGAGAGGAAGTATGTCGTGAGAAGCTTACGGACACAGATAACAAGCGGTCGATAATTAACCACTCAATTTTTACATCATAATAACAACCACAAAAATAAAACATAAAATCATGCAGTTAAAATTATTTACCTCCCATTTTTAGCGCTAACATCTCGGTAGAACAGGCAAGCGACTGCTAATATTAAAAGCGCATATTTTTATCCCGCCACGCTTTTTGAGACATCTTGTAGCAAATCACCGCGGCCAAAAATAGCAATAAGAGGTTATTAACCAAGCCGTCAGCGGTTGTTTATTCATCCACCGACTTAGCTTAGAACGAAATAATAGAAGCCGTTATTAATTCAAAGGCAATTGAATGCGCACTACTTCAGCAAACCAGCGCACACCAAATGGAATGATCGCATCATTAAAATCATAACAAGGGTGATGTAATGGTGCCGCAGGCCGTGCTGAACCATCCCCCTGTCCAAGCCACATATAAGCGCCTGGTTTCTGCTGCAACATAAAGGAGAAGTCTTCAGAAGTTAGCGCGGGACGCGGGGCAACACTGCCTTGCAATCCAGCCTGGTTAGCCGCCTGAATTGCCACCTCAGCCTCTTTGGCGCTGTTTACTGTCGCCGGATAACTACGTCTATAATCAACCTCCGCCTGTAGACCGCGCGCTGCCGGGACATGGGCAACAACATGACGGATCGCGGCCTCAATCTGATCCTGAGCTTCAAGCGTAAAGGTACGCACGGTACCGGTTATTTTAGCCTCAGAAGGGATCATATTATGGGAAAAGCCGCCGTGAATTTGCGTGACGGTAAGAAGCGCCGAGTCGGTAGGGTCAATGCTGCGTGAAATAATCGAGTTAAGATGTACCACGAGTTCACTACAACCCAACATAGTATCAGGACTCAAATGCGGCTGTGCTGCATGACCGCCGCCGCCAAACACACGAATATCGAAGCGATCGCCTGCCCCCATAATCGGCCCGTTACGGCTTTGCCCAACACCAACAGGTAATTCTGGCCAGTTATGGATCGCAAAAACACTATCGCAAGGGAAACGGCTAAATAACCCGTCGTTGATCATCGCTCTTGCGCCAGCCTGCCCTTCTTCTGCTGGTTGGAAGATAAAATTGACCGTGCCATCAAAATCAGCCGTTTTAGCCAACAGCCACGCCGCACCGAGCAACATTGTGGTATGCCCATCGTGGCCACATCCGTGATGTTTTCCCGCATAGGTACTACTATAAGATTGAGTACCTTCTTCGATCATGGGTAAGGCGTCCATATCAGCGCGCAGCCCTACGCTTCGTGAACCGTTGCCTTTGCGCAATACGCCAACAACGCCGGTTTTACCAACATTTTGGTGAACTTCAATGCCTAGTTCAGTGAGGAAATCGGCGACGATTTGTGCAGTACGAAATTCGTTGTAGCCCAATTCAGGATGAGCATGTAAATCGTGGCGAATGGCAATGAGCCGTTCCAATACGTCGCTGATTAAATTGTTGTCAGTATTGTTCATGTTAATCTCCTTGTCATACGTACGATGCATTGTTATGAGTGGCTCACAGGCATGGTATGTTTCATTGGCTTAACCTACGCGTACTGTCGAGAGAAAGCCACAAACAACCTCAAAGTTACCGATGAATAATTAGTTATTTCCTTATAACCAATATAACCTTACGAATTCACCATAATATCCTGTATTTACATAACTTATATTCTATATTTATGAAATTATCTCTATGTAAAGTTATGAAAAATCATAAAAACACTAGAGTTAATAAGCATTACTTATGTTTTTTATGCCTAAGTCGACATTTATCTATCAATGAATAGCGATTTTTGTTATACTTTTAAGTGAAATACGATCACCCTTATTCTTATTGCCATTGGCAACCTTTGGCTTTTTAGTGAGCAACTTCGGTTTCTTACATGCACCTTTGATCATATAAGGAGAACAATCATCATGGTGTCCTCTCTGGAACAACCTAAGCAAAAATCACGCCATAAAGAGTATTCCTTAATTTTCCCTATTGCTGCCCTGATCGTTTTGATGTTCTTTGGTAGCAGCACCGATTTTCTCTCAATCGTTGGTATCAATTTGCTGGCATTGGTTGGCATTCTGGCCAGTGCTTTTAGCGTTGTTCGTCACGCAGACGTTCTGGCGCACCGACTAGGCGAACCTTACGGCTCGCTAATCCTTAGTCTCTCCGTGGTGATTCTTGAAGTCAGCCTGATCTCCGCATTAATGGCAACCGGCGACGCTGCACCTGCCCTGATGCGCGATACTCTGTTTTCGATCATCATGATTGTTACCGCCGGTTTAGTTGGGGTCGCCTTGCTGCTAGGTGGACGCAAGTTTGCAACACAGTACGTTAACCTCGGTGGCATCAAACAATATCTGATGGCGATTTTCCCGTTGGCTATTATTGTGCTGGTATTGCCGGCTGCCTTACCGAATGGCGATTTCTCTACCGGCCAGGCACTGTTTGTCGCGGCTATCTCGGCGGCAATGTACGGCGTCTTTTTGTTAATTCAGACCAAAACTCACCAAAGCTTGTTTGTTTACGAGCATGAAGACGAAGACGAAGATACCCCACACGGTAAGCCCTCTTCGCACAAGAGCGCCACACACGCTATTTGGCTGTTAGTGCATCTGGTATTGGTTATTGCGGTGACTAAGTTCAACGCTAATCCGCTAGAACATTTATTAACTGAATTAAACGCGCCTGCGCAGTTCACTGGTTTCTTAGTCGCCCTGCTTATCTTGTCCCCAGAGGGATTGGGTGCATTGAAAGCGGTATTGAAAAATCAGGTACAACGCGCAATGAACTTATTCTTCGGTTCAGTGTTAGCCACTATTTCGTTAACGGTTCCTGCGGTCACTATTATTGCCACACTGACGCATCAGCATCTGATATTCAGTCTCGACCCGGCCAACATCGTGGTTATGCTAGCCGTGTTGATTCTATGCCAGATCTCGTTCTCGACAGGCCGTACCAATGTGTTGAATGGCACCGCCCATTTAGCGTTATTTGGCGCGTACCTGATGTTAATCATGCTTTGATGAGCAATAACCGTGCTTTGGGCGGTTTTTAAAAAAAGCACGGTGAATTTTTCGGTTTCCAAAGTGCGGTGTTCAATGTGATCCCGCAGCCTAAACCGACCGAAGGGGCGGTAAGCGCCGCCCCTTCTGGCTTCCCGCGCTTTTTGCTACTTCAATACTTGCGCTAAGGGAGGCCATGTTTCAGCTACCTCCGCGACAGGCGCAAATGTCGCTGCTCCGCAGTCCCTTCAGTCGGGATTCGGACTCGCTCAATAAACACTTCGCGATTTCTCACCTCTCCTTCAGCGCCATTTCGAGCGCGCCACCTAGCTTTTTTAACGTCAAAAGCAAAAAACTGCCTTTGCCTTTGCCATTGCCTTTGCCTTTGCCTTTGAACTTGACCTTAAAAGCCGCTAAGCGCCCTCAAAATTTCACCGACAAGTGGTGAGAGACAATGGTTTTATCATTGGCTCGAATCCCGCAGCCGGGCATCCCGGATGGGATGAAATTTGCGCTATCACAGAAGCCGCTGAAACATGGCCTCCGCTGGATGCGAGGTTGATGTGAGAAAAAGGCGCAGGATTGCGAAGGAACGCGCCTTCGTTCCTTTGCTCGGCTTCGGCTGCAAAGCCGTATTGAGCACCGCTGTTGATAAGCCGAAACATGCACTAATCTGCTTTTAAAAAATCTTGCCGTTGATTTGAACGCGACTAAAGAACCGAAAAATTCACCGTTCCCGGTTTTAAAAACCGCCCAAAGCACGGTCATTGCTTTTAAAAAGCGATATGAATTGCAGCCCAATTCCCCCCTAACAAGCAAAAGGCCGCTTGCGCGGCCTTAATAAATTTTGCAATAAAAAGCACTATTATGAATAGGCGTTTAATGTGCGCTGACACAATTCAGACCGCACACAGTCCTCTTTAGTAAAGCGGATGATGCCGATCATTTCGTCTTCCTGGAAGCGTTTGAGTGCATCGCTGAGACCTGATTCCACGCCGCGCGGTAAATCGCACTGAGTGATATCGCCGTTAACAATAACTGTGACGTTTTCGCCTAAACGGGTTAAAAACATTTTCATCTGACTGGCTGTGACATTCTGTGCTTCATCAAGAATGACCACGGCGTTTTCAAAAGTACGCCCACGCATATAAGCGAATGGCGCAATTTCGACTTTACCAATTTCCGGTCGCAAACAATATTGCATAAAGGATGAACCCAAACGACGAACCAAGATGTCATAGACCGGCCGGAAATAAGGCGCGAATTTTTCAGAAATGTCACCGGGTAAGAAACCGAGATCTTCATCGGCTTGTAAAACCGGGCGAGTAACAATAATCCTATCTACTTCTTTATGTATTAATGCCTCCGCCGCTTTCGCAGCGCTGATAAAGGTTTTACCACAGCCAGCTTCGCCTGTAGCAAAAATTAACTGCTTATTCTCTATGGCTAACAAATAATGACCTTGAGCTTCAGTACGTGCTTCGATATTGGAGGTATCACGTGTATCGCGAGCCATACCAATAGATTCCACACCGCCCATTTGAACCAGTGAAGTCACCGTCTCTTCTTCACGTTGACGATGGCTGCGAGCGTCGCGTCGAATAACTCGTTTCGCTTCACGACGTGCTTTAATCACTGCTTTTTGTCTTCCCATAGTGGCACCTTACAGTTTGTTTCACTTAACGCCAAGGCCTGAGCCCGCGCGGTTATGTTTCACATACAGATGAGGTTTTGGTCTCCTTTTAGACCATGTAGGGCCAAGAATAGTGTGAAGAGGAAAACAGACGAGATTGATTAATAAATAATCTATTCGTTATTTTCTTTTCACCGAGAGGCATTGCTGTCAACAATAATGCTGACCATGATAACGCTCTGATATTTAAACCAGATAGTGTCATAGTCGATAAAAGATGAGTGAAAGAGAGATGCTGTCGAATATGAGTTAAAAAAGATGAGCGCGAGAATTGAAGGAGAAGGGTCAATAATAAAGAGTTGAAGACTTTACCCTCGTTAGCTTGGTCGCTAAAACAACGAGTGGGGATAACACTATTCTTTGTTGAAGCTTGCCCAAACCAGGACTTTACCATTCGTAATCCTCGCAGTTTAATAACAACTTGTGTTATTTCCGGCTATTGCCGAACACCTTTTAAAACTATCGAGCGATAATGTCAGTATAATGACAGTGCAACGTTTTGCGTTATTAAAATGTAAAAAAAATTATTCCCTTCGTCAATAGGAGAACAGACTCTTTTAATAAAGCCTGCCCTCCCTGGATAATCTACGTGGTAAACATTGCCTGCTAAAATAATGGCGCTGTTATTTACGCGCCGCGCGTTTTTCCATCAGACTAAACATACTGACCGAACCAACAACCGCAAAGATCATCGGGATCAGGAAATCATGGTTAACGCGTGTAAACTCTAGAATCAGTACGACGGCAGTAATCGGCATTTTCATTGATGCACCGAGGAACGCAGCTGCCCCAATAAGTGAAAATGCGCCTAAGGATGTTCCCGGTACGAAGTGATCCCACACACCGCCTAATAGGCAACCGATGAGTGCACCATTTGATAATCCAGGAGTCAGTAAACCACCGTGCGCCCCACTGCGCAGCGTTCCCCAGATGATCAGTACTTTTAACACCAATATTGCCGCAGCCAACTGCAAGGTGAAGTCACTATCAAAGCTCAGCTGTGCAGGCCCTTTACCGTTACCCAGCAACTGTGGGAAGTAGCCAGCCAGCAGCCCGATAATCGCAAAATTCACAATACAAATAACAGGCTGCCAACCGCTGGTACTGGCATTAGCACGAGCATTGGCAGTAATTTTTGTAAAATACCACGCGCCCAGACCTAAGATTGGTCCAGCCAGTACCGACCACACCATTAATGAAGGGGTGATGTTCATTATCGGCAGTTGATACTGAGATTCATTTCCCAGACCAATCCACGCCACTAAGGCAGCAATTGATGAGGTTGCCAACGCTGGCAGTAACAAATTAAAACTGAATGCGCCAAGCAGTACTTCCAGTACAAACACCGCACCGCCTAATGGCACGTTATACACCGCGGCCAAACCTGCGCCAGCCCCGCAGGCAATCATGATTTGTGTCTCTCGAGGAGTTAACGCCAAACGTTTAGATAACCAGTTTGCAGCCAGTGCCCCCACTTCTCGCGGTGCTACTTCACGTCCCAAGGGTGAACCCAATGCCACGGTAATAATTTGCAGCAACGCATGGGCTAATGTCGAACCTGCTGGCATTGATGGATCTTTCGCTTTTACCGCTGCGGCAATACTGACAAGAGGCTTACCAAAGCGACGCACCGCCCACCAGCCAAAACCAGCAATAACACCACAGATAACCAATACGATTACTCGGCGACTAAATGACGAGGCGCTGACGCCTTCAAGAAAACTTTCTTTGCTGATAACCGCGTCAAGGCTGTAGCCATAAGCCAGATGTTGCAAACTATGCAATAGCAGCGCTAATAGCATGCCGCCAATACCCGCCATGATTCCGGTGGCAATGGTTGCCAGCACCAGCACAGACAGGCGAGATTGTTGCACCGAAGGCTGTGCCGCCGTTGGTTGCGTCGATGATGGTGTTGATGATTGTAAAGATTGAGCCACAGTCTTTCTCCGCTGGTAGTAAAGGTGCTACCAGCACCATAATTAGTCTATTGTTTTAATGATAAAACATCGTTGTAGTCGTGATACAGCGTCTTCAAGCAGCGGGGATCACCCCAGTAGTTTTTCCTTACGTTCTTCATTTAAGTAGGTATTGATGCCATCGGCCAGCGCATTGGCCATTTTCAGCTGAAATTCTGGTTTGCCTAACAGCTGCTCTTCCTGGTGATTCGTAATAAATGAAGTTTCGACCAAAACAGAGGGAATTCGTGGCGATTTCAGTACGGCAAATCCAGCCTGCTCGGTATGTTTGTTGTGCATATGATGAACACGGATGATATTCGATGCCAGATGATGCCCAAAATGCAAACTGCGATTAATCGTCTCGGTCTGATCGAGGTCAAATAATGTCTGCTTCAGATAAGCATCTTGGGTGTGTACATCGTTATCATAAATGGCATCGACGCTATTTTCGCTTTGGGACAAATAACGTGCCATTGCACTGCCTGCACCGTGTTCTGACAAGGCGAATACCGATGCCCCGGAAACTTGATCGTTAGTAAAGCCGTCGGCATGAATAGATAAGAATAGGTCGGCTTCATGTTGATGCGCCAGGCTCACCCGATGATAAAGAGGAATAAATACATCATCTTGTCGAGTGAGCACCGCGTGGATACCGTGACGAGTTTTAAGTTGGTGTTGCAAATGTTGCGCGATGGAGAGCACGACATGCTTTTCATAGGTGCCTTTATTCCCAATCGCTCCAGGATCTTTACCGCCGTGACCAGGGTCAATCATCACCAATAAGTTCTTCTTGGGCGGTTGCACATGTTCAGTTTCGCGGGTTACCACGGCCGGGACAGCAGCGGCCATTGCAGCACCCGGTACCGTAATTGAGGCCGTTAAACGCCCCGCCGCCTTTTGTTGTTTAATCTGCGCTTTAGCCGTCACTTGCAGCACAATACGCGCCGTCTGTGGGGTAAAGTGTGCAATTTTAGCCTGGGTTATCCACGGAAATTTTTGGCGAATCACCACCAAAGAGTGCGTTAACGATGGCGGGAAAGATTGCATCGGAATATCGATGATAACCCGAGGCGGATTTTCCATCGTAAACACTCGACTATGTTCACCGCTAATCGGCAACGACACATTGACCTGCTGCGAGTTTGAGGTTAGCTCTACTGCCGGTATTTTTTGCGCAGCAAAAATCTTCGGTGAGGTCAGCGTCGCGCCAATCCCCAAGAGCAGCCATTTTCTGCGGGCATGATTAACAGTCATAGAATGGTTACCTGTGCATTTTTTAGCATCAGTTGATGTCGATGACGCACCAACTTTATAAACAACATCTCGAGCATGAATTTTTACTTAAGACTTTTTCAGAAACCAGACAAAATGGCAAAATAGTTGAGACATTTAGTCTCTTTATGTTTCTGAATTGTTTATGTTATCTGAGTGAAATGTGGCAACTGTAAGAACTCTTATTGAATAGCATTGCTTACTAACATCTGCTCACAAAAAGAGGTGATTAGTCTCAAGGAGTATTTTGTTAGGTAAATGGAAAATACTCGTAGATAGGATGCATTAATAAAGATGTTGTCTTGGAGACGGAGATATCCAGGCATAGTACGCCTATGGGCACTCCGGTGGGCAAGCCCACTACGACCCATACGGCGCACTCTCCCTAATATCGTGCTTTCAGTCGCCGTCCCCCCTGACCGACGACTTTTTATATAGCCTTTACCCAAGAAGCAAGGTCAAGTATGACGGGTATATCAACTCTCTATTAGCCCTTGCCCCAGATAATGATTTTCATCTCTTACACCTGGCAGAACAAAGAAGAAGCCACCGCCGTTTGGTCGAATGTATTCTTCTAACGGTTCGCCATTGAGACGCTTTTGCACGCTGAGGAAACCTTTTTCTAAGTCGTGCTGGTAACAGACAAACAGTAATCCCATTTCCATTTGCCCGGAACGGGTCACGCCGAGCGAATAACTGTAGCCACGGCGAAGCATCAAGTTGTCGTCTGTTTCTTTGGTACGTGGGTTCGCTAAGCGAATATGCGCATCTAACGGGATAACTTTCCCTTCAGGATCTTTGCTGTAATCCGGCACATCGTGTTCTTTTTCCATGCCCAACGGCGCACCGCTGGCTTTATGGCGGCCAAAAATTGTTTGCTGCTCTTGCAGTGGCGTACGATCCCAAAACTCAACGTGGAAAGGGATAATCCTTGCCGCCTGATAGCTACCGCCCACAGTCCATGCTGGTTCGCCCTGCTCTGGCGTGACCCAGATAACTTTGTCCATTAACGGCTTATCTTTGGTGTCGGGATTAGCGGTGCCGTCTTTAAAGCCTAACAGATTAATTGGCGTTTCTTTCCCCTGACTACGAGCAGCGTGTGAAGAGATAAAACCATCGCGACGCCAGCGGATACTCAACGAATCAGGTGTGTATTTGATAATGTCACGTAGCGCATGCAACACGGTATCGGTGTTGTTAGCACAAATTTGTAGCAACATATCACCGTGGCACAAGCTGGCATCCAATGAGTCGTTAGGAAAACGCATCATCGGCTGTAAATGCCGCGGCTTATGCGCTTGCAGCCCAAAGCGTTGATCGAATAATGAGTCACCAACAGACAGCGTCAACGTCAGGTTATCCGGGTAGATTTCCGGCCCCATGATCCCAGAATCCATCGGCGGATATTTATCATCAATACCAGGCGCTTTACCGCCGGTGGTTAAGAAACGAAAACGCTCGGTGAGCAGGCGCAATAAGCGCTCTAACCCGGCTTTGTCGGTTGCTAAGACATCAAAAGAAACCAGCATCATCGCCGCTTGTTGCGGCGTCAGTATCCCGGCTTGATGCTCACCGTGGAAAGGCTGGCTGCTCCAGCGCTCATCTTTAGCTACCGCAGGGGTTACACCTGCAGGTTGCTCGGCGAGGGCTTGGGTTGCGCCGCCAAATGCCAAGGCTCCGCCGACCAAACCGGCGCCTTTAAGTAGCCGACGGCGTGAAGAAGAAATTTCTTGAGGCTCTTGTGGAGCCTCACATGATTGTAGTTCGTTGTGTAATTGTGGCCCGTCGTGCGGGCTCTCTTTACTATCCATTGCTCATGCCTCACTCTGCTCTCGCACTCAGGCGAGAAATCAGCAGCCTAATCTAAACCCAATGCACCACGCAGCTTGGCTAAATCTTCCGCCAGCGCAGTAATCGGGCCTTTCATCGCGATACGATCGGCATCAGATAATTTCTCATAATGTTCATAGCCGTCTTTGGTGCGGTACTTATCTAACAGGCTATCGACCATTTTAAAATTAGCGTCAATCTTATCGAGCAGTGGTTTATCTGCTTTTTCTAACAATGGACGTAGCAGGTTAACAATTTTTTGTGCACCATCAACGTTGGCACGGAAATCCCACAGGTCTGTACGGCTATAACGATCTTCTTCGCCACTAATTTTGGTGGCCGCGACTTCTTCAATCAGATCAGCAGCTCCGCCAACGACTTTATTTGGTGGGAAAGTCAATTCGCCAATACGTTTTTGTAATTCCTGAGTATCCGCCAGCAGCTTGTTAGCGAAGTCGGCCGTTCCTTCGGTAGTTTTATCCGCAAAGAGGATTTTCTCTAAACGGTGGAAACCGGTGAATTTAGGATCTTCAGCTTTTTTCTCAAAATCATCTTCACGGGCGTCGATGCTGCTGTCCAGATCCGAGAATAACTCAGCAATGGGCTCAATACGCTCATAGTAAACGCGAGTGGAAGGATAAAGTGCTTGCGCCTGTTTCAGATCGCCCTTTTTAACCGCATCGGTAAAGGCTTTAGTATGTGATACCAGCTCATTAACCTGCCCGATAACATACACCTTGTACTCAGCAATCGGACCTACCAGCGCCAGTGCATCTGGTTTAGCCGAGGTTGCCGTACCGGCTGCAGTAACGGTCAACTTACCTTTAGGGTTACTGAGCAAACCACAAGTCATATCGTATTCGCCAGGTTCCAAAGTGGCGGTCATTTTCTGGGTAAAACCAGGCGCGATATTTTCACGCTCTTCTACCACCATCACACCTTTCAGAATTTCCCACTCCAGGCCTTTCTGGCTAGCATTATGAATGATGAACTGAGTTTTACCCGCAGGTAACGTGAGTTGCATCGGATCACACTGTTTATCGTTAACGGTGATCTTTACCTGTGGGATATCAGCGGCAAATAGATTAGCGCTAAAAGCCAGCACGGATAAGGCACAAAGCAGGGCCAATTGCGTCTTACGGCGCTTAATAGAGCGAGCATCAAACATGAGTATCTCCCAGAGAATCAGTGAGTAGAGCAAATTAGGATGGTAATTAACGCGGTATTTTTCCCGATACAGGCGTGCTTGTGGCTACCGGCGGCTTGCCGCTTGGCATAAAGAACAGCACCAGCGCAGGAATTAAATAGAGGAAGTAAACAGCAACCTCACTAATGGTTGGTGTTTCTTGATAACCGAACATCCCTTCTAACAAGGTGCCGAATAATGAATGCGTCGATAGCACGTTGCTTAAATCAAAAGCGATGTCCTGCATTGAGTTCCACAGCCCTGCTTCGTGAAAAGCGCGGATAGCTCCGGCGGCAAGACCCGCAGCGACAAAGAGAATAAACAGGCTGGTCCATTTGAAGAATTTAGCAAGATGTAATTTGACGCCACCGTAGTAGATGAGAAACCCCAGAACAATAGCTGCGGCTAATCCCAATATCGCGCCGATAGGTGCGGCAATACCCACATCTTGTTGGAAAGCTGCCAGCAGAAAGAATACCGATTCAAGCCCTTCACGCGCCACGGCAAAAAATACCATCGCCACCAAGGCCCAACCTTGGCCGCGCCCAGAATTCAAGGCGCTGTCGATAGCCCCTTCCAAATGCACCTTGATGGATTTTGATACTTTACGCATCCAGAAAACCATGTAGGTTAAAATGCACACGGCAATAACTGCCACGATGCCTTCGAATAGCTCTTGCTGTTTTTGCGGGAATTCACCGGTAGTGGCATTGATGGACAGCCCTAACGCCAGGCACAAACCAGCAGCCAGAAGCACCCCAAGCCATACAACGCCAAGCCAATGTCCCCGCTGCGTTCTCTTCAGATAACTAGCGATCAGGCTGACGATAAGCGCGGCTTCCAGCCCTTCGCGGAACATAATGAGAAACGGGACAAACATGGCGAGAACTCCCCGACCCTAAGAAAAGTATCTTGGTAAGTGAGACCAAGAGTGTAAAAGTAAGTAAAGAAAAACAAGAATAATTATCATTCCGATACGCAAAGAAACACAAGCCCTTGAATGGATTTTTTGGTGGGAAAGTTGATGTCGAAAGCAGAAAAATTATGTCAGGTTATTAATAGCGTAGTTAACTTGTCAGAAAGAACATAGACACATAAATTCAGATACAAAAAAAGGGCCACATTCGGCCCTTTATCAGAATATTAATTTTGGCACATCAAACGGTCTTATATTCTGCTTCCGCCTTGGCAAAGCGCTGTCCTATAGCAGCAGAAGGCTGTTTATCCATTAGGCTAACGGCCCAAATTGCAATACAGGCAAACAGGAAGCCCGGAATAATTTCGTAGAGATCGAACCAAGCAAAATGCTTCCAGACCAGCACGGTGACTGCCCCAACCACAATACCAGCCAGTGCGCCGTTGCGCGTCATCCGCGACCACATCACTGAAATCAGGATAACCGGGCCGAAAGCTGCACCAAATCCTGCCCACGCGTAGCTCACCAGTCCCAGCACGCGGTTTTCTGGATTTGCCGCTAAGGCAATCGCTATCAACGCCACCAGTAACACCATCGCACGACCAATCCATACCAATTCACGTTGTCCGGCATTTTTACGCAAGAAGGCTTTGTAGAGATCTTCAGTAATCGCGCTGGAGCAAACCAATAGCTGACAGCTTAAGGTACTCATTACTGCTGCCAAGATAGCGGAGAGTAAAATACCGGCAATCCACGGATTAAAGAGAATTTTTGCTAGCTCAATAAATACGCGTTCACCGTTTTGGCTTACCGTCCCTGCTTGGTCTGGGTTATTGCTAAAGTATGCAATCCCGAAGAAACCTACCGCAATGGTGCCAACCAGACAGAAAATCATCCACGTCATACTCAGACGGCGGGCACTGCGAATAGTGCGATGTGAATCTGCTGCCATAAAGCGAGCCAGAATATGCGGCTGACCAAAATAGCCTAATCCCCAGCCGAGCAGCGACAATATCGCCACCACATTCATTCCCTTGAACATATCGGTATATTCAGGGTTTTTAGCATGAATGACCAACATCGAGGTATCGATACCCCCGACAGCGAGGATAACGATGATCGGGGTTAGAATCAGAGCAAATACCATCAAGGATGCTTGTACCGTATCGGTCCAACTGACGGCCAAGAAGCCGCCGATAAAGGTATAGATAATCGTCGCTGCAGCACCCGCCCACAGCGCGGTGGCGTAGGTCATACCAAAGGTACTTTCAAACAGACGTGCGCCTGCCACAATGCCTGATGCACAGTAAATGGTGAAAAACACCAGAATCACAACGGCGGAGATAATACGTAGAATTTTACTGCTATCTTCAAAGCGGTGAGTAAAGTAGTCCGGCAATGTGAGCGCATTGTTGTTGGCTTCGGTATGTACTCTCAGGCGTCCGGCGACTAACTTCCAGTTAAGATAGGCACCAATCGTTAATCCGATGGCTATCCAGCTTTCTGAAATCCCCGAGATAAAAATGGCACCCGGTAATCCCATCAACAACCAACCGCTCATATCCGATGCGCCAGCGGAAAGCGCGGTTACCATTGGGCCTAAACTGCGCCCACCCAGAATGTAATCGTCGAAATTTTTGGTACGCAGGTAGGCAATTAAGCCAATGAGGATCATACCAAAAATATAGACACAAAAAGTCACCATCAGCGGTGTGCTTATCGTCATGCAAGTTCTCCATTTATTTCATTTTTGTTATTTACAGCGTCAATCATCCCCCTGTCCAAAAGTTAGATTAACGTCGCCCGGTATTTTTATCGCGTCATACGCCCTTCACATTGATACAACACAAAGCCGTCATTTGAGCACTGCGATAAACAACGAGGGAAGCGATACTAATAGAGAGAGTCCGTATCACCAAGCGCTTTATCAAAGTGAATACAGTCACTTATCCTTACTTCTCACTGTCCTGCGAGACTAAGTTGCATCCTACAACATCAAAAGTTGTACCTTCACTGGATCATAAATAGCGATTATTAATCAACCTGTCGTTATTAAAATGTTAAAAGTGCAACCATTATCACAATTGGTGTTGTTCGCTTTTTTAATCAGGTTGCACAAAGTTGCAACTTCGCAGATAGTGTCGCGATTACCCTAAGTAGATGACTAATGGAGTTTTAGGTATGGGCACAACAACTATGGGTGTAAAGCTCGATGAAGCGACCCGAGAAAGAATTAAAACAGCAGCACAAAGCATGGATCGCACGCCACATTGGTTGATTAAACAAGCCATTTTTTCTTATCTTGAACAAGTAGAAAACGGCGAGGCACTGCTGGCTATTCCAGCATTAAAATCCCATCAATCGCCTGATGACGATGACGCTGCCCACACATTGGCCAGCGAGCCACACCAACCGTTCCTGGATTTTGCCGAACAAATTTTGCCACAATCGGTAAGTCGAGCCGCGATTACTGCCGCATACCGCCGCCCAGAATCAGAAGCGGTCTCAATGTTACTTGAGCAGGCTCGTTTGCCGGCTCCGCTAAATCAAGCAACGCATAAGCTGGCTTATGATTTGGCTAATAAGCTACGTAATCAAAAAAGCGCTGCCGGGCGTGCAGGAATGGTTCAAAGCCTGCTGCAAGAGTTCTCACTCTCGTCTCAAGAAGGCGTGGCTTTAATGTGTCTGGCCGAAGCGTTGCTACGCATCCCCGATAAACCGACACGTGATGCATTGATCCGAGACAAAATCAGTACCGGCAATTGGCAATCTCACCTTGGCCGCAGCCCATCAATGTTTGTCAACGCAGCAACCTGGGGGCTGCTATTTACCGGGCGTTTAGTCTCAACCCATAATGAAACTAATCTCTCCCATTCGTTGAATCGTATTATCGGTAAGAGCGGAGAGCCGCTTATCCGCAAAGGCGTGGATATGGCGATGCGTTTGATGGGCGAGCAATTCGTGACGGGTGAAACTATTGCCGAAGCGCTAGCTAATGCCCGTAAACACGAGAGTAAGGGCTTCCGCTATTCCTACGATATGCTCGGTGAGGCGGCGCTGACTGAAAAAGACGCGCAAACTTATCTACTGTCTTATCAGCAGGCCATCCACGCGATTGGCAAAGCATCAAACGGACGCGGTATTTATGAAGGCCCGGGTATTTCCATCAAGCTCTCTGCCCTTCACCCTCGTTATAGCCGTGCTCAATATGAACGTGTGATGAACGAGCTGTATCCACGTCTGTTATTGCTGACATTGCAGGCGCGCCAATACGATATTGGTATTAATATTGATGCCGAAGAAGCCGATCGTCTGGAGATCTCGTTAGATCTTCTTGAACGTTTATGCTTTGAGCCACAGCTAGAAGGTTGGAATGGCATCGGCTTCGTTATTCAGGCTTATCAAAAACGCTGTCCAATGGTGATCGACTACCTTAGTGGTTTGGCGCAACGTAGCCGCCGCCGTTTGATGGTGCGCTTAGTGAAAGGGGCGTACTGGGATAGCGAAATCAAACGTGCACAAGTCGATGGTTTGGAAGATTACCCGGTCTACACTCGCAAAGTATATACCGACGTTTCTTATCTGGCCTGCGCGCGTAAGCTGTTAGCCGTACCGAATCTGATTTATCCGCAGTTTGCTACCCACAATGCGCATACCATGGCCGCAATTTATCATCTGGCAGGGAATAACTATTATCCGGGTCAGTATGAATTCCAATGCCTGCACGGCATGGGTGAACCGCTGTATGAGCAAGTGGTCGGCAAAGTCGCTGATGGTCGCCTTAATCGTCCTTGCAGGATTTATGCCCCGGTGGGTACCCATGAAACCCTGCTGGCCTATTTAGTCCGTCGTTTGTTGGAGAATGGTGCCAATACTTCCTTTGTGAACCGTATCGCCGACAGCTCACTGCCACTCGATGAACTGGTCGCCGATCCGGTCAGCGCCGTCGAGTCACTGGCCGCCGTTGAAGGTCAGGTTGGCCTGCCGCATCCGCGTATTGTGTTGCCACGTAATCTTTATGGAACAAAACGTGTTAACTCTGCCGGTCTGGATATGTCCAATGAACATCGGCTGGCATCGCTGTCCAGCGCCTTGCTCACCAGTGCCGCATCACAATGGATTGCCGAACCGATCATCGATGCACCAAGCGATGGCGGCGAGTATTTGCCGGTGGTAAACCCGGCAGAGCCGGAAGATATTGTTGGCCAGGTACGGGAAGCGACCGAACTCGAGGTCAACCGCGCGCTTGATGCCGCCGCTGCTGCTGGGCCAATTTGGTTTGCGACTCCCCCAGAAGAACGCGCTGCGATTTTACAACGCGCCGCCGAATTAATGGAAAGTGAGCTGCAAAATCTGTTGGGTATTCTAGTACGTGAAGCCGGCAAGACCTTTAATAATGCTATTGCTGAAGTTCGCGAAGCGGTCGATTTCTTGCATTATTACGCAGGCCAAGTCCGCGATAACTTCTCTAACGACAGCCATCGTCCACTAGGTTCGGTAGTCTGTATCAGTCCGTGGAATTTCCCGTTGGCCATCTTTACTGGTCAGGTTGCCGCCGCACTGGCTGCAGGTAATAGTGTGTTAGCTAAACCGGCGGAACAAACGCCGCTCGTCGCCGCCAAAGCAGTGCGTATTCTGCTCGAAGCAGGCGTTCCTGCTGGCGTACTGCAACTGTTACCTGGACGTGGTGAAACCGTCGGCGCGCAGTTAGTCAATGATCCGCGTACCCGCGGCGTGCTATTTACCGGCTCAACCGACGTTGCCGGTATTTTACAACGCAATATTGCCGGTCGTCTGGATCCGCAGGGTCGCACCACGCCGCTGATTGCCGAAACAGGTGGCTTAAATGCCATGATTGTCGACTCATCAGCGTTGACCGAGCAAGTGGTGACTGATGTTGTCGCCTCAGCATTTGATAGCGCCGGTCAGCGCTGTTCAGCGCTACGTGTATTGTGTATTCAAGAGGATGTGGCCGAGCATACGCTGCAAATGCTGCGCGGGGCGATGGCGGAATGTCGCATGGGCAATCCAGAGCGTCTCTCAACCGATATTGGTCCGGTCATCGACGCCGAGGCTAAAGCCGGTATCGAGCAACATATTGAAGCCCTGCGTAATAAAGGCCGAAAAGTCTATCAGGCTGCTCAGAGCATCAATAGCGACCAGAAAGAGTGGACACGCGGCACCTTCGTCAAGCCAACCTTGATCGAGCTTGAAAGCTTTGACGAAATGAAAAAAGAGATCTTTGGACCGGTATTACACGTCGTACGCTATGCGCGTCAGGATCTGGAAGCGTTAGTGGCGCAGATTAATGCAGCAGGTTATGGCCTGACATTGGGCATTCACACCCGTATTGATGAAACCATCAATCGCGTCACTGCCAAAGCACAGGTTGGCAACCTTTATGTTAACCGTAATATGGTCGGCGCGGTCGTTGGAGTGCAACCTTTTGGTGGTGAAGGTTTATCCGGTACCGGACCAAAAGCCGGTGGGCCGTTGTATCTTTATCGCCTGTTAGCTAACCGCCCAGAGCAAGCCATTAGTAAAGCATTAGCGTTGCAAGATGCGATCGTGCCATTAGATGCTTCTGTGCGTGAGGCCTTATTAGCACCGCACAGCCAACTGCAACAATGGGCAGAGAGCAATCAGCATCATGAATTGGCTGCGCTATGTGCGAACTATGCCAAATTTAGCCAAGGTGGCACTTTGCGTACTCTGCCTGGCCCAACGGGTGAACGTAATACCTATGCGTTGTTACCGCGTGAACACGTTCTGGCGCTGGCAGATAATCAGCAAGATGCATTAATTCAACTTGCTGCAGCGACTGCCACCGGTTGTCGTGTTCTTTGGCCTGAAGCGCAATTGCAACGAGAGATCTTCAACACCTTGCCAAAAGACGTTCAGGCACGGATTGATTTCACCAAGGATTGGCAATCCTCAACGATTGCATTTGACGCGGTTATCTATCATGGCGATGCCGATCAATTACGTCAGTTAGGCGAAACCATCGCCCAACGTAGCGGCCCTATTGTGTCAATTCAGGGATTTGCACGCGGCGAAGATAATTTGCTGTTAGAACGCTTGTTGGTGGAGCGCTCGCTGAGCGTAAATACCGCGGCCGCAGGTGGCAATGCTAACCTAATGACCATTGGCTAAATCAGCCTGATATCGTGATGTAAAAAGGGACAGAATTGCTTCTGTCCCTTTTTTATTTCGCATCACCAGCCGGAAGGCTAGATGTGATATTCAGCACCATCTTGTTTTAGAAATTTATCTAAAAACTGACGGGTTCGCGCATGTTGCGGATTAGCGAACAATGCTTTGGCAGGACCCTGCTCAACAATATTGCCTTTATCCATAAAGATAACCCGGTCGGCAACATCGCGAGCAAAGCTCATCTCATGGGTCACAATCACCATGGTGCGATTTTCTTGCGCCAGCGTGCGCATAGTATTGAGCACCTCACCCACCAGTTCTGGGTCCAGCGCGGAGGTTGGCTCATCAAATAAAATCACTTCAGGATTCATCGCCAGCGCTCGGGCAATCGCCACTCGCTGCTGCTGTCCGCCTGAAAGTCGGCGTGGGTATGCATTTTCTTTACCCGCCAGTCCAACTTTGGCTAAGAGCTTTTTCGCGTTGGCTTCCGCCGCCACACGGTCTTCACCTTTGACGATCACCGGCCCTTCGGTGATATTCTCCAGTACTGAGCGATGGGGAAATAAATTGAAGTTCTGAAACACAAACCCCACCTGCTGGCGAAGCTTACGTACATTTTCTTTCTGCTTGTTGAGCGGCTTACTGCCGTCAATTTGTATATTCCCAACTTGGATGGTGCCGCCATCTGGCGTTTCCAGCAGATTGATACTGCGCAATAAGGTCGTTTTCCCTGAACCACTCGGCCCAATGATGGCAACGACTTCACCTTTACTGACTTGCAAATCAATGCCGTGTAGCACCGTCTGACCGTGGAATTTTTTAATGAGTTTTTTTACATCGATAGTACTCATGTCGGCTCCTGATCCTGACGGTTAACCCGCGCTTCCAACCGGTTTTGCAGGAATGATAACAAGGTTGCTAATACCCAATAAACCACGGATGCCGCCAGATACATGGTGAAAACCTCCAGCGTGCGGGATGTGACCAACTGCGCCTGGCGGAATAATTCTGGTACCTGGATGGTCGCGGCTAAAGAGGTATCTTTAACCAAGCCGATAAAGCTGTTACCCAGCGATGGCAACGCGGTGCGGGCAGCCTGTGGCAAAATGACACGACGCAATGTCTGCCAGGAACTCATACCAATACTGGCCGCGGCTTCCCACTGCCCCTTTTCAATTGATGAAATGGCGGCGCGTAAGGTTTCTGAGGTATATGCAGCGGTATTGAGTGACAAGCCAATCATTGCCGACGGAATAGGATCAAGTTCAATACCAAACTGTGGCAAGCCGTAATAGATCATAAACAACTGGGCAATCAGCGGGGTACCGCGAAATATCGACACGTAAAAACGCGCCAACCATGACAGCGGCCAAAAATGTGAGAGGCGCATCATTGCCAGCACAAAGCCTAAGAATAGGCCAAATACCATGCCACCGAAGCTCAGCTCAAGGGTGAATAGCGTACCTTTCAATAAAAATGGCGCTGAATCTAGCACCAGTTGAAGACTTTCTTGCATCGAGAATGGGACCTTTAGTTAGGGTCTGATTGTTACTTAAGGCTCTCAGTATACCTAACAAATTAAAAAATGCAGGTAAGCCAACAGCCGACCTGCATTTTATAAACAACGGGTATTATTTACTGACGTCAGTACCGAACCATTTATCGGAAATCTTCGCCAGAGAGCCATCTTTCTTCATATCGGCAATTGCACTGTTGATCGCAGCCAACAGTTCAGGGTTATTCTTGCGCAACGCTACGCCAGACTCCTGACGGGCAAACGGCTTGCCTGCAACGGCCAAGGTATCGCCGGTTTTCTTAATCAAGTCCAGCGCAGCCAAGCGGTCAACCAAGATAGCGTCGATACGGCCTACGCGCAGGTCTTGGTACTTAGTCGGGTCATCATCATAGGTGCGAATATCTACGCCCGGCTCATTAGCACGCAACCACTGTTCATAGTTGCTGCCAAGGCCCACACCGACTTTTTTACCTTTAAGATCATCAGGAGTAGCAAATTTGGCTTCATTACCCTTTTTGGTCAGCACTTGAATACCAGATACGGTGTAAGGCGTTGAGAAATCATATTTCTTCTCGCGCTCAGGAGAAATAGTCACCTGATTGATCACCACATCGATACGTTTAGAATCCAGTGCCGCTAGCATGCCATCCCATTTAGTTGGGGTCAGCTTCGCTTTAACACCTAAATGTTGGGCCAAAGAGTCTGCAAATTCCACTTCAAAGCCGGTCAGTTTGCCATCATCACCTTGGAAACTAAACGGTGGATAGGTACCTTCCAACCCCACTTTTAATGTGCCGCTCTGCTTAATTTGGCTAAGTAAATTCTCGCTTGCCGCAAAACTGTTGCCAACCATTCCAGCGGAGAGTGTTACTGCCATTGCGCCTAGCAGTATACGACGACGCAAGATTGAAAAAGTCATAATCACCTCATCTCATTTTTATTAGTAGGTTCAGCCATTTCTTGATAAGGCTTATCACTAAAATTATAGGGTTTAGCAAATATAGATTTTAGCCAATTAACCGATGCTGAATCATGTAGATGGCACATTACCACTGAGAAGAACGTTGCGTAGGAACAAAATTCACTATCGCTATCGTTAAAAGATATAAGGAAAAATAATACAGAATAAAGGAACGCGCAAAATGCGCCGCCATATTTTGCGAGGCGACGCATGGCGTCTAATGCATGAACGAATCAAACCTGAGGATGATAAGCAAATAACGCCGGTGCACCACCCGTATGGATAAACAAAATAGGCCCCTCACCAGGGATCAAATCACGCGTTAATCCATCGAGTAATCCGGCCATCGCTTTACCGGTATAAACCGGATCCAACAGCATAGCCTCTTGCTCGGCCAGCAATTTAATCGCTGCGGTGCCTTCAGAGCTAGGTTCGCCATAACGTGGGCCGTAATAGTCATCCCACAGTGAAATTTCTGGCAATGTAGTTTCGAGCTCCAATGCATCAATAACCTGTTGCGCCAATACAGCGACTTTAGGATATTGCTGCTCCGCACTTCGTGACACCGTCATGCCAATAAGTGGTGTATCAGGCATTAATTGTTGCAGAGCAACGGCTAAACCCGCGTGAGTACCTGCGCTGCCTGATGCAACAATAACGGCATCGAATTCTAGCAATTCAGCGGTGCTTTGCTCAGCGATTTCCAGCGCGCACTGTACATAACCTAATGCTCCTAACGCATTAGAGCCACCAACCGGCACAATATAAGGACGGAATCCCTGTGCTTCGAGTAATGTCGCTTGTTCAGCCAACTGAGCTGCAGGATCATACAAGCTGTCGCACATCACAACCTCAACGTTGAACAAGTCAAGTAACAGCCTGTTGCCGTTCGTTTGGTAATTGTGTTCTGCGGTGCCAATAGGATTTTCCAGCAGAGCCAGGCATCTTAGCCCTAGTTTGGCTGCAACAGCGGCCGTTTGTCGAACATGGTTAGACTGTATTGCACCGGCAGTCACTAATGTATCGGCCCCTTGTTCCAGCGCAGCGGCGGCCAAAAACTCTAATTTTCTTAATTTGTTACCGCCCAGAGCCAAAGGCGTGACATCGTCACGTTTTATGTAGATATCACGGCCGAGATAATCAGAAAGGCGGTTCAGTTTTTCTAGCGGCGTTGCCTCTCCAACTAAATTGATCCGGGCAAAATTCTCTAACCGCTGTTTGAGCAAAGAGATGACAGGCACAGGTTTCTCCAAAAACGCGCTGGGCGCGCGTAAGCTATAGATAATGTCGACACGTCATTTAGCGGTGACTTTTTACTACCAATAGAACAAGGCTCACAGGGTAATCAGGTCACTGGAGCCAACAACCCTGCAACGTCAAGTATGACGGATATAACACCAAAATAATTGGCATTGCATCAAGGCGGCAAGGGAACGCATCCCGATGAGCTTACTAGAGTAAGTGATTCGGGTAAGTGACCGAAGCCAACGCAGAGGCAACGTCGAGTATGACGGGTATAACAGTCAATTAACATATGTTGGCCGTGTTACCGACAAAATAAAACAGGCCTCAAAAGAGGCCTGTTCGTCACGCAATAGAGAAATAATCTTCAGCAAACAGAGGAATACTGACTCTCTGGTGCAGATTGTTTCTGCCACGCAAGGTATTGATCATACTTACGTAAAGCAATGCGATAGTTATCATTAGCAGCAACCGGCATATCATTGATAATACGCTGATGAATGCTATCGCCTTTGATACGTTCTAAGGGATAGTTATTCGCCACTAGAATTTCATCTAGCCGACGCAAACGCACCACATATTCTCTTACTGTGCTGTGGTTCATTTCAGTCTGATCAAACAGGTATTGTTTGAAAGCGATGATATCAAAATATGAGGAATGGCTATTGAAAGAGATCTCACTGCAGAAACGGCATAGTGCGCTGAGCTCATTAGTGAGACTTTGCCAGACATTATCATCAATAGGCTGGTCCATCTTGGCGATGGCTTCTTTATTAATAACTTGACCACGGAACACCAGAGCCATGCGATCGAGCTCTTTAGCGCACTGTGAACAATGAGTCTGGCAATGTTTATAGTCTTTAAGATAACGGCTTAAAGGCCGAGTTTTACTTCCCGCTGGCATAACTTAATTCCTGGTAAAGGGATAAAAAGGTTAACCGACCAGGAAAAAGCGGATTAGTGTCCGTTGGCTAATCGCGCGCGTAAACGCTTGATAGCTTGACTGTGAAGTTGGCTAACACGAGATTCCCCAACCTCCAATACGGCACCGATCTCTTTTAAATTCAACTCTTCCTGGTAGTAAAGCGTCAGTACCATCTTTTCTCTTTCCGGCAACGCCTCTATGGCATCCATGACCAATTGGCGTAAATTACCTTCCAGAAGATGATGTAATGGGTTGGCCTCTTCGTGCCCTTCCATTAATGCTTCGGTACTGTCACCGTGCTCTTCGCGCCATTCGTCATAAGAGAACAACTGGCTGCTGTTAGTATCCATTAAAATCTGACGATATTCTTCAATAGATATTGATAACGCTTGTGCAACTTCTCCTTCAGTGGGTGGGCGCCCTAATTTCTGCTCAGCCAAATTCATGGCCTGAGAAACTTCACGGGCATTACGACGCACGCTTCTGGGAACCCAATCACGACTTCTTAATTCATCAAGCATTGCACCACGAATACGCTGAACAGCGTAGGTAGTAAATGCCGTCCCCTGCATAGCATCATAACGCTCAACCGCATTCAATAACCCGATGCCACCAGCTTGTAACAAATCATCCAGCTCTACACTGGCGGGGAGGCGCACTTGTAATCGTAATGCTTCGTGGCGCACGAGAGGAACGTAGCGATGCCACAAAGAATTTTTGTCTATCGTGCCTTCGGCTGTATAGAAATCGCTCACGGGGCAAACCTACGTTAATAATGTTATCTATATCATTATCACGATGTTGGGCCAGTGCAATCGTTAGAATACGGGGGCAAAAGTGATGTTGTTTGCAGAATCCTTGAAATCAGCTCGATTGAGAATGTTACCAGTGATATCAGAATTGGCAGGGTAATATTTGCGTTTTTTCAGCTTTTTATTCGCTAAATTTTCAGCTGCATAAGTCTAAAAACAGTCACATTTAGTAACACAAATACTACGTATCTCCGTGTAGTCTTTATCTATTGAATTATGTTGTGCGAGGTGATTAAAAACCCGGACGCCGCCAGGTTTTTTAATATATATGAGCAGTGATTGAGTCATGTGTCGTGATTGTGTGAGTATTATTGCAGCAGACTGAGAACACTTTGCGGTACCTGGTTCGCTTTTGTCAGTACAGAATTCCCCGCTTGTTGTAAAATCTGCGAACGACTCAGATTAGATACCTCCGTAGAATAATCGGCATCTTGAATGCGGCTACGTGCGGCACTGAGGTTATTTACCGCGTTATTCAAGTTAGTCACGATAGATTCAAAACGATTTTGCGAAGCGCCTAATAAAGAACGTTGGTTGTCGACGGCTTTGAGTGCAGCATCAATGTTCGCTAAAGGCGTATAGCCTCCATCCGCATTTTGCACAGGCGGTGTTACAGAACCTCCCGAAGATTCCGGAGGGCCAGGATAATCCATTGGATTATATCCTCCAGTTTTAGCCGTCTCCTCACTTACCCATTTTTGATAATCTTCGCGAGCACCAGGATAGTCTCCCGGATTCAGACTAATAGCTCCCCCACTCTCTTTTGCATTTTTGATTATCTGCGCTTTCCATTCTTGATAGCTTTGATGAGCAGTGACTGGAGGTTGTCCTTCGCCTGGCGGTATATCATTACTTTTAGCAATGGCATTTCCTTTCAACACATCGAGACCCTGTGCTGGAACAGTACGAGAACGCCCATTAACTAACTGATCTGTGGTATTAATCGTGTTCAGTTTGCCATCATTTCTGCCCGCGGCTGCAAGATCCCAGCTATCGCTCGGTTGCATGGTAATACTGACTTTCTGCCCATCATCGGCACCGACCTGAAATGGATATGAATTTGCCTGCCCGCCGGTGTGCAGAACCTTACTGCCGTTGAAATCCGTTTCACGCGTCACGCGGTTAATTTCTAACATCCGTTGGTTAACTTCCGACTGGATGGCGTCAATATCAGCCGCAGAATTGGAACCGTTTTGCGCCTGCACCGTCAGGTCGCGGATACGTTGCAGATTATTATTGATTGCAGATAATGCCCCTTCTGCCGTTTGTGCCAATGAAATGCCATCATTAGCATTACGGGCAGCGACAGTTTGCCCACCGATACCGGACGTCATACGGTTAGCAATTGATTGGCCTGCGGCGTCATCTTTTGCGCCGTTAATACGCAGACCCGAGGATAAACGCCCAATAGCCATTCCAAGCGTCGACTGGGATTTATTCAGATTAATTTGCGTGGTTAAAGACGCACTATTGCTGTTAATAACGGCCATGCTTAGTTCCCTTAAGTACGTATCGCGTTTAATGCCGGGCAGTTTGAGTCAATTCAATCGCCCTATTGTGTTTGATAATAAAAAACCTGACCGAAGCCAGGTTTTTTTATGCTAGATGCGTAGTGACTTAGTGACGCATAGCAACTGCATGAGCATTATTGCAGCAGGCTAAGCACGCTCTGCGGCATCTGGTTAGCTTTCGCCAACACAGAAGTCCCTGCTTGTTGCAGGATCTGCGCACGGCTCATGTTAGAGACTTCAGTTGAGTAGTCAGCATCTTGAATACGGCTACGGGCAGAAGTCAGGTTGTTTACCGCATTGTTCAGGTTAGTGATAGTTGATTCAAAACGGTTCTGCGATGCACCCAGCAGTGAACGTTGGGTATCAACAGATTTGATTGCCGCATCAATGTTAGCTAACGGCGTGTCACCTTCAGCTTTACCGTCTTTACTCACGGTCCCTTTTAGTACATCAAAGCCTTCTGCTTGAACGGTACGTGCATTACCATTAACTTGATCGGCATCCTTATCCATTGTTTTAGTGTTAAGAGTCTTATCATCATCTTGCCCAGCACCCGCGAGGTTCCAGCCATCGCTAGAGTTCATACCAATGCTGATCGTTTGGTTATCGTCAGCACCAACCTGGAATTTGTAGCTGACATCCGTTTTAGCACCGGTGTTCAAGATTTTATTGCCGTTGAAATCGGTTTGACGGGTTACGCGGTTGATCTCTTCCATACGCTGGTTAACTTCAGACTGGATGGAGTCAATATCGGAGGCAGAGTTAGAACCGTTCTGTGCCTGTACCGTCAGGTCACGGATACGTTGCAGGTTGTTGTTGATTTCAGACAAGGCGCCTTCTGCAGTCTGGGTCAGAGAGATACCGTCGTTGGCGTTGCGGGCGGCAACGGTCTGGCCGCTGATGCTAGAAGACATACGGTTGGCAATAGACTGGCCTGCCGCATCATCTTTTGCGCTGTTGATACGCAGACCAGATGACAGACGCTCAATGGCAGAACCCAGAGAGGATTGTGATTTGTTCAGATTAGTTTGAGTAAGGAGGGACATGCTGTTGGTATTGATAACGGCCATTTCTTAATTCCTTTAAGTAAGTTTGGTTTGACTTCTGGCTGATTGAATCGCATCAACCGCCATGACTTAAAGTAACGACCATCCGCCATAAAACTTTAACCACCTACCCAATTGATTTATATGAAAAATATAACCAATTAGAGTTAATGATCATTAATAAACCATATAAAAACAAGGCCTTAAAATATGAAATTTTTTTATAAAAAAGACAAAAAAACCCGGCCGAAGCCGGGTTTTTCAGAGGATTATCGTCGAAACGATTAGCCTTGCAGCAGGCTCAGTACAGACTGAGGAACTTGGTTAGCACGAGACAATACTGCAGTACCTGCTTGCTGCAGGATCTGCGCACGGCTCATGTTAGACACTTCTGTTGAGTAGTCAGCATCTTGGATACGGCTACGAGCAGAAGACAGGTTGTTTACCGCGTTGTTCAGGTTGGTGATAGTTGAGTCAAAACGGTTCTGAGAAGCACCCAGAGAAGAACGTTGAGCATCAACTGATTTAATTGCTGCATCGATATCAGCCAGTGGAGTGGTACCTGGAGCTGTACCGGTAGCACCACCAGTTACAACACCTTTCAGAACGTCAAAACCAACAGCTTCAGTTTTACGTGCAGTACCGTTTACTAAGTCATCTGTCGCTACCATCGGTCGAGTATTGGTAGTACCACCCGCACCAGCCAAGTTCCAGCTGTCGCTGGAGTTAATGGTAATACCGATAGTTTGGCCATCGTCAGCACCAACCTGGAAGTTATAAGTTTTAGCGGCGTCAGCAGTGTTCAACACTTTGTTACCATTGAAGTCAGTTTGCTTGGTAACACGGTCGATTTCTTGCATACGTTGGTTAACTTCAGCCTGAATCGAGTCGATATCAGAAGCAGAGTTAGAACCGTTTTGCGCCTGTACTGTCAGGTCACGGATACGTTGCAAGTTGTTGTTGATTTCAGACAACGCACCTTCAGCAGTCTGTGCCAAAGAGATACCGTCGTTGGCATTACGTGCAGCAACGGTCTGGCCGCTGATGCTAGAAGTCATACGGTTAGCAATTGACTGACCTGCCGCATCGTCTTTTGCGCTGTTGATACGCAGACCAGATGACAGACGTTCAATAGCAGAACCCAGAGAAGCTTGTGATTTATTCAGGTTGTTTTGAGTCAGCAAAGACAAACTGTTGGTATTGATAACGGCCATTGTTAGATTCCTTTAACCAAGTTAATTTTAAAGTTAGGAGAATGAGTAGAATCATCGCCATGTTTGAATTAACGACAAAGAGTTACAAAACTTTAATGGCCTATTGCTAAAATTTTTTCTTATCGCTGAAAATCAGAACAAAAAACCCATTAATACCTTGAAATAGTTAGCGAAAATAAAACATTATTTTTTTAATTCTATTTCCCTAAAAACAAAAAACCCGGCCGAAGCCGGGTTATCTCGTAACAATTTTCGTCGAAACGATTAGCCTTGCAGCAGGCTCAGTACAGACTGAGGAACCTGGTTAGCTTTCGCCAGTACAGAAGTACCCGCTTGTTGCAGGATCTGTGCGCGGCTCATGTTAGACACTTCTGTAGAGTAGTCAGCATCCTGGATACGGCTACGCGCAGAAGTCAGGTTGTTTACTGCGTTGTTCAGGTTAGTGATAGTTGAATCGAAACGGTTCTCAGACGCACCCAACAATGAGCGCTGGGTATCAACAGATTTGATTGCCGCGTCGACATCAGACAGTGGTGAGGTACCAGCAGCGGCGCCGGCAGCACCTCCGGTAACCTTACCATGCAATACATCGAAGCCTTCTGCTTTTACTGTACGAGCGACGCCGTTCACAGCGTCTGCACCTGGATCAGTTGCAGTACCTGTAGCCATTGCTTTGGTATTATATGTGCCATCAGCTAAACCACCTGCACCCGCCAGGTTCCAGCTATCGCTTGAGTTGATGGTAATACCGATAGTTTGACCATCATCAGAACCAACCTGGAAGTTATAAGTTTTGCCCGCTGCCGCTGCGCCAGTGTTCAGTACTTTGTTACCGTTGAAATCAGTTTGTTTGGTAACGCGGTCAATCTCTTCCATACGTTGGTTAACTTCAGACTGGATAGAGTCGATGTCTGAAGCAGAGTTAGAACCGTTTTGCGCCTGTACGGTCAGGTCACGAATACGTTGCAAGTTGTTGTTGATTTCAGACAGCGCGCCTTCAGCAGTCTGTGCCAAAGAGATACCGTCGTTGGCATTACGTGCAGCAACGGTCTGGCCGCTGATGCTAGAGCTCATACGGTTGGCAATTGCCTGACCTGCCGCATCGTCTTTAGCGCTGTTGATGCGCAAACCAGAAGACAGGCTCTCAATGGCAGCACCCAGAGAAGCTTGAGATTTGTTCAGGTTGTTTTGAGTCAGTAAAGACAAGCTATTGGTATTGATAACGGTCATTGTTCGATTCCTTTGAGTAAGTTGGTTTTAACACCAGGCTGTTTGATTGGATTCAAGCGCCATACCCAAGTTATCGCCACACATATTTGAAACTTTAACGCCTTAAAAAACAACGTCAAATAACAATAAAAATCAATAAATACAACGCCTTAAAAAGAAAGAGATCTATTTAAACACCTCTTTTAGAAATAACCAGAAATAGTTAGCATTCAATTAAAACAAACTCTCAATATTACTTACCAACGCTATCGTTTTGACGCAATTTAAAGCCCACAATGCCTCCAGCCTGTTCTTGTTATTTTCACCTGATGATGAGCCGGTGTTGAACAGCCAAATTAAGGAGGTTATCAATGCCTATTCGCACCATAAATTTCGATCAACTGGTATAAACTTCCGCCAGTCTCTGCCGATAACCTTTGATATCCCCTTTTAAAGATAGGAAGAATAAAATGGCTCAAATCAGTTCACTCGGTGCCGGCACAAGCCTTGACCTCAACTCGATATACGACAAGCTACAAGATGCAGAAAATGCACGTCTGACCCCTTTTACTCAACAACAAAGCTCTTATAAAGCACAGTTAACTGCTTATAGTATTATTCAAACTTCGCTGGATAAACTGCGTACCGCCAATAAAGCGTTATCTGCTGGCAATCTGGCCACCACCGCAGTCACCAGTACTAACACTGCTTTTTCGGCAACACTCGCGCCAAATGCAGGTATTGGTAATTACAATATTAATGTAACCCAACTGGCGCAGTCGCAATCATTGATTACCCAGAAGCAGGCCAACAACAAAGCCAATATCGGCAACGGCGCCGCAACGCGCACGCTGACGATTTCTCAAGGTAAAGATGCCCAGGGTAAAGATAGAAATATCTCGGTTACCCTGACTAACGACCAAACCAATCTGACCGGCATTCGTGATGCGATCAATGCCAAGCAAGCCGGCGTTACCGCCAGTATTATTAAAGGTGATGACAACAGCTACTATCTGTCACTCACTTCGAGCGACACAGGCACCGCTAACGCGATGACGGTCAGCGTTTCAGGTGATGACACGCTGCAAGGTGTACTTGGCTACGACCCGACTGCGGCCACCAATGGCCTCAGCGTTTCAGTGCCAGCACAAGATGCACAGTTAACCATTAATGATCTTCAGGTTACCCGCAGCAGCAACAATATTACCGATGCCATTGATGGCGTGACATTAAATTTGAAAGCCACCAGTAAAGACACAGAAAAGTTGGCCATCAACAGAGATGCGACGGCGACAACTACGGCGATTCAAGCCTTCGTTGATGCCTATAACTCACTGCAAACCACGATTGCTAACCAGACTGCCTATACCGCCTCAAAACCTGGTTCAGGGACGCAAGATGCGAGCAACGGTGCATTAGTTGGTGACAATACGACCCGTACGATTACCAGTCAGCTACGTAGCCAACTGACCTCATCACAAAACAATAGTGATTACGCCACCTTATCAAGCATGGGCATTACCCAAGATATCAACGGTAAGTTAACCGTCGATTCAGCCAAGCTCGCCGATGCATTAGCAAAAAAACCTGCCAGCGTGGCCGCATTCTTCCAGGGTGACGGTAAAACCACCGGTTTCTCCACCCAAACTGAAACCTTATTAGGCAATATATTGAATACTTCGGGCGGGCTATTACAAAATGCCACCGACGGTATTAATAAAACCTTAAAATCGTTGGGTGACCAGATTACGCAGACTCAGGCAAGCATCGACGCGAATATGGCGGCAACTAAAAAGCAATTTACTCAATTGTCTGTATTGGTCAACCAATTAACCAATACCGGTAATGCACTGGCTTCACAGTTGAATTCAAATAACAATTAATAAGGACAACTCACCATGAATTATCGTTCTGGTGCCCAGGCCTACGCTAAGGTAGGACTAGAAAGCGCAGTGATGAGCGCCAGCCCGCATCAACTAGTGGTCATGTTATTTGACGGGGCGCGTAGCGCCCTGGTTCGTGCCCAAATATTGATGGAACAAGGCGATATCGCCGGAAAGGGTTTAGCGCTATCTAAAGCAATCAACATTATATCCAGTGGATTAAGCGCTGGTATGAGCCGCGAGCACGGTGCCGCTGAGCTCGTCGATAATCTGGAGGCGCTTTATGACTACATGGTAAGACGCCTGCTTCATGCTAATTTACACAACGATCAGCAAGCTATCACCGAAGTGTTAGTTTTGTTGGAAAATATAGCCGATGCCTGGAGGCAAATCGGCCCCAACTATCAGCCCGAGCAGGACCAACATAATGGATCAACATCAGTACCTGGTTAAAGAGTATGGCGTGATCTTAGAGTTAAGCGAACAAATGCTCGCACTCGCAAAAGCAGAAAAATGGGATGAGTTAATAGGTTTGGAAATTAGTTATCTTCAAGCCGTAGAAGCTGTCACCCAACAACCTTTGTCAGACGCGATACCAGCATCAGTTAGCAGTAAGATACGTGAGTCTTTAGTACGCATTCTAGAAAACGAAACCCAACTAAAATCATTATTAAATGGGCGACTAAAGACATTGTCTGAAATTATCGGACAATCAATTAAAAGACAAGAAGTCAACACGGCCTATAGCCGTTTTTGATAATCGTAAATTTATGATTATCGACTCCAACGATAATGTTTACTCTATAAGCTTGCTGGAACGAAAACAGAGAGCTAGCCAGTTAATATGGCTAGCCTCCACTAATGATACAATAATTTAATAACCTCGCAGCACTCCCATAACATACTTCTGTTATTAATCATGCAGCTTCATATCAATGATGCACACAGCAATTGATTACAAAATATGAAACCATTAACATATTACCTACGAATAATAATGTTATTAGAGGCTATTGTGCATTTGTGGTGGGAAGTGATTAAAACGATTTATTGGAGCGGGTTGGCCGTTGCTGCATTATTCACCCTTCTGGTTAGTCGAGATTCAATCAGGATACGCCTACTCACCTCTGGTATCATCGGACTAACCTGGCCATTCAGCCTGCCTGTGGTCCTACTCTTTTCACTGTTTTGATATGATCAACCCTGCCCAAATAAGGATATGGCAGGAATTGTATCATTATCATTGATAGACATTGCTACTCTCAGCCGTCGTATAGAATAGAGACTAAGAGAGAGATCGATGGACGGGAAAAATCACATTCTCATTTTTTCGTTTTTAACGATATGCCTAACTGGCTGTCCTGCCCCCCAACCCCATTCAACTCAAGATAAGACCCTGGCACCAAACCAAGCTTATCGGCATTTCGAGCAGTGGCTTGTACCTACGGCTGGAACCATTAGCTCTTCATTTAATGATGGTGAAAATCACAATAAAGGCATTAATATCTCGGGCATAAAAGGACAGCCAATTGTTGCGGTTGCCGATGGGCAGGTGTTATATGTGGGCAATGCATTAAAGGGCTACGAAAATCTCATTATCATAAAACACAATAATATTTTCCGTTCAGCCTATTCAAATAACCAACAAGCGTTGGTCAAAGAGCAAGAGTTTGTCAAGGCTGGCCAGGTCATTGCGACAATGGGCAGCTCGAATAATGCAGCGCCGCAGCTACACTTTGAAATTCGTAAAAATGGCGTACCTGTCGATCCTATGGCCTATCTACCGAGTCAATCCACCCGTTAAATAAATCTTCAGTATTTTCACGTTTTCAGAATACCTACGGGGTGAACTATGCCCCAAATAAATAGCGTTGTATCAAAGCAGCAATAATATGCATCACGATGATGCTTACTCGGGTAGGTTATTCGGATATATGTTAAACATTGCAACAAGTCAGCAGAACAGTAAACGGCAATATTACTGTTCTGCTGACTATCACAGCGCCAGACTCAGGCCTACACCTGCATATTCATCACGTCTTGATACGCAGATACCAGTTTGTTACGTACTTGAACACCCAGTTGCAAGGATATGCTGGATTTCTGTAGATCAACCATCACGTCATTGAGCCCAACGCCCGGCACGCCTAACTCAAATTTCTCAGACTGCGTTTTTGCAAGGTTTTGCGTTTCACTGATCTTACCCAGCGCGGCTTTCAATTCACTAGCAAAACCGACTTCGGGTAAAGGCGTTGAAGGTTGCTTCATCCCTGCTTGCAGCGCGGTCGCCTGCATTTGTTGTAAAACGCTTTCAATACCTTGAATTGCCATGATATTTCGACTCTCTCATATCGTGATGCAGCCAATGGCTATTTTATAGGACAAGACAGTAACACATCGCTTGCATGCTAAAGCGGGTAATTAGCAGTAAAAAACGTGGCTAATTCAGCCATTAACTTTCCCTTAAGCAGCAAATAATGGTTCATCTAGATAATAGGTACTGCGCTTTCATTCAGTACCAAAATTGATGCTTTATTGTGCGCGCACTGGGAGTCTGTTTTGTTAGGAAACAACGCGAACATCGCTATCGTTAAACCGCTGAATAGGGATCTTGTATGAGTTCCGCAATAGCCGGCGCAGAAACACGCGAAAGCGTCTTTACTGCGTTTATTAATCGACTACGCGCCAATCCAAAGATTCCTTTAGCTATTGCCGCTGCCGCTGCTGTAGCTATTGTTGTTGTGATGACATTGTGGGCAAAGAGCCCAAATTATCGAGTGCTATTTAGCAATCTGAACGATAAAGATGGCGGCGCCATCGTTACACAGCTAACACAAATGAATATCCCTTATCAGTTTTCTGATAACGGTGGTGCGATTCTTATTCCGGCAGACAAAGTCTATGAAACCCGTCTAAAACTCGCCTCAGCTGGCTTACCTAAAGGTGGTAATGTTGGCTTTGAATTGATGGACCAGGAAAAGTTCGGGATCAGTCAATTTAGCGAACAAATTAATTACCAGCGCGCATTGGAAGGCGAACTGTCACGCACTATCGAAACACTAGGCCCAGTGCAAAGCGCCCGCGTTCATTTAGCTATTCCAAAACCTTCCCTTTTCGTTCGCGAACAAAAAAATCCTTCGGCCTCTGTTACTTTGGATTTGCAAGCAGGTCGCGCACTCGACGATGGCCAGATTAACGCCATTGTTTATATGGTTTCGAGCAGCGTGTCCGGTTTACCACCAGCCAACGTTACCGTGGTGGATCAAAATGGTCATTTACTGACGCAGTCAGACAATAATGGCCGAGACTTGAATGCTTCCCAGCTCAAATATGCCAACGAAGTAGAAGCCCGACTGCAACGCCGCATCGAAAATATCTTACTTCCTATGTTAGGTAGCGGTAATGTTCACGCCCAAGTCACGGCTCAGATTGATTATGCTTCTCGTGAACAAACCGATGAGCAATATCAACCCAACGGCGGCGACCCATCAAAAGCGGCTATCCGTTCTCGCCAATCGAGCGAAAGTGAGCAAATAGGCGCGCAAAATGTGGGCGGTGTACCGGGAGCGTTAAGCAATCAGCCAACTCCTCCGGCTACCGCTCCGGTTAATAACCCTGCCCCGGCTGCTGGTGCTGCCGGTACGAATAACCGCAATGCCGCGACTCAAGCTAATACCGCTCGACCTACGGGACCAAGTAACACTCGTAATGACAGCACAACCAACTACGAGTTGGATCGCAGCATTACCCATACGCAACATCAAGCTGGGGCTATTCAGCGCCTGTCAGCAGCGGTGGTTGTTAACTATCAAGTCGGCACGGATGGAAAATCTAAACCGTTAACTGACGACCAAATCAAGCAAATTGACTCACTGGTTCGTGAAGCAATGGGTTATTCAGCCGACCGCGGCGATACATTGAACGTGGTCAATACTCCGTTCAATGAAACGGCCAACGAATCTGCAGAGCCTTCATTCTGGAAACAACCGGCGTTTTATGACTTGCTGATGAGTGCAGGCCGTTATCTGCTGGTGCTGATCGTTGCCTGGCTACTATGGCGCAAACTGCTTCGTCCAATGTTGCAAAAACAGCAAGAAGCACAGCAGGCCAAAATTAATGCCGCGAATGCTGCAGCCTCGGTTCCAAATACTAATACTACTCAGCCGGTGAAAATGAGTAGTGACGATCTGGTGAAACAGAAGCGTTCACAACAGCGTGTCAGCGTTGAAGTACAGACTCAACGTATTCAGGAATTGGCAGATAAAGATCCGCGTATCGTTGCCCTCGTTATTCGCCAGTGGATGAGTACAGAACAATGACAATAAACGGTACCGAAAAAAGCGCCATTCTGATGGTCACTATTGGCGAAGATCGTGCGGTGGAGGTGTTTAAACACCTCTCACCACGTGAGGTTCAACAAATCAGTTCCGCAATGGCCAATTTGCATCAAATCTCAACCAAGCAGTTGGCTGATGTGCTCAATGAGTTTGAAGACGATTCTGAGCAGTACGCCTCTCTGAGCGTCAATACCAGTGAGTATCTGCGCTCAGTATTGACACGTGCACTTGGTGAGGAACGTGCAGCTAGCCTGCTAGAGGATATTCTCGAAACCAGGGACTCCTCCAGCGGGATGGAATCGCTCAATTTTATGGAACCACAGATTGCTGCCGATTTGATCCGCGACGAGCACCCGCAAATTATTGCGACCATTTTGGTGCATTTAAAACGCGGCCAGGCAGCGGATATTCTGGCGCAATTCGACGAGCGCCAGCGCAACGATATTATGCTACGTATCGCCACTTTCGGTGGCGTGCAACCGGTAGCATTGGCTGAACTGACTGAAGTATTGAACAATTTGCTCGATGGTCAGAATCTCAAGCGGGCGAAGATGGGCGGCGTTCGTACTGCGGCCGAGATTATCAACTTAATGAAGTCTCAGCAGGAAGAGGCCGTTATCGATGCTATGCGCGATTACGATGGCGAATTGGCACAGAAAATTATCGACGAGATGTTCCTGTTCGAGAATTTGGTGGATGTCGACGACCGCAGTATTCAACGCCTGTTGCAAGAGATCGAAGGCGAATCGCTATTGGTTGCATTGAAAGGTGCAGACGAGCCATTGCGCGAGAAATTCCTGCGCAACATGTCAGCTCGTGCAGCAGATATCTTACGCGACGACCTGGCCAACCGTGGCCCAATGCGTATGTCTCTGGTTGAGAACGAACAAAAAGCAATCCTGCAGACAGTACGTCGTTTGGCCGAATCTGGCGAGATGATGATCGGCGGCGGCGAGGACTCTTATGTCTGATAAAATTAACGCCTTGCCTTGGAAGCTTTGGAAGCCAAATGACCTGACACAAAACAGGTCGAAAAGCGTGTTTGAACCTCTGCAAATGGACGAGTCAGTCGATGATGACCGTGTTAGCAGTGAAGATGACGAAGCAAGCGATAGCCAAGCGGCTGAATTTGAATTTATTGATCACAATGAACTGCAAGTTCTTCGTCATGATGCCGAGCAACAAGGTCATAAAGCAGGTTATGAAGCCGGGCAGAAACTAGGCTATCAGGCTGGTTTTAATGCCGGACAAGAAGCTGGGTATGCACAAGGATTACTTGAAGGACAACAACAGCAGCAGGTGTTGACCACACAGTGGCAGCATCTGGTCGTTGAATTCCAACAAACTTTAGACGAGCTCGATAGCGTTATTGCCTCACGTTTGATGCAAATGGCGCTCACCGCCGCTAAGCAAATCCTGGGGCAACCGCCGATTTGCGACGGTTCTGCCCTGCTCAATCAAATCCAACAATTGATCCAGCAAGAACCTATGTTCAGCGGCAAGCCATATATTCGCGTCAATCCTGCGGATTTTGAGCGTGTAGAACAGCAAATGGGCAGCACGCTGAACGCACACGGCTGGCGCTTACTGGCGGACAGTCAGATCCACAGCGGTGGGTGTAAAGTCAGTGCCGAAGATGGCGATATGGATGCCTCTCTGGCAACGCGCTGGCATGAGTTATGCCGCCTCGTCGCACCGGGTAACTTGTCATGACTTCCCGTCTAAGCCGTTTGCTCAAAACCATTGATGATGCGGAAAAGCGTATTGAGCTTACCCCCGCCGTTCGTCGCTATGGTCGACTGACCCGAGCGACGGGATTGGTACTGGAAGCGACAGGTTTGCAATTACCGCTCGGAGCAACTTGCCTGATTGAACGGCAAAACGGCAACAAAACGGAAGAAGTAGAAAGCGAGGTGGTGGGATTTAACGGTCAGCACCTGTTCCTGATGCCGCTGGAAGAAGTAGAAGGTATTCTTCCTGGTGCCAGAGTTTACGCCCGCGTGAGTCAAGAAGGTCAACCGGCTGGTAAGCAGCTCCCTCTGGGTCCACAGCTGCTCGGGAGGGTTCTTGATGGCAGTGCCAAGCCGCTTGACGGCTTGCCGCCTCCTGACACGGGCTATCGTGCAGCATTGATCACACCGCCTTTCAATCCACTACAACGTACACCAATTACCGACGTACTTGATGTTGGCGTTCGAGCTATTAACGCTCTGCTCACCGTCGGACGCGGCCAGCGTATGGGACTGTTTGCCGGTTCGGGTGTCGGTAAAAGCGTCTTATTAGGCATGATGGCACGCTATACCCAGGCAGATGTCATTGTGGTCGGCCTGATTGGCGAACGTGGTCGAGAAGTTAAAGATTTTATCGAGAACATTCTGGGCACCGAAGGCCGTGCGAGAGCTGTGGTGATTGCCGCACCAGCCGATGTCTCTCCACTCTTGCGTATGCAGGGTGCCGCTTACGCCACACGCATTGCTGAAGATTTTCGTGACCGCGGTCAGCATGTCTTGCTGATTATGGATTCATTGACTCGTTATGCCATGGCACAACGCGAAATTGCGCTGGCTATTGGTGAACCACCAGCAACCAAAGGCTATCCACCTTCTGTTTTCGCAAAACTGCCGGCACTAGTCGAACGTGCAGGTAATGGCATCAGCGGTGGTGGCTCTATCACCGCATTTTATACCGTATTGACCGAGGGTGACGATCAGCAAGACCCGATCGCTGACTCTGCCCGAGCCATCCTTGATGGGCACGTGGTGTTGTCTCGCCGCCTGGCCGAATCAGGTCACTATCCGGCGATTGATATCGAAGCCTCAATCAGCCGCGCCATGACCTCATTGATTGATGAAAAACAATATAGCCGCGTGCGTGATTTTAAGCAGTTACTTTCCAGCTATCAGCGTAACCGCGATTTAGTCAGCGTTGGCGCTTATGCCGCAGGAAGTGACCCGCTGTTAGATAGAGCCATCAGGCTTTATCCACACATGGAAGCATTTTTGCAGCAAGACATTATGGAACGTTGCCGTTATGACGAATCCTGTCAGCAATTGAACCTGTTACTTCCAGGTTGATAAACGTCTGGCAAGGCGTGACAAGTGGTCACCGCCTTTTTGCCAGCCCTATTTTCGCTATGTGAATGGAGAAACAAATGCAAAATTCATCACCGATGATTACGCTGTGTTCTTTGGCACAAAAAGCCCTGGATCAGGCGACACTCAGCCTTGGTCAGGCTCGCCGTTCCCATACGCAAGCACAGCAGCAATTATCAATGCTGATGGACTATCAGCATGAATACCGTCAGCGCTTAAATGTCACTATGACCGATGGCATCGCAGCAAATACCTGGCAAAACTACCAACAGTTTATTACTACATTAGAAGAAGCGATCACCCATCATCAGAAGCAGTTGGCACAATGGGATATGCGCGTAAAGGAAGCAGTCAGTCAATGGCAAGACAAGCAACAACGATTGAATGCTTACCAAACGCTGCAACAGCGGGCCTGCGATCGTGAACTGCTTGAGGAGAATCGCCGCGATCAAAAACAGACTGATGAGTTTGCCCAACGTGGCACATTAAGGAATAAATAGATGATGAACCTCGACATCCTGAGCACAGTGCAAAACAACACGGCAAATGTGTCCTCAGGTAAAACTGACATCAAATCTTTGTTATCCGATGTTAATACCCCCTCGCCAGCCGATTTCTCGACGTTGCTTAGCGCCCAAACGGGCAAAACGCCAAGTGCAGACATCAACGCCACGCTAACTCAATTGGCTCAAAAATTGGAAGCCAAAGGCCAGGCTGTGAGCAAATCAACGCTGGCACAAGCCGCGCTTGCAGATGAGCAAGATGGTAGCCTAACGCTAAATAACCATCAATTAAAACAACTTAGCGATGCTATCGAGCAATTATCCGACAATAATATTTCGCAGGTAAAAACTAGCGACGTGTTAAAAACAACAGCGGATGCAGATAAAAAACTCGCCAAAGGTGAGACAGCGGCAGACAGTGATACGTTAACTCAGCCGGTTCAGGCTCTACTTGCTATGTTGGCAGCACAACCACAAGTCCTCGAGACAAAAACCATAAATGCCAACGTTGCCAATGAGATCAAGCAAGAGCAGACAGACGCCACAGAAAAAATGCTAGTAGTTTCAGGCAAAGCGACTGATGTTGCAGATGTAGCAGCCAGTCTATTGAAAGCGGGTGGGGATCAAACGAACGATGGTGTTGATAATCATCATGATAAGAACGATGGTTCAGGGCTTATCAAAGATAAGGTTGCACTAAAGGATGATGGTCCGCAGAGCACCAGCTCTGACACTACTAATGCCAAGGTTACCCTCGCTTCTTTGCAATCTATGACAGGCAGACAATCCCTACAGACACATCAGCCTGAAATCGCAAAGCAATCTTTTAGCACTGACTCGTCACTGGCGGCTATGCAATCTGCAGCGGCACAACCTGGCACCGGCCATATAGAAAACAATACCGGCAATAATCCCCTGCTACAGGCTATTAATCAGGCACATAATACCGTCCCAGCCTTATCGACCCCGGTAACGTTAAGTGCCCCGACACAATCAGCCGTGATTAATACACCGAGCGTTCCACAATTAAATGCGCAGCTAGGCAGTTCTGAATGGCAGCAGTCTCTGAGTCAACAAGTACTGATGTTCAACCGCCAAGGCCAGCAAACAGCCGAGCTGCGTTTGCACCCTGAGGATTTAGGTTCGATTCAAATCAGCATGAAGATTCAGGACAACCAGGCACAGATTCACTTTGTTTCCGGCCATAGCCAGGTTCGAGCCGCTATTGAATCTGCCATGCCAGAATTACGCACAGCACTGGCAGATAACGGTATTAGCCTTGGACAAAGCAGCGTAGGCAGCGATGCATCTGCATGGCAACAGCAGCAAAACGGGCAGCAAGCGGGGGCACAGGGCCAAGGTAACCCGGCAAGTTGGGCCAGCCACGCTGATAGTAATAATTTAGTTAATACTAGCGATGCCCTGCCTGTTCCAGCAGCTTTACACTCCCTTGCTAATGGAAACGGTGCTATCGACACCTTTGCCTAATAGTCCTATCACCGGCTCTGCCTGTGACAAACGGCAGAGCTAACGCGATTTAATCAGCCTATTCACGCTATTGATCTATCAGACAGGCGTGATAATCGTTGGAAGAATTATGCTGCCACTGTGTCTGGAGTAAACATTGTCTAGCATAAAAACGCCTTCTAGTGGAAAGGTTGTGGCACTTACTTAAAAAGGAATTATCCAGCCCATGTCTGACAATGCTATTGCATCTAAGAGTAAGAAGAAAAAACGCTCGTTATTGGTTATCTTGCTACTACTGGTGATTATTCTTGGCGGTGCGGGTGGCGGATACGCTTGGTGGATATTGCACAATGATGCAAAACTGCCTGAGACAGCCGAAACACCAAAAGCTAAGCCACCTGCTCCACCGGTATTTTTAGCTTTGGATACTTTTACTGTTAATTTGCAAACACCAGATAATAATCCAGATCGCGTGTTATACGTGGGTTTAACGTTACGTCTGCCTGATGAGAACGACCGTAAAATATTGACAGAATACCTGCCTGAAGTACGCAGCCGCCTGCTGCTGCTGTTATCTCGCCAACAGTCTCAAAACATAGCAAATGAGGCGGGTAAGCAACAATTAGTACAAGAGATCAAGCAGGTTCTAAGTGACCCGTTTGTAAAAGGACAACCTAATCAAGTAGTCAGCGATGTGCTGTTCACTGCTTTTATACTGCGATAATAAATCATGGGCGACAGCATTCTTTCACAAGCAGAAATTGACGCGTTGCTTAATGGCGACAGCGACACTGATGCAACGACAGACAACGCCGACAACAAGTCGAATGACGGCGTAAGACCTTTTGACCCAACCACACAACGCCGTGTGGTTCGTGAGCGTCTGCAAGCATTAGAGATCATTAACGAACGTTTTGCTCGCCAATTCCGTATGGGGTTATTCAACCTATTGCGCCGCAGTCCAGATATTACGGTGGGGGCGATAAAAATTCAGCCCTATCACGAATTTGCGCGCAATTTACCGGTACCGACCAACCTTAACGTTATTCATCTCAAACCGTTACGTGGTTCCGCATTATTAGTCTTCGCACCAAGCTTGGTTTTCATTGCCGTCGATAACCTGTTTGGCGGCGACGGTCGTTTTCCAACGAAAGTGGAAGGCCGCGAATTTACTTACACCGAACAGCGCGTTATCAAACGTATGCTTAATCTTGCGCTTGATGCTTATCAGGAAGCCTGGAGCGGCGTCTATAAGCTGGCGGTCGAATATATTCGTGCCGAGCTGCAAGTTAAATTCACCAACATCACTTCTTCACCGAACGATATTGTTATCAATACCCCGTTCCATGTTGAGATTGGTGCCTTAAGCGGTGATTTTAATATCTGTATCCCCTTTAGCATGATCGAACCAATACGTGAATTGTTGACCAATCCACCGGTTGAAAACTCACGTCATGAAGAAAACCAATGGCGCGATAATTTAGTCAACCAAGTACAACAATCCGAGCTTGAGCTTGTCGCTAATTTTGTCGATATCCCGTTACGACTATCGCAAATTTTAAAACTGCAACCCGGTGACGTGCTGCCTATTGAGAAGCCCGATCGTCTGATTGCCCACGTTGATGGTGTACCAGTCTTAACCAGCCAATATGGCACGTTAAACGAACAGTACGCCCTGCGTGTTGAACATTTAATTAATCCAATTTTAAATTCCCTAGATGAGGAACAGCCCAAATGAGTGACATTAATAAACCGTCAGACGCAGGTTCAGATAACGTAGACGATTTATGGGCTGATGCGTTTAACGAACAGCAAGCCGCGGCAGGCACAGATAAATCAGCAACAGATGGCGTGTTCGCAGCACTTGGCGTACAGGAAACGGCCGGTGGTTCACAAGATATTGATATGATCCTTGATATCCCAGTCAAACTGACTGTGGAATTGGGTCGAACTAAGATGACCATTAAAGAACTGCTGCGCTTGTCACAAGGTTCAGTGGTAGCTCTTGATGGTCTGGCCGGTGAGCCATTGGATATTTTGATCAACGGTTATTTGATTGCTCAAGGTGAAGTCGTTGTTGTCGCCGATAAATACGGTGTGCGTATTACCGACATTATCACGCCATCCGAACGTATGCGTCGTTTAAGCCGCTAATGGCCCAGTCAGATTCACTGTACGCCACACCCGTAGTTGGCACGACTGCCAGCACACAACAAGCGCCGGTACCGCAAGCGTTACCGGCCAGCTCGGCATTAACACAGGTCAGTGGAGTGTTAGGGGCAATATTACTGCTGATTCTATGTATTGCTTGGGTGGTTAAACGAGCCGGTCTTGCGCCTCAAGCTCGTAATAACAAATTACTCAAGGTGACGGCCAGCTGTCAGGTAGGACGCAGCGAGAAAATCGTCGTTGTCGAAGTAGATAACACCTGCCTGGTATTAGGTGTTACTGCCCATCAAATCACGCCATTGCATCAATTTGCCGCGCCACCAGTCGATGAACAAACGTTGGAAACTGGCGTACAGGCAAAGCCCGTCGACTTTGCTCAGTTGTTGCAAAAAATCGTCAAACGTCCAGGAAAATAGGCATGACTCGGTTAACAACATCACTTTCTGCATGGTACTTGCGCTCACAACGTTTGTTGTTACGCATGATGTTACCCTTGCTTCTGGTCATTAGCCCTGCGGCGTTCGCCCAATTACCAGGGCTCGTCAGCCATCAACTTGCCAACGGCGGACAAAGTTGGTCATTGCCGGTACAAACGCTGGTATTCCTCACTTCGTTGACACTGCTGCCAGCGATGCTGTTAATGTGCACTAGTTTCACCCGTATCATTATCGTCCTGGGTTTGCTGCGCAATGCGCTAGGCACACCTTCAGCGCCGCCAAACCAGGTGATGTTAGGATTAGCGCTGTTTCTGACCTTTTTTATTATGTCTCCTGTTTTCGACAAAATTTATACCGATGCTTATAAGCCTTTTAGTGAGGATAAGATCAGTATGGAAGTCGCAATGGACAAAGGCGCACAGCCGTTGCGTGAATTTATGTTGCGACAAACGCGTGAAACCGACCTGGCACTCTATGCACGTCTGGCACATCTGCCACCGTTAGCCGGCCCTGAAGCGGTACCAATGCGTATTTTGCTTCCTGCATATGTTACCAGCGAGTTGAAAACGGCTTTCCAAATCGGTTTTACCGTATTTATTCCATTTATGATTATCGATTTAGTGGTCGCTAGTGTGCTTATGGCGCTAGGGATGATGATGGTTCCACCCGCCACCATATCTCTGCCCTTCAAGCTAATGTTATTCGTCTTAGTCGATGGCTGGCAGTTGTTGCTGGGTTCATTAGCACAAAGTTTTTACAGCTAAGTTTTATCAAGTTTCTATGATTCACGTTTTATGAAGCTTCTACCGCTACGTTTTAGCTGAACTGTTTTTTTATTGGGGAATTGATATGACGCCAGAATCGGTAATGGCCCTCGGCCATCAGGCCATGAGAATTGCATTGGCGTTGGCTGCCCCGCTGCTGCTGGCGGCGTTGATTACTGGTTTAATTGTCAGTCTGCTGCAAGCCGCAACCCAGATCAACGAAATGACACTGTCCTTTATCCCTAAAATCCTGGCCGTCTTCGCGACTATCGTTATTGCCGGGCCTTGGATGCTTAATTTGCTGCTCGATTATATGCGCACCTTGTTTGGCAATCTGCCTTATATTATTGGCTAGCCATGTTAAACATCGACACCGCCCAGCTGAATCTGTGGATCGTCTCTTTTTTCTGGCCGATGATCCGCATTCTGGCATTGGTCAGCACTGCCCCTGTTTTAAGTGAAAAACAAGTTCCTAAGAGAGTTAAAATAGGTCTTGGCTTGATGATCACTTTCCTCATTGTTCCTAGCCTGCCGGCCAATGACGTGCCGCTCTTTTCTTTTGGCGGGCTGTGGCTTGCGATGCAGCAAATTGTGATTGGTAGCGCGTTGGGGCTGACGATGCAGTTAGCTTTCTCTGCTATTCGTCTGGCTGGTGAGATCATGGGCCTGCAAATGGGTATCTCATTTGCCACCTTCTTTGACCCAAGTAGCAGGTTAAACACACCACTTTTAGCGCAATTTTTGAATTTGATGGCCGTGCTGCTATTTCTCAGCTTTAACGCCCATTTGTGGATGATTTCATTATTGGTAGATAGTTTTTATACCTTGCCAATTCGTTCGGAGCCGTTGAATGGCAATGGTTTTATGGCGTTGGCTCAAGCCGGTGGGATTATTTTTAGCAGTGGGTTAATGTTGGCGCTGCCGATCATTACCTTGCTACTGACGATTAACATCTCTCTGGGGCTTCTCAACCGTGTCGCGCAACAGCTTTCCGTATTCGTTATCGGTTTTCCAATTACGCTGACTGTCGGTATCTTGTCGATAGGCTTAATGATGCCGTTGATATCCCCGTTCTGCGAAAACCTGTTTACCACAACGTTACAATTGATGAGCCAGATACTCGGTGGGATTGGCGCTCAGTTCTAATGTGGCGGTATTGGGCCAACCCTACCTTTACCCCCTATTCTGATGAGCCATGCGCTTATGAAGCAACAGCGTCAGTACCTCATAATGGGCGGTATGCGGGAACATATCGAATAGTTGCACTCTCTCAACGCGATAGTCGAAAAGATGGGCAAAATCCTTAGCCATGCTTTGCGCGTTACAACTGGAGTAGAGAATTCTTTCCGGCGCCATCTGGCTGAGATAGTCACATAGTGGTTTACCAATCCCTCTGCGTGGCGGATTGACTAGCACTAACTCAGGTACACTATCGCGCCCATTGGCAAAGCCGGTGGAGTCTAATGCCTGAAACTCAACGTTCTGTAACCCTAATCGTCTGGCCGACTCCTGCGCACAGGCAATCGCTTCAGCGCTGATTTCAATCCCGGTGAGGAGTGTCTCTGGGTAGGCACAGTGCAGACCAAATCCTCCAACGCCACAGAACAAATCCCACATGCTGGTAAGTTTGCTCTCTCTTGCCCATTCGCGGGCGGTGGCATATAACGCAGCGGCTACCGCGGGGTTGGTCTGGAAAAAACTTTGTGGACGGATAAATAAAGGAACCTGATTGAACTGCTCCTCTAACGCTTGGCTTTCGGTCAGCGCGATTTCCTGCTCGCCCTCAAGGATCGCCATATGCACGGGTTGGATATTGGCGGAAATCACCTTCAACTGCGGTAATTGCTCACGTAGCCAAGGCAATGCGGCACGAAGTTGGCTAAGTTTATTTTCTGATCGCAAAACAAAACGTAGCATCATACCGCCATTGAACTGGCTTTCTGTCAGCAACAAGAATTTAAGTTCACCACGTTTGCGCGCGACGTTATAAGGCGTCAATCCCGCTCGGGCGATAAAAATCTTCAGGACATCGAATACCGAGGTGAAACTTTCCGGATATAGCGGGCAATCTGTGAGATCAACAGCTTGTCCGTCCCGGTGTAGCATCCCCAACAATGGCCGTTCAACACTGCCGCTGACCACCATTTTGGCTTTATTACGAAAGGCATGTTCACTACTGGTAACCGGTTCTCGCCATTGCGCGATAGGAAATGCCGTTAATAAACCGGCTAGGTCTTGTTGCTTATCCTGCAATTGCTGTGAGTAAGGCTTATCGAGCCATTGGCAGGACCGGCAAGTCCCGGCGGTAAATTGCGCGCAGTGCATAAATAGTGACCGTAACATGCCGCCTGGTGCTGATTAGCCAGACAGTAAACGAAAAAAGTTGGCGCGTAGTATATACCGAATAGTCGTATATACCCAATGGCCTCATATCAACAACAGCGATGTTTCACCATCCACTGTGGATACACAATCTCATTTGGTGAGTTGGCGTAGAAAGGGACGGATTATCTGCGTGGTAAGAAAAAACGGCGACTGCTAGCCGGTAAATATAGCAACAATAAAACGAGGATATCGGGTATTTTTTGTAGTAATAAATCGTTGATAAAATGTCCTTGCTCATCGGGTTCTAGCAAGAATATTTTAGGTACAAACCATTCAAATGACGCCAAGAGTAGATAGCAAATAACGGTAATCTGACAAATGATAAAAGCTTTACGTCCCCAATTACGGGCACGCGTCATAGCAAAGGCGCACTGACATTCAATCATCACAATCAGCAGGCTGGCTAACAGAATAAGACTATTGAACCAGGTAGCACTGCAGGCTCGAATAAACTCGACGACGCCATCTACCCCTAATAAATTGAGGATTAATACAAACTCAAGAAGACGGGTAGCAATGATGACTGTTGCACCCACCATTACCGGAACAGGAATAAAAACTGACTTCATGTTTTCTCCCCCCTCGTTCCGAATAAGATGGGATGAATATAATACGTGTCGATCCACCCTGCACGTTAATTTTCACTCTCTAACATAGTGTCATCACGACAATGACGGATAACTTATAAGGTTAATGCGAGAGGTTTTTGAAAAAACAATCCCGGGTGAAATACTATTTTGTAATAAAGACCATTTCTGATTAAAAATAAATCCATAATTTTTAAGATCAGCAAAATAATATGGAGTAGATTTGAACGCTGCTTACAGCGTCCCTAACGAGGCGAGTAATGTAGTCAACACAAAAGAAACGTCAAGTATAGAGGCTATATGGCAGATATAAGATATATTGAAATAACAACCATTGACAATAAAGACAACAAGAGCCGCTATTTAGCGACTCTTATCGGGCATCCACTATCAAATCCGCTATCAATGTAGCATCGGATGGCCAAGCGTAATTTCTGGTACAGGTTCGTCATCACCAGCAAATAATAGGTCGTTGGCATGCGCTTCAAGGATGATCATTGACATCTGTTCCTCACCTTGCTGCAGGAAATAGCTAAATTGCTCAATACTGATCCCTACCGCGATGGCCAATGACTGGCAAACAATCAGCTTAGGTAAATTGTCATCCTGAACATCTACAAAAGCTTTTACGGTCAAAGAGCTGGCATTAATCTGACTTAAGTCTGCAACTAGCGGGATGAGCGCAGTAGGTTTAACCTCAGCCAAAGCAGAGAATAAAATGACATTGTCGACCAAGTCGACTTTAGCATCAAAAATACCGTCAAAATTTTGCATATGTGGCAAATGGAGTGCCTGACAAGAATCACACTCGAAAAAAGAGATACCAAGCTGATCCAGCCAACGCCGCAGCAACACGATATCAGGGACAACGAGTGAATCCATATAATATGCCTCAGGTATTTAAGTACAACGGAAATATAAGAGAAGCCCAAACACATAAATCATTGGTTCGAGCCTAAACGGCGATAGCTTACGGAAATTTGTCTGCTAACGCCATGATCAATCCTGCCTTATTAACGTTCAATAACAGCTAAAGGCGGAGTAAATCAGATCAGCCCCCTGATTTAAGGCAAAATCCAGGCTTAGCATGCTGCTCAATATAATCAATCATCATGCCAGCAATATCCTTACCCGTGGTAGTTTCTACCCCTTCTAACCCTGGAGAGGCGTTAACTTCCATCACCAAAGGCCCGCGTTTTGAACGTAAAATATCCACCCCAGCGATATCTAATCCTAATGTCTGAACTGCTTTGACGGCGATAACTTTCTCAGCAGCGGTCAGAGTAACGTTACGTGCGGTTCCTCCCCGATGTAGATTTGAACGAAAATCACCGGCTTTAGCCTGACGTTCAATGGCCGCAACCACTCGTTTGCCGATCACCAAACAGCGAACATCTCGCCCTTGTGCTTCCTGGATATATTCTTGCACTAAAATATGGGCGTTAAGCCCTCTAAAAGCATCAATCACGCTTTCCGCTGCCTGCCTGGTTTCAGCCAGCACGACACCAATTCCCTGCGTGCCCTCAACCAGTTTAACCACCAGCGGAGCACCGCCAACTAACGCAATAAGATCGGCAGTATCATCAGGTGAATGTGCAAAACCGGTTGTCGGCAAATCAATACCTTCTCGCGCGAGGAGCTGCATTGAGCGCAATTTATCTCGCGCCCGCGTAATAGCAAGCGACTCGTTAAGAGGGAAACTCCCTATCATTTCAAATTGGCGCAGTACTGCCGTGCCATAAAATGTAATAGCAGAACCGATACGAGGGATGGCTGCCTGATATTTATCCAATTGCCGACCACGATAGTGCACGGTCGGTGCCGCTGGATTAATATTCATATAGCAGGAAAGCGGATCAATAATGTCGACTTCATGACCACGAGACAACGCCGCTTCACGCAGGCGTTTGCACGAATACAAACTGCCGTCGCGAGAAAGAATAGCGATTTTCATCTGACGCTCCGTTGTCAATTAACGCGTCGCCCAACCCTGGCGATGCAACGCATCTAACATAAATGGTCGCTTTTCTTGTTGCAACGTACGAATAATAAACGCACTCCAATTATCCTGACGAGTATTACTATCGCGCTGCGCATAATAAGCTTCTAAGTCATGATCATATTTATCAAGAAGTGCAGTATCTAACGGCTGATAGCTGTTTTCATGAACCAGTAGCGCCTGCGGCAAACGAGGTTTAACACTCGGATCTTGTGCCGGATAACCAATACAAAAACCAAACAGTGGCAGAACATATTTGGGCAACTTAAGCAACGAGATAACCTCATCGATTTCGTTACGAATCCCGCCAATAAATACGCCACCAAGCCCCATTGATTCTGCTGCAATCATCGCGTTTTGTGCCATTAAAGCGGTATCTACGCAACCCAAGATTAATTGCTCTGCCAAGCCGAGTTCACCAGTCGGCGTGATTTGGTAATGGCGGTTAAAATCGGCGCAAAATACCCAAAATTCGGCGGCACTAGCAACATATTGTTGCCCTCCAGTAAGCGAAACCAATTTTTCACGCAGGACGGGATCCGAGACACGAATGATCGACGAGCACTGTAAAAAACTCGAGGTAGAAGCGGCTTGAGCCCCGGCGATAATCGCTTCTCGCTGTTCAGCTGTCAGTGGTTGCTCGGTAAACGAACGAATAGATCGATGTGAACGCAAGAGGTCAATAGTGGGCGTCATAATATGGGTCCTTGATAAATCAAAATCCGCAATGGAAGCGTACGGAAAACTAAGATAATCATTATGGTTCAGTAGATTGATTGCAAGCACGAGCGCGTTAGGAATCGTAAGATTGTTTTATTAGCAGAGATTTTGTGCAATCGGCGAAGCAAACGCCTGCACAAAATCGCCGATCATTAGTAAATGATAGCCTACCGTACATGTCGATAGGCAAAAGGCATCAAACTGACAGGTAATAACTTCTTTTTTACCGCCGCTATTACAGGCATAGTAGCGAGCTATAGAAAGAGATGGGTGTTGAAGGCGATAAATCTCCCTACGCTTGTCCTTAAATTTATTCTTTTATCGTCCTGTTCATCAGGCTTAAAATCAAGGAGTCTACATGTTTGCAGTAATTTTCGGGCGTCCTGGCTGTCCTTATTGTGTGCGTGCAAAAGAGTTGGCTGAAAAACTGACTGAAGAACGTGATGATTTCAACTTCCGTTACGTTGACATCCATGCCGAAGGCATCAGTAAAGAAGATCTGGAAAAAACCGTTGGTAAACCTGTTGAGACTGTTCCACAGATCTTCCTCGATCAGAAACACATCGGTGGCTGCACTGATTTTGAAGCTTATGCTAAAGAGCATTTGGCTCTGTTCCAGTCTTAATATCTCCATACAGCAAAAAGGCGCTTAATGCGCCTTTTCTTTTGCCTTCTCATCTTAACTGCCCCACCGATCAGTGACTGCGTTTAATGTGTTCACTGCAAATCTGATAGAGCAGCACTAGCATCACTCCCAACATTGCCCAAAAAATAGCGCTGATTAAATAAGCGGCTTCCTGCCATTGCTCACTGTGATGCGGAATTAAAAAATTATGGATAAATAAGCAAAATGGAATACTGGCAATTATGCCTAAAAATACAAATAGCACATGCTGGCTGCGGTTAATAAAACAGGTAATTATTCCAGGTAATAAATAAAGCAACATGCCGTAATTACCGCGGGACATTAAACCATCATTAACACTACCGAAGCTTATTTTTAACGAAACGAATACAATTAAAAATAAAACACAACTCACAATAATGGTATTAAGAGGCGAAAGCCTGCTCATTGCTTCTCTCCTTAGAGGGAAATTACGCCAAACTCATTACGCTTTATACCCAATAAATATCGAGATGCAGGTAAGTAGTCATCGATGACCTGCTCTGCCACTAAGTGAACAATGTGGCTAAGGCGAGTAAAGATAACGAACATCCCTGAAACTTGAAGTATGACGGATATGCTCATCGTTGCGCCCGGGCTGACTCAGTAGATGTAACGCCTTGCCAATAAGCAAGAAATTATCCTGACTCCCCCTAGCCGTTCTTTGGCGCAAGGACTAGAATAATGTCGTGTGAACATCGACAGGCAAATACTGTGAAAGGATCTACTTGGCTAGCGCCATAGAATTTATCTCTTGCAGACTTGTATTTCAATAAATTGCTGGTAACCAAAAAGTTATACTCGTGAATATAAATGTCGCAAATTTGTTAAATAGCAGCTACATCCTATTATTGTTCGTCGTACTAGCCTTAGGTTTATGCCTCGGAAAAGTGCGTCTCGGCTCAGTGCAATTAGGTAATTCCATTGGTGTTTTAGTCGTTTCCTTGTTACTCGGCCAGCAACATTTCAGCATTAATACCGAGGCATTAAATCTCGGTTTCATGCTATTTATTTTTTGTGTGGGTATTGAAGCCGGCCCCAATTTCTTCTCCATTTTTTTCCGCGATGGCAAAAACTATCTCATGCTGGCGCTGGTAATGGTCGGTTCTGCGATGCTACTAGCATTTGGCTTAGGTCGCTTTATGGGATGGGACATTGGTCTTACCGCCGGTATGCTAGCAGGCTCAATGACATCAACCCCAGTTTTAGTCGGCGCTGGTGATACATTACGAAATACCTTAGCAGGCAGTAACACCCTCGCCCCTGCGCTTGATAATCTGAGCTTGGGTTATGCTTTAACCTATCTCATTGGCTTAGTCAGCCTTATTTTTGGCGCTCGCTATTTACCAAAGTTGCAGCATCAGGATTTGCCTACCAGCGCTCAGCAAATTGCACGCGAGCGTGGCTTGGATACCGATAGCCAACGAAAAGTCTATTTGCCCGTTATTCGTGCTTATCGCGTTGGCCAGGAGTTAGTCGCTTGGGCTGATGGTAAGAATTTGCGTGAATTAGGCATCTATCGCCAGACTGGCTGCTATATCGAACGTATCCGCCGTAATGGCATTCTGGCAACGCCCGATGGCGATGCCGTATTACAATCGGGTGATGAAATCTCTCTGGTAGGTTATCCCGATGCGCATTCCCGTCTCGACCCTAGTTTTCGTAATGGCAAAGAAGTCTTCGACCGTGACCTGCTAGATATGCGTATCGTGACCGAGGAAGTCGTAGTCAAGAATAATAGCGCGGTAGGCAAGCGCCTTAGCCAGCTTAATTTGACCGACCACGGTTGTTTCCTGAATCGCGTTATCCGCAGCCAAATCGAAATGCCTATCGACGATAGTATCGTGCTTAATAAAGGCGATGTTTTGCAGGTCAGTGGGGATGCTCGTCGAGTGAAAAGCGTCGCGGATAAAATTGGCTTTATTTCTATCCACAGTCAATTGACCGACCTTCTCGCATTTTGTGCCTTCTTTATCGTCGGCCTGATGATCGGTCTGATTACCTTCCAGTTTAAAAGCATCACTTTCGGCATTGGTAATGCCGCGGGCTTATTATTTGCTGGCATCATGCTCGGCTTCTTACGTGCCAACCACCCTACTTTTGGCTACATTCCGCAGGGCGCGCTGAATATGGTTAAAGAGTTTGGTTTGATGGTATTCATGGCTGGCGTGGGACTGAGCGCCGGTGCAGGGATTAATCACGGTTTAGGCGCTATCGGTGGCCAGATGCTGATTTCTGGACTGATCGTTAGTCTGGTGCCAGTGGTAATCTGTTTTATCTTTGGCGCTTATGTACTACGTATGAACCGAGCTCTTTTATTCGGTGCCATCATGGGAGCACGAACCTGCGCCCCTGCAATGGAAATCATCAGCGATACCGCACGTAGCAGTATCCCGGCTTTAGGCTATGCCGGTACTTATGCGATTGCCAACGTGTTGTTGACGCTTGCCGGTACGCTAATGGTTATTATCTGGCCGGGAAGTTAATCTATAAGGCATTTACGTCTGTGGTGAATCAACGGCTTAACTAAATTGTTTGAAAATTAAGCGAACTTCTACGCCGTGGTCTAGTCTTATTTATGCCACTGCTTTTCTTTAAAGTCCCCACTTTGGAGAGCCCGTTAACCCCGCCTGTTTAGGTTCAAGGTTAACGGGTTTTTTGTTTTATAAATGCAAAAAGCAGGGGCACATAGCCCCTGCTTTTTGCATTTACTTCGCTATTATTCTTTATAGAGTATAGCGGTACCATGTAATTGGTTATTACCGCTAGCTTCGATAATTTTGTAGGACGTTGCACCTGCTGCTGCTGCCTTCTCAGCTAAATGTGCTTCCAGCCCAGACAGCGTGCCTCCAGTTGCGGTTACTGTACCTATCTCAGCAGCCATACTGCCAAAAGAAACGGTAGTAAGAGCGATAATCGCAGCAATTTTTTTGATTGATTTCATGATTAAATTCCTTCTCATTGTTTGTTTTTGAAAGCCGGTTGCTTTCGATGAGAAGAGAATACTGCTGTACATTGATGATGAATAGTGGATTGATTTGCAAAAATCATTCAATTAATTTGAACTAAAAACACATGCAAACATTCTCTATCCTTTTAACCTGGTATCGCTAGGTGAACTACGTTTTATGCTGAGTGGCATAGTGTCGCCATTCAACTCAGCGTCATACTTTCTCTGTGCTGCTAACAGTACCTGACTCATCTATACGCAAGATGCTTTTTTGCCGTTGTAATATAAAAACAATTATTTTTTGAATCGTTATTTTTTATTACGTGATCATAATGACGGCAGTAAATTATTAATCATTCAACTCTTTCACCTGTCTAAGTAATATCTTAAATAAGATATGTTATTTCTAAGTAATATCTCACCTCTGCCATTAATCACTCTAAGTAATATCTTATAAAATGCATTTATTAGCTATATAAGTAATTCCCTCAAAAGGATCTCATCCTCTAGGCGATTTTAGTTAAAAACAGCGCAATTTACATTTTATTACATTTTTATTTTGTGATTTTTAGTTTTTTTTCCATATAAAAAACATCAATAACACCCGCTGAGAAATAGAAAATTAAATCATTAAAATCAAATAAATAAACAACAAAACCAAACTTGTATGCAAGTTTAAATCACCTAGCGAACATCATAATTATTGTCAATAGCACTGCGTAGCGTTAATCAACATAACGCTCAAATTGTAAAGAAAACACATGATAGCACCATGAGACAAAAATCATTATAACTCAATGATTTTTATAAACTTAAAAACCAAAAACAATTTAAATCAAATTTTCTTTAATTTTTTTTTAATTTTTAAAATAACTAATAAAACGGTATCTAACATGGGGCTTTTATCTCTAGAACATAATTGCGTTGTTACCTGAACAGCTATATTAATTCTAGGTATGCATTTAATTGCGGGTATCTCGATACTCATGTCATCTTGAATTAATTGGAGTAATCTTATGACTAAAGTCTTCCACAGCTTTTGTGATGTTTGCCTGCGCGATTGGGAACCAAATGATGTAGAGAAATACGCTGAACTTGTTGGAGACCCGCAGGTTATGAAGTTTATCGGTGATGGCTCAACCCGTAATCTAGCGACCGCCAGTATCGAGATTGAACGCTTCCGCCAAGAAATAGAGGCTCGAGGCTGGTCACGATGGGCTGTTAGCAAGGGACCAAATGGGCCGTTAATGGGTTATGTTGGCTATGCAGAAAAAGCCGATGGCATTGATTTAGGTATCCGCTTTTTACGTCAGTACTGGGGTTCGCCTTACCCTTACATTTCTGGCTGTCTGGCACTTGAGTACGGTTTCGAAAAAATTTGCTTTGACCAAATGTATTGTGTAAATGATGTTAATAACAAGTTGGCGGTTAAACTCGTTGATAGGATTGCGCGTATTGCTCCCTTCCAGGTTGAAACGCCTCAAGGGATTTATAATCGTTACGAAATGACGCGAGAAACCTATTACGAAAAAGGTATTCACAACCTCAATCGCATAGACATGGAACGACTGGTATCTCGGATGAACAGGAGCAACAAGGCAGAAGCTGCTTAATAATAAAATACTGTAATATCTTAATTGCCCAGAGAATAAGAGGGAAAATGCAAAATATTAATGACCATATTCCATTATCAGCACTTTGTGATGAAAAAGTATGGAAATATAAAAGTCTTTGGCGTCTTTTATGGTATCCGATTGGTTTTGTTCTTGTTTTCATCAGGATTATTGGTCTTTTTATCCTTTTTTTACTGGCATTGCCTTTCTCCAACGCCATCAGAAATCGTTATCATCTTAAGTTATTACGGTTCTTGATGGGGCACAGGATGGAATGCAATCTGTCCTCAGTAGAAATTGATCGTCTGACTGACGGCTGTGTAGTGAGTGTCAATCACATCAGTCTTTATGATGCTTTTAATATGCTTGGCTTGCCTCATTCAGTCTTGCTGGTAGGTAACTCAACCGTTAAGACGGTTAATATTTTCAGTTTATTTAGTAATTACGCGGCGCTAGTGTGCTCTGGGGGGCAATTCTTGAAAGTGACCGAGCGTCGTGAATTTGCAGGAAGAATTGCTGCATGGCGTGCTAATCCAGCAGGTACAACGCTGTATACTTCCCCAGAAAAAACAATCGGCAATGGGCAAGGACTGTTTCATTTTCACTCAGCATTTGTTTGCTACAAGATGCCAGTTATTCCGTTAGCGTTGAGCGTTGAGCTACCTTTTGGACTCAACCCTCACCCACTTCTCTCATCTGGTAGCGCCATCTTCTTGCGCTTGATGATGATGCCGTGGGTTAAGTATAAATTAACGTTTTTGTCACCAATGCAACAAAGCGCCGGGCAGTCTAAAACTGAGTTTGCCCAGCAGGTACAGCAGGCAATTGCCGATGAGCTCAAAATTCCTGCAACTCATTGGACTGAAGAGGATAAACATGCCTGGCGACGTCTTCGCAAATCTCAAATAGGAAATAGTGATGCTGGTTAATTCATTACTTCCTAAACCCAGTCATGTCGTGTTTGATTTTGACCTAACGCTACTGCCAGAAGAGAGCTCGCTTGAGGTGCTCAATCTGGCATTGACAGGTCACAAGCATGAAAGACAATTTCGCGCCAAGTTGGCAGAAATAAACGCTGAATCAGGTAAAGTCCGCCCTGCGCATATTACGTCTATCCTTGCATTGATGCGCACTATACACAAATCACATATTAATAATTATGTTCGTGCGAATACGGGGCGTTTACCAGAAGAGATGAAAGAAGTCTTCCGCTTGCTTAAGGAAAATAATATCACGCCATGGATCCTCTCCAACGCATATATTGAATGGGTGCGGCCATTAGCGATGTCTTGGGGTATCGATGCTGAGAATATCGTGGCCAACCGTTTTATTTGGCTGGGTAACCGGGCACTTTGCATGCGTCCTTCTGCTTTGATGAAAACCGACGGCAAAACTAAAACGATCAGGGCATGGCGGGCACGTGGCCAGTTGAATGGCGGGATCATTATGGTTGGAGATGGCGATCCAGACCGCCATGTCTATATGAATGGTCAGTCTGATGGATTTATCCAGGCAGATTACTTTACTCATCGGCCAGGACAATTACCCGTAGGCAACAATGCCTATCGTGCATCGCAACCAAAAGAACTGCTACCTATCTTAAAAAAGATGCTGAATTTAGCATGACGAGATTGTCAGATTAAAAAGTAAAATAAACCTGACGCTAGATATGTTTCGGCATATATGCGTCAGGATATTTACCTATTCTTAATTTTTTGCTTAAAGAGAATTTTATTGTTCCTTCAATCTGTCATTAAATTATATATATCTGCGCATAATAAATAGTGCGGTTGTTTGACTAGCAGAACGATAAAACGTCTTCTCGACAACTTGAAAACCATTGCGTTGATAAAACTTAATTGCACGTTCGTTTTCTTCGAGTACTTCCAGCCACACAAAGGGCTGCTTTTGCGCAGTTGCTTCTGCAACAATGCGCGTCATCATCCTCTGTCCCCATCCCCGAGATCCGCCGGCTGCTACCAAGTATAATTTACTCAGTTTGGCACCTACAGCAGCGCTATTAGGCATAATCTGTTGATAATCTATCTTGGCATACCCGACAGCCTCTCCCCTGTCGTGAGCTAATAGCCAACAAATATCCTCATCAATGAGTGTCTTGCTCAGCACCTCAAGCGCAAAATCATTATCTAGAAATTGCTGTAACTCATCTTCATTTTTCCACAGTTTGCCAAAATGCTGACGATAGGTCTCAGGGCCCAAAAGGCTGAGAATGCCAATATCTTCGGGCAGAGCATAGGCAATATCCATTACTCACTCCAATTAATAACTTTGGGAGAAAAACACTAATAATCCTATTCTTAAATAGAATGTAAATTAGCTAAGCCGAGTCTGATTTTTTAAGGTTTTCTTAAGAAAAGCTGGATAAATTTAATAATTATACGAAACTATACGGCGGTTCAATGACTAACTATTTTTAGTTGTTAACCCTCTTTACGTAGAGGTCAGTATAATCTAACGTTTAGCATGTTTTTATATGATTAACAGTAATCTATAGATAGATTTTAGGTCGGCTATTGACCTGTGTAATTTTAATGAGGGCTGTTTATGGAACAGTTGAACCACCTGCTTTTTACTTGGATCAATGCAACGCCAGCATCGCCTAAAGCGCTCTTAGCGCTGGCGATGTTTTTGGCCAATGATATGATTCTGATCGTTCCTGCGTTAATTATTGGTTTATGGCTTTGGGGACATCATCAGCACATTAATTTGCAGCGCGTGCTGGTCTCAAAAACGGTCATCGCGTTAGTCGCTGCCATGACAACATCAAAAATACTTTCTCTGTTCTTCCCTCACGCTCGCCCGTTTGTTGAAGGTTTTGGCTATACCTTCTTGCACCATGCGCCTGATAACTCGTTCCCAAGCGATCACGGTACAGCAATATTCACCTTTGCCATTGCTTTCTTGTGCTGGCATCGCCTGTGGTCAGGTGCCGTACTCTTTGTGGTAGCCTTGGGTATTGCTTGGTCACGTATTTATGTGGGTGTGCACTGGCCGCTGGATATGTTGGGTGGGTTCTTGGTCGGATTGTTGGCGTGCTTGTTCTCACAACTGGTGTGGAGCGTATTTGGTAAAAAAATCAGTGCTATAACAGATAAAGCCTATCGTATGAGCTTTGCGCTGCCTATCCGCAAAGGTTGGGTCAAAGGTTAAGTATATAGACTCGGTTTATGCGATAAAACACAGACGTAAAAAAGCGAGGCTAGCCTCGCTTTTTTATTCGCTGTACCACCGCTCTACCCTGTGGCGTTACTTACTGAAAATACTGCCAAACAAGCCAGTAATCTTCATCATAATGAAATCCCAGATACGACTGAAGAATCCACCTTCCTTGACATCTTGCAATGCCACCAGCGGACGCTGATCGATAACCTTGCCGTCTAAACTGAAGTTAATGGTACCAACAACCTGGTTTTTAGTTATCGGTGCTTGTAACTGTGGATTAGTCAGTACGAAGCTCGCCTTCAGATTTTTCAGCTGCCCTTTAGGGAAAGTCAGTGATGCATCTGTTGCAACGCCTAACGGCACCATTTTTTCATCACCAAACCAAACACGCTGTGTAGTAAAGGCATCTGCGGCTTTAATTGGCGTAATGGTTTCAAAGAAGCGGAAGCCCCAGGTTAACAAGGATTCGCTTTCACTGAAGCGAATTTTGTCACTTGGTGCACCCATAACAACTGCGATCAAACGCATACCATTGGTGTCTACCGCTGAGGATACTAAATTATATCCCGCGCCAGAGGTGTAGCCAGTTTTGATGCCATCGACATTGAGATTTGTGCTCCACAACAAACGGTTGCGGTTAACCTGACGGATACGATTAAAGGTGAACTCTTTCTCTTTATTCATCGCATATTCTTCCGGCGTATCGCGGATTAATGCTTGAGAAAGGAGCGCCATATCCAGAGCAGAGCTGTACTGGCCATCTGAGTCCAAGCCATGGACTGTTTTAAACTGGGTGTTCTTCAGGTTAAGTTGTTGAGCATAACGGTTCATCAGGCTCACAAAAGCGTCCTGACTACCCGCAACATAATCAGCAAGAGCGATACTGGCGTCGTTACCCGATTGGATAACCACTCCTTTGTTCAACTCAGAAACCGGCACCTGATCGCCTGGTTTAAGGAACATTAATGAAGATCCGCGAAGTACAGGGTTACCTGTCGCCCACGCATCTTTACCAATAGTAACGATGTCCTCAGACGTGATCTTATGAGACTTGAGAGCCTGCCCAACCACATAGCTCACCATAATTTTGGTTAGACTGGCCGGATCAAGACGAGCATCAGGATTAGACTCGGCAAGGATTTTACCGCTGCCATAATCCATCAGTACCCAAGATTTTGCATTGATTTGAGGCGCGATCGGGCTGGCATCGTCAGCCTGGGCATTAGAAAGCACCAGTAGCATGACACTACCACTGAGCGCGCATAGCAAAGTCCGTTTAGTACGAGGAGAAATTGTCATAGGGTTATCTGCGCTTTTGTCTGAGTAACTGAAAATTAGTGTTATCTTTCAAGCAATTTTTGCAATGATGCCAAACTAAAAAGTACCGCGTTATTGCGTAATATGAAACATTTTCTATGTAAACTTTCTATGAATACTAGCCATAAATTGTGTTTTGTCAGTTTTTAACCCGATATTTACAACGGCCACACCTTGATACAGCGTAACTCATAGATTTAAAACGATTAAAATGCAGTGGATTATATACCCAAAATAATTGAAGTAACATCAAGGTAGCAGAGAGTTCATCCCAATGAGCGACAAAGTATCGACTATCTTGCTTGTTTTCAATGACACCATAAAGCATGTGCGCTGGCTAGTTGATGCCTTTTGTTCATCAATTTTATGCCGATATTTCATACTTCAATTTGTGGTACAGATCACACTTTAATTGTATGATGATTGAATTCTGCAAGAGGAAAACTTCTTATGCGCAAACTTTTATCTCTTCCCATGCAATATTTTCGAGCATTTATTCTTATATATGCCTGTTTATACGCAGGAAACGGTATATCAAAATTACTCCCCATCACGCTTCCCGGCAGTATTCTCGGCATGTTGATTCTCTTTGCCTTGCTTGCGACCCAAATTTTGCCCTATCACTGGGTAAAACCAGGAGCCAACGTGCTCATTCGCTACATGGCGCTGCTGTTTGTGCCGATTGGCGTCGGTATCATGACCTATTACGACCAGTTGCGCATGCAATTTGGCCCCCTTGTCGTGTCTTGTGCCGTCAGCACTTTATTAGTGTTGCTAGTCGTTGCTTATAGTTCGCACTACATTCATCGTGAACGCCTGCAATCTAGTAACACAGAGGATAAATGATGGAAAATATTTGGTGGTCTTTACCATTAACGCTGCTGGTATTTTTTTCCATGCGTAGATTAGCGATCAAATTTAAATTCCCATTACTCAATCCGCTGCTGACATCAATGGCGATCATTATCCCTTTGCTGCTCATCACCCACATTCCTTACGCGCGCTATTTCGCAGGCAGCAAGATCCTTAATGATTTGCTACAGCCTGCTGTTGTAGCTTTAGCGCTGCCGCTTTACGAGCAACTGCATCAGATACGTGCACGGTGGAAATCGATTATTAGTATTTGTTTTATTGGCAGTTTGGTCGCAATGACATCAGGCACCGCGATTGCATTGTGGATGGGCGCAACACCCGAAATCGCAGCGTCGATATTGCCTAAATCGGTAACGACGCCTATTGCCATGGCAGCGGCGGAGTCGATTCACGGTATCCCGGCCATTAGCGCAGTATGTGTGATTTTTGTTGGTATTCTTGGTGCCGCATTGGGACACACCATTCTGAATATACTGAAAATTACTAATAAAGCATCGCGTGGGCTGGCGATAGGCAATGCTTCACATGCGCTGGGCACCGCGCGTTGCATTGAAGAGGATTTTCAGGAAGGGGCTTTTAGCTCATTGGCCTTAGTTATCTGCGGTATCATCACGTCTTTATTGGCCCCCTTTCTCTTTCCGCTGCTTTTGGCGTTATTTGGCTAGAGATGGGTAATATGCCCAAGAAACTTCAAATATGACGGGTATGGTGGGGATATTCTCCCCCGGAAGAATCGGGGGAGAACTAAAGAACACTTACTTCAGTTGGAACAACGAGAGGCTTTGCATACTGCTAAAGGCTTTCATTGAAGCCTGTAACGCATTCTGCTGTATCGTGTAGTTATAGATACTGGTGACCTCATCAATATTGACCAAACTGCTCAATTGATTCGTCGTGGTGGTGTTTTGCGCTGTCCCTATAACACCTAAATCATCCAATTCCGCCAACTGCGTACCCTGCTGTGAAACAATATTCGCCACGTTATTTTCTGAGTTAGTTAAACCTCGGGTCGCTTTATCCATAGCGGCCGTATACTCATCAGAGGTTCGATCAGCAGAAGGCGTTTTCAGAGCAGTCAGCGCATCATCAATAGTTTTAAACAGGTCATAATTAACGCTGCCATCAGGTTCTTTTTTCGGGTTACCTGGTTCGCTGTTAAACACCTGTGGCCCAGTGTGGCTAACAATCATGGATCGCTCTGCACTCACCTGCTGAGTAATAGGCTGGCTGCCACCATTATAGGTGACTTCACCGGTAGTTTTATCCATCGTATAAGGGGGTTTATCGCTTTGATAGCCACCAAAGATATAATTGCCGTTGCCATCTGTACTGTTGGCCAGATTGACTAAGTTCGCTTTCATGCCTTCTAGCTGAGTCGCATAGGAGAGACGGTCATCATCATTTAAGCTACCGTTGCCAGCTGAGACAATGATTGATTTCATCGCGCTAATCGTACTGTTTATACTATCGGTTGCGGTCGCTTCGGTGCTAATACTTTGAATAGCAAAATTCTGCGCCATAGCAAACTGATTATTTTGGGCTTGCGCCTGCAATGTTCTCACTTCCTGAGAGGCAGCTAACGGATCATCAGAAGGCTGGTTAACTTTACGTCCCGTCGCCAATTGTATGCCGGCCGTTTGAAAACGTGCTTCATTATCGAGCATGTTTCCCATGTTTTGCTGATAAATTGTATTGGTGCTCAGACGCATAACAACAATTCCTTATCTAAATTTGAGATGACAATTCTGCGAGAAAAACCGGCTTATATCGCACTAAGAAGCGCATTAAAGATCGTCGATGCCGTCTGAACGATCTGTGCATTTGCTTGATAATACTGCTGATATAGTTGCAAATTGCCGTATTCTTCATTGAGGTTCACACCAGAGATAGACTGTTGTTGTGTCGTCAACTCTTTAACGATATTACCTTGCGATGTGACATTGGTTTTCAGTGCACTGACCTGATTACCGATGCTGGAAACCATCGAGGCATAGCCATCAGACAAACTTGATTTATTGTCGACTAGCTTGGCTTTTTGTAGATCGAGCAATTTTTGCGCATTGGTGTTATCACTGACACCCGCATCAGCAGAGCTGGCCGCTGCAATTTGCGCAGAATCGGTAACCGCCACATTAAGCGTACTGGCAACATTACTCACGGTTTTGATAGTAAAGCTGTCTTTGGGACTAGGATCGCCACTCACCTTTACGCTTAATCCGTCAAAGTTGAGGCTACCATCATCACCATGTGTCGGAGTAATCACAGCACCATCGGATACTCGCGTTGCTGTCCAGCCACTCGCACTATAACTCAGTGTATAATCGCTCGCTTTTACAGACTTAGTATCGGTGTAACTCACGTCCAGTTCCGAGTTGCCCTTATTTTTGGCATTAGAAATGGCGTTGGGTTTAGCATCGAAGGAGAAGAAATCAACGCCCGGTTGGCCTTTAAGGTCAAAACCGGCTTTACTCTGCGTATTAAAACTATCCGCCAAAGTAAGCGCCAATTGCCCTAGTTGGTTAATTGCAGGCTCTAGGTTGTCCTTACGGAAACTTAATACCCCGCCCAGGCTGCCGTTAGTAATACGACTTTCTTCAATTGCGCTGGAGGTCCCATCAGCATTCTGCAAACCAACTGTTAATTTGCTTGCATCACTATCAGAAGGGATCGCCGTTAATGTTTTAGTCCGAGTTCCTTGTACTAATGGAATGCCATTAGCGATAGAAACGTTATAATCGCCGCCATCTTGCTGTGACACTGTAACGCCCGCAACGTCATTCAATTGGCTAACAATTTGATCGCGTTGGTCTAATAATGCGTTCGGCTCTTGCCCGGTACTGGCACGGGTTTGCGTGATCTGTTGGTTAAGATTAGCTATTTGCTGAGCGTAGTTGTTAATCTGTTGTACGTTATCGCGAATCTGCTGATTCACGCCGCTATTGAGATCATTAAGGTAATTAGCGGTGCGATTAAACTGCGAGGTCATCGCTTGCGCCTGGCCGATTGTCGTTTGGCGCGCAGAGGTATCACTTGCATTGCTGGTGATGGTTTGGATGCCCGTGAAGAAGGTCTGCATCGCTTTAGACAAGCTGGTGGTGCTATCGGCAAACAGGTTCTCAATCTGTGTGGCTTGAGAACTTTGTGTCGTCAGCGCGCTATTAGTTGTACTCGCGCTCAGTAATTGATTGACGACAAAACTATTGTATTCGCGGTTTATCCCTGTGACGGTTACACCATTACCCATATAACCACTTGCTGTGTGACTGCCATTGGCTTCAGCAATAATAGCGGTCTGGCGGTTGTAACCTGCAACAGAATAATTGCTGATATTATTACTGGCGGCTGCGAGGCCCGCCTGTGCCGCATTGAGCCCGCTTAGCGCGGTGTTAATCAAATTATTGGACATGCGTCACCTTTTTTCTGCCGACCAGTCCCCGTAATCAGGGTATCTATCGCCGGTTTGGTTGAATGAGTTGCTATGTGCTAAGGCATTTGCCAGCATTGCTAGGTTTGTTATCGGCGATAGATAAAAAAACTTGAGAGAAAAAACCGCAATTATTACATCTTGTGGTTTGTATATTTATCGCTAAAAAATCAAAAAAGCTTACTTAAATCAGTGGAGTAGGCCTTAGCAACCTGCGCACCAGCACCTTTGATTTTTTGAATTACGCTGACTAATTTCTGTGCGTAGTTTGGATCGGTAGCATAGCCGGCAGCTTGCAGTGCATGTGCGGCTTGCTCAGGGGTTTGTGCAGCAGCTACTTGTGCATAGCGCGGGTTGTTGGTCAGCAATTTGATATAATCGCTGATCGCCTCGACATAAGAGCCATAAACCCGGAAATTGGCCTGCACTTTTTTCGCCACGCCTTCCACATATTCGGTGGTTGTAATGCTAGTTGTCGGCCCCTTCCAGTCGCTACTGGCTTTGATACCAAACAAGTTGTAACTTTGCTTACCGTCGTTACCAGGGATCTCACGCTGTCCCCAGCCGGATTCCAGTGCGGCTTGTGCCACAATAAGTTGGTGTGGAATACCACTTTCCTGACTGGCGACCTGAGCAGGAATAGCCAGCCGAGATACAAACTGACCACTATCCTGTCCCAATGGGCCGACATTTCTGTCGGGCACTTTGGGCATAGCTCTGCGTAACATTTGCTCCATAGCCTGAATTGGCATGGTTTGTATGTAGTTTTTATCCAGCGCCATTGGTACTGTGCCAGTGCTATCATTTGGCCCCGTTTCACCACCCGATAGCTGCTTGACCATCATATCGGCCATGCCTAGCCCTTTTTGCGAGATATTCTGAGCAATTTGCTGATCGTACATCGATGTATAAAGCCGGGTCTGATCGCTGCTCAGAATACCGTCTTTTGGCAACGCTTCACGCATACTCTTCAGCATCATCTGTACAAAAATGCCTTCAAATTGCTTGGCAACTTGTTTCAGTTGTCCTTGTGGATCGTTCTTTGCAGCCAACTTTAGCTTATTGAGCGACTGAGCGTCATAAGCTGCTCCAGACATCGATGTCAGATCATTCATTAGATAATTTCCAAATCAGCACGCAAGCAACCTGCGCTCTTCATGGCCTGTAGAATCGACATTAAATCGTTCGGTGTTGCACCTAGTGTATTCAACGTACGTACTACATTGTTGAGGCTGGCACTGGATCTTACCTGCTGCAATGCACCACCATTTTGACGTACCGAAATATTGGTATTTGGCGTCACAACCGTATTGCCGCCACCAAATGGGGTGTTAGGTTGACTGACTGTATTTTGACGATCAACAACCACCGATAAATTACCCTGCGCCACCGCGCAACTATCCAAAGTCACATCACGGTTCATGACGACCGAGCCGGTACGCGAGTTAATAATAACTTTGGCATCCATCGGGCCGACGCTGACATCAATATTCTGGATTTGTGCCAAAATGCGCACTTGAGAGCTGCTACCAACGGGTACACGCACCTGAATATTACGCGCATCCATAGCGGTTGCCAGCCCAACGCCTGAGCGGTTAATCGCATCACTGACCTGTGCTGCCAGAGTGAAATCTTCATCATTTAACTGAAGATTAATGACGCCTTCAGAACCAAAATTGGTAGGCAGCTCACGTTCAATCGTAGCGCCTGCGGTGATTCGTCCACCAGACAACTGGTTAACTTGCACGCTGCTTCCGCCGGCTGATGCACCCGCACCGCCAACTAATACGTTACCTTGCGCCAGTGCATAGACCTGATTGTCCACGCCCTTTAGCGGTGTCATCAATAATGTACCGCCACGCAAGCTTTTGGCGTTACCCATCGAGGAAACAACAACATCAATAGCCTGACCACTACGGGAAAAAGGCGGCATCTTGGCAGTGACCATCACCGCCGCCACATTTTTAAGCTGCATATTCGTACCAGGTGGTACGGTAATACCCAACTGAGACAACATGTTGGTTAAAGTTTGTGTGGTGAAAGGTGTCTGAGTCGTCTGGTCACCGGAACCGTCAAGCCCCACGACTAAACCGTAACCGATCAGGGCGTTATCACGAACACCTTGTACACTTGCCAAATCACGGATCCGTTCAGCCGACGCTGGCAGTGTAAATAGCGCCGCTGACATCATCAGCGACAGCGCATAACAGGTAAATTTTCGCATCATATGCCCCTTAGAATGGCGAAACATTGAGGAAGAACCGCTGCAACCAGCCCATGTTCTGCGCCTCATTAATATAGCCATTACCCACATACTCAATACGTGCATCTGCCACTTGAGTGGAAGTAACCGAGTTAGCACCGCTTATCGTGCGTGGGTTAACGACGCCAGAGAAGCGAATGAATTCAGTTCCCTGATTAATTTCAATTTGTTTTTCGCCAACAACGCGCAAGTTACCGTTAGCCAGCACTTCATTAACCGTAACGGTTAATGTGCCGTTAAAGGTGTTATTAGCCGCTGCGCCACCTTTGCCATCAAAGTCATTTTTGCCATTCGCATCAATATTGGCTCGGGCGTTACCAAACAGCCCTTCCAAATAACGCGGCACTGTGCTCATGCCAAAACCGCTAGAACCGTTGCGGCTGGCATTTGCTGAAGAACTTTTGCTGGCACTGACGTTTTCTTGCAACACGATAGTCAACGTATCGCCGACATTACGCGGTCGACGATCTTCAAATAGAGGTTGATAACCATAATTCATTGGCTGAACGGATTGGAAAATCGAGCCATTAGGGACAGGTGGTGCCGCAGGCGTCGGTTGTGCCGTTGTTTTCCCTTCCACGAGATTAGCACGAGGCATATACGCACAACCGCTGGTGACCAGCATCAGTAATAATGGCACAGCCAGCACGCGAGATTGATTACACCGTTGTCTACGAGCCGGTATGAATTTCTTGGTCACCACAGAGTTCGCCTTACAGTCTCAACATAATTCACTTAAGGGCACTGAGGTCAGTGCCCTGCTTTTCTCATACCAACCTGTGAGTTAACACAGGCCTATTACAGCTGTGTCAGTTTCTGCAACATCTGGTCGGAGGTAGATATTGCTTTACTGTTGATCTCATAAGCACGTTGAGTCTGAATCATGTTCACTAACTCTTCAGCGACATTGACGTTAGAAGTTTCAACATAACCTTGGCTCAGCAGACCCGCTCCGTTAAGACCCGGAGTACTATCAGTTGGCGCGCCAGAACTCTGGGTTTCCTGATACAAGTTTTCACCCAAGCTTTCCAGACCGCCATTGTTAACAAAGGTACTCAATGTCAATTGGCCGACTTGTGTTGGTGCCGCCTGGCCTTGTTGAGTCACGCTGACAATACCGTCGCGTGCAATGGTAATCTTCAGTGCGTTGGCGGGAATAGTAATTGCCGGGACAACCTGGTAACCACTAGAGGTAACTAACTGACCATTTTGGTCAGTCTGGAAAGAACCATCACGGGTATAGGCCGAGGTACCGTCAGGTAATTGCACCTGGAAGAATCCCTGACCGTCGATGGCAATATCTTTACTGTTACCCGTGTTAGTCAAGTTGCCTTGAATGAAAATACGTTCAGAGGCCACGGGACGAACACCGGTACCAATCTGCAAACCAGACGGTAGGTTGGTTTGCTCCGATGACTGGGCGCCTGGCTGGCGAATGGTTTGATATAGTAAGTCTTCAAATACCGCGCGCTGACGTTTAAAACCGTTGGTACTGACGTTTGCCAAGTTGTTGGCAATAACATCCATGTTGGTCTGCTGTGCATCCAGACCGGTTTTTGCTATATAAAGCGATGGGATCATCTTCTTACTCCTCTGTGCCGCTGATTACGACAGCGACAACAGTGAATTGGCCCGTTGTTCATTCTCATCCGTACTGTGGATGACCTTCATTTGCATCTCAAAACGTCTGGCGTTGGCAATCATGTCGACCATGGTTTCCACCGGATTGACGTTGCTGCCTTCGAGCGTACCTGGCATAACATGAATAGTCGGATCCGCAGGTAGCGCCGCGCCTTGCGTTTGAGCGAGATCGGGATTGACATGGAACATGCCATCATCGCCACGCACCACATCGCTAGGGTTAGCTTTGACCAATTTCAACTTACCAAGTTGCGCAACAGTATTCGGGTTGTCCCCCGCACCAAGCGCTGCGATGGTGCCGTCAGCCGAAATAGTCAGCGTCGCCGATGGTGGCACTTCAATCGGGCCGTTATCTCCCATCACCGGGTTACCCTGGATGGTCAACTGGTTATTAGGGGAGATCTGCATATCACCATTACGGGTATAGGCTTCACTGCCATCCGGCATCTGCACCGCAAGGAAACCATCTTGCTGCAACGCAACATCCAGCGGGCGGCCTGTGTAATTAAGTTGCCCTTGCGTCATATCCGCACCAGGTGTTGATGCGGCGACCAGCGTACGGGTTTCAAGGCTCGGTCCATTAACCGGCACTGCGCGCAGTGCCGTTAATTGGGCACGAAAACCCGGCGTTGAGGCATTCGCCAAATTACTGGCAGTTACCGCTTGCTGGTTGAGGGTCTGACTCGCCGCCCCCATTGCGGTATAGATTACGTGATCCATAGCTGCTATCCCGTTAAGCGCTTATTAACGCAGGTTGACCAAAGTGTTGAGGATCTGGTCTTGGGTTTTGATAGTTTGCGCGTTAGCCTGGTAGTTACGCTGAGCAACAATCATGTTAACCAGCTCTTTACCCTGATCGACGTTAGAAGCTTCCAACGCACCACTGGTCATTGATGCCAAACCACCCGCACCAGCAACACCGGTAATCGCTTGACCAGAGGCCTGAGTTGCTGACCAGACGTTATTACCTTCAGACTGCAGACCTTCGTTGTTAGCAAAGCTGCTCAGCGTGATCTGACCCAATAATTGAGTTTTTTGGTTAGAGTAAGAACCGGTGATAGTGCCGTCGTCATTGATGGTATAACCGGTCATGTTGCCTGCTGCGTAGCCGTTCTGGGTAGCAGAACCAATAGCGCTAGCACCGGTGTTTTGCTGAATACTGTTCGTAAAATTCAGGGCAACAGCAGGAACCGTTGCGCCAGTAGTACCGGCATCCATTTGCAGACTCAGGGTATTATTCTCCAGCACATCACCGGGCACACGATTTCCTTTGTCATCAAGAGTGAGCGCCGTTGTACTCGTTAATTGACCATTGCTACCGAAGTTTAGTGTCCCGACAGGCTTAGTAGCCCCAGCAGGGTTTGAAGTGTCTTTCGAATAGACATCCCAGGTATTAGCGGCCGATTTAACAAAGTACAAATCATTATCGTGCGCATTACCTAATGAGTCGTAAGTCGTAAAGGTCGTGGAATAGGAGTAAGTCTTGTTGTCATTAGCGTCAAATGGCGTGGTGGCCACGACAGCCTGACTTGAGTTCAGGTTGGCAACCATCGTACCGGTTGAACTCGGGCTCGCAGGCATCAGAGTATTGGGGATGGTCAACGGAACAGGTTGCGCACCCTGTTGAATCGTTGGCGGTGTGCCGGTTGCTGGATAACCAGTTACGCTCAGGCCCTGGCCATTCACCAGTCGTTGTTGGTTGTCTACAGAGAATTGGCCGTTACGTGAGTAATACACCGCACCATTGGCATCCGCCAGACGGAAGAAACCATTACCGCTCAGTGCGATATCCAAACCACGGTTTGTGGTAGTAGTGGTACCATCGTTAAAGTCCTGAAGTACACCGGCTACTTTTACGCCCTGTCCCGTCTTAGAACCTGCGAACATATCGGCAAAAGAGATGCTGCCTGATTTAAAACCTGATGTTGCGGAGTTAGCAATGTTATTTCCGATCACATCAAGGTTGGATGATGCGGCGTTTAGACCACTGACTGCTTGCGAAAAGCTCATAATATTCTCCGAAATTAAAAGATTGCTGAGTGTGTCATCCTGTAGAAGCGCTACAGGCAAAGCTCAAAAAGCGATAAAAAACGGTTAGCCAAGGATCTGACGAACATCGCCAAGCGAACTAGAGCCCCTGACGCCAAGGTCAAGTAACGGCCCTTTAGCATCGTTAATGACGCCCGCGACCATTGCATAATTGAGTTTTGTTGCCACCATCTGCTCACCATTACTGCTCGCATTGATGCTAAAGCTGTAATTTCCATCAGGAGCCGGCGTGCCGTCATCCTGCGTACCATCCCAGGTATAGCTATGAACGCCCGCAGTCTGCGCGCCGATATTAATTGTTTTTACTGCTTTCCCCGTCGCATCGCTGATAGTGACCGTTGTGGTGTCTGATGCCCGCTCTAGCTCGAGGCCAAAGGGTGTGGTGCTCACTTTGTCTTTGTCACTACCGACTAAAATACTGCTGCCTGGAACCATGACACCGTGACCAATCATTGATGTTGCCTGTACCGATTGGCCATTATTGATTTGCCCAGAAATGCTGCCCAGCGTGGTATTGAGCTTTTCAATGCCGCTAACGGTATTGATTTGCGCCAATTGGCTAGTCAGTTGGGAGTTATCCATCGGGTTGGTTGGGTCTTGGTTTTTTAGCTGGGCAACGAGCAGAGTCAGGAAGTTATCTTGCAGGTCCTGTGCGGAACTCCCTGCACCGATATTATTACTGCTATTCCCACTATTATTAACGGGACTACTAGCTGGATCATTTATCGAGGTTATTACAGACATACATTATTCCCTTTATTGGCCCAGAGTCAGGGTTTTCATCATTAGCGTTTTGGTGGTGTTAAGCACCTCAACGTTAGCCTGATAACTGCGGGAAGCTGAGATGGTATTTACCATTTCGCTGACCACATCCACATTTGGCATACGGACGTAGCCTTTGGCGTCAGCAAGCGGGTTACCCGGCTGATAAACCAAACGATCCGGAGTTGGATCGTCTACGACCTGAGCCACTTTTACACCACCGGTTTCTTGTCCCGGTGCTGCATCCACTTGAAAGACAACCTGCTTAGCACGATAGGGTTGTCCATCTGGCCCAGTCACGCTGTCTGCGTTGGCCATATTACTGGCAGCTACGTTCATCCGTTGAGACTGAGCAGAGAGCGCAGAGCCGGAGATATCAAAAATACTCAGTAGTGACATCAGGATTATCCTTGTTGCAAGACAGACATCATGCCTTTCACCTGTGCGCCAAGCACAGTAAGGTCGGTCTGATAACGCACGCTATTGTCGGCAAAATTAGTACGTTCGCGGTCCATATCAACCGTGTTGCCATCGACAGAGGGTTGGTCAGGCACTCTGAATAAAAGATCCAAGTCAGGCGCTTGAATGTTCTGTGCTGGAATATGATGAGCAGAAGTTAATGACAGAGAGATACCGCTACCACTTGCCCTGCCTTGCTCCATGACTTTTTGTAACTGACTGGCGAAATCAATATCGCGCGCCTGAAATCCTGGCGTGTCGGCATTCGCAATATTCGCCGAAAGAATCTCTTGCCGCTGAGCTCTCAGGTTTAGCGCTTCTTGCTGGAACTGCAGTGCGGCATTCAATTTGTCGAGCATGCGCCCTCCACGAAGTTAGAATTTAGCGTCGAAATTTAGAATTTGGAGTCGACATCATAAAGGTGGCTAACAACAACCTATCGTGTGAATAAGCACAAAATCGGCCGCTATTTGTTCCATTAAAAAAAGGTGGGCAGGCGTAGACTTGTCAGCAATGTAAGATGACCCGCTTGACAGGTTGAGGTGTAATACAATGATGCGCAACGCAATGCACAACCGTTTGCTAGCGGGTTTACTGCTCGGCAGCACGCTGTTTATGGCTGATGCAAGGCCAGTTATTGCTGACACGAAGGCGGTCAATGCCAATGAAGCCGTTAGCGCAGACGGAAGCGTTTCGATTTTGCAGCAGCAATTGCAGCAGTTTTTTGCCCAGCAATATGCCGGTAGTGATATGCAAGTAGCTGCAAAAATCACCACGCCAGCGCAGCGCCAGCCTCAATGCCCTTCTCCATATTTTACCCTCCCCCCAAACGGCAGAGCCTGGGGCAACATGTCGATTGCGGTAAACTGTAATGGGCAAAAAAGTTACATCCAGGCGAAAATCCAAGTTACGGGTTTCTACTGGGTAGCGGCACACAATATTAATTCCGGTAGCCATATCACAGACAAAGACGTTGAACGTCGTGAGGGCCGGTTAGATTTGTTGCCGCCTCGAGCCATTGTAGATAGCAAACAAGCCATCAATGCCGTGACGCTGCGCACTATTAATATTGGTCAACCCCTGACGCTGCCGATGCTGCGTCGCCCGTGGATGGTACAAGCCGGCCAGAATGTGCAAGTAGTCGCTAATGGTGGTGGATTCAATGTAACCAGTACCGGCAAGGCAATGAATAATGCTGCAGCACAAGATAATGTGCGGGTCCGTATGCCCTCAGGTCAGATTATTAACGGCACGGTTGGTACTGATGGCTCGGTCAGCTTAGTGATGTAAACCATCATCTTTGTTTATCTTCGCTGCGCTACGTCTTTTATCCTTGCCAAGCGAGAGTCAGAAAAGTCACATTGAACATCAATATGATGAATGCTTTACTTAAAACTGCCAGGTCCGTGATGTCTGGTTTAGCATGTAGTTTTGTCATATTGCATACATAGTTTATTAAATATTAAAGTTTTTACGTTGAGTGACGATAATTAAAGCATGTAGCCCGAAATGAAACGGGAACGTTTGGATAAATTTGCGTTTTTAGCAGATAGACTGGCTCAACAAATGAGCACTATCCATGAGAAACGGCTTTAAGTGGAGAAGAATAATGAGCATAGATCGCACTCAGGCAACCCAGCCTATTGGCGCGGTTCAGCCGCGTGATACTGCAGATAACAGCCTGCAACAAGCGGCGCGCAAAACAAGCGTGACTAACACGCCAACTAGCGGCACAGCCGTGACATTAAGCAGTGCACAATCAGCATTGACTCAATCCAATACACAAGATATCAACAGTCAGCGTGTTGAAGAATTGAAGCAAGCAATCCGCGATGGCAAGCTTACGATGGACATCGGTAAGATCGCTGACGGATTACTGCAAGATACTCAGGATTATCTGAAAGGTATTTGAATCAAATGAACGATTTTATCAAGACGATGAACACGTTGGTTGAAGTACTGCAATCTCTTGATGTCGTACTCAATCAAGAACAAACGCTATTATGCGCAGGGCGCGTGAATGGTATTGCGTTGCAGACTATCACCGAGCAAAAAAGCTCGCTGCTGACGACAGTAGATTATCTTGATGGTCAACGTCGTCAGCATGACAAACGTTTGAAACAAAATGCCCCTTACTCTCGTCAACCGGAAATTGCCCGGCAGTGGAAACTGGTGGTAGAGATAAGCGAAAGGCTGAGCCGCATGAATAAACACAACGGCTTATTGATTAATAAGCAACTCGATTACAACACGCAGGCTTTAGCCGTACTCAGCGCAAATAATACGCAAAATTTCTATGGCCCGAATGGCCAAACCAAATCTCTTGGACAAAGCGTACGTAAAATCTCAATTTAATAACTCACAGGTTTTCAAAACCTGTGAGTTTCATGAGATGCCTTTCTGATTTTTTCTACTCGACCTGTAGCCATAACTATCTGAAGCTTTGTTGCCTAAAAATAACTATCGGCTCATTGGCTGCTAGCTATTAATTACTGATAATTCACCATCAATTGATTGCTCACTACTCGTAACGGCGGATACAGCGCACCTTTTCCTTGCACAAAATACGTCAGAAAGAATGTAGACTGCGCAGGTTTACCGTAGAAAGCCCGGGTCTCACCCACTGCACCCTCAAGGTAAGCGCAATCATTACTTTCAGTGCACAGCTTGAATTGTATACCGGCAGGCTGCGCCGTTAAAAACTGGATACGCCAACTGATACTCGTAATAGTATGTCCGGCGGATTGTGTTACTACCGAATTAGCAGGAGCACGCAATGGCGGTGAGGTTGCCGCGACGCCGCGATTTTGCAGATTTACGCCGCTATGACTATCACTCCAACTACCCGATGCCGCCATGCAGGCAAAGGGCAGCAGTAACGAGACGCTTAATAAACTTTTGCCAAATAGGCAAAGCATCTTATTTCTCACTAATTTTTTTATCAGCAACTTATTCACCACCAGCTTATTCACCACCAATAATGGCCGTCATGCGAATTTGTCGGTTGTCGCTCATTTCCAGGTTAGACATTACGACCATTTGCGGCAGAGAACGACGCAGGAAGCGAGACAGCAATGCGCGCAATGCATGATTGACCAGTAATACTGGCGGGGCATTATTCATCTCTTGTTGCTGCAACGCGGCTTGTGATTGCGTTAATAGGCGTTCGGCCAAACCAGGTTCTAACCCACCGCCACCTTGTAGGGCTTGTAATAAAAGCCTTTCTAACGAGGTATCCAAACCAATAACCTGCACTTCGCCGGTGCCAGGGAACCATTGCTGAGTTATCGCCCGTCCTAACGCAACGCGGACAACGGAGGTCAATTCACTTGGATCGGTTTGATTTGGCGCATGCTCGGCTAACGTTTCAATAATGGTGCGCATATCACGGATAGAGACACGTTCAGCCAACAAGTTTTGCAGTACTTTATGCAACATCGTCAATGTCACGACACCGGGGATAAAATCTTCCGTCAGCTTTGGCATCTCTTTACTGACTCTTTCAAGCAACTCTTGGGTTTCCTGACGGCCAAAAAGCTCAAATGCATGTTCTGCAATCAAGTGATTAAGATGTGTTGCTACAACGGTGCTGGCTTCAACTACGGTATAACCTTGCGTTTGTGCCTGTTCCCGCATGGCAGGTTCAATCCACACCGCTTCCAAACCAAAAGCGGGGTCTTTTGTCACCTCTCCCGGAAGTGTTCCGAATGCGCCACCTGGATTGATCGCCATCCAACGTCCTGGATGCGCTTCACCGTGCCCTATTTCCACACCTTTCATTAAGATACGGTAACTGGCTGGGGGGAGCTCAAGATTATCGCGAATATGGATCACAGGAGGAAGGAAACCCATATCTTGCGCAAATTTCTTACGAATACTGCGGATACGCCCTAGTAGCTCGCCGTTTTGTTGAGCATCTACCATCGGAATAAGTCGATACCCGACTTCCATGCCCAATGGATCTTCAAGTTGAACATCTGACCAGCTCGCTTCAACAACTTGCTGATGATCTTGAGGAAGCGTTTGCACGGCTTGTGGTTTACCTGGTGAGTTTTCTTTACCGCGGATATACCAAGCCAAGCCCAACAATGCCACGGTGAAAAGCAAGAACACCAAATTAGGCATGCCGGGAACCAGTCCCAGTAAGCCGAGCACGCCAGCACTAAGCATCATGACTCGCGGATTTTTGAACAGTTGGCTAACCATCTGTTCACCGACATCTTGGTTAGTCCCGACACGGGTAACAATTACACCAGCCGCCGTCGAGATAACCAATGCAGGGATCTGAGCAACCAATCCATCACCGATAGTCAACAAGGTATAGGTTTCTGCGGCGTGCCCCATATCCATGCCATGTTGCGCGACACCAACCAGTAACCCCCCCACCACGTTGATGACCATAATCATCAAGCCGGCGATGGCATCACCACGCACAAATTTACTGGCACCATCCATTGACCCGTAAAAGTCGGCCTCTTGAGTTACCTCGGTACGACGCTTTTTCGCCTCGTCTTCACCAATCAATCCAGCATTAAGGTCTGCATCAATGGCCATCTGCTTACCCGGCATCCCATCAAGCACAAAACGTGCGCCAACTTCGGCAATACGTCCGGCACCTTTGGTGATAACCATAAAGTTAATCAGAACCAAGATAATAAAGACCACAATACCGATAGCGAAATTCCCTCCCACCAAAAAGTGACCAAAAGCTTCGATCACTCGTCCGGCAGCGGCTTCACCAGTATGCCCATTGAGTAAAATCACCCTGGTAGAGGCAACGTTTAAAGAGAGCCGCAACAGAGTCGAAAACAGCAGGATAGTTGGGAATGCGGCAAATTCCAGCGTACGCTGGGTAAACATCGCCACCAATAGCACCATGATGGATAGTGCAATGTTGAAGGTAAAGAGCAAGTCGAGGATGAACGGCGGCAATGGCAATACCATCATCGACAAAATCATCAAAATCAGAATTGGCCCAGCTAATACCTGCAACTGTGACTCTTTTAAATTACTCGGTAAACGCAGCAGTTGGGCTAGGTTAGCCATCAGATTCAGTCTCTCCAGCAAAATCTAGTGCTTCAGGCACCGGTAAGTGTTGTGGTTTTTTCGGGATCAAGCCGCCGTCACGTTTCCAACGCTTCAACTGATAAACCCAGGCCAATACTTCTGCCACCGCAGCATAGAGCGCGGCAGGAATTTGTTGGCCGATCTCGCTATGGCGATAAAGCGCACGCGCCAACGGCGGTGCTTCTAACATTGGAATTCGATGTTCAGTCCCCAACTCACGAATACGCAAAGCTATTTCACCAGCACCTTTTGCTAATACCCGCGGAGCACTCATTTTACTTTCACTATATTGCAGCGCGACCGCATAGTGCGTTGGGTTGGTAACAATCACATCGGCTTTAGGAACATTAGCCATCATGCGACGGCGAGACATTGCGCGTTGTTGTTGGCGTATACGCCCTTTGACATGCGGATCGCCTTCCTGAGTTTTGTGTTCATCACGAATATCTTGCTTACTCATCCGCAACTTTTTGATGTTGCTCCATATCTGCCAGAAGACATCAAACCCGACCATCGGGATTAAACCCAAGACGACTAATAAGCCGCAATAGGCGATCATATGTAATGCTTCAACCAACGCGGGTATAGTTGGCTGAGACATTAATTGCAGCATATGCACCCAGTTATGTGCCAAATAAACGCTACATACCCAACCGACGATCGCCGCTTTTAAAATCGCTTTAAACAGCTCAGCCAATACCTGTGCTGAAAAAATACGCTTCAGCCCAGCCAACGGATTCATGCGACTGAATTTGAATCCTAAAGAAGAAGTACTGAACAATAGACCGCCCAACAACAAGGGCGCAGTGAGAGCCACCAATACCAACCCAGCAATAACTGGCAGTAATGCCCAAACTGCAGAACTGGCTAATGTGGCCATTTGCTGCAACATCGTGCGGTCATTGCTAACAATGTGATGATCGAAGTGCAAACCGTTGGCCACCATCTCGCCCAATTTATGCGACAGAGATTGACCCGATAACAACAACAGTCCCAAACCGGCGGCTAACATCAAAATCGACGTTAACTCCCTTGATCGCGGAATTTGCCCCTCTTCACGGGCCTTTTCCAGTCGGTGACTGGTGGGAGCTTCGCTCTTTTCGAGATCGCTTTCTTCAGCCACTGCGTGGTTTCCTGTCTGCCAATCACATCGTTTTTATGGTTGCAGCCAAATAACGGGCGCAATTTCCCTTAGATACCCCAAGAATTGCCTCAAGGCGGCAAGGGAACGCATCCCGATGAGCTTACTCAAGTAAGTGATTCGGATAAGTGAGCGTAGCTAACGCAGAAGCAACGTTAAGTATGACGAGTATAGAATGACAAAAAGTGTGCTGTCTCATGGCAAGAACAAAGGGGAAAAGAGGCGTTTATTTATGGAATAGACTCATTGAGCATAACGAGTGCTCATTGAGGAAAATTTTAATGGCCGATGATGATAGATGAAAGTCATGCCTGCGTGGGCAATGTTTTAATGTAAACATCGCTCACGCAGGCAACGGCAAGGTAATCTCAACCTGCACTTGAGGAAGAACTTTCAATCAAACTCACCGCGTCAAAAATCAGAAACCCAGGCTATCCAGCAAATCATCAACCTGTTCCTGACTCGCCACAACACCGACGCCATTCGCGTCGAGCTGAGGGCCGTTAAGCAGGCTATTATTTTCGTTTTTGGATTTTGCTGGCTGTTCCGGGATGTTCTCCATGATCATCATCAAGAGCTGAGTTTCAATCTCCTGAACCACGGTCATCATACGTTTGATTACCTGTCCGGTCAGATCCTGGAAATCTTGCGCCATCATGATTTCAAGTAACTGGGCATTCGTAAAACTGGTATGCCCAGGAACTTCTTTCAGATAACGGCGCGTATCACTTACCAGTTCACGAGCGTCTGATAATTCAATCGGGTTGGCGAACCATTCATCCCAACGCCCATCTAGTTTTTTGGCATCGGCTTCCAATTGGTTCTGACGCGGCTGTGCTGCTTCAACACAATTCAATGCACGTTCAGCTGCTTGCGCTGTCATGGTAACAACGTAATCAAGACGATCGCGAGCATCAGGAATCGCTTCCGCCGCTTGCGCAATTGCCTGATCCAAGCCGAGTTCACGCATGCTGTCTCGCAACATGCGCGTCAGTTGGCCGATCCGGGCGATAATATCGCCCGGGTTTGCTGCATCTGATGCAGGCATTGGTTGATGTGACATAAGCGCTCCTACATGCCTAGTTTTTCAAATATCTTGCTCAGTTTTTCTTCCAGAGTCGCGGCTGTGAATGGCTTAACGACATAACCACTTGCCCCAGCCTGAGCGGCCGCTACAATATTTTCTTTTTTCGCTTCAGCCGTTACCATTAGTACCGGCATCTTACTTAACGCTGCATCGGCACGAATGGTTTTCAGCAAATCAAGGCCGTCCATATTCGGCATATTCCAGTCGGATACCACGAAATCAAAACTGCTTGCACGCAGTTTGTTTAACGCATCCACACCGTCTTCCGCTTCTTCAACGTTGTTAAAACCCAGTTCCTTGAGCAGGTTTCTGATAATTCGACGCATAGTAGAAAAATCATCCACTACCAAGAATCTTAGATTTGTATCGGCCATTTACTGTTGCTCCTAATTGGTATTATTCGGTACTACAAACGCAGTACTCATTAATTAAATTCGTAATGCTTGCCCGGAAGAGATCTGGGCCAACATTCGCTGACTCATCTGACTGAGATCAACAATTTCGCTTACGCCACCTGTAGCGATGGCCTCACGAGGCATACCGAACACCACACAACTGGCCTCATTTTGCGCCAAGGTATAAGCACCAGCTTTGTGCATTTCTAGCATGCCAGCAGCACCGTCATTACCCATTCCGGTTAAGATTACTCCAACGGCATTTCGCCCGGCGAAATGTGCCACAGATCGGAATAAAACATCCACAGACGGACGATGACGGTTCACTGCAGGTCCATTATTTAACTTAACTTGATAGTTCGCTCCGCTTCTTGCCAACTCCATATGTAGATCGCCCGGTGCAATATAAGCATGCCCCGGCAGAACACGCTCACCATCTTCGGCTTCTTTGACGGTTATCTGACACAATTTATTCAAGCGGTCAGCGAAAGAACGTGTAAATCCTGGTGGCATATGCTGAGTAATCATCAGCGCGGGACACGTTGGCGGCAGCGGTTGTAACACATGGCGAATCGCCTCGGTTCCCCCGGTTGACGAGCCGATCGCAATAAGCTTCTCGCTACTTAATAGCGGCATATGGCTTAGTATGCGCGGCTGCTCTTGATTGAGAGGTTTATTGATACGCGCTTTCGCAGCAGCACGTATTTTATCCGCGATCATCTCACTATAAGCTAACATCCCTTCGCGAATACCTAACTGTGGTTTAGTGACAAAATCTACTGCCCCTAATTCCAGCGCACGCAGCGTAATCTCCGAGCCTTTTCCTGTCAGAGATGACACCATAACCACCGGCATTGGACGCAAACGCATCAGCTTTTCTAGAAAATCCAAACCATCCATTCGTGGCATTTCGACATCAAGAGTCAGCACCTCAGGATTGAATTTCTTAATCAAGTCGCGGGCAACTAACGGATCCGGCGCGGTAGCAACCATTTCCATATCTGAATGACTATTGATAATTTCAGTCATTATCTGGCGCATTAACGCCGAGTCATCGACACTCAACACTCTGATTTTGCTCATTCCCTTTCCTTAGACAGCCCATATACTGTCTGGCCCCGTAAATAAAAATCACGGTTAATCTGGCTAAAGTTCTCCGAATGCCCGGCAAACATCAGTCCTCCGGGTTTAAGCAACGGAACGAATCGACGTAATATCTTTTCCTGTGTTTCTTTGTCGAAATAGATCATCACATTACGACAAAAAATTGCATCAAATGGACCATTCAATTGCCACTGTGCCGCCAGCAAATTAATCTGCTGGAACACCACCATTTGCGCCAGTTCTGGGCGGACACGAACTAATCCCTGATGTGGCCCCGTGCCTTTGAGAAAGAACTTTTGCATCTGCTGGGCACTTAACGTACGCAACTCTTCTTGGCGATAGACGCCCGCCACTGCTTTTTCCAAAACCTGAGTATCAATATCGCTGGCCTGTATTTGGCAGCTTGATACACGCGGCCCCAGCGCTTCGCTTAGGGTCATAGCGATAGAGTAAGGCTCTTCACCGGTAGAAGCTGCTGTACTCCATACTTTGTAGTTATTCGGGCGTGAACGAGCATGTTCTGCCAAAATAGGAAAATGGTGCGCCTCGCGAAAAAAAGCCGTCAAATTGGTGGTAAGCGCATTGATAAATGCCTGCCATTCGGCGCTGTTAGGATCGTGTTCCAGCAAGGCCATGTACTGCCCAAAATCATCCATTCCTAAAATGCGCAAACGCCGCACTAGGCGGTTGTAGACCATCTCTCGTTTATGCGCGGCCAGCACGATACCAGCACGCTGATAAATCAGTTCGCTAATACGCCGAAAATGCACATCAGACAGCGGTAAACGCTGCATCATTTGCCCTATTGTCGCCGGGTCGAGATGTTTATTCGAATTCGAGTTGGGCATTAATAAGTTTCCCAATTACCCGCGATCTGGCTGTTTTTATGCTGTAATAACGATGTAACGTTATCACTTGCAACTTGAGCAACCTGGCGAGGCGTAAAAGTTGAAGAGTCTCTTGCTTCAGCATGTCCCGTTAAACGAGATGAGGAAACTGAGCGTGTGAGATTCGCCGATTGTTCTTCAAGAGCCAGGGACACGGTTGCGCTATCTTGCACTAACTCGATATTCCGTGATGCCACTTGATGAATCATTTCTTTTACGGCTTGTGCACTACGTTGTGTCAAATGACGTACCTCAGCTACTACTGAAAAACCGCGCCCTTGCTCACTTGCAGGAGTACCCTCAACCGGCATACCTAGCACCAATTTGTTGAGTTTATATACGCTGCCCACCTGCATCACAAAGAACGCCAGTAGTATTAAAAACAGGCACGAAGACACACGAATGTGCTTAAACATGAGTTGTTCCCGTCAAAGCCAGCTGTACTGGCTAATTTTAAGCGACACACAGGCTTTCAGATGAAAGCCTGTTATACCCGTCATACTTGATGTTGCCTCTGCATTGGCTGCATTTGCTTACCCGAATCACTTACCTTAGTAAGCTCATCGGGATGCACTCCTTTGCCACCTTGATGCAACACCAATTATTTAGGGTATAAAAATCAAAATTTAAAAAGTTTCCCAGTTATCGTTAGAGTTGCCGCTAGGTAAGTTATTTTTAGTGCTCTGATTTATTGCTAAATTAGGCGTTAATAGTGGCAATGTTTTACTGGAAGTGTTTTTCGCGACTGTCGCGTGCTGACTTAAACGGAAAGTCGCAACGGATTGGGTCAGCATACTCGCTTGATCTTCGAGCGCAGCAGCAGCAGAAGCGGACTCTTCGACTAATGCGGCGTTCTGCTGCGTCACCCTATCCATTTCGGTAATCGCCTGCGCGACCTGCTCAATACCCCTGCTCTGCTCGTCAGATGCCGAGGTAATCTCACCCATAATATCTGTCACATGAGTTACCGCACTGACCATATCAGCCATGGTTTCACCAGCACTTTCAGCCAGTACCGAGCCTGTATTGATCCTGCTAACGGAATCATCAATCAATCCTTTAATTTCCTTAGCAGCCTGTGCGCTACGCTGCGCAAGACTTCTCACCTCGCCGGCTACCACGGCGAAACCTCGCCCTTGTTCTCCGGCACGAGCAGCTTCAACCGCAGCATTCAGCGCCAGGATGTTAGTTTGGAAAGCGATACCGTCAATCACGCCGGTAATATCAGTTATCTTTTTCGAACTTGCCGCTATATCGCTCATGGTATGCACAACGTTAGCGACAACTTTGCCACCTTTTTGCGCAGTTTCAGATGCGTTTAGCGCCAATTGACTTGCCTGGCGAGCATTTTCAGCATTCTGCTTAACCGTCGCCGTTAGCTGTTCCATACTGGCTGCAGTTTCTTCGAGCGCCGATGCTTGCTGTTCGGTTCGTGAAGAGAGATCGCTATTACCCATCGAAATTTCACTCGCCCCGCTGTAAATCGCATCAGCGCCTTGGCGAACACCAGAAACAGTTTGAATTAACTCAGCTTGCATATGGCGTAAGCTTTCCGCCAACTCACCAATTTCATTGCTATTTTTGACTTCTATGTGTTGAGTCAAATCACCAGTAGCGATGTGTCTAATACTATCGACCAAAGCGTGGAGTGGGCGCACCAAGATGGCCTTAATTCCCCACCAAGAGATGGCAATACACAGGACTAAAAGCACAGCAATTACACCGAGCACCCAGAGTGATTCGACGTAGGAGGAGCGGTTGGCATCTACCGAGTGTGCATATAAGCGATCGTTTTGATCGATATAGCTAACAAAGGCTTTTTCAAATTTATCTTGATGGCCTTGTGTAGGCTGATCCATGAATTCTTGGAGTTTTCCTGCATCGAGAAATACGATTAGCTCAGCTAATGCCGCATGCAGGTCTTGATAATGTTTTTTGACATCTTCGGTGTATTGCGGATTTTGTTGTGCATCAAGAGGAACTTTTAAATATTGCTCGTAATGCTCATTTGCAATTTGCAGGTCCTGTTTCGCGAGTTGAGTCAGATCTTTAAGTGACGCGCCTGCGCTACCCCCATGATCCCTGTCTAAGATAAAGCGTAAACCAGCACGGTTTAACGTATTACGAGTCTGTAGCAAGTAAATCCAACTCGCATTAAGTTCAGTTTGCTGCTGACGAATGTATTGTGCGGAGATAAAATTATCTCTATCGACTTTTATTGATTTGAAGAATAATCCGCCAGATACCAGTTGAAGCACGGTAAAAACCACTAGTAGAAGTATAACTCCTGTTACCACTCTCATACGGTTAAACATGTTATTCCTTTGTTAAGAAATTACTTACCTATGAAAGTTATCGGCAGGTATGGCAAAGACTTTATAGCAATCGACTGAAGAAAAGCGGATGGGCAACGGTGACTTGCAGGTGAAGTGTTGACAACACATCACATTGCTATTCATGACCGACTCGATTCTTCTTAGATTTTTTGGGCGGTAAGTCAATGGAAACACGGTGTGGCGAGGCTAAGCATTTATTATAATGCATGTATTTATTCTTAGAAAAAATTATCTTCTGGTGTCGATATTTTTTTGAAAAAAGGCATAGATTGAAACCTTACAAAAACGTCCTCTCCTGTAGTTACTAACAAAAAGTAGATTTTAAAATCACATGACCTTGAAGTGATTGAATCATTTTCAAGAAACCATAATAAATCCGTCATAATATTGTAAATAAGCCTTGCTCAGATATGAAAAATACCCGAACAAAGCTTTATTTTATAGATCTCAAATTAATGTAAAAAACTATCCTTTGTCTTAATAAAGCATATTAATGTGCATAAGCATCCCGCTTCGCTTGGGAGATTTTTTTATAAAGTTTGGAGCTCACTTCAGAAATCATCAGTTCCATATTATTCTTATTACGGTCCTCACGAGGTATCGTGATAGCAATATCATCGCTAACTAATTTGCTGCTAGCATCAAGAATAACGACACGATCTGACATCATGACTGCTTCTTCGACATCGTGAGTTACCATAACCATTGCATTAGTGCTAATTTTCTTATGTGTCCAAATATGCATTAAATCTGAACGCAGTTGCTGAGCTGTAAAAATATCCAACGAAGAAAATGGCTCATCTAATAATAACACTTTCGGTTCTACTGCTAATGCTCGAGCAAAACCAACGCGTTGACGCATGCCGCCAGATAATTCCCGCGGCCAATTTTTCTCATAACCGGTAAGACCGATTAAACCTAATAGCACTCTAATTTTTTTATCGATTTGTTGTGTCGGTATATTGCGAGCAATTAAACCAAAAGCAATATTATCGTAAACATTTAACCAAGGATAAAGGGCGTAGGATTGGAATACCATGCTGACATCCTCACAGGGACCAGTAATAGGTTGTCCCTCCATTGTCAGCGTTCCTAAATCAGGGAATACCAATCCGGCAAACATTCTTAATAAAGTAGATTTACCCGCGCCAGACTGGCCCAAGATAGTGACCAACTCACCTTCTTTAATATCTAGGCTTGTGCCTTGCAATACCGTTTTTGTCGCTTTATCTTCGCCAATGAAGCTTTTGCTGACTTGTTTTGCACTTAAAATAGTTTTTTGGTTTTTCATGATGTTATCCCCAGATTAATCGTATTTGAATTTTGATGCAGCGCGGTATAGCGGCTGCCAGACAAAAATGACGCACAAAGCAACTAACCCACACATCACGGCACAACCTAATGCAGCCTCAGGGTTTTTACCGGCGTTAGTTGATATTGAAATAAAGGCACCAAGCCCTGTCGAGCTAATAGTGTTACTTCCCCACTGGATCACTTCAGCTGCAATCGCACTATTCCACGCACCGCCTGCGGCAGAAATAATGCCGGTAACGATATATGGGAAAATGGCCGGTAGCATATACAAACGCCACCATTTCATCCCCTTCAACCCAAAGGTTTCACTCACTTCAGTAACTTGCGAAGGGATAGCTGTCACACCGGCAATCACGTTAAATAAAACATACCATTGAGTGCCGACCATTATCATTGGGATCGCCCACCAGCCTAATTGCTGATGATAAGTGCCAATAAAGATCGCAATAACCGGGTAAAAAACGTTCGTCGGGATAGCGGCCAGAATCTGGATAATAGGCTGGAAAAATCTCACTAAACGAGGATTCAAACCAATCCATACGCCAAGTGGTGTAAAGATCACAATACTCAATACCATTGCCGCCACGACGCGAGCCGTTGTCAACAACACCCACTTTGGCATCATTGAGAAATACTCTTTTGGAAAATATTCCCAAAGCTCATGGCCAAGACGTACTGCACCAATAGCAATGCCGAGATACCAAAGGCTTGACCATAGCCAGTTGACTTTACCTGTCAGTTTGAAAATACGATGCAATTGCAACCAATACCAAACATTAGGTAGCTTGAAGAGCCAGAAGTTAGTCATTCTACGTAAGATATAACCGACCGCAGCGCCAACATTTGATAGTGCCAAGCAAGTGAAAAACCACGAGGTTTCTTTAGCCTGAGTGGCAACAGTATCTTCATACTTAAAACGGCGGGTGTAACGCACCAAAGGACGGAAGATGAGTTGGTCTAAGATAACAATATTGACCACTAATGCGAGGATGGCGAATAAGATAGCGTGTGTATCTTCTTTAGCCAAAGCTTCGGCGATATAGGAGCCGACGCCAGGTAATTCAATGGATTTATCTTTTACTGGGATAGCTTCTGAGGCAACCAATGCAAACCATGCTGCAGCCTGTGAAACCATGGTATTCCACAGTAAACCAGGAACCGAGTACAGGAACTCCAAACGCCAGAAACGTTGCCAGGAGTTATAATTAAAACTACGCGCAGCCTCATCCAACTCACGTGGAACAAGAGTTAACGTTTGATAAACAGTAAGTGCCATATTCCATGCCTGACCAGTAAAGACGGCAAAAATAGAAGCACACTCCAGTCCCATTACGCTATGTGGGTAAAGCCCTAAAAAATAAACAGTCGTGAAAGTTAAAAAGCCAACTAATGGAACAGATTCCATAAAGTTAACGAAAGGCAATATAACGCGGCGCATCGGCGTATAACGTGCTGCTAATACACCAGCAACGATCGCAAATAATAGCGACCAAGCCATACCAACCATAAAACGCATTGTGGTACGTAACGAATAATAAAACAAATTACTGGTGTCAAGACTGATAGATTCGAAATGATTAATATCGAATTCGCTGTGCATATCTACCCAGCCACGAACAAATAGTATTGCTACAATTGAAAAAATAGCTAATACAATAAAATCATTCAAATAGTGCTTGCGGGACAGCGGAGCACCTAGGTTATTTATCATAATGATAATCCCATAATTCTTTGCATAAAATATCCGCAGAAAATCGCCAGCAAAAAATCAGCTGGTTATTTTCCATTGATAACAATACGAACCCGTTAGGCTCGTTGCGATAAGCAAGTACCTGTATGGTCTTTATATTTTTTTGGCGACAGGAATTAATGAAGCAGAAGGACGAGGCAACATTTTATTTGATAATACAGCTGTGCTAATGACAGTTGTTTTACAAATAAAGGACCATAACACGCGGATTTCACGAGTGAGTGTCACATTCTATACCAACAGAATGCAACTAGAGATGCATTACTGAATGGTTTTCACTAATTTTAAGCTAAAACTACAACTGTCATCGCCCATATGGCCCTCCTTATTAAATTTGTGGGTGGATAGTAGTCCAACGCGATTAATAAAAGCAAATGCAGAGTTGTGCATAAACTCAGTGCATATGTAACAGAATGAAACCGCAATTTGGCTAATGCGATAATTGATACATTAGATAAATTTAAGTTTTAAAATATTAGAAATATTCTTATTATTCAATAGGTTTTAAAAACACCGCAGATGATTGCTCGACTAATATTTAGCAATCAAAGAACTTTCGTAGCTTATAAAATAAAAAATGGCCGACAAATTCGGCCATTTTTAAGGAAGCGGGTATAAATTACTGCAACAGCGCCTCTGAGTTTGCGACTACATAGCCTGAATCGATTAAGATTTAGCCACGCTATCTACCAACGCCATCTCTTCGCTGTTCAGTAATTTCTCGATATCGACCAAAATAAGCATACGTTCGCCGATTGAACCTAAACCAGTTAAGTACTCAGTCGACAAAGTGACGGCAAATTCAGGCGCAGGACGGATTTGTTCCTGAGCTAAAGACAAGACATCAGAAACACCATCAACAACAATCCCTACCACGCGGTTTTCAAAGTTAAGTACGATCACCACGGTATTTTCATTGTAAGTCACATCTTCCTGGGCAAACTTAACCCGCAAATCGATGATCGGAACAATCACGCCACGTAAGTTGGTAACACCTTTGATAAAGGCTGGGGTGTTAGCGATACGAGTTACCTGATCATAGCCACGAATTTCTTGTACCTTTAAAATATCAATACCGTACTCTTCATCACCTAATGTAAAAATCAGGAACTCCTGACCTACCGTCTCACCTGCCATTTTCGACGTGGTTGCAAGTCCAGTCATGTTATTCACCTTTCAATCAGTCGGCTTAAATTGCCATTTTAAACAACAGCAACGTCTGCTGCGCGTTTATCGCGGTTGAGTGCCTGTAGAGCAGAGACGTCTACAATCAGTGCCACACTGCCGTCACCTAATATCGTTGCAGCAGAAATGCCCGGTATCTTGCGATAATTACTTTCTAAGTTTTTCACTACGACTTGATGTTGGCCAATCAGTTGATCAACCAGCAATGCATAGCGACGTCCGGCACTCTGCAAGATCACAACAATACCTTGAGTCGCGTCAGTTTTTGCTTCTTCAACATCAAACACATTGTAGAGTTCAACCAATGGCAGATATTCGCCTCGAACTTGCAATACTCTCTCGCCACCCGCTAATGGATGCAGATCTTCTGCCAGTGGTTGCAACGATTCCATGACGGCATTAAGAGGCAAAATAAACACTTCCTCTCCGACTTTTACCGACATGCCGTCCAAAATCGCTAGCGTTAGTGGTAATAGGATACGAATTGTCGTGCCCTTACCTCCTTGTGAATGAATCTCAACGTGGCCACCCATCTCTTGGATGTTACGTTTCACCACATCCATTCCCACTCCTCGGCCTGAAACGTCAGTCACCTTCTCAGCCGTTGAGAATCCAGGAGCAAAGATCAGCATTCCGACCTCTTCATCGCTCATGTTCTCATGGACATTCATACCTTGGGAAAGCGCTTTAGCTAAAATACGTTGGCGATTGAGACCCGCACCATCGTCAATAACATCAATGCAGATGTTACCGCCCTGATGCTCTGCCGAAAGTGTCAGATTACCGACGGGATTCTTGCCAGCCGCAACGCGGTCTTCAGGTATTTCGATTCCATGGTCAAGGCTATTACGTACCAGGTGCGTTAATGGATCGATAATGCGTTCGATCAGGCTTTTATCTAGTTCAGTTGAGCTACCGAGCAAAGTCAGTTCAATTTGTTTATTGAGCTTACTTGCAAGATCACGCACCAAACGAGGGAAACGACTAAAGACGTATTCCATTGGCATCATACGAATAGACATGACTGATTCTTGCAAATCGCGTGCGTTACGCTCCAACTGTCCCATACTATTAATGAGATCGCTGTGAGTCGCTGGATCAAGTAACCCAGAACGCTGTGCTAGCATTGACTGAGTAATTACCAGCTCACCGACCAGGTTAATCAATTGGTCGACTTTCTCAACGGCGACACGAATGCTGGTGGATTCTGCTGCTTTTGGCGCACGTACTTTGGCAGGCTCAGCAGGTGTATTAGCTGCCGGTGCAGGTATGACAGGTGCTGCAACCGGTGATTTTTCTTCCGCTTTCGCGTCACTATCAGCGCCGATATTAGCTGGTGCAGAGAGTTCAGAAACGGCCGTCTCTTCATCAATAGCCATTTCATCAACAACAGGTTGGTGCTCAAAGCTGATTTGTTCAGGCTCAAGCACAAAACAGAGTACCGCGCTGATATCCTCTTCGCTAATCGTAGTGATCAACGTAGCTTCAACGCTATTATCTGTTTGCCGCGGATTTTTTACTTCACCAAGATTACCCAACTCTTCCAGCATCAGCGGAATTTCTTGCGCTTTGAGGCCAGATAATCGAATTTGCAAGCCGTCACTCGTTTTCACGCTAGCCGGCGTTTTTTCAGCGACAGGCTGTGATGTCGAGTGCTCATTGGCAATAGCTGCCGAAGCCTGCGCTACAGCATCACCGCCCTGTTGGGCTTCTAACGCGAGCTGCTTCAGGGCTGCGCAGATATATTCAAAGCTCTCTGCATCAGGATCCTGGGATGATTTATAGGCGTCCAGTTGCTCCTGCATAATATCTTTGGTTTCCAAAAACAGGTTGATGATATTGGTGCTGAGGCTCATTTCTGCTCGGCGAGCCCCATCTAAAAGGTTTTCCAGCAGGTGGGTGGTTTCCTGCAATATCGTAAATCCAAACGTTGCCGCACCACCTTTTATTGAGTGTGCTGCGCGGAATATCGCGTTAAGTTGCTCAATATCCGGCGTCTGCGGATCGAGCAATAATAAATGCTGTTCCATATCTGCCAGCAATTCATCGGCTTCATCAAAAAACGTTTGATAAAAATCACTAATATCCATGCTCACGTGATCACCTCTATTGTGAGTCGCGACTTGTCGATGAGGCTGGTGCGACCGTTACCGTAGCAGCAACAGTTGCTTGCACAGCTTTTTCTGCCGCCGGTGGCGTAGTCGGTTTGTCCATCTCGTTATTGGTTTTTGGTGCTGCTTGCGCCGATGGCACAGGCGGATTTTTGGCCGCAGGCGAATTCGTTTGTGGAACAGCAGGTTGCTGCTGATTACCAGGCACCATCTCTTTCAGTTCTCCAGCATCACTGATAGTGATGGCTTCACCTGCACTATTTTCCTGCTCGATTTCTTGTTCTGCATGCTTATTGAGCACCAAGATACTAATACGGCGGTTTACTGCATCGTCTGATGGGCGATCTTTCAGTTTCATGGTTGACCCCATCCCCATGACACGCAGAATTTTCCCTGCGCTTAAACCACCAGTAATCATTTCACGGCGGGAAGCATTAGCGCGGTCGGTTGATAATTCCCAGTTGCTGTAACCTTTCTCACCATTGGCGTAAGGGATATCATCGGTATGGCCGGCCAGACTGATTTTATTCGGAAAATCATCCAAAATTGGCGCTATTGCACGTAGAATATCTCGCATATAAGGTTCGACAATGGCACTACCAACCTTAAACATGGGTCTATTTTGGCTATCAATAATCTGAATTCTCAGACCTTGTTCGCTAAGATTAATCATCAGATGTGGACGTAATGCGCGTAGTCGCGGGTCCGAGATCAGGACTTGTTCAAGTTTTTCCTGCAATCTTTTCAGATCACCAACATTTTGCATGTCACCTTGTGACTGCATCATCTTGTGTACTTCACCCTGCTGCTGGCTAGGATCATCTCCACCACCAGGGATAGGATTAGTTGCATCGCTGCTTCGTGGTCCGCTAGTCAACGCGACTTTTAACGGGGTACGGAAATACTCAGCAATTTGTACCAACTCTTTCGGACTTGAAATAGAAATCAGCCACATCACTAAGAAAAAGGCCATCATCGCCGTCATAAAGTCAGCATAAGCGATCTTCCATGTACCGCCATGGTGGCCGCCACCGTGCTTATTCTTCTTTCTTCGTACAATGACGATAGGATGACTTTGATGCTTCATACGGTCTCTTCTTCGGCTTGCGTTTTCGGAGACTTCACTTGACGAACATGCTCTTCAAGCTCAATGAATGATGGCCGTTCTGAGGTATAAAGTGTTTTACGACCAAACTCGACGGCAATTTGCGGTGCATAGCCATTCAAACTTGAGAGCATCGTGACCTTGATACACTCCATCATTTTCGTATTTTCAGCACTCTTTTGGCGTAACAGTGCCGCCAGCGGCGAAACAAAACCATAGGCCAACAGAATACCTAGGAAGGTCCCCACCATCGCATGAGCAATCAACGCCCCGAGTTCAGCAGCAGGTCTATCAGCCGAAGCCAATGTATGCACGATCCCCATTACTGCGGCGACGATACCAAAAGCTGGCAACGAGTCGCCTAACAATGCAAGGCTATTAGCAGGCACCTCATTTTCACTTTCAAACGTTTCTATCTCTTCATCCATCAGCGCTTCGATTTCAAACGCATTCATATTCCCGCTAATCATCAGGCGCAGATAATCTGTGATGAACTCAAGGATTTGTTTGTCAGCCAAAATGCGTGGGTAACTTGAGAAAATATCGCTGTCGCGTGGGTTATCGATGTCATTTTCAAGCGCTAGCATCCCCTGCTGACGCGATTTCGCTAACAGGCGAAATAAGACTGCCATCAAATCCATATACATCGATTTGTTGTAACGCGAGGCACGGAACAATTTTGGTATTGCATTCAAGGTGGATTTAATCGCTTTGCCATTGTTACCTACAATGAAAGCACCCAATCCAGCACCACCGATGATCAGAAGTTCTGCGGGCTGATATAAAGCCCCCAGCTCGCCGCCGACCAAAAGGTAGCCACCAAAAACCGCCCCAAGGACCACAATGTAACCCAATAGTACTAACACGTTGATTCCTTTGTTCAAATGTCTGCGGTAGGGCGAGGTCTGCTTGCGGGGATATGTGATAAATATCTTCGGCATAAGTAGGATGTCGAAGAAAAATCAGAATGTTGGCAACAGTGGGCAGTGGAAACACCACCCACTGTTGACTCAAGTCAACATCTGACTCAAGCCAACATTAATCATCTCAAACCGCGCGCTTGACCTTATCGTCCAGCTCTTGAGATGTAATATCGGCAACTTGCGGAGAAAGTTTACGTTTTTTTACCGCGCGTGATGGTGGTTGGCAAAGGCTGCAAACAAAACCATGACGGGGTTGATGTGCGTGAGTAATAAATGAGCCATCACAGCAGTTGCAAGATGATAGTTGCAGCATACCACTGTCAACAAAACGAACTAATGTCCAGGCGCGGGTTAATGCCAAAATCGGGGCCTGCCCTGGTTCTTCAGGACATTGTTCTAAGTAAAGCCGATAAGCTTTAATAACGGCTTCAACGCCATTACAGTGACCACTCTTGAGCAAGAATGTATAGGCGTTAAAGAACATGGAGGAGTGAATGTTCTGCTCCCACGTCATGAACCAGTCGGTAGAGAAAGGCAACATACCTTTCGGTGGAGGACTTCCTCGCAGTTCTTTATAAAGCTTGATTAGACGCCCACGGCTAAGCTGAGTTTCACTTTCCAGCATCTGCAATCGCGCGCCTAAAGTAATCAGCTCCATCGCAAGCTGAATATCTCGAGCTTCCTGAACTATGCTTTTCCCTCCTCCAAGAGGTTTGGCAGACATATCATCAAGCCCTTTTTTTCGCTACACCAGCATCTTTATCTGAAAGCCCTTTGAGTAAATGACTTGAGAGCAGAATCCCAGTATGGATTTGTTGCAAGTCATCAACACGAGAGTCTTGAGTCAAACGCTCAATAGTCTTGTGGCTATCAAAACGGAACTGACATAGTAGTTGATTAGTTTCAGCAAGCTTTACCATTTGCGGCAACGTAAGTTGTCCAAGCGTGTCGGCCATAAGGTCATCAATACCCAGGCGGAACATTGCCGAGGCTTTTTCATCATTAATCAAGCGCTGCGCTAGCAGCAAATATGACAAATTGATGTCATATATATGTTTAAGCAATTCAGACATGCTTTTTACCCCATACCGACAGTCAAGTATTTATGACTGGATGATAGAAGAATCTCCGCCCCGACCGGTTTGGCCCTAATTACAGGGATACTAGATAGCTATCAAAAAAATGAATTAATTTGTTTTGCCCATCTCCTGCTTCGATCTACCAGTTTTTAAATCAAACTGAATCAAAGCAACGAATAGAGACAACCAACTACAAAGTGTATTCCTAGTATAAAAAGTCAAATATAAGACAATGTTATGACTGAATAAATTCAGCAATTAATCATTTAACCAAAGCAAGCGGAACCTATGCTACTTCCAGGCTCGCAACTCGAAATGCTTCCACATAAAATATTAAGATTAATCTTAGGACGACACAACTTTACTCCCTAACCCCGCATAGATACAATCTCGTATTGATCGCAGATTAGCAAAACCATGATCTAGATCACGATTTGAGATTTATCCTATCATCAAAATCATTTTTTTGCGTAAGAATTTAGGGCAAAAAAGTAACATATGTAAAAAAGATCACAAACCTCCTAAAAAAGTCTCATTAACATTCTAATTTTTCAGTTTCTCCTACATAATCAAAACCATCATCCATCAAAAAAGCAATAATCAGCACAAAAAACTAGGCTAATAACAATTAATTTTATTAAAATCTAAAAAACAATAAATTATCACGACTAAAACCATAAAAAAAATCGTCAGAGCCATATAAAATCATTAGATGCCCAGCTAACTTGTTGAGAATATTCTTAATACATGCTCTCAAAGAGTATTGAGATACACAAATAAAAGAAAGTAAAAAGAAAGTAATTGTAACAAAATGTAATAATAAAAGAGATTCTTCAAAATTTTAATATAAATTTGACTTTATTTTTTTATTTGTTTTTTCTTAAAACGATCAATTATCGGCAGTGGCGACTAATACTTTATAGTTATGTATTGATTTTTTTTCATTGCAGCCTGATTTCTTATTACCTAAATAGACGTTAAATAATCATCACGAGGTATTGCGGATTTTTCATTAATTTTGATTATTATTTCGGCAGGGAGATAGTTGATGTTGTATTAATTTACAACGTCACTATATACATCGGAGATTTTTAAAATCATGAGAAGATTAATTCTAAAGGCCAGCATTTTTGCCGCCGGCCTTTTTGATAGTGCAATTATTAATCAATGGTAAATCATCAAGCAGCCATTCCAACCACTGATTAATACTAAGCCGCTTTATAGCATTTGATTTAAGGGCATCAAGGCGGGATCAGGATAGCGATATTCAAACCCTAATTCTTTACAAATCAAGCTCCCATCGACCAACTTGCCACTTGCCCCTCCCGTTGATGCAATAAATTGCGGTTCGGTTAAACCAAGTTCACGTGCAAGCTGAGGATAAAATTTTCGCTTCGCTGGATGCTCTGGTGCACAAAGATTGTATATGTGGCCACCCTTAGGCAAAGTAAGCAACAGTTGTATCGCGGTGATAACATCATCCTGATGAACTAAGTTAACTCCATTGTCGCCCCCCTGAACGTCTGTTTTACCTGCCATGAATCGTCCAGGGTGACGATCTCCGCCAACCAATCCAGCTAGCCGCAATACATCGACCGACGTATTAGGCAAACGGTGGAACCAATTTTCCAACTCTTTCAACACTCGCCCGCTTGGCGTAACGGGTAATAGCGGAGAACTTTCTTTTACTTTCCCTTCGTACTCGCCATAAACGGAGGTGGAGCTCATGAAAATAATGCGGCCTACATTCTTCGCCAGCGCACTATCCACCAGCAGTTGCACTGCATGAAAATAATTCTCACTGCCTTCCACTGTTCTACGTGCAGGTAGCGTAATAACCAACACGTCAACATCTAATAAAATATCGAGGTCTTCGCCATCACATTCTAGTGCGGGGCTAAAAACAAGCTGATAACACTCTACCCCGCTCATTCTTGCCGCCTCAACACCATCTACCGTAGTTTTACTCCCAACAACCTGGTAACCTCTGGAAGAAAGTGCAATCGCTAATGGCATGCCAAGCCAACCCAACCCCACTATTGCAACCTTTTTCATACACGCCTCTCTAAAAATGCCGCCTTGATATACGATATATAGCCAAAAACTTCAACTTGCAGCTAAGCAACAATCGAGGGACAAATCAGTCAGGAACCGATTTGAGCAGCGCTTGCGTTGGGCGGTTAGGATGAGCCAGGCCACTACGGCCAACCCCACTGCAATGTGAAATATGACGGATATACGTTTATATTGTTAATGCGTTAAAGACTCCAATGTATAGTCAATAATGTGCCTAAAAAGCATGTAATGACAGTAAAATTCTAGCAAATCAGTCTCATCATTAATGAAACTAAAGATACACCGATGTATAAGGTACAATCAGCACCACACGACGTTACTGGCCTTTACACTACATTTAAGTAACAAAGAAGAAAAAAAGGTTGCACGACGCAATCCGCTGGTTTAGTTTAATTCACAACTGATTTATAAGTTTTGTGCGCTGTTTTTTACAAGTGTTTAAACACGCAGTTCGCGAAATGTTTCCCCTTATTAAGAGATGACAAAAATGCTTAACGTTCTGTTCAACCATCATCACCATCATCATCCTGACTAGTCTTTCAGGCGATTGGTGCTGGGAGACTTTCGAGATCTTCCAGTGGCGCAGAAGTTAGCAGTATAGCCCCCGGAAGATTTCTTCCGGGGGTTTTTTTATGTCTTCCGGCTAGCAAAACAACATTTTTATAACAAACATCACATCAAACCAATAAGCACAGTGAGCAAGTTAACTCGCTGATAGATAAAGTTACGAGGCCATTATGTTGGACAAAACACGTTTACGGATAGCAATGCAGAAGTCGGGTCGCTTGAGCGATGAATCAAGAGAATTGCTAGCACGTTGTGGTATTAAAATTAATTTACAAGAGCAACGTTTAATCGCTTTCGCAGAGAACATGCCCATCGACATTTTACGTGTACGTGATGACGATATCCCAGGACTGGTAATGGATGGTGTTGTTGACCTGGGTATTATCGGCGAAAACGTATTAGAAGAAGAGTTGTTATCTCGCCGCGCTCAAGGCGAGGATCCACGTTACTTTACGCTGCGCCGTTTAGATTTCGGTGGTTGCCGCCTGTCATTAGCAACGCCTGTTGATTGCGACTATACCGGCCCACAAAGCTTACAGAATTCACGCATCGCTACCTCTTATCCACACTTGCTGAAAAAATATCTGGATAAACAAAACGTCGAGTTCAAATCTTGCCTATTAAATGGCTCTGTTGAAGTCGCACCACGCGCAGGCCTGGCCGACGCCATCTGTGATTTGGTTTCCACTGGGGCAACCTTGGAGGCTAATGGCTTAAGAGAAGTCGAAGTCATTTACCGCTCAAAGGCCTGCCTCATCCAGCGTGATGGCGAAATGCCACAAGAGAAACAGCTGCTTATTGATAAGTTGATGACCCGTATTCAAGGCGTCATCCAAGCCCGTGAATCGAAATACATCATGCTACATGCGCCAAGTGAGCGTTTGGAAGAAATCATCTCTCTGCTGCCGGGAGCTGAACGCCCGACAATTTTACCGTTGGCAGGCGATCAACAACGTGTAGCGATGCACATGGTTAGTAGTGAGACGCTGTTCTGGGAAACAATGGAAAAATTGAAAGCGTTAGGCGCCAGTTCAATTTTGGTTCTGCCAATTGAAAAAATGATGGAGTAAACCATGCAATCGAATGTATTTGGTACTCCAATCAATTGGCAACAGTGTGATGCGGCAGAACGTCGACAGTTACTGACTCGACCAGCGATCTCAGCTTCAGCGACCATCGGCGAATCTGTACGTGAGATCCTCAACCGCGTACGCGATGAAGGTGATAGCGCTCTGCGTGAATTCAGCGCGCGTTTTGATAAAACGCAAATTGATGATTTACGCGTTAGCGCACAACAAATTGAGCAGGCCAGCGCACGCTTGAGCGATGAAGTAAAACAAGCCATGGCGCACGCCGTGCGAAATATCGATACCTTTCATCAGGCGCAGAAATTGCCAACTATCGATATAGAAACACAGCCCGGAGTTCGGTGCCAGCAAGTCACCCGCCCAATTGCTTCAGTTGGGCTTTATATTCCTGGTGGCTCAGCCCCGCTAGTTTCTACCGTATTAATGCTGGCAACGCCGGCGCGCATTGCCAATTGCCAGCGTGTGATGCTGTGTTCACCACCACCAATTGCTGATGAAATCCTTTATGCCGCACAACTGTGTGGCGTCACTGAGGTATATCAGGTTGGTGGAGCACAAGCGATTGCAGCAATGGCTTTCGGTACTCAAAGCATACCCAAAGTCGCCAAAATCTTCGGTCCGGGTAACGCCTACGTTACCGAAGCAAAACGTCAAGTGAGTCAAAGTTTGGACGGCGCAGCAATTGATATGCCGGCAGGCCCATCAGAAGTACTCGTGATCGCCGATTCAGGTGCTACGCCTGATTTCGTCGCGTCAGATTTACTTTCTCAAGCCGAACATGGCCCTGATTCGCAAGTCGTGTTATTAACCCCAGATATAGAGATGGCCAAAGCAGTCAGCGACGCTGTTGAACGTCAACTAGAAAAACTTTCGCGACGTGATATCGCACAACAAGCGCTGGCCCATAGCCGTCTCATCGTGGCAAAAGACTTAACGCAATGTATTGAAATAAGTAATGCTTACGGCCCAGAGCACTTGATTTTGCAGACGCGCAATCCTGAAGACCTGGTCGAGAGTATCACCAGCGCAGGTTCCGTTTTTCTCGGCGACTGGTCACCAGAATCAGCCGGCGATTACGCGTCAGGAACCAACCATGTATTACCTACTTATGGCTATACCTCAACCTATTCAAGCTTAGGTTTAGCTGATTTCCAAAAGCGCATGACGGTACAGCAACTGACACCAACTGGCTTATTGGGTCTGGCAAAAACCATTGAAACGTTAGCACAGGCTGAGCAGCTTACGGCCCACAAAAACGCAGTCACACTTCGTGTTAATGCACTAAACGCAAATGGCCTACAGGAGCAAAAGTGATGAGTGGAAACGCAGGTACTAACGCTAGTGAAAACAATAACGCCAGCGTGAATAATCTTGCACGTGAAAACGTACAAAAGTTAACGCCCTATCAATCTGCTCGTCGTTTAGGGGGTAATGGCGATGTGTGGCTTAATGCCAATGAATATGCGCTAGCAACTGAGTATCAACTTACCCAGCAGAACTTAAATCGCTATCCAGAATGCCAACCGGCTCAGGTGATTGCCCGCTACGCAGATTATGCAGGCGTTCTGCCAGAGCAAGTACTGGTTTCTCGCGGTGCGGATGAAAGTATCGAACTATTAATTCGCACCTTCTGTGAACCGGGTAAAGACGCGGTGCTCTATTGCCCGCCAACCTATGGCATGTACAGCGTCAGTGCCGAGGCGCTTGGCGTTGAAGGTCGCACCGTTCAAGCCAAAGAAGACTGGCAGTTGGATATGCCCGCTATTAGCCAGGCTTTGGATGGGGTGAAACTGGTTTACGTCTGTAGCCCAAATAATCCAACAGGTAATCTCATCAACCCGCAAGATATCCGTGATTTGCTGGAGATGACCCGCGGTAAGGCAATTGTTGCTGTCGATGAAGCCTATATTGAGTTTTGCCCACAGGCTAGCGTTAGCAGTTGGTTGCAAGACTACCCTCACTTAGCTATTTTGCGCACACTATCTAAAGCCTTTGCTTTGGCGGGGCTACGCTGTGGTTTTACCTTAGCAAACGTTGAGCTAATCAACTTATTAATGAAGGTGATCGCGCCCTATCCTTTATCAACGCCAGTAGCAGATATTGCCGCACAAGCGTTAAGTCCTGAAGGGCTGGCAGCAATGCGCCAGCGCGTAGAGTTAGTCAGTGCTGATCGTAGCTGGTTAGTAGAACAACTCAATCAAACTGCCTGTGTGGAACAAGTCTTCGATAGCGAAACTAATTATGTATTGGCGCGCTTTGCCGCCTCCAGCGCAGTCTTTAAATCGCTGTGGGATCAGGGCATTATCTTACGCGATCAAAATAAACAGCCAGGGTTATCCGGTTGCTTGCGTATTTCAATTGGCACCCGCCAAGAATGCCAACGGGTTATTGATGCGTTGCAACCGTTGCCTGGTGCTAGCGATTCAGTATCAACAATCAATCCATCATCTCTTTCGAACAAAAATGCCTCTAGCAAGGAGCCAATGTGAGCCAGAAGTATCTCTTTATTGACCGTGATGGCACCCTGATTTCTGAACCCCCTTCCGATTATCAGGTGGACAGTCTGGGTAAATTAGCGCTGGAACCGGGTGTTATTCCCGCGCTGCTGGCTTTACAGAAAAAAGGCTTCAAACTGGTGATGATCACCAACCAAGATGGACTAGGAACTGACAGTTTCCCACAGGAAACATTCGATCCGCCGCACAATTTGATGATGCAGATCCTGACCTCTCAAGGGATTCATTTCGATGAAATCTTGATTTGTCCGCACCTGCCAGCCGACCATTGCGCCTGCCGCAAACCCAAAACACAGTTGGTGAGTCACTACCTTCAAAGCGGCGAGATGGACGTAGCAAATAGCTATGTAATCGGTGACCGGGAAACCGATATCCAGCTGGCACAAAATATGGGCATTGCAGGCCTTCGTTATCACGCAGACGCGCTGAATTGGCCTGCTATCACCGAGCAATTGACCAAGCGCGACCGCCACGCTTATGTTAATCGCGTTACACGTGAAACTGCTATTGATGTCAATGTCTGGCTCGACCGTGAAGGTGATAGTGTGATCAAAACCGGCATCGGTTTCTTTGACCACATGCTGGACCAGATTGCCACTCACGGCGGTTTCCGTATGAATATCGAGGTGAAAGGCGACCTCTATATTGACGATCATCACACCGTTGAAGATACCGCGTTGGCATTAGGCGATGCGATTAATAAAGCGCTGGGTGACAAACGCGGTATTGGTCGTTTTGGCTTTGTGCTGCCAATGGATGAGTGCCTGGCGCGCTGTGCGCTAGATATTTCTGGTCGGCCACATTTGGAATATAAAGCAGAATTTAGCTATCAACGTGTCGGCGATTTAAGCACTGAGATGGTTGAGCATTTCTTCCGTTCGTTATCCTACGCGATGGCTTGTACCCTGCACTTGCGTACTAAAGGTAAAAACGATCACCACCGCGTAGAGAGTCTATTTAAAGCCTTTGGCCGTACTTTACGCCAGGCAATACGCGTTGATGGCGATACGCTGCCGAGTTCCAAAGGGGTGTTGTGATGGACGTTGTCATTCTTGATACCGGTTGTGCCAATCTTTCTTCCGTTAACTACGCTATCCAACGATTGGGTTATCAACCGAAAATTAGCCGGGAAGCAGAGATAGTCCTTAACGCGGACAAGTTATTTTTACCCGGTGTAGGTACAGCCGAAGCGGCGATGAATCAATTACAAGAGCGGGAGTTAATTGCCTTGATTAAAGCCTGCTCCCAGCCAGTACTGGGTATCTGTTTGGGGATGCAATTGCTCGCTTCTTCTAGTGAAGAAAGCGGTGGCATTGAGACATTAGGCATCATAGAAAAGCCTGTGCAACGCATGCAAGACGTTGGTTTACCTCTGCCGCATATGGGGTGGAATCAAGTCATTGCTAATGCTGATAGTCATCTATTCCGCGGTATTAGTGAGAATGCTTATTTCTACTTCGTACACAGCTTTGCGATGACAATATGTGAAAATACTATTGCGCAAACTGTCTACGGTGAAGCCTTCAGCGCCGCCGTGCAAAAAGATAATTTCTTCGGTGTGCAATTCCACCCGGAGCGCTCCGGTGCTGCTGGCGCACAGTTGCTGAAAAACTTCCTGGAGATGTAACACCGTGATTATACCCGCTTTAGATTTAATCGAAGGTAGCGTGGTACGCCTGCATCAAGGCGACTATGGCCAACAGCGCGATTATGGCAATGACCCTTTACCACGCCTGCAGGATTATCAGGCACAAGGTGCCGAAGTATTGCACTTAGTGGATTTAACCGGAGCAAAAGATCCAGCTGCACGCCAGATCCCGTTGCTTAAAAAATTGCTGTCAGGGGTAACTATACCCGTGCAAGTGGGCGGTGGTATCCGTAGCGAAGCAGATGTAGAAGCCCTATTAGCCGCCGGTGCTTCACGCGTCGTAGTCGGGTCAACAGCGGTTAAAGAGCCGGCAAAAGTTCAGCAATGGTTCCAACGTTTCGGCGCAGAAGCCTTAGTGTTGGCTCTCGATGTGCGTATTGATGCGCAAGGTGTTAAACAGGTCGCGATCAGCGGCTGGCAAGAAAACTCCGATGCCACACTAGAACAAATTGTCGAACAGTATCTGCCTTTTGGTTTGAAACATGTGCTGTGCACTGACATCTCGCGCGATGGCACTCTGGCGGGTTCTAACGTCGAGTTATATCGAGAAGTTACCGCCCGTTTCCCGCAGGTCGCATTCCAGGCTTCCGGCGGAATTGGCAATCTCGATGATATTGCGCAGCTACGCAGCAGTGGAGTCAAAGGCGTTATTGTCGGACGTGCGCTGTTAGAAGGTAAATTTAATGTGACGGAGGCTATTTCATGCTGGCAAAACGGATAATTCCCTGCCTGGATGTGAAAGATGGTCAGGTAGTTAAAGGCGTACAGTTCCGTAACCATGAGATTATCGGCGACATCGTACCATTAGCGCAGCGCTATGCTCAGGAAGGCGCAGATGAATTAGTCTTTTATGATATCACCGCCTCTTCCGATGGTCGGGTGGTGGATAAAAGCTGGGTCTCGCGGGTAGCCGAAGTTATCGATATACCTTTTTGCGTCGCTGGTGGGATAAAAACGGTAGAAGATGCCGGAAAAATCCTGCAGTTTGGTGCGGACAAAATTTCCATCAACTCCCCTGCTTTAGCTGATCCAACGCTTATTAGCCGTTTGGCCGATCGTTATGGCGTACAGTGTATTGTTGTTGGTATCGATACCTGGCATGACGCCGAAAGTGATAGTTATCAAGTTCACCAATTTACCGGCGATGCGGCTCGCACCAAAGTCACGACTTGGCAAACACAAGAGTGGGTGAAGGAAGTACAGCAGCGCGGCGCAGGTGAAATTGTCTTGAATATGATGAATCAAGATGGCGTTCGCAATGGCTATGATTTAAAACAATTGCAAATTATCCGCGATGTTTGTCGGGTTCCGCTTATCGCTTCAGGCGGTGCCGGGACGCCGGAGCATTTTCTGGATGCTTTTCAAAAAGCTGGGGTTGACGGTGCATTAGCCGCTTCTGTGTTCCACAAACAAATTATTAATATTGGCGAGTTGAAAAGCTATTTGGCCAATCAAGGCGTGGAGATCCGCTTGTGAATCAACAACTATCAACAACTCAACTGAGCGAACAACAACTCAGCCAACTGGATTGGGAAAAGGTCGATAACTTGCTGCCCGTTATCGTACAACATGCGGTTTCCGGCGAAGTATTAATGCTTGGCTATATGAATCAAGAAGCGCTGTCAGTTACGCAATCAACGGGTAAAGTCACTTTCTATTCACGAACGAAGCAACGTTTGTGGACCAAAGGGGAAAGCTCTGGCAACTTCCTTAATGTGGTTAGTATCACGCCAGACTGTGATAACGATACCTTGCTGATTTTGGTCAACCCAATTGGCCCAACCTGCCACCTTGGTAATACCAGTTGCTTCCACCCAGCGTCCAGTGATTGGGGTTTCCTTTACCAGTTGGAACAGTTGCTGGCAGAACGCAAAAATGCCGATCCAGACAGCTCTTATACTGCCAAACTTTACGCCAGCGGTACCAAGCGTATTGCGCAAAAAGTCGGGGAAGAAGGTGTCGAAACAGCACTAGCGGCCACGGTAAATGACCGTTTTGAACTAAAAAACGAAGCTTCAGACCTGGTTTATCACCTGCTGGTATTGCTGCAAGATCAGGATTTAAATCTCAGCGCCGTAATTGAGAATCTGCGTCAGCGTCATACGAAGTAATACTGATATAAAAGAGTTAAGACATAAAAAAACCGCCGAAGCTTTCACCTCGGCGGTTTTTTATTACGGCATGTTAATCACGAAGCGACATGACTTCGCGATTAGCTAATTAATCCAACCATTCGGTGTGGAATACGCCGTCTTTATCGATACGTTTGTAGGTATGCGCACCGAAGTAGTCACGCTGTGCCTGGATCAGGTTAGCTGGCAGAACCGCTGAACGGTAGCTGTCATAGTAGTTGATCGCAGCAGAGAATGTTGGCGTTGGGATACCGTTTTGAACCGCGTAAGACACGACATCACGCAGTGCTTGTTGGTATTCGTCAGCGATGTTTTTGAAATACGGAGCCAGCAACAGGTTAGCGATAGACGCGTTATCTGCATAAGCATCGGTAATTTTCTGCAGGAACTGTGCACGGATGATGCAACCAGCACGGAAAATCTTCGCGATTTCGCCGTAATGCAGATCCCAGTTGTTTTCGTCAGATGCTGCTTTCAGCTGTGAGAAGCCTTGCGCATAAGAAACGATTTTACCCAGGTACAGTGCACGACGTACTTTCTCGATGAACTCAGCTTTATCGCCGGCAAAGGCTTTAACAGTTGGGCCGCTCAGTACTTTAGAAGCTGCAACGCGCTGGTCTTTCAGAGAAGAAAGATAACGAGCAAATACAGATTCAGTGATAAGAGTCAGTGGCTCGCCCAGATCCAAAGAGCTCTGGCTAGTCCACTTACCAGTACCTTTGTTTGCTGCTTCGTCCAGGATCACATCGACCAAATATTTACCTTCTTCATCTTTCTTAGTGAAGATATCTTTGGTGATGTCGATCAGGTAGCTGCTCAGCTCGCCTTTGTTCCAATCAACGAAGGTGCTTGCCAGCTCTTCATTGCTCAGACCCAGTGCTTGTTTCAACAGAGAATAAGCTTCAGCAATCAGCTGCATATCGCCATATTCGATACCGTTGTGAACCATTTTCACGTAGTGACCTGCGCCATCGGCACCGATGTACGCAACACAAGCATCGCCATCTTCAGCACGTGCCGCGATTTGCTCGAGGATTGGAGCAACCAGCGCGTAGGCTTCTTTCTGACCGCCAGGCATGATAGATGGGCCTTTCAGGGCGCCCTCTTCACCACCGGAAACGCCGGTACCGATGAAGTTGAAACCTTGCTCAGACAGTTCGCGGTTACGGCGAATCGTGTCTTTATAGTAGGTGTTGCCGCCATCGATAAGGATGTCACCTTTATCAAGGTGCGGAGTCAATGACGCGATAGTTTTATCAGTCGCTTCACCTGCTTTTACCATCAGTAAAATGCGGCGTGGTTTTTCTAGCGACTCAACAAACTCTTCGACGGTGTAGTGTGGCACCAGGTTTTTGCCTGGGTTCTCAGCAACGACTTCATCGGTCTTGTCGCCAGAACGGTTAAAAATAGAAACGGAATAACCACGGCTCTCGATGTTAAGCGCCAGGTTACGGCCCATGACCGCCATACCGACAACGCCGATCTGTTGTTTGGACATTAGCAACTCCTGTCTGAAAGATACCCTTGCAGCCACATCATTTATAGGGCTACAAGATTTGTGATGTAGCTGTCATCTTAACTCAGGAACTGCGATGGGGTGAAGCAATTGCTTTGATAGATAGCACTTGGATACACATATAACCATAAGCGCATCGCGTATCTTAATTAGCAAAAAAGGTAAGAAAAAATCATATAACATTAGATACTTTGCCTACTTAGGCAGTAAAATCTAGAAACTAGATTCACAACATATTTTTGTAAGCAAACATGAAAAAACTCATATCACACCAAGACAACTGCTTCGATATAATCAGAATCGTTGCCGCCTTATTGGTTTTGTACTCACATCACTATGCTTTGAGCGGTTTTGAAGAGCCTAAATTCTTACAGTTAGAAAGCTATGGCGAATTAGCGGTAACAATATTTTTTTCAGTCTCAGGTTATTTAATCGCACTATCAGGAATGAGAAGTGAAAGTTTCATTTCTTATATGGATAAGCGGATAAAAAGAATCTTTCCTGCATTGATCGGATGTGCGGTTGTAATATACATTGTAATTGGAAGCGTAATCAATGCAGGTAACATCCAAGATTATTACTCGCATAAACTACTTGTTGCAATTTTAAACTTAATTTCGTTAAAGGGAGCCCCTGCACTAAATTTATCCAACGGTTTTATATACCCTAATGCTATTAATGGGAGTTTATGGACCTTACCTTTAGAATTTAGCTGTTATATATTCTTGGCCGTGGGTCTTTGCTTTTCAAAAAGCTATAAATCCATACTGTTTTTATTAATAACAATGCTATGTTTTTCTATCTATTTTACTTACTCACCAAATAAAACCATATTTTACTCAATACCTGTTCAACACCTTTGTCTGAAAGGTATCTCATTTTTCATGGGGGGGTTATTGGCTTTAACGAAAGATAAGTGGAACATAAAAAGAACCAAAATATTCATGTTCGTCACAAGTCTATTATTGTTGTATATTTGGAAAGGCAGTTTTGAATTTAGTATACTTGCGTATATATTAATACCAATTATTGTAATTATTATCGCCGTATCATTCAAAGACAAAATAGTACATGGTAAATTTGACTACTCTTATGGGATATACATTTACGCGTTCCCAACACAGCAACTGATAATTAATAAATTAAAGACCGGTTTTTTCACAAGTATGTTTTTAAGCACAATTATCACTGTGATATTAAGCATACTATCATGGCATTTTGTTGAGAAAAGATTCTTAAGCAGGAAGTAAAAGTAAGACTGTTTTAATAGGCGAGTATTATAGAACATAATTTTGATAAATTACTAACCATCTCCTGAAAATTAATTTCGAGATGGTTAGTAACTAAATTATTATGGTAATCTATCTAAACAGCGTTGGTTGAATAATCTTCTATCTTTATCAACAAACCATCCCCATTTATTGAAATACTTAATTGCTGAAACAATATGATAAAAAAGACAACGTTTGTCAAAGTATGATCGACGTTGAAACTCATGGGTGATTACAACATCTGGGTAGTAACTTACTGAATAATTGGAGTAGATTCGTCTAGATAGATCTACATCTTCCAAATACAAAAAGAAGCGAGTATCGAAGTAGCCTACATCATTAATAGCTTGATTACTCAATAGCATGAAACAACCTGAAAGAGATGGAGCAGAAAAAGCTTGAGAGTAATCAGCGTTATGCAGCTCATATTTTTTATTTAAAGCATTAGAAAAACGAGGTAGAAAACGGCGAGCAAAAAGATGATACGGTGATGGCAAAAGTTTGCAACCATGTTGTAAACGCCCGTCTGGATAAATTATCTTTGGTATTGCTAAACCTAAATTTTCTTTTTTACTGAAAAGATAAAGTTTTTCCACTTCACCTTTCTCAAAGTAAACATCAGGATTACAAATCAAAAAGTAATCAGTCTGATCTTTAAACTTAGAGAAAACAGTATTATGTCCAAAGCCAAAACCATTATTCTTATCCAATCTAATGGTTTCAATTTTAGGTTCATTCAAATCTAATAACCAGTCACAGTGAGAGCCATTATCAACTATTACGATTTTAGAAATAGAATCTTCTAAAATCAGAGAGGATAACGTTTTTTCCACAACTTGATATTCATGTCGATATAATACAAGAGATGCAATTATTTTCACTGAGCATACCAAATTAAATGTGCGATTAAGTATTTGAGATAAAAAGATGGTTATTCTGAGATAGAGATTATGGTGCAGAGAAAATGTCACATCAAAGTTTATAGATAATTTTCTGAAGTGTTATTATAATAATTGTTTTACGTAATTAAAAATAGCAATGAAAAACCATAATGATTATTTCATCACCTTTAATGCCCGATAAATTGTAGGCATTAAAGGTGATAGTTATTAATTATTGTGTTTTAATTCAAAAAACGGCGTTTAATTCCTTGAACACCTTCATTCTTTAATACTTCCCAGCCCTTTTTGCCAACGGTCAAGGCGACTTGTGGGTTTGTCAGCGAACGCTTGATTAAACCAACAAAACGATCAGTATCAAATTCTGTTGTTCCAGCACGGAAACCAGGAGTTAACACAACACTGAATTTTCTTAAAGCTTCATCTTTGGTTTTTTCATCAAACAGTTCCGCATATTCTTTCGGGCCCTGTTGTAACCACCACTGGTTGAAGGTATTTTCTTCGAATGGGTTAGGGAATGCTTTTTGTAGGTCAACCCTCTCACGGTAGACGATACGCTGTACTTTAGAGATTGAAGAACCATCAGAATGTTGGCCATAGGCCCAAACCACTTTGGCCAAAGGATCTTGTCCAAGGTCTTTCGTTTGGGCAGTGTACCAGTCGATCAATTTATGAACATCAGAGTTCTCACCTGCATTCTTGAGCGCCATAATACGATGCGCGCCACTATCAAATCCTGTGAAATGGTAGAAACCTAAAGGCTGTCCATCTACAAAGTAGTTACCTTGCTGGTCAACAGTAAACTCTCGAGTAGTGAGGTTCCAAGTCGCAACATTGTGACGACTAGAACGCATTATTGCAACGCCATCAAAGAAGGCTGGAACCAAATCGATCCAACGCTGATCGGTAAAGAGACCATTAGGAATATCAGCACGACAGAAATGATAAATACGTTCACCCCACCAAGTCGCAAATGATAGCCCTACATCAGTCGCAGCGACGGCACAGAAACCAAGGTTATAAATACCATGTTTCAAGCTGCAGATTTCATTATCCATTACCGCAGATAATGATGTCTCAGGCTTAGCTTGGTGTGGAGTCAAAACAACATTAGAAGAATCAAGAGCTTCTACAATGTCATCAAGACGAGAAAAAATAACAGTATCTGGGTCAAGATAAATAACCTTTTTACAACCAGGCAACTGTAACAAGCGAGCCAACATGAATGGCTTAATTGCTGTAGCTAACTCGACAATATTGTGGCAATACGCCCATCCTTTCCAATCAGGAATATCCAGTTCGGAAACAGAAACAATTTCATCAAAAGGCTCATCACTTAAGTCGATCTCTGGTCTTTTTTCATCAGCTAAAGCAAGGTGGATAGTCCATTCAGGATGGTACTTACGAATAGATTGAAATAGCATTCTTACCTTTGGAATATAGTTGAATGCAGCACTAGTAAAAACATGAATTTCGGACATACCAGCCTCGTTAGATTGAATATACTTTTTTGTGAAAATGAACCAACTCTTGTAGCACTTTGTCAGCAGACATAGACGATAATATTAAGCCATCTTTATAATGTTTAAGCCGTTCTGCCGGAGCGCCAAGATCAAAACAAGCTACAGGATAGCCAAGTTCCATCATTTCTTGCACAACATAGGAGAAGGTTTCGGGCCAAATCGAGGTAAACAAAATAATATTAATGCCTGAGTTCTGAATTAAATTTGGAAGCTCATCCTGCTCATAAGGGCCAGTTTGTGTTAGCACGTCCGCTGGACATAAAGTCTCGATTGTTCCAACCACAACAATGTCAGCTGGAAAATTAGTATTTTTTATCTCTAGCGCCAACTCCTTAACAAAATCAGCCCCCTTATGATAGCCAATATTGCCAACGACACCAATACGTAATCTTTCTTTTTGTTCGATAACTGCCTTCTCTGTAGAAAAACTAACAGTATGAGGGATAATTTCAACATTTTCAGGCTGAATTTGGCTATAAACACGTCTATAAAGATTCAGCGTGTTTTCTGAAAAGGCAATCAATTTATCAGAGGCAATTATTAATCCCCCCCACTGATCTCGCCATTTATTGATATCACCAGACTCGAACAAAGTGGTGAAACCATAAGTGTTGTTGCGTAGGCAGGACACACATACACGAGGATCAGGTATGTTACAATATTTCCCTTTATCATTTAACAGAAAATGAGAGGGACAAATAGGGAATAAATCATGGGCTAATGTTATTAACTTTGCATTAGTTCTCACTTTTAAATCTATCAAAAAACTAGGTATAGTTTCGGGATTTATAAATGAAACCCCCGTATTATAAATAATTTCTTTGACAGTTATATAGTTTAAAAGATCATAAATAAAATTCAAACTGGGAATGTTAAAACTCAAATCCTGCTTCGAGCTTTTTATTAAAAGCTTATAAGACAATGAACTTATATTAAAAGCTAAAATTAATGCGGAATAGCCTTCAGATATTTTATCTTTGATCAATTGATTACGATAATGGTTGGCCCCCCCTCCCAAATCGTGATCTAGGATAAATATTGTTTTTGCCCTTTCCTTAAAAGGAAGAATACTTGTAATATCATTAGCATTTACAAGCTTCTTATTTTTCGCATTATTACCGAATCGTTTAACCTTCCTATATAATGCTGAGAAAGCCCCTCCCTTTACAAGCATGAAAGCTCGTTTTAGCATCACAAAAAATTGCTTAACAACGACTTTCTTAGGAATATGATTATCATCGACTTGGTGGTCAAAAGAAACAATACTGGATTCAGGAACATCTATATATTCAATTGAATCATCAGAATAAGTACACAGTAATTTTAGAGTTTTTTTATGCTGTGGAGTATTAAATGTGCCATATAAAATAAAACCACAATATGTGGAATATAATGAGTCCGAAAAATAAGCGCCAACATCTTCACGCTTTTTCCCATAATCAATGTTGAGCTGAGAATGTTGGCCATTCCCATATGGCAATATTAAAGAGAGATGTTTGATCTGTTTAGATTCATTAAAAATCCAGCCATAACTAAATACAGTAGTTCCACGCTGAACAAAAGAATCTATCGACCAATGAAGCTCGCTCATTTTAAATCCTTTTACCCTTAAATATATTTGATAATTTCCACAAAAAACCTGACTTTGCAAGTTTCAGTTCATTTTTTATTTTTTCAATTTCGTCCATCCGTTCGATAGCTAGTTTTTCAGCCAACTCTTTAGCATCAGAAATTTTATTAATTTCCTCCAATCGTTCAAATGCTAATTTTTCTGCATAATTCTTCGCATCAGATAATGTCTTTATCTCAGAAAAACGTTGTGAAGCCAAGCTTTCCGCGCTATTTTTCGCATCTGATAACTTATTAATTTCCTCAATACGCTCAATAGCGAGTTTTTCAACCGAATCCTTCTCATTTGCCAGTTTATTGAGTTCATTCATACGCTCTATAGCCAATCGTTCTACAGAGTCCTTCTCATCTACCAACTTATTGAGCTCATTCATACGCTCTATAGCCAGTCGCTCAACTGAGTCCTTTGCATCCGACAGTTTATTAATCTCACCCATACGTTCGATAGCGAGTCTTTCGACTGAATTTTTGGCATCCGCAAGTTTATCAATTTCCCCCATGCGTGCAATCGCTAGTTTTTCGGCCGATTCTTTAACATTTGCTAGCTCATTTAGTTCATCCAGCCGTTCAATTGCTAGTTTTTCAACGGAATTTTTAGCTTCGTACAGGCTATCAAGCTCTCGAACACGTTCAGCCAGTAGCTTTTCAGCATTATCTTTAGCTTCGGAGAGCAAACTTATTTCTTCTGAATGTTTTAATAATAAATTTTTAACGTATTCATTGGCATCAATGAGTTTATTAATTTCAGCCATACGTGCAAAAGCTAAGTTTTCAGCAGAGATTTTAGCATCATTTAATTTATTAATTTCATCTATACGCTCAAAAGCTAATTTTTCTGCATAATTCTTCGCATCAGATAGCTTATTGATTTCATCTATACGCTCAAACGCCAATTTTTCAGCGCTATTTTTTGCATTGTGCAATTCATTGAGTTTGTATATATTACTTTCAGTTAACTGATTGGACTCACTCAAACCAGGCAACGTGTGCTCGGGGTACCATGTATTAATTTTTCTTTCAGAACTGCCTATTGAGTATGCATGGAGATCTGACTCTAGTTTCAAATAGTTATCTAATACTTCATCATCAACCACAAATGAAAGTGCTTCGAACAACTGGCGAATGAAATCGCCTCGAGTGAAATCATATCCATATTCAGGTATGGAAAAGCAAGATACTTTACCTAATAAAGATAATGCTGAGCGAAATACTAAAGCACCTACACTCAATCCATTTTTAGCAAGCCATTCACGTTCGAAATAGTGAGGTTGATTGCCCTCATCGATTATAATGTTTGAAGGTATAGCATCTAGATAGTCATCAGGGATTATTGTATCTTGTTCAATTTTCCCATAATGAAAATCTTCTCTATTTAAACAAACCTCTAAGCACTCTAAGTAATAGAAAAAGAATTTTGCAACCTGAGAAATTTTCCAACCTGGTGTTGTGACAATCTTGACAAACTCAGTTGACAATAACGTCCCTTTGATATACTTCTCACATCCATCAAGTTCAAAATCTATATTATCATCATTTGGTTTTTGGTTTAAATTTAATAAACTACGGTTTACAGTAATACTGTTTTTATCAGCATATCTAAATACTGTTTCCTTACAGAATGAAGTATATCGCTCATTACCATAATGAATTGCCAGAATATCTTCATCAATTGATGCTATAGGTTCAGCACAAGCTACCATTAAAAATGAATTGCTAAGAGGTATTCCAAGTTTATTTTTGAAAACTACAGGCCATGCAAGTTCTAGAACGAAATTTAAATTATTCGGCAATTGCAGATCTGCATGTGCAGACTGTGCGGCAAAAACTGAAGCATCAAAACTACTATCATTTGCCCCTCGGGAAGTAACTACCGATACAGGCAACTTATAATCAGGGAATGGCAGTAGTGTTTCTACTTCTTTCAATCCGACAGCAGATAGTTTTTGAGTAAGAATTTCGTGTCCGAAAGTCTCAGGTTGTTGTTTAGTATAGCGACCTTCTACACCATACATTTTTAAGCTCAAATGATCTTCTGCTGCCCCTGCAAAATATTTGAGGCCTAGTTGATTTTCTATAGCAATAATCAATTTGCCATCGGGCTTAAGCATTTTCTTTATTTTGTTAAGCATATAGATAGCACTATCACTGCCATCGCTGAAAAGATTTGAATACTCCAGCACACCAATTAATGTGACGATATCGAACTTGCTCTCGCACTCAAAATCGTCGAATCGTTCACTCAATACAGTAACATTATCTAATCCACCTGTTCGGGTTCGGGCTATATTGGCACGACGTAGACTACCTTCCAGGGCCAAAATATCTGCCCCCTCTTCACCGAGGAAGCGAGTAATCGCACCGCAGCCTGCGCCAATTTCAAGAATTTTCTTGCCCGGTTGTAATATGGATTTTAGTGGTCGTAATAGATTAGATCGTAAACTCGAAAAATGATACGTAGTGACCCAGTCATTACAACGCTCTCTCAGCTCCGAAGAGGAAACGCTCAGATCCTTCGTATTCTGGACTATATTTAATAATAAATCCTCTTGAGCATCACCATCGCTATATGGAATACCCATATAGTCTGGTCGAGCCCAGATACCTAAATCTTGACGAAATTTGTACTTATTTCTATCTAAAAGCATAATTATTTACCAGAAGGGGAAGTGACTTTCAAACTTAATTCTAGATCTGCTAAACCAGAAAAAGTTTCAACTGTAGGAACTAAAAAGTGAATAACGTCGTAACGTCTATCATGTGGAACAACTTCATCATTTAGCATTGACGCAATACCGATAGAAATAAAATAATCACCGGCCCCTAAAGTATTTATGAATTCAAACTCTGCAACTGCACAAGTGTTTGAGTGCCCCTGCTGGTATGTATCGTCAATATTTAACAAATGGGAATTAGTGTTATAAACAGTGATCCCTTCCTTTGTTTTTATACAGAATCCAATAATTGGATTATGCACATCACTCTCGAACTTCATTGAACAGCGAAGTTTTATTTTCTCTGCTGAATAAATTGTTGATGGATTTAATCTGTCATTTGCATAAAGCTCATAGTCCAACCAACATGCAGCCTTATCTCCCCAACGATATTCATTTTTATTGTAGTTGCTTTTACTATCAAACTTATCAAATACTAGATTTAATGTTTCGGTTTTTTCATCAGATTTTAGTGAATTACTGATAGTCTGCTTTAATGGGGGGACAATACTGGATTCGGTCGATTTTGATTTTGGTATTTCACTTTTTGATTTACCAAACAAAATATCTGTATACATATTAACAGCTATCTTTGGTGAACCTTCGAATAGTTTCTGACCAGAATTTAATAGTACAGCTCGATCACAATGAGTAACAATTTGTTCCCCAGAATGGGTTACCAACAAAATACTAGTTCCAGTATTTTTTAATTGCCGCAATCTTTCGAAGCATTTGGCCTGAAACTTAGCATCCCCCACAGCTAAAGCTTCATCAACAATGAGGATATCGGGATCAATCTGAGCCTGAACAGCAAATGCTAATCTTACCACCATACCACTTGAATATGTTTTAACAGGTTGATCTATAAAATCACCAATATCCGCAAAAGCCGCAATTGTATCGAACTTATTATCTGTCTCCTCTCGACTCAATCCTAATATAGCCGCATTCAAGTAAACATTTTCACGGCCTGTGAATTCTGGATTAAAACCGGAACCTAATTCAAGCAGAGCAGCAATACGCCCTTTTGTTTCGATAATACCACTGGTTGCTGTTAACGTGCCGCAAATAATTTGCAGTAGCGTTGATTTACCGCTACCATTTTTACCGATCAAACCAACGGTTTCTCCCTTTTTAACATCAAAAGAGACACCATTTAGCGCCCAAAAATCTTTGTAGTAGTTTGTAGGCTCTCGGCCTAATGCATTGACTAATTTTGGTATAATGAATTGTTTTAAACGGTCATTAGGACTGTTGTAGATATGAAAGCACTTTTTCACATCTTTGATTGATATAGCTAAATTATCAGAGAACATCAGCAAATCCCTTTCTCGTTTTCTGGAAAACAACAAACCCAAACCAACTAAAGGCCATACATTCTAGCAGATAGACTAAAAAGCCAGTAATTGAAGGAACGGTTCCCCAATAAAATATTTCTCTGAATTGTGAAATAGCAGGTGCCAGTGGATTCAAATCAAGCAATGGCCGGTATTCTTGGGGTATAACAGTAATAGGATAAAAAATAGGAGATAAAAACATTAAGGCAGTAACAAATATAGTAATCATCTGTCCTATATCCCTCAAAAACACACCAAGAGAAGATAAAAGCCAGCCAACACCAACGCAAAAGAATATCAAGGGTAAAAATAGTATAGGGAAAAGTAAAACAGTAATATGAGGAATGCCAACTTCGATAATATAGAATAATAACCAAACAATTATGCTGATACAAGCATGAAATAAAGCCGCAGCCACATTAACCATAGGCAGTATTTCTAATGGGAATATTACTTTTTTGACATAATTTATGTTTGATAGAATTACTGATGGTGATTTTATTGCGCATTCGCTAAAAAAATTGAATACAATAAGTCCCGCAAAAAGCACCAACGCAAATTCAGTTTTAGACGTACTGGCAGAGCTCCAACGAGCATTGAAAATAAAACTAAAAACAAAAGTATATACAGCCAGCATAAATATCGGGTTAAAGAAAGACCAAAGCATTCCAAATAGAGAGCCTTTATATCTACCGGAAACTTCCCTCTTTGTTAAGTTTATAATTAGTTTTCTATTTCTAAAAAAACCAGAAAACAATTCAATTGGTGATGAACTAAATTTATTTTTCATCTAACTACCTTGATCAAAATAATATTACACTCACAAAGTTAAGACGGTTTATTTTGCATATATCTCTATATTGCGCAAAGCTAATTCCCACTGGCTTGGCCCTATATTGAATATGTCATGAATTTTTGTGCAATCCAGCATTGAATTTATAGGCCTTTTAGCTGGTGTTGGGTATTCGCTACTAGTAATTGAATTAACATTTACTTTTTGTGAAATTAAAGAATTTTTATGAGCGAGTTCAAGAATGACATTAGCAAAGTTGGCCCAGTTGGTATAAGGGGCGCCACTATAATGATAAATTCCCCAGTCATTAAAATTTTCTTCACATACTTTTTCTGCAATAAGTAATAAAGCGTTAGCTATATCGCCTGCATACGTAGGCCCGCCAAATTGGTCTCCTACAACATTTAAGGATGTTTTCCCTTCTCCGATCCGTATCATGGTTTTGACAAAATTATTACCATGTTGACCAAATACCCAAGAAGTTCGTAAAATTATATGTCGCTTACAAATTTCGCTTATCGCCAATTCACCAGCAAGTTTGCTTTTTCCATAAATACCTGTCGGTTCAGTTTCATCGGACTCAGAATACAAACCCTCACGGTCTCCACGAAAAACATAATCGGTAGATATGTGTAAAAACTTAGCTCCACAATTATTTGCTTCTAAAGCCAAGTTTGCAACACCGCCACTGTTAATAGCAAAAGCCTGTTCAATCTCAGTTTCTGCACGATCAACGGCTGTATAGGCCGAAGCATTAATAATAACATCAGGTAAAATTGACTTAATAATATTGCCAACTTGCAGATAATTCGTTATATCTAATTGTTTTCTATCAAATGCATATACATCCCATGCATCAGAAACTCTATTAACTAATTCACTTCCAACTTGTCCGGAGCAACCCACAATTAACAATTTCATATATAAAAACCTAGAATACTTTTATTCTGTTAAGTAAATTACGATAATTTAATAAATGTACCGTTAACTTTTATATAATTCAGCCAGTGTTTTTCCTTTAATATCTTTGGCCGACAAAAGTGGATTTTCGATTGGCCAATCAATAGCCACATCTAAATCATTCCAGATTAAACAACCTTCAGAAGTAGGATCATAATAATTAGTGCATTTATATTCAAAGTCAGCAATATCTGATAACACAACGAAACCATGAGCTAAACCAGGTGGGACCCAGAATTGGGTTTTATTTTCCTCGGAAAGAAGAACTCCTTCCCACTGTCCAAATGTAGGAGAATCAGGACGAATGTCGACAGCAACATCAAATACTTCCCCCCGCACTACTCTTACAAGTTTTCCTTGCGGGTTCTGCGTTTGAAAATGAAGACCGCGTAAGACGCCTTTTGCTGAGCGTGAATGATTATCTTGCACAAAATCTAATTCAATCTCTAACATTTCTTGGTATCTTTTCTTTTCGAACACTTCCAAAAAGAAACCACGAGAATCACCAAAAACAGTTGGTTGAATAGTTTTTACACCAGCAATTTTACTTGAAATGATATTCATTTTAGTTTTTCATCCTAATAACAAAACTGACAATAAAAATATTTAATGAAAATAAAATATAAATAAATTTTTTTGATGCAATCATGAATCTATAAAGCCTAATAACAATATATTAAATAGGGACTCCCAAAAAGCTATCGAATCACTATATTTATCTATAGTAATTTTTTTGCATTACCGAGAAAATCTTACAAGATGAAATTGACAATTTACGAATAAGCAAATCACTTCTGACTAGAAAACAAACAATTTTAATGGTGTGGGCACAAAACATCAACCAGCATAGACCAAACGGAATGCTACCGCCCTTGGCTTGCAGTAACCAATAACTGATTATTAATGTGTTGGCGGTTCAACTACATGAATGGCTGCAACTTTAACTATTGGATAAATCTCAATCTTTGACTGCTGCCATGTATGAATACTTTTTCTGCAATTGATTTAATGCTAATCTGATAAAACAATATCAATTTTTGTGCAAAAAGTCCCTATAATTATAACTTTTCGGCTTAGTCCTAGGCAAGCAATACTTCAGAAGTCATAATGGAATCCATCACCCTATCTTATATTTAAAAACTAAATGTTATCTTAGGCAAAAACTGTGTCTGTTAGCAAAACGGATACCTTGACTGTCCTCAAGCTGATTATTAGTCCGCTTATTTTATAAAGTTCGACATGGCTAATACTCATGAAAATCACAACACACTGTATTTCATCACTTTTATTCCCAATCCGGAGATTTTGTTGTTGAATAAGACATTGTAAAAATGTATCTATTTTGTGGACAAAGTATTATCTGTGCAGTATACCCGCTATAGCATCCTGAAAATACTCATCGGAATACACGCTTCCTATAAATTCTCAAGTAATATTGTTAATCCTATTTAATCACATCCAAGCAACGCCTGCCGAGTCATGGTAGCATAGCGTACATGGTCAATCTGTGTATCTGCTATACAATGAACTAAGACCTTTACTTCGAATGTTTAGATAAAAAATTATTTTACAATCTGTTCGTCAACGTTAGAGCGCTAACGTTCTTAGGAGCATCATCGATAGATGCGTATTTACATATTTGGCATACCAACGCGCATCAACATTCTAGCTAAGTAATTAGTTGTTTTTTATAAAAATACTCGAGAACATCAAGGTGCATATCACTTGCAATCTCAATATCCAGAATAGTCCCTACAATCTGAATGTCGCACTAATGCAGAATACTTACAAAATGAACACAGAATGACCATACTGATTATTCAAAGCTAGATAACTCTCATAATCACAAGATTTATTAGGTATTATAGTAGTGAAGCTACTAATGTTCAGACCACAGTCCTATTTGTCAATTGAGTGAGACTCCGTTTGGCTATATTCCAGCATGGTTGCTCATGCTTGCTTAAAATTGTATCTAATGCAGCCCCATAAAGCCTTGATCTTTGTGTGTGATTGTTAGCAGTCATTCTGTATTTTTAAGATCGTAAATGAGTGAATAAATATGAAAATTTTGATTACTGGTGGAGCAGGTTTCATAGGTTCTGCCGTTGTTCGTCACATAATCGAAAACACGCGCGATGCTGTTTTAGTAGTAGACAGTCTCACTTATGCAGGCAACCTTGAGTCTCTTAACTCGGTTAATAGTAACGAACGTTATCAGTTTGCAAAGGTCGATATATGCGATCGGCCGGAATTAGATCGAATCTTTGCAGATTTTAAGCCTGATCTTGTTATGCATTTAGCGGCCGAGAGTCACGTAGATCGCTCTATTGATGGACCATCAGCTTTTATTGAAACCAATATTGTGGGCACCTATACACTTCTAGAAGCTGCTCGCCAATATTGGCTTACATTAGATGAAGATACACAACAGCATTTTCGTTTTCATCATATTTCAACTGATGAAGTCTATGGCGATTTGCACGGAACGGATGATTTATTCACAGAAACAACTCCTTACGCTCCTAGTAGCCCATACTCGGCTTCGAAAGCAGCAAGCGATCATTTAGTTAGGGCATGGAATCGGACATACGGCCTGCCGACTATCATTACTAATTGCTCCAATAATTATGGGCCATTCCATTTTCCAGAGAAGCTTATTCCTTTGATCATTTTGAATGCCATTTCAGGTAAGCCATTACCAGTTTATGGCGATGGTGCCCAAATACGGGATTGGCTCTATGTTGAAGATCACGCAAGCGCTCTTTATAAAGTCGTTACCGAAGGAAAAATTGGTGAAACCTACAATATTGGCGGTCATAACGAACGTAAAAATATAGATGTCGTCAAAACAATTTGTTCGTTGCTCGACGAGATGATTGTTAATAAACCAAATAATATTAACAAATTTGAAGACTTAATAACCTATGTAAAAGATAGGCCTGGACATGATATGCGTTATGCAATTGACGCCAGTAAAATTGCTAATGAATTAGGTTGGAAACCACAAGAAACTTTCGAAACTGGCATTCGCAAAACTGTTGAGTGGTATTTACAGAACGAAAAATGGTGGCGCAGAGTTCTCGATGGTTCATATGCTGGTGAGCGCTTGGGACTGACGACATCATCAAATCAGGAGAAGATTAAGTGAAGGGTATTGTTTTAGCAGGTGGTTCGGGTACTCGTTTATACCCTATTACTCAAGGCGTTTCCAAACAGTTATTGCCTATTTATGACAAGCCAATGATTTACTATCCTATCTCAGTCCTTATGTTGGCTGGAATTCGCGATATATTAATCATTTCAACACCAGATGATATGCCTTCTTTTAAGAGACTGCTCGGAGATGGTTCTCAATTTGGTGTGAATCTACAATATGCCATCCAACCTTCCCCCGATGGATTAGCGCAGGCCTTTATAATCGGTGAAGAGTTTATTGCAGGAGACCGATGTGCTCTTGTTTTAGGCGATAATATCTATTTTGGTCAAAGTTTTGGTAAACAACTTGAGATTGTTTCTCAGCGGGAGACTGGCGCTACGGTATTTGGTTATCAGGTAACCGATCCAGAACGTTTTGGCGTCGTTGAGTTTGATAAAGATTTCAATGCATTGTCTATAGAAGAGAAACCTTTAAAACCTAAATCGCATTGGGCTGTTACTGGTCTTTATTTTTACGATAATAACGTTGTAGAAATGGCTAAACAGGTTCAACCTTCACATCGTGGTGAATTAGAAATCACGACTTTAAATGAAATGTATTTAGAGAAAGGGGATTTAAAGGTTGAATTATTAGGCAGAGGATTTGCTTGGCTCGATACAGGTACTCATGACAGTCTTATTGAAGCCTCTCAATTTATCCACACAATTGAAAAACGCCAGGGCTTCAAAGTTGCATGTCTCGAGGAAATTGCCTTTAGAAAAGGATGGCTCAGTAAAGAGCAGGTTGCAGAACAAGCCAAGTTGATGGCGAAAACAGTATACGGCGCATATTTAGCACAGCTGTTAGCTGAAACGCGCTAACACATCTACTACCTGTTATAAAGCCGTATTTCAAGAAATACGGCTTTATTGATTTAATTCAGCTAACATACTGAATTTTACAAACTTTCATTTGAAAAAATGGTTTATCTTTTACTTATTTTCTGACGAAAAGTCTTTTAACCATTCAGAGAAGGCTTCGCCCTGTACTGGATGACGAATACCGTACTCAACAAAAGCTTTCATATAGCCTAATTTATCACCACAGTCGTGTGAGCGACCGGTCATGGTGAAAGCTTCTACCGTTTTCTTCTTCATCAACAAAGCAATTGCATCTGTCAACTGAATTTCGTTACCCGCACCGTAAGGTGTTACTGCTAGCAGTGGCCAGATATCTTCAGAGAAGACATAACGTCCAACAACGGCTAGGTTTGAAGGTGCTTCTTCACGTTCCGGCTTTTCAACGATAGCTTTCATCGCAATACTTTTGCCTGGCTCACCTTCTACACCGTTACAGTCAACCACGCCGTATTTAGAGACATCTTCTTCAGGCACTTCTTCAACCATAACCTGGCTGTTACCCGTTTCATGGAAACGACTAAGCATAGCGGCAAGGTTATCTTTTTGTAAATCACAAGAAACATCATCCATCAGCACGTCTGGCAGGATTACGGCAAAAGGTGAATCACCGATCAATGGACGAGCGCAGAGAACAGCATGCCCCAAACCTTTAGATTGCCCCTGGCGGACATTCATAATAGTTACGCCTTTCGGGCAAATAGACTGTACTTCATCCAACAATTGACGCTTAACGCGAGTTTCCAGCATGCTTTCCAATTCGAAAGAAGTATCAAAGTGGTTTTCGATAGCATTTTTAGATGAATGGGTCACCAAAATGATTTCTTTGATCCCCGCAGCCGCACATTCGTTAACGATATATTGAATTAGCGGCTTATCAACAATAGGCAGCATTTCTTTCGGGATGGCTTTGGTTGCAGGCAACATACGTGTTCCCAGACCAGCAACAGGAATGACAGCTTTCAACATTATAAAAGATACTCCTTGGCACCAATATTTTTACAACTCAAATAATCGTTATGCTATAGCAACTATTTGAATCACTGTGGCAAAAGTATAAAACGACTTGAGCCTTTAAAAGATCAAAAACAAACACCCTAATTGCAACCCGTTGCATTTAATACTATTTGTTAAAACTCAATAGGATTTGCCATTAGCACTTAATGATAACAGTATCTCATATAACGCCGCGAGCATCAGCGGAAAATTTAAGACTCCTCCTTGATTTTGGCTACTTCAAAAGCAATTAGCATATAATACTCAGCAACTATCAAAGTTTTTTATCTATAGATTCCAGACTTTGCTTATCTTTAGCACTTTGGTTCTTATCGATCCAGTTCTGAATAGCACTTTTTGCATCTTGCTTTAGCTGGTCGCGTAACACGTCATCGACTCTAAGCTGGTAGTTAAGTTGTTTCCAAGGCCCGTAAACACGCAGTGGAATATCGGTACTTTGCAATCGTTTAATCAGATCGCTGTCGCCTCCCCAGCCACCAGTGATTTTCGTCTGTAGCATCAAATCACACTGCTGTGCGGAAAAATCAACCGAACCTTCTCCTTTAACATTCAGGAATGCCGATTCTCCAGACATCTTGGACAACTTTAGCGTACCACTTTGCAATGTGGCATTAGCTTGTAACTTATTGATCTGTGTATAAGATTCGTAGCGCTCCATTCCCTGGACACGGTTATTACTCCGAGATACGGCTTGTTGAATCAACTGCTGAATATTCAGCCCGTTCAAATGTGCGTTAGTGACAGATAATGTGCTATTTCCCTGCCAACGATGATTGAAATCATCAGCAGTAATTCCCTGCCCTTTCAAATCACCTTGCATCGTCAAATTGCCGCTTATAGCCTCAGGCAAGTTATAAGCCCGTAGTAACTGAACGAAGTCGATATTGTTCAACGTAGGTTGTAGTGAAACTAATACGCTATCTCCCGTCACATCCAGATTACCAGGGATAGAAAAATCGCCACTGCCTAACTTTCCAGTCAAGGTTTGCAGCGTTACATTACCTTGGCGATTATCGGCATCAACATCTAAGTCTTTAACTTGCAGACCTCGATAAATGAAATTATCGGCTTTTATCGTCAGTTTTGCGTTGAAGTCATTGAGTCCTCCCAATCCTTCTTGACCAGCCTTAATATCTCGTGCAATCACTGGTGCAGAAGTTACAGCTGATGTTTGCTGCAGATTGGTGTCATCGACATTACGAGCTTGCCATCCAGTTAACCCATCAAGATTAAGGTTGGAAAACTGCAGATTTAATTGATAATCCGGCACATCGCTAAGTACGGCTGACGCAGTACCAGAAAATTGATTATTGTTGGCGTTTAGCGCTAACTGGCTCAGTATAACTTTATCTTGATCATCCTGATAACTAGCCAACATTGAACCTGTGCCTTTGATTCCGGCATCAGGCAGGCCTACACCGCTAAGTTGGTAGTCAAATTGAGTAATATTTGCTTTGAATTTATTTGGGTAGTCTTGTAAATCAAGAGTCGCACTGAGTTGGGAAACGAGGTCTCGTTGATCGCGGTTGATACGGCTAGAAAGCTTTAATGTAGCCTGACGATTGGTTTTTTGATCCATTTCCAGATTGATATCACGGACGTTAATTTGGTCGCTATCACCTCGTTGCCAAATCAACAAACCATCAGAAATGTTCAATTGACCAATATCAAACTTCCAACCAGAGTCGATCTCGTTGGTTTGTGTATAGCTGCCACGTGATTTTGGCGCAATCGGTGCATCTGGCTCGCTGGCATCACTCTCTGGCGTGAGACTAACCACAGCACGTTTGAGCAGGACTTCGCTAACGACTAACTGATGTGATAATAGCGGCCAGAGTTTAACATCGAGGCGCATATTTTCCGCACTCACTACGGGAATTTTAGCGCCTGGTGCCGTTAATGACATCTGGCCGGCAATGATGCTTAGCTTTGGAAATACGTGCCAACGAAGGTCGCCGTCGATGGAGAGTTTATACCCACTCTTTTGCTCTACCCGATTAACCATATAATCACGAAAATCATTAGGGTTAATCAGAAATACCAGCGAGGTCATCCCTGCAATCACAACCACCAGTAAAATAACCAGCGTGGTAAGTAGTCTTCTCATGCCATCCTCTTAAACCTGTTGGACTCAGCTGTGCTCGTTAATATAACATCAATAGCACATTGTCCTGCTTTCCAGCGATTAATCGTCCTTATCAATACGGCTGGCGACAGCACTTTGCTGATCACGATATTTAGCGTCTTCCCGACGGTTATAAGGCCGAGCTGCTGGCCCTGAAAGCGGTTCAAAACTCAATGCGCCGATTAACATGCCAGGACGCAAGGCAAGAGGTAACTTGCCCGAATTATAGAACTCTAGAACAATTCTCCCCTGCCAGCCAGGATCGATACGATGCGCAGTGACATGCACCATCAATCCCAACCTTGCTAATGAAGAACGGCCATCTAACCAGCCTACTAAATCATCTGGCAATGTGACAGTTTCGTACGTTACCGCTAACGCTAATTCACCAGGATGAAGGAAAAATGCCTCGCCTTCCGGCAGAACAATTTCGTCGCTCATTACACGGTCTAGTGCCGCACCCACTTCATGTTTTGGACCGCTTAAATCGATAAAGCCCGCGTTATGCCCAAGAAAAACGCGAAAACCATTACCTAAGCGAACATCAACCGTCGCACCATTAATTCTCTCGACTGGTGGGCGTGGCACAATGCTTAACTTGCCACAATCCAACCAGGCTTCGATATCGCGATCACACAGTCTCATCCTGTCATTCTCCATTTAACGCGGGCATGTCATGTTTGGTGCTGCAACAAATGTGCGCTAAAACACTCTTTCGTTAAGACAGGCCCGTGTTGATTAATATTGTCGTAATTATTCAAAGAACTGGCTGATCTTCGCTTTGAGAATATCAATGGCTATCCGATTCTTACCGCCCCGAGGCACGATAATATCGGCATATTGTTTAGACGGTTCAATAAATTGTAAAAACATCGGACGAACCGTTTTTTGATACTGCACCATCACCGAATCCATTGAACGTCCACGCTCGTTGACATCGCGTTTCATGCGGCGCATAAGACAGATATCCAGCGGCGTATCAACGAAAATGGAAAAATTCATTTCCTGACGCAGTTGTGCATCAGTCAGTAACAGAATACCTTCCAAAATGATGACTTTCTTTGGTGCTAATGTAACGGTTTCATTCAGTCGCGTATGTTCGATAAAGCTATAGCTCGGCAACTCAATTGCCTTGCCTGCCTTTAGCGACTGCAAATGTTGTAGCAGCAGGTGGTGATCCATGGCGCTGGGATGGTCATAATTGGTTTTAACCCGCTCCTCCATGGTCAGGTGACTCTGGTCTTTATAGTAGCAGTCTTCTGGTATGACGCCGATATGTTCGTCGCCAACCTGATCGCGTAATTCGCGGTATAACGTGCTAGCGATAAGGCTTTTACCAGAGGCAGATGCGCCAGCGATACCCACGATGACACACTGATGGAGCTTGTCAGTCATAAAATTTAAAGACCTGGTTTGGAAGTTTGAAAGGCTAGTGGCCACAGCCACTTAGAACGCGCTAATTATAGGTACAACATGTTAACGATGCCAGCGTTAACCGCGCTAATAGGCTAGCATCGTTAATTAATGCGTCAGTATAGGTGTTAAACTGCTCTAAAAGCGATCTCGGTCGGGATTGAGTCACTCCGCCAATAGAGTTGTGAGGCCACTCGTGCAGCCAACTGCCGATAAATAGAAGTAAACTCACTTTCCGGGTTCGCAATAACCGTTGGTTCACCACGATCCAAATCTTCACGCAGGCTGATATGCAGCGGCATTTGCGCTAATAGCTCACAGCGGTATTTTTCCGCTAATTTTTGCGCACCGCCCGTCCCAAATATCGGCTCATGATGGCCGCATTGGCTACAAATATGCATACTCATATTTTCGATGATGCCCAATACAGGCACATGAACCTTTTCGAACATCACGATGCCTTTCATCGCATCCAACAACGCGATATCTTGCGGCGTTGTGACCACCAGTGCAGCGGTTACCGGAATATTCTGCGCCAATGTCAATTGGATATCGCCAGTACCCGGTGGCATATCGAGCACCAAATAGTCGAGATCCGGCCACAGCGTATCCTGCAGCATCTGCATCAAAGCCTTGCTGGCCATCGGCCCTCGCCACACCATGGCATTTTCATCGGTAACCAGGTAGCCAATGGAGTTAGTTGCTAAGCCATAAGCGCTGATGGGTGACATGTGTTCACCATCCGGGGAAGTGGGCCGTTCATCTTCCGTTCCCAACATGTTAGGGATCGATGGCCCGTAAATATCGGCGTCCAAAATACCAACTTTGCCGCCCTCTGCCGCTAATGCTAACGCCAGATTAACTGCCGTTGTGGATTTACCTACCCCGCCCTTACCGGAACTCACGGCAATAATATTTTTTACGCCTTTGATACCCGGTTTATCATTGGCGCGACGCAGAGTCGCGATGTTATGAGTCAAACGCCACTGCACAGCACCTGCTCCAGTCGCTTTTAACAATGCAGAAGTTGTTTCATCTTTCAATGCATCAAAGCCGTTCTGCCAGGCAAAAGGCAGCGTCAAATCAATATGTAAAACGTTATCAAGTACAGCGCAATGATGTACTGCTTTCAACGACACTAAATCTTTTTGTAGGCTGGAATGGGTGAAAGCGGCAATAACACCGTTAACCAGGCCAAGCAGACCTGCGGAGGTGCTATGTTCAGGGGATTGAGATGTCATCCCGGCTCCTTGCAATACATGTTATTTATAGAATTATGATGACGCTAGCATAACAGAAGGTAGACAGAGTCTTCTCTTTGTTTATGTTGTCTCTGCTGTTTATAGAGCCCCACGGTTTACGTAGGGCTGCGCTTTCGGTAACATCAATGCCCCTGATTTCAACTAAAGAAAGCAAGCTCTTACTATGGATCAAGTCGCGAAAAAAATTTTGGTAACGTGCGCACTACCGTACGCTAATGGTTCTATCCACCTCGGACATATGCTCGAGCACATCCAGGCAGATATCTGGGTTCGTTACCAGCGAATGCGCGGCAATCAAATCCACTTCATCTGTGCTGATGATGCTCACGGTACGCCAATTATGCTGAAAGCTCAGCAATTAGGCATTGAACCTGAGCAAATGATCGCAGAAATGAGTCAAGAGCATCAGCAAGACTTCGCTGGTTTCGGTATCAGTTATGATAACTACCATTCAACGCATAGCGATGAAAACCGTGAATTGTCGAATCTTATCTATTCTCGGCTGAAAGAAAACGGCTTTATTAAAAACCGTACTATTTCGCAGCTTTACGATCCGGAGAAAGGCATGTTCTTGCCTGACCGCTTCGTGAAAGGCACCTGCCCGAAATGTAAAGCGGCCGACCAGTATGGCGATAACTGTGAAGTTTGTGGTTCAACCTACAGCCCAACTGAATTGATCGACCCGAAATCTGTAGTATCTGGTGCAACCCCAGAATTGCGTGATTCCGAGCATTACTTCTTCGACCTGCCAGAATTCAGCGCGATGCTGCAAGCATGGACCCGCTCTGGCGCCCTGCAAGAGCAGGTTGCTAACAAGATGCAAGAGTGGTTCGAATCTGGCCTACAGCAGTGGGACATCAGCCGTGATGCGCCTTACTTTGGCTTTGAGATCCCAGATGCGCCAGGAAAATTCTTCTATGTGTGGTTAGATGCACCCATCGGTTATATGGGCTCATTCAAGAATCTGTGCGATCGCACGCCGGGCCTCGATTTCGATGATTACTGGAAAAAAGACTCTGACGCCGAGCTGTATCATTTTATCGGTAAAGATATTGTCTATTTCCACAGCCTGTTCTGGCCTGCAATGCTCGAAGGCAGCGGTTTCCGCAAGCCAACCAATCTGTTCGTGCATGGCTATGTCACCGTCAACGGTGCCAAGATGTCAAAATCACGCGGCACCTTTATTAAAGCCAGCACCTATTTGAACCATCTTGATGCCGATTGTCTGCGTTATTACTATGCAGCAAAACTTTCATCGCGCATTGATGATATCGACCTGAACCTTGAAGATTTCGTGCAGCGCGTCAACGCCGATATCGTTAACAAGGTGGTCAACCTCGCTTCGCGTAACGCCGGTTTCATCAATAAGCGTTTTGATGGACAACTGTCTGACAAATTAGCGGATGAAAACCTGTATAAAACCTTTACCGATGCCGCAGTAAGCATCGCAGAGGCGTACAACAGCCGCGAATCCAGCCGCGCTATTCGTGAGATTATGGCGCTGGCCGATATTGCCAACCGTTACGTCGACGAGCAGGCACCTTGGGTAGTGGCAAAACAGGAAGGCCGCGATGCTGACCTGCAGGCTATCTGCTCAATGGGTATTAACCTGTTCCGCGTATTAATGACCTACCTAAAACCGGTATTGCCTTCCCTGACCGAACGCGCGGAGGCCTTCCTTAATTCCACTCTGGAATGGGATGCTATCGCACAACCGCTGGTAAGCCATCAGGTCAATCCATTTAAGGCGCTATTTAACCGTATTGAAATGGATAAAGTCACCGCCATGACAGATGCATCGAAAGAAGATATTGCCGCTGCCAAAGTCGTCACCGGCCCCTTAGCCGATGCGCCGATTCAGGACACCATTAGTTTTGATGATTTTGCCAAAGTCGATATGCGCATTGCGCTTATTCAGCAAGCAGACTTCGTTGAAGGTTCGGATAAATTATTGCGTCTGCAATTGGATTTAGGCGGCGAAACCCGTCAGATTTTCTCTGGTATCCGCTCTGCGTATCCAGACCCGAAAGCGCTGGAAGGCCGACTGACCATTATGGTGGCGAATCTGGCGCCGCGTAAAATGCGCTTTGGCGTGTCAGAAGGTATGGTCATGGCTGCTGGCCCTGGCGGAAAAGAGATTTTCTTGCTCAGCCCGGATAGTGGTGCACAGCCTGGCATGCAGGTTAAGTAATACGCCTAACAGCATAGTAACTAAAAGCCGGTGAGATTATCTCGCCGGCTTTTTTGTCTGCTATCAAGCCACAGCATCATTGTCACTATTTAGTACAATATCTTGAGCAGATAGCACTCTGCCATCTTCAGCATGGATCTGCAGCCGTTGTAAGGGTTTTTTATCCTGCTTGTCTACCAGTTGGCTACAAAACTCTCCTTCAGCAAACAGGTAACGCTCACCCCACTGATTAAGTGCCACCAGCACAGTTTGTAAATCCCGCCCTTTTTGCGTCAGTACGTACTCTTGATAGGCCGAGCCATCTGAAGCGGGAGCAACTTGTAAGATATCCTCAGCCACCAATGCTTTTAGCCGCACGCTAAGAATATTTTTCGCTGCCCCTAAGCTACGCTGGAATTCACTAAAACGCTTTATCCCTCTTGCAGCGTCACGGACAATCAGCAAAGTCCACCAATCACCGATCAAATCCAGCGATCTTGCCACCGGGCAGATACTGTCGCCAAAACTTGTACGCTTCATTTTTAAACCTCGCTCTCGCCACGCAATAAAGTCGTTCATTTTTTCATTTTATGCGCAGGGTTAATAATCTAGTTGCATTATAAAACCACTCGTGATTAAAATCATCTAGTTTAATAATGAAACCACATGATCTGCTTCATCAATATTTTGGAAAAGGATAAACTACATGACAACATCAGCCCATCACACCGCCCCTCTAGCCCTGATTACCGGTGCCTCTAGTGGTATAGGTGCCACCTATGCTGAACGCTTGGCAAAACGTGGCTATGATTTAGTATTGGTTGCCCGCGATCGTGTACGTATGGAGGCACTCGCCGTAACACTTCGCAAAGAAACCGATGTCACCATCTCAATCCTACCAGCTGACTTAGCAAACCTAGATGACTTACGTCGGATTGAAGCTTTTATCGAAGCAACCCCACAGCTGTCTCTTTTAGTGAACAATGCTGGCGCTACGCTGCCAGGAGGAATGCTTGATAACGATGTTGACGCGCTCGACCAGTTAATTCGTCTTAATATTACTGCGCTGACCCGCTTAGCTCGCGCAGCCGCACCAGGATTACTCAACCACCCGCACGGTGCGATTATTAATATTGCATCAGTTCTCGGACTGGCCCCTGAATTGGGCTCAGCCATCTATCCAGCTACCAAATCCTTTGTTCTGACGCTCTCTCAGTCATTGCAGATTGAATTAGGTCCGCGTGGTTTATACGTACAAGCCGTCTTACCGGCAGTCACCAGAACTGAGATCTGGCAGCGCAGCGGCCGTGATGTCAATCAGTTGAAAGGCATAATGGAAGTTGATGAATTGGTTGATGCCGCGCTTGTCGCCTTCGACAAAAAAGAGCTGGTGACCATTCCTCCTCTACAAGATGAAAAGTATTGGCTTGATTACGAAATTGCCCGTAAAGCAATGCATCCCGAATTCAGAAGAGAACATGCTGCACCGCGTTACCATAAATAAGTCATATCTGGTCGTCGGGATTTACTGACGACCATTGATTTATCATTAATATCCATCAATATAAAACTCTGGTCTTCTCCCGCTCGCTTTGGAACAATATAAGCTCGCCCCCAGACTTATACAGGCACGCCATTATGCCGAAGAGTTCAGCCAATCTAACTTACGGTATGCATCAACGCAGCGATCGCCCTGATTTCTATATTCGCGATCAATCTGAACGCCCAGCGTTAATGCAACCGCACCGCCACGACTATTTCCAAATCCAATTTAATTTTGGTGGCGATACGGTGCATCACATCGGCGGTGCCGTGCGCCCCTTTGTTCGTCATACCGTCGGATTTATTCAGCCACATCGATTGCATTTCATCCCGCACCCGGCTGACGGACGTTTTATGGTAATAAACTTTACCACCCGTTTTTTACTGCGCCATTTGCCCCATGATGCATTAGATCTCGATGACATCCCGCTTAGTGATGCGCCTGAACTGGCACTATTCCGCTTTCAGGAGTTTATTGATTTTGTGCTGACAGAGGAGGACTTCGCGCAAGCGGAACAATTACTGATAAGCATGCACCAATGTGATCGCAATCGTGAGTTTGGTTCAGACTTGCTGTTGCGGGGTTATCTATTGCAATTTTTAGGACTGGTTTGCCAACGATATCAACAAACGTTGCAGCAGATGGTTGCCAGCAAAGCTGAAAAGCGTGGTCAGCAAGCCGCGTTGCAGCGCACTATTAAATATGTGCGCCAACAGATTGCTAATCCAGAACTTAATTTGACCGATGCCGCCTCCGCTGCCTTTCTTTCTGCAAATTACTTAAGCCACCTACTGCGGAAAAATATTGGCAAAACGTTCTCTGAACTAGTGTTAGAGCAAAGAATGGAATTAGCCAGAACCCGTTTACTCAATAGCAGCGAGTCAATTTGCAATATTGCCCGTGATTGCGGCTATCTCGACGAGGCCTATTTCTCCCGGCGTTTTCGCCAGGCACATGGTATGCCGCCAGGGCAATTCCGCCGCCAGTCTCTTACGCCGCCTTTTAAAGCATAGGCCACTATTGGCCAATGCCTTTCTTGGTGAGATGGACATGTGTTCCAACGATTAGCGGGTTTTGTCCAAAAAAACCATGGTTCTGTCCAATGATAATCTTTCTCAATATGACAAACTGAGTTTGTATTTATCTACATCAGGCAACTAAGGATTCAATCATGACCGAATATGTTATTACCCCGGCAGCCACACCTTCATTAGCCGTTGAAGGTCAAGAAGCTCGTTTCCCTCTGCGTCGTGTTTATTGCGTTGGCCGCAACTATTCTGAACACGCCCGCGAAATGGGCCATGATCCAGATCGCGAGCCGCCGTTTTTCTTTTCTAAACCAGCAGATGCAGTGGTTCCGGCTTCTGGTGAAGTGCCTTATCCAACGCTGACATCAGACTTACATCATGAAGTTGAACTGGTCGTCGCAATCGGTGTTGGTGGGAAAAACATCGCGGTAGAAAACGCGCTAGAACACGTTTGGGGCTATACCGTTGGGGTCGATTTGACTCGTCGTGACATGCAAGCTCAAGCTAAAAAAGCCGGCCGTCCGTGGGATTTGTCTAAAGGTTTTGATGCCTCAGCACCGACCAATCCACTATTGCCAGTAAGTCAGGTCGGCCATCCGGTAAAAGGTATTATTTCGCTAAGTGTGAACGGCGAAGAGCGTCAGCACGGCCATTTAAGTGAGCAAATCTGGTCAGTACCCGAGGTGATTAGCTACCTGTCTCACGCGGTTGAACTGCAACCAGGCGATCTGATTTACACCGGCACGCCAGCAGGCGTCGGTGAAATTAAACCGGGTGACGTAGTGACGGGTGGCATTAAGAATATCGGTAACTTCAGCTTCAAGATGGGCGAAAAACCTTAAAGTACATAATACGTTACCTATCTATGATGTAAAAAAGGGGCCTGAGGCCCCTTTTTTTTACTGAAACGCTCATATCTTCAGGCTATTCAGCCTTAAAGTTTTCTTCATGCGCCAGTTTTTCTTCATGCACTTCTTTGGCGCGTTTACGCAAACCAAACCAACCCAACGTCAACAGTACCATCAGCAATGGAATCGTTGCGACAGTATAAGTCCCGTTAGGATAGTCGAACGCCATCAATACCAGAACGGCGGCCAGGAAGAGCAAGGTCAACCATGAGGTGAAAGGTGCGCCAGGCATCTTGAAAGAGACTTCCTTGGCTTTACCTTGCTTGATGGCAACGCGGAGACGCATCTGGCAAATCACAATGGTCGCCCAAGAGCAAAGAATGCCTAAAGAAGCAATATTCAAAACAATTTCAAATACTTGTGATGGGATGTAGTAGTTGAGTACCACGCCAATCACGTAAATACCAACGGTCACCAGGATACCGGCATAAGGTACCTGTTGCGCATTCATCTTCGACATGAATTTTGGTGCAGAACCGCCCATCGACAGAGAACGTAAAATACGTCCAGTCGAGTACAAGCCGGAGTTCAGGCTCGACAAGGCTGCGGTTAATACCACGATATTCATGATAGTACCGATATAAGGCACACCCAGCTTACTAAAGAAGGTTACAAACGGACTCTGGCCGGCTTGATAAGCATTCCAAGGCAATAGACATACCAACAGGATGATAGAGCCGACATAGAACAGGGCAATACGCCAAATCACGCTATTGATAGCCTTTGGCAGCACCTTTTCCGGGTCTTTAGTTTCGCCTGCTGCGGTACCAACTAACTCGATCGCAGCAAAGGCAAACACTACCCCTTGGACTAATACCAAGGCTGGTAATATCCCGTGTGGGAAGATGCCCCCGTTATCAGTGATCAAATGCCAGCCAGTGCTATTACCGTCTAATGGCTTGCCAGTACCAAGGAAAATAGTACCAACAATCAAGAACATGGCAATAGCAGCAACTTTAATCAACGCAAACCAGAACTCCATTTCAGCGAACCATTTCACGCCGATCATATTCATAGTGGCGACAATAGCTAACGCAGCTAAAGCAAAGACCCATTGCGGCACATCACCGAAGGTTCCCCAATAGTGCATATACAACGCGACAGCGGTGATATCGACAATACCGGTCGTTGCCCAGTTAAGGAAGTACATCCAGCCTGCTACGTAAGACGCTTTTTCGCCGAGGAATTCGCGAGCATAGGAAACGAAGCTACCGCTGGTTGGACGGTGGAGAACAAGTTCTCCCATCGCACGCAGAATAAAGAAGGAAAAAATACCACACACCAGATAGACCAAAGCAAGAGCGGGACCTGCCATTTGCAGACGTGCACCCGCCCCTAAAAACAGACCGGTACCGATTGCGCCACCGATAGCTATCATCTGTACTTGCCGGCCCCCCATGCCTTTGTGATAACCATCTTCATGTGAATCTAGCCAACGTCTTTTCGCTGCTTGTTTTTCTTCCGCAGTTTTTTTGTGTAGCTTCATAGCTAACCTGTTCTCCAAAGTGCTTATTTTCATCACCTGCTCCACCCGGCAAACCATTGCAACATGGGTAGGCAGACGTGGCTTTTTGCCACTGTATTTTTTTTAATCTGAAGCTTGTGACCATCAGTAACGGCGATGGATGCTACCTTTTATGAACTCTTGTGGCAAAAAAAACATGATTTATTATTGTGATTGCGATCACTTTAATACACATAATGATTTAAAGGATTTTACGAAAAACCAACCTATTATCATGTAATTACGCAAAAACATTTTGTAAGAAAAAAGTAAAAAAAAGCGTTTTTTAGACAAAAATTATGTATTCATTTCTAAAACAGGCAGTTACTTAATGTTATTGAATGGCAAATATTCGCCTATATCTTCTAATCATCTGCTTTAGGCAAATTGAATTAACCAGTATTTTCTGGCTCACCCACAAAGCAGAAGCCCCCGATTATCTCTATAAGCTCGATTAATAAATTATTCCGACGTAATCCTCACCACATGCTTAGGCCAAGGATCATCGAAATATCCCCCATTCTGCCAGTGAAGAATCTCAGCATCAGTACAGAAACAACGTTTGAGGGCCGCAACAAAGTGATCCAGCTCGGGGACTTGGCCAATAACTGTCAATTTGCAGTGACGATCGCCGAATTTGCTACATTGACCGTCCAACTGCTTCATTAATTGCTGACGCTCTTCGCGACTTAATCCATTATCTTCATGGTTCAATACACCGGCTTTCCAGTAACTAATGAATTCCAAACTGATACTTCCTGCTGCCTGATTCCACAGTAACGCCAGGTCATCCCGGCTAGGTAACCAGAAAAAGCCTTTACTGCGATGAATCCCTCCTCCTAAATGCTGCTGGTAGGTATCCCATAATCGTTGCGGATGAAAAGGTCGCCGCTCATCAATTACGCGAGTTTGTAAATCAAAATAAGCAGGTTTATCAATGGTTACAGGCTCTACTGCCATCACGTCCTCCAATTCCGCCATCAGCTGTTTAACCAACTGAAAATTATAATCTGGCAGATTAAGAACATGCCCGGCATCCAACCTGCCCCACTGTGTGGCAAGAATATCGATATAAGGATTAAGCGGATGGAGTATACGGCCAATTTTTTGGATATGTTCGACAGTCAGCCGGTCAGATTTCGTCAATAGAACCTGGCTGGACAGCATAATCTGCTCAACCAATAGATTTTCCATGCCACGAACCCCGGCCTGAAGGTTTGCTTGAAACTGCGAGAGCAATTTCTCACCACAGTCGAAATCCTCACGCAGCATCATCGCATCAACCAAAGTTAAAAAACCTTTCAGCGTGACCTGAGTGTGTTCACGAAAATAACGCAAAAGCGGCAATGGGTGGCTGCTGCCAGAAGTTTCCAGCAATATCAGGTCGGGCTGATAGTCGTGTAATAGCTTATCAATGGCAGCATCTAATTGTTTGATCCCCGACTCACTGCTGATAGTGGTCGCCGAGATGGTGACGAAATTAAGTTGTGCCTTTCCCACCAATTCCGTATTAGCAATTAAAACACCATCAACATCCAACTCGCTCATATCATTCACAATGACGGCCAGTTTTATTTGTTGTTTGCGCAACGCCACAATCAGGCTTTTTAGCAGCGTGGTTTTCCCTGCTCCCAAAAAACCATTAAGCAGGGTTAACGGTACTTTCCTCATCGTGGGACCTCTTTATTTGATAGGCGATGTAAACGAAATATTTATTGTTATAATATAACATCACGCATCATCTATGCGATACTGAGATCATTGCTATTGCTATTGCTATTGCTATTGCTATTGCTATTGCTATTGCTATTGCTATTGCTATTGCTATTGCTATTGCTAGGCGAGAGGCCGCATAAAAAAGGGACTGTCCGTGCAGAACAATCCCTTTTATTTATTGGCTTTGAAAAGGCAATTAGTTAATTTCTAACTAATTTGTTGGCAACAATAGGTCAATATTAGCGTTACCCAGTTGTTTCTTATCGATCACGATATTTTTATCGTTTCGTATCTTCTCAACATCCTTAGCGGTCACCGCATCTTGCGCGCTGTTTCCCCAGCTGGTACGTATAAAGTTCACGACATCCGCTACCTGCTGATCGTTCAAACGCCAGCCGAACGACGGCATAGTAATGGTTGACGGCGCGCCATTGACACCCGGCAGCGTTGCCCCAGTTAATACAATATGAATCAGCGACGTTGGGTCTTTTGATAATACGACCGGGTTCCCTTTTAGTGCTGGGAAGAAGCGCTGATATCCACTGCCATCAGTTTTATGGCAGGCCGCGCAGCTATCAACATACACAGACGCTCCCGTTTTGCTGTCATCCCCTTTCCACAGCGCTTGCGCCACGCTGTTATCAGGTTTGAAAGCCGGTTTATCTGGGTTTACTGCATCCAGCGACTTCAAATACTTGGCAATCGCCGTGGCATCATCATTCGTCAGATACTGTAGGCTATGTTTCACCACGTCGGTCATCCCACCAAATACCGCGGTGTGGTTATTACGCCCGGTGCGCAGGAACTGCACCAGATCATCTTCGCTCCAGCGTCCTAAACCATCTTGATCATCACCGCGCAGATTACTGGCAATCCACCCGTCAACAGGCGCACCGCTACCAGATAGATAAAGCTTGCCTTGGTCATTGTTGAGCGCTTTTTCCTGCATAGTAATGCTACGTGGCGTGTGACATGCCCCGCAGTGGCCTAAACCTTCAACCAAATAACGGCCACGTGCCAGGGTAGGATCTTCTCCTTGCGCAGCATTAAACGACTTCACATCTGGCGCAAACATCCCACGCCAAATAGATAACGGCCAACGCATAGACAGTGGCCACGGAATATCGCTGTCTTTATTTGCTTGTTCAACTGGTTGTACGCCATGCATGAAATAAGCATAAAGTGCAGCAATATCACTATCATTGATTACCGCATAGGATGGATAAGGCATTGCTGGATAGAGCGTCTGTCCGTTTTTCGCCACGCCTTTACGCACCGCATCAGAGAACTCCTGCAAGGAGTAATCACCAATCCCTGTTTGTTTATCTGGAGTGATATTGGTGGAATAAATCATCCCGATTGGTGTCGCCATCCCCAACCCACCGGCAAAAGGTTTGCCATCTTTACTGGTGTGACAAGCAACGCAATCCCCGGCCTTTGCCAAATACTCACCACGTTTGATCAAGTCCGCCCCAGCGTTATCATCAGCCAACGCAGAGAAAGCCACCGAGCTTAGGAATAAAGCCGAAATTATCTTTTTCATCGCTATCTTCCTTACGCCTGCACCAACGGACCTGGGTTTTTAAGATAGGTCTCGCGAATAGCTTTCGCAGCCCAATATGTTAACGCCGCAACGGTACCCGTTGGGTTATAACCCAACCCTTGTGGGAACGCAGAGGCGCCAGGTACAAACACGTTATGCACATCCCAGCTTTGCAAATAGCGGTTAATCGCGCTGGTTTTCGGATCTTCTCCCATAATCGCCCCGCCGTTCATATGCGTGGTTTGATAGACAGTGGAGTCAAAATGCGTATCGGCCGTTTTTGGTGAGCCAGTAATCAATTTTGGATTCATCGCCTCAGCAATTTTATGCATCTTGTCGAACATAAACTGCGACATTTTTCTATCGTTATCCTGCCAGTCAAACGTCATTCGCAACAAAGGCTGGCCGTAGGCATTTTTATAGGTTGGATCTAAATCAAGATAGTTAGCGCGATAGGATTGATGTGCGCCGTGTGCATCCATCGACACGTTATGGGTATAAGCATCGGCAACTGCAGCCTTCCATTTGCTGCCCCAGTTTGGCGTACCTGGAGGGGTCGGTAATCCAGAAATTGGCTTGGCCCCGGCCTGGTTAACCCAGAATGGTGAGCCGCCAACAAAACCATATTTCGCATGGTCAAAGTTATCAGCGTTGAAATCATCCACACCAACCCCAGCGCCACCAGCACCGATAAAGGTATTGGTGAACACATCCTTATCAAAGAAGGTTTTAATTGTGGTGAGGTTTTGATAGGCAAAGTTACGTCCCACCACGCCTTCATTACTGACAGGGTCGTAAGGTTTACCGATACCAGAGAGCAACATTAAATGCACATTATGGAACTGGAAGGCAGAGAGAATAACCAAATCGGCTGGCTGTTCAATTTCGCGCCCCAGAGAATCAACATAAGTGACGCCTGTTGCACGTTTCTTATCGTCAGTTAAATTTACCCGTAATACATAGGCATTGTTACGCAATTCAAAGCCCGACTCCTGGCGCAATGACGGCAGAATATTCACATTCGGCGAGGCCTTCGCGTACATGTAACAAGCATAGCCGCTGCAATAGCCGCAGAAATTACACGGCCCCATTTGTGCACCATACGGGTTAGTGTAAGGGCCAGAGGTATTTGCTGACGGCAAATCATAAGGATGGTAGCCAATCGATTCTGCCGCTTTAGCAAACAGCTGAGCTGAATAAGTTCGCTTTTGTGGCGGCAGTGGAAATGCATCTGAACGGTCAGCAGCAAATGGATTCCCGCCTTTACCCTGTCCAACCACTTTGCCCTTGATTGTCCAAGGCGCACCCGAGGTACCAAAGACTTTCTCTGCTTTATCAAAGAAAGGCTCCAATTCATCGTAGGTAACGCCAAAGTCCTGAATAGTCATGCCTTCAGGAATAAAATGCTTGCCGTAGCGCTCTTCATAGTGGCTACGCATGCGTAATTCGATCGGGTCGACCCGAAAATGCACGCCTGACCAGTGCAAACCAGCACCACCGGTACCGGTTCCAGGAAGAAACGCAGCAAGCTGGCGATAAGGCATAGCGGTCTGCGCAGCATTGTGGCGAATAGTCACCGTACTTTTTGACAAATCTTGAAACAATTTCTTGCGAATATTGTAGGTCAATTCATCGACAACTTGCGGATAAGAGCCATCAGGATAAGTATCGCGTGCCGGGCCACGCTCTAAAGCGACCACATTTAGCCCCGCTTCCGTCAACTCTTTCGCCATGATAGAACCCGCCCAGCCAAAACCAACAATCACGGCATCTACTTTTTTCATTACATTTGACATAATTACGCTCTTTCTCCGCTAATCGACACCGGAGGGAACGGATAACGTTCACCACGGTCTACCCAATCCATAAAATCAGCGCGCGCGCCGGGGAAACCAATCAGTTTCCAGCCAACCATTTGGTGGTTGCCGCCATGGATAGGATCGCTAAAGAAACCTTCGCGGGTGTTTTGCAGCAGGAAAGAGAAAAAGACTTTGCTTGGTACCTGGCTAAAAGCGGCTTTACCGCTCTCAAATTGCATCAGCAATTCTTCTTGTTGCTCAACCGTTAACTCACTGAATACTTTGCCATGTTGCGCTTTAGCATAAGCATTCGCATCCGCAATACCTAGTTGATAGATAGCCAAGGGTCCCAATGGCAGTTGGTAGCCCAGATCATGCTCAGCATCTGGGTGAAACGGCCCTTGCATGTACCAATTGGCACCGGTGGCATAAGGCGTGTTCATCTGCCTGTCGATAAATTCAGGGACACCTGCTTCTAACGCTCCAGGACCGCGTTCGTCTGCCGGGATCAAACGAGCAACGGCTGCCTGGATAAAGACATATTCTTCAGTCGTGAATTTTGTCGGGGTGTAGTGTGGTGCCTTTGCCGATACATCGCCCGGTTTAGTTGACGTTGCCGCTGAATCAGGCTGAGTATCACTGGCCATTGCAGGTGACGTCATCGCAATGAAACCGGTACCATTTATAGCGACAGCAGGGGCTAACGCAATAGTCTTCAGTAAGAAGTCTCTGCGCGAATTTCCAGTATTGTTTGATGGCATAATTAAGTAAAAATCACATTGTATGAAAAGTGAGTAACCGTCAGACGGTATGTATAAAGAAATTCTTTCTTCTTAGTGGAAAGAATATTCCTAGATCTTAGCATGTCCCCTTCACTCTTCAGGGGTATTTGCCCTCAGTAAATGTGTCATTTTGTAAATATACTGTAACTAGCTTATGGGTTTTATATTGCTCAAAAGAAGGAAAATGCGACGTCTTTCAAATTTTGATTTCTATTGGGAGATAAATAAAACAGAATATGCGCGGCTAATTCTCCCTATCGCAGGGCGTTTTTTTACCTTTTATTGTTCAGTGAAGCTCTCATGCCCATGCAATCAGAAACCGTTCCACGCCAAACAGCTTGGCTGCGCGTCGTTATTCTGGCGGTCGCCGCCTTTATCTTTAATACCACTGAGTTTGTTCCCGTCGGTTTGCTTTCTGATATTGCAGAGAGTTTCTCAATGCAGACGGTGCAAGTCGGTTGGATGTTAACGATTTATGCTTGGGTGGTGGCATTGATGTCACTACCGATGATGCTGCTTACGCGCAAGATTGAGCGTAAACGTCTGCTTACCGGACTATTTGTCCTGTTTATCGCCAGCCATATATTGTCCGTTTTCTCGTGGAACTTTAGTAGCCTGATTGCCTCGCGTATTGGTATCGCGCTGGCGCATGCCGTATTTTGGTCAATCACCGCGTCATTGGCTATCCGAGTGGCCCCCGCGGGTAAGAAAACACAGGCATTGAGTATGCTGGCAACAGGTACTTCGCTGGCGATGGTATTAGGCTTACCGCTTGGGCGTATTATCGGTCAATATATGGGCTGGCGTATGACATTTCTGATCATCGCCATAGGGGCAATCATCACCATGGTTTGCCTGATGAAACTCCTGCCGAAATTACCCAGTGAACACTCCGGTTCACTTAGCAGTGTCCCAGTATTGTTCCGCCGCCCGGCCTTAGTTTCGCTCTATATTTTGACTGCCTGTACCGTAACCGCTAACTATACGGCCTACAGTTATATTGAGCCGTTTATGCAAAATGTTGCGCATATGGGCGAGAATTTCACTACCTTCCTTTTACTGATCTTTGGTGCGGCAGGCATTATAGGCAGCACGCTATTTAGTCTGCTTAATCATCGCTATCCTGCCGGTTTGCTGATTGCCGCAATCGGATTGATCAGTATTTGTATGATGCTGCTGTTCCTTGCCGCCCCAAGCCCAGAGTGGGTTTCAGCGCTATGCGTGATATGGGGCATGGCGATGATGATGATCGTTTTATTATTGCAAATTCGTGTACTCGCGCTGGCATCTGATGCTACCGATGTTGCCACTTCACTTTTCTCTGGCATCTTCAATATCGGTATCGGTGCCGGGGCGTTGATTGGCAACCAGGTCAGTTTGCATCTGCACGTCGCTAACGTAGGCTATGCGGGTGGTGCAATAGGTTGCCTGGCGCTTGTATGGTGTATCTTTATTTTCCGCCGTTACCCACAATTGCGAAGCAGCAGTTAAAAACGCGCTTTAATACGGCGATACTTCAGAGAACAGTAGCGCCAGCCATGTGCTGGCGCTTATACAGCAATGATTCTGTATCATTAACTTTGTGGCCGCTCACTGTGGTTAATACTGCCCCTTTCCTTGTGCCATCCTAAACAATACATGCGACATTTCCGCGTCCATGCTCATCAATCCCTCCTATTATGTCGTTTCTCTACTCGCCTCACAAAACGAACAAATAAACAACAATACGAGCTAAAAACATACAAATACGCAACCTTCGCCCTTGTTATGACTTTTCCACACGCCTAATTTACCTGAGCACGTTGCCTCAACCCGGCGTCGTATTGCAGCCGGTATGGCTCGACAGATGAATGGATAAGGAGAAACCATGATTGATAAAAGCGTTGCCACAGTGGAAGACGCTGTGGCGGAGATTGCCGATGGCTCAACAATTATGATCGGGGGATTTGGGCCTGCGGGCGCGCCTTTCGAGTTGCTAGCCGCCCTCGCCCGACGCCGAGCCAAGGATCTTACCTTGATAAGTAATAATGCTGGCACCCGTGAAATTGGTATTTCCGCATTATTACATGCCGGTTTAGTTCGCAAGATGATTTGCAGTTACCCACGCTCATCTGATTCGGTGATATTCAATGAACTCTATCGCGATGGAAAAATTGAGCTTGAGCTGGTGCCACAAGGCAACCTTGCCGCTCGCATTCAGGCAGCAGGTGAAGGACTCGGCGGGATTTATACGCCCGTGGGCTACGGCACCGATCTGACTAAAGACAAAGAATCGCGATGTATTAACGGTGTTAATTATGTTTTTGAACTGCCACTAAAAGCCGATGTTGCCTTGATTCATGGACACTGTGGCGATCGTTGGGGGAATCTCAGTTACAGCAAAGCCGGACGAAATTTTTGCCCAATTATGGCGATGGCAGCCACTTATACCATTGCTGAAGTTACGCACTTAGTCGGTCTTGGCGATATCGATCCTGAAAATATCATTACCCCCGGTATTTTTGTCCAGTGCATCGTCCCCCTTCCCGCTCATACCCCACCAGCAACGACAGTTTGAGGTCTTTTATCATGGAAAAACTGACTTATACACCGCTTACTTATGAACAACTCGCGCAGAGAATCGCCCAAGATATTCCAGAAGGTGCCTACGTTAATTTGGGCATCGGGGTACCCACCAAAATTGTTAATTATTTGCCTGAAGATAAAGAAATTTTGCTGCATAGCGAAAACGGTTTACTCGGCATGGGCCCCACACCTCTGCCCGGACAAGAAGATCCAGACTTGATTAGCGCGGGTAAACAACCGGTCACACTGCTTAAAGGTGGCTGCTATTTTCATAGCGGTGATTCCTTTGCCATGATGCGCGGCAGCTATTTAGATCTCTGTGTTTTGGGAGCTTATCAGGTATCGGAGCAAGGAGATTTAGCCAATTGGAGCACAGGGGTTGCAGGTTCCACACCTGCTGTCGGTGGTGCAATGGACTTAGCAGTTGGTGCACGTCAGGTCTATGTGATGATGAGCCATATGACAAAAACTGGGGAGTGCAAAGTCGTCAAAAAATGCACCTATCCGCTGACCGGTTTGCGCTGTGTTAAACGCATATACAGTGATTTGGCGGTAATGGATGTCACGCCCAACGGCTTGGTTGTCACTGAAATGTTTGGTGGCGTGACGGAGACTCAATTACAGGATATTACGCCAGCACGTCTGACGTTTAAGATCCCTCAAAACGCTTGAAACCAGACTATTGCCTGCCTATTCACCTAAACACGGTATCGACGACGAAGGCAGACAAAAGAACCCGAGTTACGCTCCGCTCCTCACTATCAAAGAAGATATTCCGTTACGTGTTGCATAGATGCCGTAGGGAGGAAAAATGAATATTGATTACCGGCTTGACGGCTCACCAGCGGCCCCAGCACTGGTACTGTCAAACTCTTTAGGTACATGGCTCGATATGTGGCACCCGCAGATATCGGCGTTATGTGAACATTTTTTCGTTATACGCTATAACCAACGCGGACATGGGAATACGCCTCTTGGTCCCTCCCCTTTGACGCTTGAAGAGTTAGGAAAAGACGTTATTGAATTACTCGATCACCTCAATATCGCTCGGGCCCATTTCTGTGGCATTTCAATGGGGGGACTGACTGGCTTATGGCTTAATCGCTATGCACCACAGCGCATGAACAAGCTGGTTATCGCTAATTCTGCCGCCTGTATTGGCAACGCCCTTAGTTGGCAGCAACGCAGTCAAAAAGCGCAACGCGATGGTTTGCAAGATATCGCTATCAATTCGCCAGCTCGCTGGTTCAACGAGGAGTTTATCCAAAAAAATCCTCGCTTACTGCAAGTCATGATTGGTCGATTAGCCACCAGCCAGCCTGCAGGCTACGCGGCCTGTTGCTTAGCGTTATCTACAGCCGATTTACGTAGTGAAGTCAGCAACATGGTACGCCCAATGTTGATTATTGCTGGATCGCAAGACCCGATAACCACGGTCGAGGAGTCAACATTTATTCACGAAAAAGCACCGCAGGCTAACCTGATAATCCTGCCAACAGGGCATCTTTCTAATCTCTCTTGCCCCGATGCTTTTAATGCCGCCGTGATTGACTTTCTGCTGGAACCGCCACAGTCGGGCCATTCTCCTCATGGAGGATTATCTTACAGGAACTTCCCTTATCAACAGGCTCCCTATCCACAAGATAGGACGCCTTAAAGGATGGCTTCATGCAACTGACTATCGAAAAAATTGACAGTATGTTGTTGGATATTCCCACTATACGCCCGCATAAATTATCGATGGCAACAATGGCTTGCCAAACATTGCTGCTGGTTAAAATGAGCTGTTCTCAAGGTATTGTCGGCTGGGGGGAAGCTACAACGATAGGTGGTTTGGGCTACGGTCCTGAAAGCCCGGAAAGTATTAAATCGGCGATTGATACTTATCTTGCACCGCGACTGGTAGGACACGAATTTTCTGGTGTCGAAACCCTTCATCAGTGTATGGACCAGTATGTGAAAGGGAATAGTTTTGCCAAATCTGCCCTCGAAACTGCCTTTCTTGATGCAGTAGGAAAAAAACTCGGCCTTCCTATCAGCGCGTTACTTGGCGGCGCACAGACCAATGCGTTGCCCGTACTATGGACATTAGCCAGTGGCGATACCAAACAGGACATTGCCGAAGGGCGGAAACTATTAGCGCAGGGCCGGCACAATACCTTCAAATTGAAGATCGGAGCTAAACCGTTAATTGAAGATCTGCGCCACACGCTGGCCATCAGACAGGCGCTAGGGGACAGCGTGAGCCTTCGCGTTGATGTTAATCAGGCATGGGATACTGCTACTGCGATCAAAGGGATAGCTGCATTACAAGATATTGGGATTGACCTGGTTGAACAGCCTATAGCGCTATGGAACAAGACTGCATTAGTCGAATTAAGCCAGCGCTTTACCCTGCCTATTTTAGCCGACGAAGCCGTATCAACACTGTATGACGGCTATGCACTCGCTGCCGCCGGTTTTACCGGTGCTTATGCGTTAAAAATCGCTAAAGCGGGAGGACCGGCACAAGCGTTAAAACTGGCACACGTTGCCAATGCTGCGGGGATTGGGCTCTACGGCGGCACCATGCTAGAAGGTTCGATAGGCACCATTGCCGCCTTACACGCCTGGTCAACACAAACATTATATTGGGGGTCAGAAATGTTTGGCCCCTTATTGCTAAAAGATGATGTGATAACCACGCCGCTGGTTTTTGAACAAGGTCGAGTGAGTTTACCTAATTCGCCGGGGTTAGGCGTTAGCATTGATGAAGATAAAGTCAGCTTCTATCAACGCCCTGCCAGCGGCCATCGTATTCAGTAGTGTCCTAAGCGGATCATAATCGGAGAATAACGATGCTTTATAAAGTCGAGATGGTTGTCAATATCCCCCCTGATATGCCTAAAGAGGTGGCAGACGAAATTAAAAGGCGAGAAAAAAACTATGCGCAAAAATTACAACGAGAGGGAAAGTGGCGGCACATTTGGCGCATTGTCGGCAGCTATGCGAATGTCAGCATATTTGATGTCGATAGTCATAGCGAATTACACGACATCATATCCAACCTGCCTCTTTTCCCATATATGGACATTAGGGTAGAAGCGCTTTGCAGGCATCCATCGGCAATCAGGGAAGACGACAGCTAATCAAATAGGCAATGAAAATAGCTAATAAAATGAGTAATGAACAATACTGAGCTTCGTCGTATATCCAAAATAGCCGAGACATAGAAAAGCAGTCCGCATGCGAGTCTGCGACACCTATGACAGAGAGGAAGAATGGATATAAAGCTTAATGTTGGCCCAGAGCAGCAACAATATAACGCGATGAGGAACACATTATGACAAAGCAAGCTAATCTACAGCAAAGCCTGACGGCATTATTACAGATAAGTAGTGGATTAAATAATGATGGGGGCGATCCACGTTTAAAGAAAATTATTCATCATCTGCTAGGCGATATCTGCAACTTAATTGATCAATATGATATCTCGCAGGAAGAGTTTTGGCAGGCCGTTAACTATTTACATTTCCTTGGTACTCATCAGGAGGCCGCTCTTCTTGCTGCAGGATTAGGGCTGGAGCACTACCTTGATATCAGAGAAGATGCCCGCGACCAGCTACAGGGCTATCAGGGCGGAACCCCACGGACGATTGAAGGCCCATTATATGTTGCTAATGCGCCGCTATCCGATGGCTTCGCCCGCATGGATGAAGCAACAACGCAAACTAGCCGCGATATTCCGCTGTGGCTATATGGGAAAATCACTGATATCAATGGGCAGCCTCTCAGCGGCGCTATTGTCGATATCTGGCATGCTAATACGCTGGGAAATTACTCTTATTTTGATAAATCACAAAGTGAGTTTAACCTGCGACGGCGTATAAGAACTGATGCGCAAGGCCGCTATTGTGCACGGAGCATTGTGCCCTCCGGTTATGGTTGCCCTCCTGATGGCCCGACCCAAACACTGCTCAATAAATTGGGCCGTCACGGCAACCGACCAGCCCATATTCACTTTTTTATCTCCGCTCACGGCTACCGGCACCTGACCTCACAAATAAATCTCAATGGCGATAAATACTTGTGGGAAGATTTTGCTTTTGCGACTCGTGATGAGCTAATTGCTAACCCTGTGATCGTCAATGATGAACAGATTTGCACGCAGCGAAATATGCCCTGCCCACACACCGAGATAGCATTCAATTTCAGTCTCTATCCAAGTCACGACGCCCAGGAAGAGCACAGGATTAAACGGGTCAGAGCGTTAGAAGCATCTTAATCTCGCCTGGTTTGAAGCTCTTTAATAGAGAAAACGACTTAGGTTGTTCTAACGATAATTTAAGTCGTTTTTTATACAGTCTGGCTATATCCCATTCCAACCATAATGGCCGAATGCCAACCAAGTTGGTATATTATACCAACACATTATCTCAACGGGCGTGAAGCGTATTATGCCAAGACCTACCAGATCAGAAATCGATGCCGAAATCATCGACCGCGCAGCCGGTTTGTTTGCCAGACATGGCTTTGCCCACACGTCATTACAACAAATTGCCGACGCGGTTAACTACTCCAAAGCGGGTCTCCTCCATCACTACCCGAGTAAACAAGCGATTTACGATGCGGCACTGAAAACGGTAGGAGAATCTATACGCACAGTGTTCTCTGATGTTGAGAAAATGCCGCTAGGTATCGAACGCGAACGTGCAGTCATCGAAGCGTCTGTCGACTTTACCTTTGACTGGCCAGGTGTGTCGGCACTCGGGAATCGACTAGCCGACGAGAATGAAAATGTTGATCCTGAGTTGACCCAGATGGGATTTATTGTTTATTCCGCTCTGGGAACGGACTTAACCACAGCAAACCAAGAACGCATTGTTCGCGTGACTAGCGCATTCAGTGGTATCGCAGCGACAGCGCTCATTGCCGCTCGTTTAGGCTTGCAGCAACAATGGCGCGAACACATTATCACCGCCGCCATGAATGCGCTGGGACACGATATAAGCAATTAAGAATATTGGCACTTGTCAATAATATACGATCACACTTTTAAAATATCATCTCGGGAACTGCTAACAGTACACAGATCCCGAGCGATTACATCACCAGGTTTAGGCCTTGGGGGTATATAAAATAAACAATCAATATTATTTTTATTGGTTATAATTTTATTGTCTATAATTTATACACGTTACAAATATGTCATAACAGAATATGTCCTTAAGTCAAACCTCTTTACCCAAAGATGTTAACTCACTCCATTATTTATTTATGCTGTTTAACTACAATTAATTATTGTTAGTATTTCCTTTCATTTAACACATTTCCTAACAGCTTATTTTAAATTCCTCTAACCACCTGGATTCTCTTGATTTATATTTTTTAAAACAATAAGAACAACAATAAAAAAGAATAACAATCATTCTCATCACACTTATGAAATATACATTTGGCACACCTGCAATTTATTAAAAGTCGAAACGACAAAAACAACAATAACCTGGAGAAACATAATGCTGTCACGCAGAGATATATTAAAAGCATCAGCCCTTGGTGCCCTGGCGGGTGGGTTAATTAATACGGCAGAGGCCGATGAATATCGCAACATTGTGCCACCAACCTCTTTTGAGCCGGAAAAAGGAGCAAAAGATCTCTACAAATATCAAATCAGCAAAAGCCATAAACGTTCACTACCTTATGGCTGGGCCAGAGAGGCAACTGTTACACAATTCCCAATTTCGGAAGGTGTCGCAGGCGTAGATATGACTCTCGAACCTGGCGGATTACGCGAGTTGCACTGGCATGCTATCGCCGCAGAATGGGCTTTTATGCTCGAAGGCCGGGCGCGAATCACCATCATTGACCCTGAAGGAACCAGTGAAGTGGCAGATTTTGGCCCGGGTGACGTCTGGTATTTCCCTAAAGGTTATGGCCACTCTATTCAGGCATTAGAAGAAGGGGCGCATTTTATTCTGACCTTCGATAACGGGCATTTTTCCGAGTTCGGTACTTTTAGTATTACCGACTGGATAACACATATGCCAAAAGAAGTGTTAGAGAAGAGCATTAACATGCCCGCTTCTATTTTCTCCAAAACCAAACAAGGTGAAGCTTATATCGTTGGTGGTAAGACACCGCCAGCCTTACCTTTGCCAAAAAATGACGGTGGCCGAGATGATTCTCCCCTCACTCACCGTTATCAACTGATGAAACAAAAACCATTCTTTGAGAGTGACGCGGGGAGTGTCCATCTGGTTTCATCAAAAGAATTCCCAATTTCAAAAACCATTACCGGGGCGATTGAAATTGTTAAACCAGGTGCAGTACGTGAGCTCCACTGGCATCCGAATGCTAACGAATGGCAATACTACATTTCAGGAACCGGACGCATGACGGTATTTAGTTCTCACGGCCATGCACAAACCTCTGATTTTGGGCCAACGGATATTGGCTATGTGCCGCAAGGATTTGGTCATTACATTGAAAACACCGGTGATGAAGATCTGAAAGTATTAGTGGTGCTGGACAACGGTATTTATCAAGACATCTCACTGTCAGATTGGATAGCGAAAACACCAAATTACCTGTTGGCTGATAATTTCAGTAACCAAGCTGAGGATTGGAAAGACAAGCCAAAAGATAAACTCGTTATCTCCCGCAAGAAAAAATAATGCCCTAATATGGCGCGAAAGCGCCATTTTTCAAAAAAATATCACCTCGCCCTAAAATGATAGCTACATCTTACTTTTCAATATGTTGAGATGAAGTCTATGCCTTCACTCTCGATTAGATCTTATCAAACACAATTAAATAGTGCACAATTTAATTGCAAACTACTTTTTAACGAGTTAATAATAAAAGCGTTCACGGCATACGTTCACGCTCACGACAGACTTTTTTATTCACAACATATTGATGAGAAACAAAAATGAAAAAAACCACCTTAGCGGCAGCAACGACTCTGGCATTATCTCTACTTTCAGGCAGTGTAATGGCCGCCCCGCTGTTAGAGCCAACCACCCAGCACTTTATTGACTCATTAGCGGGTTCTACACCAATTTATAAAATGACGCCTACCGCCGCCCGCAATGTATTGGCATCAGCTCAAGCTAATCCAACAGGTTTATTGAGCGTTGATATTGAGGACAAAGTGCTGCCTGTTGGTCCAAAAGGCAGCACTAATATTCGTGTTATTCGTCCTCATGGTGCGACAGGCAAATTGCCAGTCATTATCTATTTCCACGGTGCAGGTTGGGTTATGGGTGACAAATCTACCCACGATCGCTTGGTCCGTCAGTTGGCCGTCGGTAGCCACGCCACATTAGTGTTTGTTGATTACAGCCGCTCCCCTGAAAATCGTTACCCTGTGGCGGTTGAAGAAGATTACGCAGTGACTAAATATGTCGCTGAACATGCCGCTGAATTTAATATCGACGCATCAAAATTGGCGGTTGCCGGTGATAGCGTCGGGGGCAATATGACAGCGGTTGTTACGCTACTGGCTAAAGAACGCAAGACGCCGGCAATTACCGCACAGCTGCTGTTCTACCCAGTCACCTCCGCCAATTTTAATAACGGTTCATATAATGAATTTGCCAATGGCCCTTGGTTAACTCGCGATGGGATGAAATGGTTCTGGAATCAGTATGAGCCAAACATTGCCAAACGTGCCGATCCACATTTGTCCCCGCTTAATGCTTCACTAGAACAGCTGAAAGGTTTACCACAAGCGTTAGTTATTACTGATGAAAACGATGTACTGCGCGATGAAGGCGAAGCCTATGCACGTAAACTCACGCAGGCCGGTGTTCGTGTTACCTCCACCCGTTATAACGGCACCATTCATGACTTTGTAATGCTCAATGCTTTAGGCCAAACGCCAGCGGCTATTTCCGCGGTAGCCCAGGCAACGCAATTCCTGAACGATACTCTGCATCCTGCCCATTAATTAGCAGACCGTAACAAACGGCTTATGTTGTTATCAACATAGGCCGTTTGTATTTTTTAGCTTCCCTTACGTGAAAAAACCTAAAAACAATCCTTTATTTTCAATAGATTAAATAAACTTAAAATTTAATCTACCAAAATGGTAGAAAACAAACCTATTTGGTATATTATTATCATCGTTCTGACCTGAAGAGACGTTAGCTGTTGATATTGCTAACTCAGCAATGTCAGCCGTTAACGTTTTGCACAATGCAAAATAGTCCCCCAGCAGTAAGGGACCGTACGTAATAGTAAGTTTCACGATGACCTAACGGATAAGGCCCATGACAAGACTTAGCAAAGATGAAATAGAGGCTAAATTGATCGACCATGCTGCCGGGTTGTTTGCCAAGTATGGGATTGAACATACCTCATTACAGGCGATTGCTAATGCAATGAAATATTCGAAAGCAGATCTGCTTCATCGCTATCCGAATAAACAAGCGATCTACAATGCAGTGCTCAAGACGTTAGCGGAATTTATACGTACGGTATTTGATAACGTTGAGCATATGCCTGTAGGGAGCGATCGCCAACAGGCTGTCATTGCTGCCGCTGTCGATTTTACCTTCAATTGGCCTGGTATTTCGGCATTAGGAAATCGGTTGGCAGATAGTCCAAATATTGACCCTGAGCTAACACAAATTGGCTTCATCGCCTATGCGGCACTAGGTATCGATTTAACAACCGCCAGCCAGGAACGCATTATTCGAGTTACCAGCGCATTTAGTGGTATGGGAGCCATTGCCTTATTAGCAGCCCGTTTGGGTCTGCAACAGCAATGGCGAGGAGATATTATCAACGCCGCAATGGGGGCACTTGGGCATGATGATAAAAAGCCCCAAAAAGGGACGACGCGAACTGCCGTCTTGAAATTGTGCTTTAAGAAAACGGTGATAAAAGCATAACGCATTAAAAAATAATAACTACTCACCTACTCAGGAATAAAAAATGTCTTGCATAAAAAATGCATTATTGATTATCAAGCAACATAAAAAAGCACTCATTAATATCAATCTTGCATTTTACACAATATTAATTTTGACCATATTAACTACGTCATATGCTTCAGAAATACAAAACTATTTTAAGCCGGATATTGAACAAGTTTTTGCCAAGCCAGGGATCTTTAAAACGACAGGTGATGTCTACGAGCATGGAAATATCGTGTTTTCTATTGTGATTACGTTCTTAGTTAACCTTGTTATCACGTTAAGCATGACGACATTGCCCTCGTTCATCATTCCATTTATTGGTATTCTCGCTGTATTATATCGCGCTGTTTTATGGGGTTTTTTATTTGCACCGATTGGCCCAGATAAAATAACTATGATCCTACACACGTTGACCTGGCTGATCGAAAGTCAAGCTTATATTTTAGCCGCATTTGCAGCTTGGGTTCATGGTAGCATGTTCTTTTGGCCGACACGCTATGGGATGACATCACGCTGGGATGGCTATCATGCCGGGTTAATATCAACCGCTCGATTTTATCCATTAATTCTAATCACGCTGTTAATTTCAGCAATTTATGAAGGAATCGACGCCATTTATTTTATGCCCCTGTTATTAAAATAAGCATTAAATTCTTGGCAAAATTCATCCGTAAAATTGCGCAGATATCTCTCGACATGTTGTTATGAACAATAAAATTGACTATAAAAAACGGCTTATGTCATAACGCACATAAGCCGTTTCATTTCAGTTGTTATCGTGCTCTGTACTGCTATTTATGACGCGAAGCAATAATATCATCAGCAACGTTATTCGGAGCCTGGGCATAATGATGGAACTCCATGGTATAAGTTGCCCGTCCTTGCGACATTGAGCGTAATACCGTGGAATAGCCAAACATCTCTGATAATGGCACATCAGCTTTAATTAACTTACCGCCGCCCCCTAAGATCTCCTCCATCCCTTGCACTATGCCACGTCTGGAGGACAAGTCGCCCATCACGCTGCCCGCATAATCTTCTGGCGTTTCCACCTCGACGTGCATCATTGGCTCCAAAATCACCGGTTTCGCACGTTTGGCGGCCTCTTTAAAGCCGAATATCGCCGCCATCTTAAAGGCCATTTCCGACGAGTCCACCTCGTGATACGAACCAAAGGTTAATGTCACTTTCACGTCTACCACTGGATATCCAGCCAACACGCCAGTATTCAAGGCTTCAACTACGCCTTTCTCTACCGCAGGCAGATATTCTCGTGGCACTACGCCACCTTTAGTTGCATCAACAAAGGTAAACCCTTTGCCAGCCTCCTGTGGTTCAAGGCTAAAAACAACATGCCCATATTGCCCTTTACCACCGGATTGGCGCACAAATTTCCCTTCAACATCTTGTACCGCCTGACGTACCGTTTCACGATAGGTCACCTGTGGTTTCCCGATGTTGGCCTCAACGCCAAATTCACGCTTCATACGGTCAACAATAATTTCCAGATGCAATTCCCCCATACCGGAGATAATCGTCTGACCGGACTCTTCATCGGTACGAATACGGAACGACGGGTCCTCAGAAGCTAAACGTTGTAACGCAATGCCCATTTTCTCCTGATCGGCCTTAGTTTTTGGCTCGATAGCTTGAGAAATCACCGGCTCTGGGAACTCCATGCGCACCAAGGTTAATACCGCATTCGGATCACACAGCGTTTCCCCTGTCGTCACGTCTTTTAGCCCGACGCAAGCCGCAATATCGCCAGCGCGAATTTCATCCACTTCATGACGGATATTGGCATGCATCTGCACAATACGACCAATACGCTCTTTCTTACCGCGCACCGGGTTGTAAACGCTATCACCTTTCGACAATACACCAGAATAAACCCGCACAAAGGTTAACTGCCCGACAAAAGGATCGGTCATCAGTTTGAAGGCCAACGCGGAGAACTTCTCGTTATCGTTGGCCTGTCTGCTGACTTCCTGCCCTTGTTCATCGGTGCCAGTCACCGCAGCAATATCCAGCGGCGAGGGCATTAACTCAACCACCGCATCAAGCATGCGCTGTACGCCTTTGTTCTTAAATGCACTGCCGCACAACATCGGCTGGATCTCTCCGGCAATGGTCCTCTGACGCAGACCCGCTGTGATGTCGTCCTCACTCAATTCCCCTTGTTCGAGGTAGGTATTCATTAGCTCATCGTTAGCTTCTGCGGCGGCGGCAACCATGTTTTCTCGCCACTCTTGTGCTACGGCCAATAAATCATCCGGGATAACGTCGTAGTTGAAGGTCATACCTTGTGTCGCATCATCCCAGTAAATAGCGCGCATTTTTCGCAGATCGACCACGCCAATAAAAGAATCTTCCTTACCAATTGGAATAACAATCGGCACAGGATTAGCTTTAAGGCGTTCGACCATCATTTGTCGTACGCGAAAGAAATCAGCACCAGGACGGTCCATTTTGTTGACAAAGGCTAGACGCGGCACCTGATATTTATTCGCCTGACGCCACACTGTTTCGGACTGCGGCTGCACGCCACCGACCGAGTCATATACCATCACCGCACCATCGAGCACACGCATAGAACGTTCAACCTCAATGGTGAAATCCACGTGTCCTGGCGTATCAATAATATTGATACGATGCTCATCAAATGAATGGTCCATGCCTTGCCAGAAGCAAGTCACAGCCGCGGAAGTAATGGTAATTCCGCGCTCTTGCTCCTGCTCCATCCAGTCCGTTGTTGCACCACCGTCATGCACTTCACCCAATTTGTGGTTCATGCCGGTATAGAACAGGATACGCTCAGTGGTGGTCGTTTTACCGGCGTCGATGTGGGCTGAGATACCGATATTACGGTAGCGCTCAATAGGAGTTTTACGAGCCATATAATATCCTTTGTAGATGATGGCTAAATTAAAGTAACGGGAGCCTCGCTTACCCGTTTATTGATTAGTTCACGTTAAGTATTGTCTAACGAACATACATTACAATAGTACGAGTATAATCGAACAATAGATTTAAACTATTACTGATATCGGGATAATGTGCAAACAACAGAGGGGACGCGCGTTGCATGATAATAAAAGCTTAGGCTATATTGCTGTCCGCACAGGATTTTCTGGTGTGTAGACCAGCCTGATATGTAAGTAAATAATGAAATAATTAGGAGCGTTATGATTGCCAACCACCCTGAGCGCCAACAAATACGCTTAGAAAATGTACTGATGGCACTGGGTAATCCGCTAAGACTGGCCGTGGTGAGAGTATTGGCGAATGGCGGTGAACATGCCTGTGGCACTTTATTACATGGATTGCCTAAATCGACACTGACTCACCATTGGCGAGTATTACGTGAAAGCGGCGTGATTTGGCAACGTCCCGATGGCCGCGCTAATCTTCTGTCTCTGCGCCGCGAAGATATTGATGCCCGCTTCCCTGGGCTGCTGGATTCTTTATTAGCAGCAATTCAAAGCGATAACATCACATTCGATACTGTATGCAAACACTTAAAAGAAAATATCGGCTAATGGATTAACCCTGCCGCTCTGCAAGTAGCGATTTTACCAATTCACAAAATGTATAAATCACCGGTGACGGCTTGCTCTCTTTGCGTTGAGCCAAGTAAAGCGAAGCGAACAGCCCTGAATCAGCCGACAACGGTCGGTAATGAATACCTTCACCACCTAAACGCGCCATAGAAGCCGGGACAATTGATACACCTAATCCTGCTCCGACCAGGCTTAAACACGAGGTCAGACGTGGCGCTTCCTGCACTATCGTCGGACTAAATCCAGCACGAAAACAAGCGGCCAAAATTGCATCATACAATCCTTGACCGGCCAAACGGCGATAAAGGATAAAAGGCTCGCTTACCAGTTCAGTTAACGTGACTGGTGCGTCATTTTCTTGCGCTAAGCGATGTTTGTCGGGCAAGGCCACCAGCATCGGCTCTTGCAAAATTTGGTCGGATTTCAGCTCAGGCATGCCGCTAACCGGCATGCGCACAAAGGCCACATCAATCTTTTTGTTCAGTAACGCTTGTAACAACTCTCCGCTACCCGACTCATCGAGTTGTGTTGTCACCGCAGGATAAATGTCTCGATAACGACGCAGCACTTGTGGCACAAACGGATGCAGTGCCGACGAGCTGGTAAAGCCGATAGCAATGCTTCCCCGGTCGCCCTTTGCCACACGCTGCATTGTGTTGGTGAGATTTTCCGCCTGTTCAAGTAATTTAGTGGCTTCTTGGAATAGCAAATTCCCCGCGTCGGTGGTTTCAACGCCTCTAGGTAAGCGCCTGAGTAACGCAACGCCAAATTCATCCTCCAACCCTTTCAATAAGCGAGTCAGTGGCGGCTGTTGCATAAATAATTTCTCGGCAGCACGGGTGATATTCCCCTCGGCCACTACGGTGACGAAAGCGCGTAAACGACGTAGTTCTATTACTGCCATACTTTCAAGGTATCCTTTTAGATATTTAAGGCATTAGACATAATAGATTATCAGGTAGATCATAGTAAAAAACGATACCTTTACAGCTACTATTATTTAATGGACGCTCATCATGTCACAGACTTCCACTTCATCACTGCCTATCGAGAGCAACGAGCGTGAACACTCTCTGATCACGCCTGATTGTGGTCAACTTTTTATGGGCTTTTTCGTTTTAGGACTGACCGGATTCGGCGGCGTTTTGCCCATGGCTCGCCGTATGCTGGTAGAAAAACGTCGTTGGCTTACTGCAGACCAGTTCGTTGAATTACTGGGTTTATGCCAGTTCTTACCCGGCGGCAATATTATTAACCTGTCGGTTGCAATAGGCATGGAGTTTCGCGGTTTACGCGGCGCTTTATCCGCACTTTTAGGTCTTATCTTCGCCCCAACAGTGATAGTCGTCCTATTGGGACTTATTTACGCCCGCTATCAAACCAATCTTTATGTTGAGCATATCTTTGCCGGACTGGCCGCCGCCGCCGCGGGATTACTATTATCCACCGGTATCAAGATGCTGGCACCGCTGCGTGGCAAGTGGCTGCAATTAGCTATTGTTGCCGCCAGCCTGATTGCGATTGCCTGGCTGCGTCTGCCGATGTTACCGGTGATGCTGATTTTAGCACCGGTGAGCATCTTGCTGTTTTGGAGGAGTGGAAAATGATCGCTATTTTGGTCAGCTTAGCCCTGCTATTTACCCAATTATCTGTGATGGCATTCGGCGGCGGCAATACTATTTTGCCGGAGATGCAGCGTGAAGTTGTGCAGATTCATCACTGGATGAGCGCCGAAGAATTTAATGCCTTGTTTGCACTAGCCCAGGCTGCGCCCGGCCCAAACATGATGATTGTTCCTCTTGTCGGCTGGCAAGTTGCTGGTTGGTCTGGGCTGCTGGTGTCTTCGCTGGCAAAATTCGGCCCTTCCTCGCTGATTACGCTGGTAGTGATGGGCGGATGGAAACGCTACAAAGACAAACCATGGCGGCGGATTGTGCAAACAGGTTTAGTGCCGGTCACCGTCGGGTTAGTCGTATCAAGTGGCCTGCTGATTGCTGACGCTTCAGCCAGAAACTGGGCGCTGGGGGGAATTATTGCCCTGTGTACGCTGTTAGCGCTTAATAAGAAAATCCATCCGCTGTGGGTACTGGCGTTAGGTGCAGTTTTGGGCTTAGTCGCCGCTTAGTTTGGCAAGGCCTGGTCTATGTAGTGTTGTGGCTTTAAGTTCCCATCAAGATGGCTTATCAGGCGATACGCCATCACTAACATTGATATAAACACTCACTTAATAACATCCAAATCCCGCCTTACACCTCGTTATTACCAAGGGTATTACGCCTAATCCTCCTAGTGCCCTCTCTTTTTGCCGTATTTATTCACATTTATACTAAAAATCTTAAAATAATAATGATAATAATTCTTATTACATTTAGCATTCAAGTGATTACTTACTTTTTGTTACCAACGTTAACGCATCAAATATCGCCTCTACAAAGGGCATTGATACGTCATTAGTGACTTACTCATAGGGATTTATAGTTATGCGGTTAGCCTTTCCCCTTAAACGTTCCCACCTACTTTGTGTCATGGCGATAGCCGTGCCTTCAGCAGTGCTGGCAGAAGATACGCTAGTCGTTAACGCTGCGCCAAATAGCAGCGCCGATGCCCCAACGCAGGGTTACACCGCTAAAAATAGCAAAGGCGCAACTAAGACCGATCAACCCCTGATCACCACCGGCCAGGCTGTTTCGGTCATTACTCGTCAGCAGATGGACGACCAAAATGCCACCACAGTAAACGCCGCGCTTAACTATACACCGGGTGTTTTCACCAACTTTGCTGGTGGGGCAACACGTTATGACACCATTTCCTTACGCGGCTTTCACGGCGGTGATGTTAATAACACCTTCTTAGATGGATTGCGTATACTCAGCGATGGTGGCAGTTTTAACGCCATTCAAGTTGACCCTTGGTTCTTAGAACGTATTGATGTGGTTAAAGGCCCCTCTTCTGCACTTTATGGACAAAGTATTCCTGGTGGCGTGGTAATAGAAACTTCTAAACGACCTCAGTTCAACAACGAAGGGCATTTTCGCCTGTCCGGCGGTAGCCAAAACACTGCCGGCGGCGCCTTTGATTACACCGGCGCCATTAACGACCAGTGGGCGTACCGTCTCACCGGGATGACCCGCAGCAGTGATACCCAATTCGACCATCAGCGCGAAGAGCGCTATGCCATTTCGCCACAATTGCTATGGCAGCCTGATGAAAATACCTCATTGTTGCTTCGTGCTTATCTGCAAAAAGATCCCTCCGGTGGCTACCACGCCTCAGTGCCTGGTGATGGCAGTTTGTATAGTGCGCGTGGCGATAAGCTTGGCCGTGGTTTCTTCGACGGTCAGAGCAGCAATAACGTCTTTAAACGTTGGGAACAGATTTATAGCTACGCGTTCCAGCACGCCTTTAATGACACGTGGTCATTCCGCCAAAATACCAGTTATACCCATTCTAATACCCAGTTAGAGCAAGTTTATCAAGGCGGCTGGAATGACAGCCGAACGCTGCTCAACCGTTATTATTCTGGTGAGAATTCATCACTGGATGCCTTCTCTATCGACAACCAATTAGAAGCGGATTTCGCCACTGCCGCCCTTGAACATAAAATGGTACTGGGCGTCGATTATCAGCACTTTACTAATAATCTTAGCACTGAAGGTGGTACCGCCAGCCAGCTTGATCCTTATACCGGTTGGACCGGCGGTGATGCTATCTCGATGTATAGCGCAACCCATGCTAAACGTCGTTATGAGCAGGCTGGCGTTTATTTACAAGATGAGATGACGCTGGATAAATGGCATCTGACACTATCGGGACGTTATGACGACCTGAAAACTAAAAACACGACACAACAACTGCTGTATACCTCAGATAATGTTGATGAGCGCAATGATCATCATTTCAGCAGCCGCGCCTCGTTGTTATATGCCTTTGATAGCGGCCTTTCGCCTTATATCAGCTATAGCCAAGCGATGACGCCATCCACATTGCCAGATATCAATGGCAATTTGTTGAAACCTACCGTCAGTGAACAATACGAAGCCGGGTTGAAATATCAGCCGCCGGGAACCAGCGATCTATACTCTGCTGCTTTATACGATTTGACGCAAAATGATGTGGGTAACCGCGTCGTCCAAGGTAGTTACTACGTACCGGCAGGCAAAGTTCACTCACAAGGTCTTGAGTTGGAAGCACGCACCCAGTTAACTCAGCGTCTGAGTGTGATCGGCGGTTACACACTCAATCGTGTGAGATTTAAAGACGCGGTGGACGGTAACGATGGTCACACGCCTTATATCACCCCAAATCAAATGGCTTCATTATGGGGGCAATATAAAGCGGCGGCAGGCGTTGATCTCGGCGCTGGTGTCCGCTACATCGGCAAACAGTGGGCCGATAATGAAAATACCCAACGTATGCCGTCAACAACCCTGCTTGATGCTTCAGTGCGGGTGAATTTGGCCCAGTTCACCCCATCGTTAAAAGGCGCGTTTGTGCAGCTTAACGTCAACAATTTAACCGATAAAAAATATGTTGCCGCCTGCTATGGCACTAGCTACTGCTATTGGGGACAAGAACGTAGTGTTGTTGCTACCCTTGGCTATGATTTTTAAGCCCGCTGACTGATAGTGTTCTCCTCATCCTGCCTGCAAATTTACCAGTCAGGATGAGGTCTTTGGCAACACATCGTTTTTTCTTAAAAAATCTGTTTCAGATTATATTTTTTAGCCCGCTACTTTAGCGGCGGCACTTGGCCTGTCAGCGGCTAAGTTCACCTTTTTTAGCGACTAAAAAGCATATATTTACCCTAATGTCAGACAGGATTTTTCCTTGTACTGCCTGAATATGAATAACTTTTCGTGTCAGATGCGAAAGTTTTGGCCTACGAGTAATAATTATCTATAATTACAGTCCCCGAAAAGCGAATAGTTACACATATTGGTTCTCTATCGAGCCCCTGTGTACTTACAATTAACGGGTCGTTCAGCACCCATTGTTCCGGGTAAGTTCCCATAAACTACTGCCTGTGTGGCTAGAAAACCTTTAAAACTATGAAAATGAGCATTCGCGCAATCTGTACTATGGTTTTTGCCGTTGTTGCGTATAGCCAAGCTGCTTTTGCAGTCGTCTATCCGTTGCCAGCGAATAATGGCCGTCTGGTCGGTGAAAATACCACTTTTGTTATCCCACAAGGCAGCAAGCTGCCGTTGGAACATTTTGCCGCCCAGTTCCAAATGGGTCTATCTAACATGCTGGAAGCCAATCCAGGTGTAGATACCTACCTGCCAACGCCTGGCACCGTGTTGACCATTCCACACCAATTGATTCTGCCGAACACACCACATGAAGGTATCGTGATCAATAGCGCTGAAATGCGTCTGTATTACTATCCGAAAGGTTCGAATACCGTTGTCGTATTGCCAATCGGTATTGGTGAGTTGGGTAAAGATACACCGATGAACTGGGTTACCTCGATCAAATATAAAAAAGCAGGCCCAACCTGGACACCAACAGCGAAAATGCACGCTGAATACGCTGCCGCGGGACAAAGCCTGCCAGCAGTATTCCCAGCGGGTCCAGACAACCCAATGGGTCTGTATGCCATGTATATCGGCAACTTGTACGCTATCCATGGTACCAATGCCAACTTCGGTATCGGTCTGCGTGTAAGCCACGGTTGTGTACGTCTGCGTGCAGCTGATATCAAATGGATCTTCGATAACGTTCCAGCAGGAACCCGCGTGCAGTTCATCAACGATCCGGTGAAAACCACCGTTGAGCCAAATGGCGTGCGTTACATTGAAGTTCACAATCCGCTGTCTGCTAACCAACAAGAGTTTGAGTCACAAGAACCTCTGCCAGTTGTGCTGACCGGTTCTGACAAACTTCTGATGACAGACCCAAGTGTTAACCAGCAGATCCTCGACAAAGCTATCCAGCAGCGTTCAGGTATGCCAATTCAGGTTAGCGCTGAGCAAACACCAGTCGCAGCAGCGATGTAATCTGTTTTTAGATATGCACAAAAAGGGCTCTCAGTCAGACTGAGGGCCCTTTTTTATTTTGAAATGGGGAGTTATGTAAGCGCTGCGCAGGTTCGGTCGCCTATCACTGAACAGGAATATATCAACTCTGCCGAACGCGACCGGCAAGGGCTTTTCGGCGAAAGCCCCTGCACCCAACGCCTGCGCTTAGCTTATCGGGTCGCTGCGCGACTGCCCGCACTCTCTATTTCGGCCGGTCGGGTCGGCTGAGACGGGCGTCCTGCCCGGCTCAACCTAAATCCGCCGTCCTTGGCGGATTTCCCCTAGCCTCATTCGTTCGCTTGGCCGATAAGATGCGCTATTTAAGGTCAACAGATTACACGTCAAGAACAGATCAAAATATCAGTCTGCATCGACTCATTAACCCGTTTACATCAAGGGAAAAACTATTCTTATACTAAAGAATTATCGAGGCGCTCGTCATCGATACCGGCTGGCTCGAGATGGGCGGTGACATCGGCGGCGGTAAACAGCAAGCGCACGGCGGCTTCTGCCGCATCCCCGATGTCGTGTCCGACATCAACCGTCAGGTGCCCTTCAACTTCGAGGTGGAATTCGACAAATACCCGGTCACCGCCGTTGCGAGTACGGATATCGTGCACTCCGCTCACCCCCGGGCAGCCCAGTACGGCGGCTTTGACTCGTTTGCGATCTTCAACGTCTAATTCTCTATCTAGCAACTGCTTGAGCGCGTCAACTGCCATACCTTTGGCATTCCAAATCATATACAACGAAATCAGTAATGCACCAACGGAGTCAGAACGTGTCCAGCCAAATTGGTTTTCAAATACCAATGCCAGCAACACTGCGATATTCACCGCTACATCGGTAACATAGTGCGCGCGATCGGCGGCAATCGCCGTCGAACCTGTTTTTTTCACTACATAGGTTTGCATTAGTACCAAGCCAGCCGCAGCCAATGAGCTGGCGATAATGACCCAAATCCCGAATCCTAATTCAGCCAGTGGCTGCGGGTTGATCAAACGGGCAATGGATTGGCCGCCTAATACCAGACCTGCGCCACCTAAGAGTAACGCTTGTACAAATGCAGCAACGGCTTCGGCTTTGCCATGGCCATAACGATGGCCTTTATCTGCCGGTCGGCCTGCGTAGCGCACACCGATTAACGTGACGATAGACGCGAGTACATCGACTAATCCGTCAGAAGCGGAGGTCAGCAACGCGATAGAACCGGTGGCCAACCACGCCCACACTTTAATACCTACCAACACAAAGGCGACAACCACCGAGATCATTGAAGCAGCCCGTGTCAGGCCTTTATACGTAATAGGATGGCTCATTATTTAATTCTCTGAAAATAGCTCATTTGCATATCCTGCAACTGAAGTCTTGATTGAATGGCCTCAAAAGCGCGTAGCAGAGCCACTGAAACGTGCTTAATAGCGGGCGTAGTTTCTCAGTTATGGCCGCCGCTATAAAGAATTTTTGTTATTTGGCGGCGCCGACATTTTGTAGCAAAGGGTTATCCCCTCAACCGCCGTGGATAAATTGATAGCTTTTTAGCCATATTACCAAGTGCTAAACTCTTTTTATTTCAATAATGATGCGCAGGCATTGACATAAATTTACTTGCATTTATAACAATACCTTCTAGCTTAAAAACAAGATTTTCATTCTCGTCCTGGCGCAGAGTCGCCGATAACTAGATGAGCACTATGACCATTAATAATAATTCTTCAGATGACGCGTCGAAGCACCTCTCTTCGAGCGACGTCAGCGCAGGCGAAGGGCACCAAACACCTTCCTCGAATAATCAAGAACATGCTAATAGCGATAAGGATGAAAATAACGCGAAGAACGATGAATCACGCAAGAGCCCGGGTAAAAAACCTTTAGTTATTCTGGGCATTGTTGTCGTCGTTATCGTGGTCGTCGCCTTAGTCTTCTGGTTGATGAATCGCAACATCGAATCAACCGACGATGCCTTTACCGAAGGTAATGCGGTGACCGTTGCTCCCAAAATAGCGGGCTACGTGGTTAATCTCGCGGTTAAAGATAACCAACTGGTTAAAAAAGGCGACTTGCTAGTACAAATTGACCCTCGTGATGCAACTGCACAGCGCGATCAGGCCAGTGCCCAGTTGGGTTTAGCGATAGCGCAATTACATCAGTCTCAGGCGCAGTTAGATTTAGCTAAAGTACAATATCCAGCACAGTTGGCGCAGGCCAAAGCAGAACAAGCGCGTGCTGAGGCTAATTTAGCCAATGCAACGGCCGCTTACCGTCGTCAACGTGGCGTCGATCCTCGTGCCACATCACAACAGAATATCGACAGCGCGAGTGCACAATTGCGTTCTGCGAATGCTGATGTAGAAAATGCCAAAGCGCAGGTGCAAGTTGCCGCACAGGTGCAATTGCAAATACGCCAAGCACAAACCAATGTAGAGGCGCGTCAACAACAAGTTGAACAAGCGAAAGCCCAGTTGGAAACCGCCGCACTTAACCTTTCTTATGCAGATGTGCGCGCGCCTTTCGATGGCTACGTTACGATGCGTAATGTTCAATTGGGTACCTTGGTGCAAGCTGGCTCATCACTGTTCTCTATCGTCTCACCTGATATTTGGATCACCGCCAACTTCAAAGAGTCTCAGTTAGAGCGGATGAAACCCGGCGATAAAGTTGATATCAGCGTCGATGCCTATCCAAATCTAAAACTGCATGGTCATGTTGATAGCGTTCAGCAAGGTACGGGTTCGCGTTTCTCCGCCTTCCCGGCAGAAAATGCCACCGGTAACTTCGTCAAAATTGTCCAGCGTGTACCGGTTAAGATTATTATCGACAGCGGTTTTGATCCGCAAAAGCCCCTTCCGCTCGGTTTATCAGTTGAACCGTCGGTGACTGTCGAATGAGTGAAGCGCACGGTAATTGGGTCCCCAAGAGTAATCCGTGGGCGGTGGCAATCGTCGTCACCATCGCGGTATTCATGGAGATCCTCGACACCACTATCGTCAACGTTGCGCTACCACATGTCGCCGGATCGCTCTCTTCAAGTTACGACGAATCGACCTGGGTACTGACATCGTATTTGGTGGCTAACGGTATCGTGTTACCTATTTCTGCGTTCCTCAGCCGTACGCTAGGACGCAAAAATTACTTCCTGATCTGTATCGTGATGTTCACCGTCTGCTCCTTCTTGTGTGGTATTGCCACCGAGTTGTGGCAGATGGTGTTATTCCGCATTCTACAAGGCTTCTTTGGCGGTGGTTTGCAACCGGTACAACAGTCAGTATTGCTGGATTACTTCAAAAAAGAAGATCGCGGCAAAGCGTTTGGACTTTCGGCGATTGCGATAATCGTCGCGCCGATTATCGGCCCAACCCTTGGCGGATGGATTACCGATCATTACAACTGGCGTTGGGTGTTCCTGATTAACATCCCGGTCGGGATTATTGCGGTCATTGCCATCTATCAACTGCTGGAAGACCCGCCGTGGGAGAAAAAATCGACCCAGAAACTGAGTATCGATTACATCGGTATTGCGTTGATCAGTTTAGGGCTTGGCTGCCTGCAAGTGATGATGGACCGTGGTGAAGATGATGCCTGGTTCCAATCAAACTTCATTATCACTTTCGGTGTATTAGCGGCAGTGGGCTTGGTTGGAGCGGTATATTGGTTGCTGTATACCAAAAATCCTGTCGTCGATATTCGCTGCTTGAAAGACCGTAACCTTGCTGTTGCCTGCTTTTTGATGGCGGGGATGTCGACCATTCTTTATGGCAGCTCGGTCATCATTCCACAGCTGGCGCAACAGCAATTAGGCTACACCGCGACCCTCTCCGGTTTGGTGATGACGCCGGGGGCCGTAGTGGTGGTGCTATCGATTCCACTCGTGCTTAAATTGATGCCAATTGTACAAACTCGTCTGCTTATTGCGTTCGGTTTTCTACTGCTTGGCGGTTCCTTTGTGTACTCAAAGACTCTGGTTCCGAACATTGATTTCGCTACGCTGTCATTATTCCGCTGTGCGCAATCGCTCGGACTTGGCTTCTTGTTTGTCCCGTTGACAACTATTGCCTTTATTACCATCCCGCAGCGGCTAAATGCCGATGCTTCGGCACTATTAACTATGTTCCGTAATGTTGCAGGATCGATTGGCATCTCATTATCAACCGCGGCTGTCACGGAGCGTACTCAGGCGCAAAGTGCCCATATGGTCGGGCACATGACCTCCTTTAGCGAACAATTTAATCAGGCGATAAGCCGTGCTGCGATAGCGGTTCGCGACTTCTCTCATGCCGTCGGTGACCCGTTAACTGTCGCCACCGGGCTGATGTATCAAGAGATGGTGTCGCAATCACGAATTCTGGCGTATATCGACGTGTTTACTTACTGCGCGCTATTTGCATTTATTTTGATCCCCTTTAGTTTTTTACTTTCGCCAGTCAAGAGCGAAGCTACCCCGGGAGCTCACTGATATGTTCGCCTCTTATCTTATTCCTCGACTGCCTGCGCGCATCAAAGTGAGTATGACGTCTTCTGCGCTAGCTTTAGCCCTAGCGGGTTGCTCCGTTGGCCCAGACTACCAGGCTCCGCACGCACAAACGCCGTCCTCTTTTAGCGATGTTCCGCAGGTGCAAAAGAAATCGACCGATTCAATTGCCCTGCCCTCGCAGCCGAATCCATTGTGGTGGAAAGCTTTTAATGACCCACAGTTGGACAGTCTGATCGATCGTTCTATTGCCGGTAATCTGTCTTTACAGCAAGCCGTATTGCGCATCGCAGGTGCTCGCGAACAGGTCAATCAAGCTCGTGGTGCCTGGCTACCGTCGGTCAGCGCCAATGCGCAGGCAGTGCGACAACAGCTTGGATTAAAAGGTGAGCTTGATTCCCAGGGCATTAGCGCACAGGCCAATAATCTCGGCCCGCAAGCCACTGATTTATTAAACAGCGCCACGCAATCAACCGGCCTGTATCAGGGGAATTTTGATGCAAGCTGGGAGTTAGATTTGTTTGGCGGCACTCGCCGTTCGGTCGAAGAAGCCAGAGCACAAACGCAATCTTCCATCGAAAGCCGCAACGATGCATTAGTTTCGCTTGAAGCTGAAGTCGCCCGCACTTATCTACAGCTGCGCGGCGCACAAAGCGTGATTGCCACTATTGAATCGCAAATTAGTATCGCGCAACAGACTTTCGAACTGACCTCTAGCCTGCAACATAATGGTTTGGCGCCGCAGCAGGATGTGGAAAACGCCCGTGCACAACTAAGTTCATTGCAAGCTCAACTGCCGCAGTATCAGGCTCAAACGCGTCAGGCCATGAACGGCTTAGCCGTATTGCTCGGTCAACTCCCGGGTTCGTTGGATAATGAACTATCGACACCTAAAGCGCTGCCAGCGATCCCTGCGGCTGTTGCCGTTGGTGTCCCTTCTGCACTGGCTCGTCGTCGCCCTGATGTACGTAAAGCAGAGGCAGACCTCCATGCAGCAACGGCAAATATCGGCGTGTCTATTGCTCAGCTATTCCCAAGCCTGTCACTGACCGGACAGTTCGGGATGCGTAATACTAATGCCAGCTATTTGAACGACTGGAGCAGCCATTTCTACTCCTTTGGCCCGCAAATTTCGTTGCCTATTTTCTCCGGCGGCCGTCTGGTTTCCAGCGTCCGGTTATCACGCGCGCAACAAGCCAATGCGGCATTGAATTACCGTCAAACAGTACTGAATGCGCTACAAGATGTCGATAATGCCTTGGTTAGCTACCAGACCGACCAAGATCGAGTGACGGGGTTGAAAAATACGGCTGAGGCTTTACAAAGCGCGTATGACTTAGCCAGCGACAGCTATAAGAAGGGGTTATCATCCTTTATCAACGTCTTAGATGCGCAGCGGCAGCTGGCGCAGGCTCGTCAACAAACGACCTTGGCGCAGGTACAAACCAGCACAGATTTGGTCTCACTGTATAAAGCCCTTGGCGGCGGCTGGGAACCTTATCAAAAGATTGATTTACCAAGCTACTCAGTATTTGGTCCGGCAGCATCGGCGGATGTTAACTAGCCAGGCGGGTTAATCAGAAGAAATATAACATGCTCGCGTGATAACTCTTGCTGAGCACATAGAATGCCCTGATTGGCAAATCAGGGCATTCTTATTTATTACTCGTCGTCTTTACTCGGCTGTTCTACTACCATGGTTTGCTTACGTGCCAGGCTGATACCTTCGTTACGCAATCTTTTCAGAATCTCATAGAGCAGCGCACTTTTGGTCGAGCTAACCAAACGTGGGCTATTAACGTAACCGGTGACACTAAGCACAATACCGTCTGGGCTTAGCTCCTTAAAGGAAACCGAAGGCGCGGGTGTTTCCAGAATACTTTCATGCTGCTTATATGCATCCAGAAGCAAGTTACGTACCGCCTCCGGGTCGATATCCAGCGGGAAGGTTAAGGCGATAGTTGCCACACCTTGCGCATTACCCATCGTGGCATTACGCACGTTCTGCGAGATAAATTGTGAGTTTGGCACGATAACGGTTGAACGATCGCTAAGCTGAATTTCTGTCGCACGGACATTAATGCGACGAATATCCCCTTCTACCCCGCTGATAGTGACCAAATCGCCAACTTTCACCGGTCGCTCGGTCAGCAGAATCAGACCAGAGATAAAGTTCTTAACAATCTCTTGCAAGCCAAAACCGATACCGACCGATAGCGCACTCACAATCCAAGCCAGCTTGTTCCATTCAATGCCTAATGTGGAAAGTGTAAGCAAGCAAATCAGCACATAGCCTACGTTGGTAAACAGCGTGACCAACGACGCTCGCATACCACGATCCATGTTAGTTTTCGGCAGGAAGTCATTATCCAACCAGCGTCTTGCAGAGCGTAAAACGTACCAGCCAACGCACAAGAAAAGCAGTGCACTGACGGCCTGTCCAGGAATGATATTGACTTTTTCCAGGCCTTTATCGCCCCAAAACTCAATCGCTTGGTTAATAACCTGCAAAGGCGTGGTGCTACCAAAGGTACCATTGAAAATGGCGACGACGGCGACCAACACCAGCAGAGTTTTACCCACCGCAGAAAGCAACGTAGCGGCCAGCGATAGATGACGTTCGTTCAGATTCAGACCACTTTGCAACAGGCTGCCGGTGGTGGTGTTCGTTGAAAAAATGCTTTCACACAGGTCAGTCACCAGACTGACAAACATATACAGGCAAGACAACACCAAACCAATCCACAGCAACTCATAGCTGAGGAATCGTGCCAGCGGCACATAACCGATTAGCGATGCAGCCAGTATCGCAATCGCGGTGCCACTAACGGCAAGGTTCATCAAACCCGCAAGAGTAGAACGCTCTTCTGGCTGCTCTCCTTTAGCCAGCAATTTGCGGCGTACGCGGTTAACCCGCAGTGGTGCCACCAACGAACACAGCGATACCAATAAAGCGGATAGCCCATTACCAAACAAGGTAACAGTCACGCTGGTACCAAGGATTTCATTGAGATTTTCAATGATACCAAATAGCAGGATACAACCGGCCAAATTACGCGGCAGTGGGACTAATGCTTTTGCTACCGGGTCAGCTAAATTCGGCAGACGCCAGCTAGGATGCTCAGTAGAAAGTAAGGCTCGTCCCAGTCCTACAACTAATGCGGAGAACAATACCAAACCCACTAACTTGTCCGCGCTTTGTAAAACCCACTCTCCCACATCATCCGTGCGGGTAAAAATCATGGTAAAGAACTTAACGCTAAAGCCCCAGGTCAGCACGCTAATAGCGGTTGTACCAGCGGCAAAGAAACTGCGCCTTAATCTCCCTAGCGGCAGCCAGCGAGGCGTCACCCAAGCCAGTCCCAAATACAATAACCTACGGCCAAAGACACCGATAAACAGTGCCAGCACCAAGAGTCCAGCAGAACCATAGCGGAATTCAGGTTGCCATGCGCCATGCCAGGCATCTTTTAGCTCTTCGCCATATTGGCTGAAACGCTGTTGATCGCTATCTTTTGGTGCAAATAATGGAGTCCAAAAGTTAGCGCTCAAGATGCTGCCGGTATTCAGTGCAATCTGCGTTCTTAAAGCATCGCGGCGTAAACCAGAAATCTGCGTTGCAAGATTGCTGGCGCTGGTTTTAATCGTTCCCGCTTGCAGGATTTGGCTATCAAGCAAACTTTTAGCCGCGTTAAGATTCTTACGCTGCTGAATCACTTGAGGTGTTTCAGGCAAAGCCCCCGTTGCAACTTCAGGAACCGGACCAAGCACATCTAGTTTTGATTGCACCTGCGCTCTAAGCGGCTGCAAACTGGTGGCTAACTGATCGGCATCTCCCGATAATTTGTTAGCATCATCACTCAGTCCACTGAGTTTATTACCATTCTTTGTCGTAGAGACTTGTTGTTTAAGGTTATCGAGCCGCTTTTGCAACGCAGCTAACGTCCCTGGCGCATCAACAGGCGTAGCAGACGATTCAAGCTGCGAGGTATTTTGTGCCTCGGCTTGATCATCGCCAGTCTGCGCATATGATAGGCCTGAAGTCGTCATCAATGACGCTAACAGGACAAAGATGGCGGATATTTTATAACGCTTGTGCATAACGAAAAGGTTCCAAAAAAGGGGCCGTTTTATTGTTATTAAATTTACTGACTATCTCCCCAATAATTGAAGTTGCCGCAAGGCCGTACATCCCGAGGAACTTACTTGGTAAGTGATTCGGGTAAGTAACCGCAGCCAACGTAGAAGCGACTTCAAGTATGAAGGGTATATAAGCATAATATTTTATCAGGCCATAAAGAGTCAGTTTTTTCTGGAACTGTGCCAAAATAAAATTAAGTACGGCGCCGGTGTTTCCATAAGTGCCGATGTATGGTTAATACTTAGCAGATTTTATCGACAACGCGACATAAAAGATCTGACCGTTTTGCAACGCTATGGCTAAAAATTGATGATGGATAAACATACTGAACTGAGAAAAAGCAAACGCAATGCGTTGCTGCTTCTGCTCATCGCGGCCACATTGTTTGTCGTGACGCTATTTTTGCCGCAAAACTTTTGGATATCAGGCCTAAAAGCAATTAGCGAAGCGGCAATGGTCGGTGCGTTAGCTGATTGGTTCGCCGTTGTTGCTTTGTTTCGCCGTATCCCGCTGCCATTTATTGCCGGCCACACGGCGATCATTCCGCAGAATAAAAATAAAATTGCCGATAATTTGGCGCTGTTCGTGCGCGAAAAATTCCTCGACCCGGCATCAATAGTCAGATTAATCAAACAATACGATCCTGCCCAATTGATCGCCAATTGGCTCACTGGCCCAGATAACGCCAAAAAATTTGGCGGTTATATGGTCAAGATGATGCGTGGATTTATCGACATCACCGACGATCGCCGTATCCAGCAATTTATTAAAGACGCGCTACATGCGGCGATCGACAAACTCGATTTATCGCAGTCCGTGGCAGCCTTACTCGATAGCTTGACCAAAGAGGGCCGTCATCAGCAACTGCTGGATCAGGCTATGTCTAAACTGACACAGCTATTGGAACAACCTAGCACCCGAGAGTTTATCTCTGCCCAAATCGTTCATTGGATTAAACGCGAACATCCGATTAAAGCCAAAGTATTACCTACCGAGTGGTTAGGTGAACACGGGGCCGATTTAGTCTCTAACGCCGTAAATACCTTACTCGACGATATCTCGGCTGACAGAGGACATAGCTTGCGTCAAAGCTTTGACCGTAATCTGGAGAAATTTATTGCCAGGTTGAAAAACGATGCTGAAATGGCAGATCGAGCTAACAAAATCAAAGAGTATATTAAGAACGACGACACGCTAAATACTTATGTAATGGGACTCTGGCGCGATTTACGCACTTGGATGAAGCAAGATTTAGACCGTCCCGACTCGACATTGCATGCGCGCATCGCGGAATCAGGCCAGTGGCTTGGCAATGCTCTGGCGCATGACGCTAGCCTGCGTGAATCAGTTAACCTGCAACTTGAGACATTAGCGGGCAAAATGGCTCCCGACTTTGCCGCGTTCCTGACCCAACATATTAGTGACACGGTGAAAGGCTGGGATGAAAAAGAGATGTCAGATCAAATAGAGTTGAATATCGGTAAAGATCTACAGTTTATCCGTATCAATGGGACGCTAGTAGGCGCGGCGATTGGGCTGATATTGTATTTGTTATCGCAAATTCCGTATGTGATTCCAATGCTATTAGCAATAGCTAAGCAAGCTTGATAGTAAACCACGCCTAGTTCGGCCGCTTATTAGCAAACGGGAATATATCCGCATTGGCGATCGCGGCCGGCAAGGGCCTTGAGGCGAAGGCCCCTGCACCCGACGCCTACGCTTAGCTTATCGGGTCGGGTGAGACGTGCGTCCTGCCCGGCTCAACCTAAAGCAGACTTCCTTGTCTGCTTTACCCTAGCCTCATTCGTTCACTTGGCCGATAAGATGCGCTATTGAAGGTCAAGAGATTAAGGTCAACTGATAGGTGGGCTGATAGGGCGTGGGTTTATCTCTTTTCTTGCATTCATTCGGTAGATTTCAGCTATTGAATTCATCTATAAAAGCGGCTTTTACTTATCATAAAACGCCGTAGAATATCTCTCATTGGCAGCACGATGTAAGCAGTTGCACATGGCTCAACACAACGTTGACCGAATCGTAATCATTGATTTTATTGATAAGGAACAGCATGTATAACTTCCAACGCTATCAGCCAAAAGAACTTGCCCTGGCTTATATGAGCAGCAAATCTCACGATTATTCGCCGTCTGAGTTTTTGCAACAGCTGAAAAATACCGAGCGGGCTTTTGACCAAATGCTAAAAACGGGTCAAGTGCAAAATCGCGAGTTGTTGGTTAAAGAATTTTAGTATCGCAGCGCACAATATGTGAGCCTCAAGTATGTCGTACACCTGCGTATAATATGATAATAATTAGGTTGTTTCGGGTTGAATGATATTTATCGTCAACACCAGAGCTAAGGCCCAATAAGCGATTATTGGGTCTTTTTTATTTATCTTCCTACCTGAAATAATTAATGATTAACATTACTCCCGACAGAAGCACCACAATATTAATTAGCTTCAAAAATTGCTCCCGCGACATCTTCAACGTGATACGTCGGCCTAAAACAATGGCGACTAGCATTGCCGGAGCAAGTATCAAGGCCATTAGCAGCAATCCTGAATCAAAATAAACGCCTGCCAGCATAAAAATAACGACACGGGTTAACGTACTCATCCCGATCAATGTTGTTTGGGTAATACGCATGACTTCTTTTTTAGCAATTCTGCCACTCAAGTAGAGAGCATAAATGAAGCCACCGCTGCCAAACAGCGCGCTGAATATTCCCCCAATAAACCCAAAGGGTAATGCAGCGCGAGAGGTATAAGATCGCTGTGGCTTTACGCCACTGAGGGCGTAAATGGCATAGCAGGTAACGAATAGGCCCAAGGCAAGTAATAGAATTCGCGGATTAGTTTTTAATAAAACGCACGCCCCTAACAAACTCCCCAGCAACATGAAAGGTATCAACCTTTTTAACTCACTAAGGTCCGCATGCCGTCCATCGCGGCTCACATTGATAATAGCGGCGCACATATCCAGTAGCGCTAATAAGGGGACTATTTTATCAACCGGGAAATACAGTGCTAATACCGGGCTGGCGATCAGCGCCGAGCCAAAACCGGCAATGCCGAAAATAGTATAAGCAACGAATATTGTCATAATAATGACAATATAATTTGAATAAGTGAATGCCTCTTGCATGAGAGAAAAACTCCGTAATTATGCTCATCCAAGAATAGTCATTTATTCAAAAAAATAATAATTTCCTCCTTAAAAACTGACAGATAGATAATATTTTGTGAGTGCGATCACCGATAAAACAGGTATAAAAAAACTGCACCACCAAGAATCGAATACTACCGAATTGGGTGGTGCAGTTATCAAACGATTTTTATGCGCAGGATGTTAACTCATCTGGCGATCGTCAATATATTGGCGTTTGTCCGGCGCTGGCGGGAAGTATTGATACAGCCAGGTTTCGCTCAATGTTGTTTCATGTGAGCGCAAGAACATACGCAACTCTAACGGCGCAACCGAATCACTGGTTGGGAACCAGTCAAACTGGATACGGTAACCATCGAATGGCTGAACATAGAGAATTTCGATATTGTCGATTTTCCCCTCTGAGACAGTAATGACTGGCTCAATACCTTTATCTGCGAATGCCTTAAGCTCGCCGCCCACGAAATCGATAGCGAAACGGCGCGCCCATACTTTCGGATAATGCTCACCAGGTGCCCAACCTTCTGGGAACCCGCCCATGCCGGTACGCGTTGCCAACACGTTTGCCAACGGGCTTTTCTGTGGCGGCTCACTGCTCCAGTAGAGGCTATAGCTAAAATCGAGAGAATCGCCGGCTTTAACCGGTTTTTCTGGCTGCCAGAAGCACACGATATTATCTAATGTTTCACCCGTGGTCGGGATTTCCATCAAGTTAATCGAGCCTTTGCCCCACTCGCCTTTTGGTTCAACCCACAGGCTTGGACGCTTGTTATACCAACCAATCACGTCTTGATAATCATTAAAATCATGATCAAGCTGTAATAAGCCGAACCCTTTAGGATTTTTGTCAGCAAAAGCATTAAATTGCAGCTTCTGCGGATTGTTCAATGGTCGGCAAATCCACTCACCGTTACCACTCCACATCACCAAACGATCTGAATCATGGATCTGCGGGTGAATGGTGTCACAGCGCATACGCTCATTAGTGCCACAACTAAACATACTGGTCATTGGTGAAATGCCCAGTTGTTTGATGTCTTTACGCGCGTGCAGATGCTTGTCAATTTCCATTACCACTCGGGTCGGTTCACAGTGAATCGTGAATCGATAAGCACCGGTAATGCTTGGGCCATCTAATAATGCGTAAACAACAAAAGTCGTTGAATCTGCTTTTGGCGTCTCAAACCAGAAGGCGGTGAAATCAGGGAACTCTTCTGGCTGTCCAGCATAAGTATCCACCGCAACGCCACGAGCAGAAAGCCCATACTGGTAGGTATCATCTACGGCGCGAAAATAACTCGCACCGAGGAATGACACCACATCTCGCTGAGTAAGTTCGGGAGCTTTGTTGACTTTGAAACCGGCAAAACCGAGGTTGGTTTGCCCTTCAAGTTGTTTAGTGTCAACGCCTGCATCATGATAGTTAAACAGCTCAGGGCGGAAATGGATCTCACGAGCCATATTCTGCTGTGAGTCAACCGAATACATACGCACCCGGCGCTGGAAACCCATACCAACGTGGAATAATTCAACATCTAACTGGCGTCCCTGCAAGTTATGCCACAGAGAATGACCATAATCATATTGAATGGCGTTATAAGCCTGCGGCGTCAAATCAGCCAAAGTTTGAGGCAGCGGCTGCGGCGCACCACCAAATGGCTGTTTTGACAACGACGTTGCCATTTCTTGCAATACGGAGAAATCAAAATGTGTTGCGCCACCATCGGCAACATTATTTTGTGCTGCATTGGCCGATTCTGTGAACAGTGTTGCCATTGATGGCACACCGCAATACGCAGCAAACGCGAGTGAAGCCTTAATAAATGCTCTTCGTTCCATGCCGGAATAGTTTCCTTAGCTATGCTTGGAAAGAGTCGGACCGAGCCTGTGCACAGGCCGTTCCGAGTTAAAATATACCAGCATAAGGCTAACGTAAAATTCGTCAGGCGAGTACTACAAATTGCGGGCTGAACGCTAAAATATTACTTGCAAGAAAAGGCCATTCAGGCGTGTCACTGTTGCTGAGATTCCCATTAACACTGGCATTGACAGATTCGTTAAGACTGGAGGAACCATGAATATAAAAAACAATCATGGTTCTTTTTAAGATTATTCGCTTACATTGAAACGCTGTATTGTGGCTGCGGTGCGGGCGCTTCACCGCTATCGCGAAGAATTTTTTCATGTAACCCAGCTAAGTTACTCACACCGAGTTTTAGATAAATACTTTTACGGTGTGCAGAGACAGTTTTAAGTTCAATACCTAGCTGGCGTCCAATATCCACGTTGGCTAATCCCGCCATAATGCGTTTTAACACGCTGACTTCGCGGCTACTGAGTTGTGCATAGCTATCCTTTTCCCGGCCAGAGATAATTTGGGTATCAACCGTCGGTGCAAAAGCCACGCTGTTTAATGCAAACTCAACCAGAGGAATTGCACTGCGCGATGGCAACACGATGCAAGATTGCTTAGCGATAAGCTGAAAAGCATGAGAATCAGGCAACTCTTGAGTTAATGCCAGAATCCGTCCGCTTGGTAGCAACAAATTGAGCTGTAGCAACGCATTATGACGCTCGTAACAGGCCATAGAAGCAAGGTCAATAATTACCATGCTGTAGGAACCATTAGATAAGAATGCATCGCTGGATAACGCCGCGGCAAGTTGTTTCATTGATTCGACGCTGGTTATAAGCGGTGGTTCAGGCCATTTCACGCTAACATCATGAGCAATTGTTGATAATCCCAACAACGTTAGTTTATTTTTACTGTATAAAATGACCTTGACCATATTCTCTGCTTCCTCTTGGCTGCCTCTCTGACTTCATCCGTTACCCAGAGCAAATGTATCATGTCGTTCATCATGGCAAGCCAGCGATTGGCAAGCCCTTTCTCTGTGCATTGCACAGGGTATAAGAACGACTATTTTCGATGCTAATATTGAAAAATTTATGATGTAGCGTCGTGACAAGAAAATAACAAAGGCGACACATCCGCCTCTTATTTCTTCTTATCGTGATAAATTACACGATAAAATCAAAAGTAATGGCCCGAATAACCGACATTTATCAGCTCTAGAAAACCGTTTTGACACTTATCAATAAAATTTGGCGCTTGCAGGTTGGATGTAAAATGCTTATCTGGCAGCAGATTGAATAACGTCATGGAGGTGGGAGTAAAGCAGAAATACCCACGCTAAAAACCGCAATGATTCCACCGCTTCTTAGCGTTTCAGTTCAACAGAGCGATAACCTTTAATGTGACTCCAGCGGTTCAACAAAGGTGCCATCACGAGAGTCAACCTCATTAAAAAACCAGATCCCTGCCGGATAGTCTTCAAGAGACACCAGATACATCACGCCTTCGTAAAATGTTTCTATGGCCAGTATTTTACCTTCGCGGCGTGGACCACCGTCAGTTTTCACCGTTACCAAATCATTGATCTTCATTTTGCTATTCCATGGCTGATTTATAAAAGCTATCGAGTTAAACCCTAGCATAAATAACACTCTATTTATTGACTAGATACATTTCTATAAGCAGCGAATAAACCGTGTCAAAATTTAAACGTAAAAAAACCCGCCTTAGCGGGTTTTTGTCATCTTGCTATTCTACTGCAATGCAGTAAAAGCGAGATTAGATAGCGGTAACGTTAGCCGCAGACGGACCTTTAGCACCGTTCTCGATAGAGAACTGTACGTTCTGACCTTCAGCCAGGGTCTTGAAACCTTGATCTTGGATAGCAGAGAAGTGTACGAAAACATCTTTGCTGCCATCAGCAGGAGTGATGAAGCCAAAGCCTTTAGACTCGTTAAACCACTTAACCTGACCTTTCATCATAGACATAGGAATTACCTTTAAAAAATAAATTTAGCCGCCATGGGCATGTTATAGCCGGATTTCAGTCGTTACTTATGGAGGCACTAAGAAGGAAATTCGTCAGAGCAGGGTTATCATGGATAACGCTTTACATTTGAACAACTTTACTCAGGATGTCGTGCATAAATAGGTCTGTACCACAGGCCGGGATGTATTTACTCATGACTGCCATGTAATAGCAACTGTTTTTAATAGTTACTGCTGCCAATACACAGAAATACTTCATTTGAGTCAAAAGACGGTTGATATATGAACACTTACCCTGCTGTTTTCTAAAAAAAATCTGAAAAAATCGCGCTTTATTTACCCAGATAAAAAAACGCCATTCATATTTAAAAAAGAATGGCGGGTATAAGCAGACTATTCCAGCATTTCTGAAACAGCATGGCGAACATAAGCGGTAATCTGTGCCACATCCTCAGGATTAGCACTGCCACCACCGATTGAACGCACTCGATTTTCCAGATGACCAATATCCTGCTCGACTTTATGAGCAATTTGCACTTTCACTATCGTATCTACTGAGGAAATAACGGCACGCATCACCGCTTTCAGCGCAAAAATTTCACAAAAAGAATCATATGCCGGCTTCTCAGCAGGCGGCTTAACAGCACGCTGTGCGTGCGGTGGAAGGTTTTTCAGGTTATCCACATGTTCGATAATCAGATCAATATCTCTGATTAATTCATCAAAATTCTTAGCCACTGATTTTCCTTCGCTTGGCGAAAGCTGAAGAATACCACCACCATCACAAGGCGAGAAGTAACCAACCAGCGGAAATAATGAAATTTTAAAAAAAGCGCCAGGCAAAAAATTGCGTGGCGCTTAAAGATGAGCAGAGTCTGGCCAGACGGTCTTGAGAACAAGCAACCCATGAGTCAATTGGGATGTAATGAGCGCCCTAGCCAAACCAGCTGATTACGCAGATTTCAGTGAAGCCATATCAATAACGAAGCGGTATTTAACATCACTTTTGATCATACGATCGTAAGCCGTATTGATGTTTTGGATATCAATCATTTCAACATCGCAGCTAATGTCATGTTCAGCGCAGAAATCCAAACACTCTTGCGTTTCTGCAATACCACCAATCAAAGAACCGGCCAGCGTTTTGCGTTTTCCGACTAACATGCCACTGTGAAGCGCAGGATCGATAGGTTCGATCAACCCAACAAGAATATGGGTGCCATCACGTTTGAGCGTCGCCAGGTACGGATTGAGGTCATGCTGATTCGGTACGGTATCGAGGATGAAATCAAAATAATTTTGCACGTTGTCCATTTGCGTGGCATCGCTGGAAATCACCACACGATCGGCACCAAGACGCTGTGCTTCTTCCGTTTTATTGGCAGAGCGTGTGAATAATGTCACTTCGGCTCCCATGGCTTTAGCCAACTTCACCGCCATGTGCCCTAAACCACCCAAACCGACCACAGCCAGTTTATGCCCCTTACCTACTTTCCAATGCTTCAACGGTGAATAAGTGGTGATACCTGCACATAACAGTGGCGCGGCGGTTTTGATATCCAGCTTGGCGGGGATACGCAGTACAAATTTTTCAGACACCACGATCTGCTCAGAGTAGCCGCCGTAATTCATCATATTGTCATGACGGTCGCGGCTGTTATACGTCATATCTGCGCCCTCATCACAATACTGTTCCAAATGCTCAGCGCATGATGGACATTGTTGACAAGAGTCGACCATACAACCAACGCCGACGGTGTCGCCTACTTTGAATCCTTTTACTTTGGCACCGACGTGGCTAACACGGCCAATAATTTCATGCCCTGGAACCATCGGATAAATACTCTTCCCCCATTCATTACGTGCCTGATGAATGTCAGAGTGACAAACACCACAGTATTGAATGTCGATGACAACATCATTATCACGCGGATCACGGCGAACAAAAGTATGTGGGCCAAGCGGCGTTTCTGCACCTTGTGCGGCAAAACCTCGGACATTAAGCGTCATATCTTTCTCCTGATAAATGATAACGCCGCCACCAGCAATAAGCCGATGGCGGCGCTAACGATTATGCGACGAGAAAGACGAGGATTATTATAACGATCCTCGCTAGTGCTTGCCTAAAACTCCTTTTTTCAGGATCGCTAAGGCAATACTAGGCGTGAATTATGCAATCGGCCTCAAATAAGTCTGGCGACTTTAAGCTCACTTTTCAGATAAGCATAATAAATCGGCGCGGCAACAACACCAGGTAAACCAAAGGCTGATTCAAAGACCAACATCGCCAGTAATACTTCCCAAGACTTAGCATTAATACGGGTACCGACAATGCGCGCATTAAGGAAATATTCCACTTTGTGGATGAAGATCAGGTAAGCCAACACCCCTACCCCAACCCACAGCGATAACGATAGGCCAACGATAAACATTACCGTGTTGGAAATCAGGTTCCCTACCACTGGCAACAATCCACACACAAAGGTAAAGACCACCAATGTCTTAGCCAGCGGTAAATGAATACCAAATAGCGGCAAGATCACAAACAAGAAGGCCCCAGATAACACCGTATTAATTAATGAAATCTGGAACTGAGCGAACACCACATTGCGAAACGCCTGACTTAGCAGGTGGACGCGCTGCAACAATTCATTTTTCAACGGGGCGTCAGTTTCACCGATTTGTTTGGTTTGCAAAGAGATGATAGCGCCCAAAATCATACCGATAAGCATGGTAACAAAGGTATGCGCCGCGTTTTTTCCCGCGGTTTGGATCATGGCAATATGTTCGCGCAACCATTGCAGAAACTCGTGTTGCAGCTCTTCAATACTGGCCGGTAAATAGTTCAGCATCGAAGGAGAAAGTCGACTTTGCGCATCGGAAAGCAAACGGGAAACCATCGTATTGAAGGCGGCAGGGTTTTTAACATCGCGCATCAAGAAGCTGACGATCCCCATCACCGCCAAAGTTAACGCACTAACAACCAAGGTACTGATCAGTAAAACAACCAGCCAGCGGGCGCGTTCGCCACCAATAATTTTTTGAAAATAAGGCGTCAAGCCATTTACCAATTCGTACACCACAAAACCGGCAATGAAACACCCCAATAAATGCAATGGCAGGACCAACAACAGCCCGCCCATGATAATAATCAAACTGAACCAACGAATATGATGCGACTTCATTATCTGCATTACTGCATCCTTACTTTTCACCTAAAAAGGTTCTCACCAGCTAGTCTGTCACTCGTCGAACTATGCCAATACCGCTGTGCCAAGCGCACCAGCGAACAATATTTCAACGCTAATAGGTAGATAAAGCATCATAGCACCTATTTTTGCAGCCATATGACCACCTTACCGATGAAGAATATATTTTGATTCAAACCGGCGATATTTTATCATAGGCGTAAGCAATCTTTAGAAACAGGTTTTAAACATGAGCGAACTCATTCGCGAAAAACTTTCCTTGCCTACCGGGCATGACAAACTATTACTTCATTCCTGCTGTGCGCCTTGCTCAGGTGAAGTAATGGAAGCTATTCAAGCCTCCGGCATCGAATACACTATTTTCTTCTACAATCCGAACATTCATCCGCACAAAGAATATCTGCTGCGTAAAGAAGAAAATATGCGCTTTGCCGAGCAACACAACATTCCGTTTATTGATGCCGATTACGACACTGACAATTGGTTTGAACGGGCTCGCGGCATGGAAAACGCGCCAGAACGCGGCGTTCGCTGCACCATGTGTTTTGATATGCGTTTTGAGCGCACCGCGCTATATGCGTTTGAACATGGCTTTAGTGCGATCTCCAGCTCGCTGGGAATTTCACGTTGGAAAGACATGAAACAGATCAACGGCTGCGGTGACCGTGCCGCTGCGCCTTATCCTGGAATGGTATATTGGGATTACAACTGGCGTAAAAAAGGCGGCTCAGCGCGAATGATTGAAATCAGTAAGCGCGAACGTTTCTATCAACAAGAATACTGTGGCTGCGTTTATTCGCTGCGCGATACCAACCTGCATCGTAAAGCAAATGGCCGAGCACTGATCAAACTTGGCGTTAAATATTACGGCGATGAAGACGACGAATAATCCGTCCTGCTGATCCAACATCTCATCCGGCCTTCGTGCCGGATTTTTTTATGCTTCCTCTGTCGTTCTTTGCAACTATTTTCCCTTACCGCTGACTTGCCTAACCCGCCTTCCCTTGATACTTTTCGTTAGTAGCTTTTGTAATAAAGTAATACCAAAATAAAATTATCAATAAATACAAATATATAAACAGAGTGATCATCGCAAAATCACTTAATAAAACGCAAACAACATCTTTTTTTAAGAAAAACACCAGAGGAAAGTGCTATGTGGGTACTCATCGGCATACCGATCGTAGTGATCGGATTTGCTTTGCGGTTCAATCCGCTGTTAGTTGTCACCATCGCAGGTATTTCTACCGGGGTTGCTGGCGGTATGCATACCGTAGACATTATCAGCGCCTTTGGTAAAGCTTTTACCGACAACCGCTATATGGGTCTTATCTGGCTCACCTTACCGGTTATCGCCCTGCTCGAACGCAGCGGATTAAAAGAACAAGCTCGCAACCTGATCTCTCGTATTCATGCAGCCACTACCGGGCGTGTATTGATGCTTTACTTCCTGCTGCGCCAAATCACTGCGGCATTGGGATTGAACTCATTAGGTGGTCACGCGCAGATGGTACGTCCGCTGATCGCGCCAATGGCGGAAGCAGCGGCCACCAGCCGCTATGGCGATTTACCCTCAGAAGTACGACAGAAGATCCGCGCTAACGCCGCAGCAACCGACAACGTTGCCGTATTCTTTGGCGAAGATATCTTTATCGCCGTGCAGTCCATCCTGTTGATCAAAGGCTTCCTCGATCAAAGCGGCATTATTGTGCAACCCCTGGATTTATCGGTATGGGCCATTCCGACGGCGATTGCCGCGCTGATTGTGCATTTCATTCGTTTATGGCTGTTGGACCGCTCACTGGCCAAGCGTTTTGATGAGCAAATTTATACTAATCGGAGCGCCAAATGATCAACTTAAACACCGTCTATATTCTCGCCGGGTTGATGTTTGCCGGCTTTGCCATCTTTAACTTGCTAGACCGTACGAATCCACGTCGTCTAGTCAATTTTATATTTTGGATGATTTATGCCGTAACCTTCCTGATCGGCAGCGAATTACCCCACTTTGTCACCGGCTGTTTAGCCATCGCGCTGGCGGTCATCGCCGGTACCGGTAAATTGGGCAAAGGCGACAATGACAACCTGAAGCCCGCCGCGGTCGATAAACGTGAAGCTGGCGCTAAACGTTTCGGCAGCAAGTTATTTATTCCGGCATTGCTGATCCCTTTGGTGACATTAGGCGGAACCTTAACCTTAAAATATGTGCCTTTCGTTGATCACCAAAACGTTACTTTGATCTCGCTAGTTCTCGGTACCGTAGTCGCCTTTATCGTTGCGTTATTGATGCTGAAAGATTCGCCGTTACAAGCTATTCGTGCCGGCGGACAAACGATGAATACTGTTGGCTGGGCAGCTATTTTGCCACAAATGTTGGCAGCTCTCGGTGCGTTATTCGTGTTATCAGGCGTAGGCGGTGAAGTCTCTGCGCTGATCAAAAACGTCATTCCATTAGGTTCTCCGCTAGCAATCATCGTCGCCTACACCTTCGGGATGGCGCTGTTTACCATCATTATGGGTAATGGCTTTGCCGCCTTCCCTGTCATGACGGCCGCCATTGGTTTACCGTTGATCGTACATCAATTAGGAGGCAATCCGGCCATTATGGGCGCGATAGGTATGCTTTCTGGTTTCTGCGGCACCTTGATGACGCCGATGGCTGCTAACTTTAATATTGTTCCCGCTGCTCTGCTCGAATTACAAGACAAACACGGCGTGATCAAAGCTCAGTGGTTAACCGGGCTTATTCTGTTGGTTGTCAACACCGTCTTTATGTATCTGTTTGTTTTCCGCTTCTAATCGATAAGAGATAAGGAACGACAATGAATGATTTACAACTGACGCCAGCCATGGCGTCGCGTTTTGCCAATATGGCGCTGAGTCATCTGACCCGTGAATACCCAAACAAACTGACGCACTCATTAAATGGCGAGCAGGATGTCAAAGGCCCGCGCGCGCTGCACCCTATTTTCTATGGCAGCTACGATTGGCACTCTTGTGTGCACGGCTATTGGCTATTACTGCGCTTGTTAGAAAAATTCCCGCAGTTGCCAGAAGCCAATCGTATTATTGCAGTCGTCAGCGAGCACTTTACCGCTGAGAACGTCGCCGTTGAGATGGATTATTTGCAGCAGCCACATAATCAAGGTTTTGAACGGCCTTATGGCTGGGGATGGTTCCTGGCATTGAGCCAGCAGCTGCACTCTTTGCCGTTACCGCAGGCTGCGGGATGGGCTAAGACGCTATCGCCAATGACCGAGTTCTTTGTGCAAAGCTGGATGAACTTCTTGCCGAAAGCCACCTACCCGCTGCGGGTTGGCACGCATTTTAATACCGCTTTCGCTTTAGCACTCAGCCTGAACTTTGCCCGAGCAACGTCACGCCCGCAGTTGGCAACGCTGATTGAACAAACAGCACAGCGCTGGCATTTGGCAGATCAAGGCTGTCAGGCGTGGGAGCCAAGCGGCGATGAATTTTTATCGCCGTCGCTAATGGAAGCTGAGTTAATGCACCGCGTACTGCCGGCAGAAGCATTTATCACTTGGTTTGACGGCTTCTTGCCGCAATTAGCACAGAGTAAACCGGAAACCCTGTTTACTCCGGCAACCGTCACCGATCGCAGCGATGGTAAAATTGCCCATCTTGATGGTTTAAATCTCAGCCGAGCCTGGTGTCAACGATCGCTGGCCCGTGCACTGCCCGCAGGCGATCCACGTATTGCGCTGTTACGCACTGCAGCCGATCGCCATCTGGAAAGCGCGTTATCGCATCTTGATAGTGATTATATGGGCGAACACTGGCTAGCGACCTTCGCGTTGCTAGCGCTTGAGGCCTAACAGCCGACTCATTAATCCACGCTCATCGGTACAGAAGTCTCATGCAGATGCCGCCATAACGGGCATCTGCTTTCTCCTAATGTAAATACCACCGTTGACCGACGTAATGTCGCCGCTTGTCCAGGCAACGTCTGATGTTCGCGATATTCTACCACCGCACCTTCTGGCCAGCGACTGACCACATTGATTTGATCAATCTGGATTTTTAATCCCGCTTTACTGCCGCGTTGAGTATTAAAAAACTGAGTCAGCCCAGCAAAATCAATACGCGTACCGCTTACACCAATCATGGTAAACGCCGCATCAAAGCGAGCCAATAATGCCTCGCTCTGCGCAGCCGTGGCATCGGGGCTACCTAGCACTTGAGCAATGAATTCGTGGGCCACCAGCACTTCATTAATATAGGGATCGGCGTGAGACATTATTTACTCCTTTGAGATAAATGAATTTTTTCCAGAATTGCGCGATTCGGCAAACGAAACAGAAATAACAGAGGAACCAGACTAATCACTGTCGCCGCGTAGAAACATAACCTGTAAGCATGCTGGTATAAGCCGCCTGATTGCGCCAACAAAACATTGAGTAACAGGCTAAGCGCCGCGGTCCCTAAACAAAAACTGAGCTGACGATTGATATTCCATAGTGCACTGGCATCTGCCAGTTGCTCATTATCGATATCGATGAACGCGCTACTTTGCGCGGTCGAACTGCTTAAGCTGCCGCCAAACCCCATCAAGGCAAAGGCCAAAGCCTGCATCGCCCATTGTTCGCTTGCCGTTAGCTGAGTGAGCAGAAAAATACCGATAGCTTGTAACAAACAGCCGACTAATAGCAGCGGGCGTGGCCCTAACCGATTGAAGGTTTTACCGGTCAAACTAATTGCCACAAAAGAAGCCAGCGCCCAAGGCAACATCAACATACCGGCCTGGCTTGCGCTCATTGCCAGCCGGTTTTGCATATATAACATCGCCACCAAACTGACCCCAATAAATATGCCGGGAATAAACTGATATACCAATATGGCCGCCCGCAGCACCGGTTGTTGCAGTAAACGTAAATTGAGCAAAGGATAAGATTGGTGCAATGAGCGGCGAACATAGCAATACATCAACGCTCCACCCGCCAATAGTGCCGTTAATCCCTGTGCATGTTGCTGAGGTTCCCCCAGTCGGGTTAACCCCATCAAGACGAGCAATAGCGATAAGCAGGCCATTATCAACCCAAGCAGATCTAAGCCACGGGTTGATTGAACGCGCGGCGTATCACGCAGCCATAATGCCGCTAAGAAGAGTGTTAATCCGGCCAGCGGCAGGTTGATGATAAATATCCAACGCCAGCTTAAGTTATCGACCACGATGCCACCGAGACTCGGCGATAGTGCCGGGGCGAGTAAACCCACTAACATAATTACCGCCGACAGTTTGGCTCGCTCGTCAGTGCGATACAGTTGATAGGTCATCGTCTGCCCAATCGGGATAAGCAGCCCGCCGCCTACCCCTTGTAATACCCGCCAACCGATCAGCGCGAATACTGATTGAGCCTGCGCGGCTAATGCCGTCCCACAAATAAACAGCAGTATTGAGAGTAAGAAGATACGCCGAAAACCAAAACGCCCCGCCAACCAGCCGCTGATTGGGATCACCAATGTTAATCCCAGAATATAACCATTAGTGACCCAGGCTAATTCTCCGATTGAAGCACCTAAACGACGAGAGACATCGGGATAAGCGACGTTGACGATAAACATGTTGATCAAATCAACAAAGAAACCCAGCAGATAAACACAAGCAACACGGCTACGGTAACGCATGAATCAAACTCATTAAAAAACAGAGCGCCCAGTCTACTCACCCTTTAATAGATGATATATCGGGACTCCACGATTACACTGTCAAAAATAATTTGCCAATGAATGGAATGATTATGCTTGATCTACAACGATTGACCTGTTTTGTCGCCGTAGTTGAAGCCGGGAGCTTTACCACCGCGGCACAGACGCTTGGGCAGAGCAAGGCGGTTGTCAGTTTTACTATCAAGCAATTAGAAAAACAGCTTGGCGTATCGCTGCTAACACGCAGTACCCGCCGGCTGGCTTTAACCGAGGTCGGCGAACAGTTTTATCCGCACTGCCTGCAATTATTGCAACAGGCAGAAAACGTCTTACATAGCGTGCGTAATCATCATCAGTCATTAACTGGCCTGTTACGTATTACTAGCACCCATGAATATGGGGCTCGAGTCGTGATCCCGGCGTTGGCGGCATTTGCCGAGAGCCACCCACAATTGCGTATTCAGCATGAATCCTCGTCTTATCATGCCGATTTAATTGCCGAGCGTTTTGATGTCGCGATTCGTTTGGGACAGCTCAGTGACTCCAACCACCACGCCGCATTGATAGACAGTTTTGCTATTTTACCGGTTGCAACGCCCGAATATTTAGTCCGCTTGCCAGAGCAGGAGATCTCCTCGTTAGAACAACTCTCGCAGGCCAACTGGATTGCGCATAGCCGCCTGAACCAACCTCTGCATTGGCAAGTTACTGGGCCGAAAGGTGAAATAGTGAGCTTCAAGGCACAATCACCGGCCAATATCACCGCAGATAGTGCCGGTGCATTATTAGCTTTTGTATTGGCCGGAAGCGGTGTAGCTCTATTACCGGACTGGCAGGTGAAATCGGCAATCCAACAAGGACATTTGGTACATCTCTTAGCCGACCACCATTTTCCACAGCAGAGTATCTATGCGTTATATCCACAAACTCGTCATGTCAGCCAAAAAGTGCGCGCCTTTATTGATTTTTTAAGGCAATGGGTCGCATCTCGCTAAAAGCGGAAGGTTAAAAAACAAACGTTCAGTTTTAATGCCGGATTTACTGTCTTAGACTTTCATTAGCCCCGATATGCACAGAGGTGTCTGATGAACAGTATTGAGAAAGTGGATAGTCTGGAACAGGACTTACAAACCCTGCAACACTATTTTATTCAAGCACAACAAAGGCAAAGAGAACCGCGACAAAGCTGGCTGGCGAAGTTGTTGTACCTGCCTGTTGCCACCAGAATGCGCCTGTTACGCGAACTGATGCAGCCCTATCAGCCCTGAACCCAGCTTGAGTGAGGAGCGCATAGCAATCTGGGCAAGTGCCCGATTGCTATGCCGTTATATTTTAATGCAATACTTTCAGTAACGCCTGATTAAACATCTGTGGCTCTTCCATCTGCGGCGCATGACCCAAGCCTTTAAACTCAATTAATTTAGCATGCGGGATCATTTTAGCCGCCTGTTTACCCAGCACGTTGTAATGCCCAAGTTTTGCTTTGACCTCTGGCGGTGCAATATCGCTGCCAATTGCCGTGGTATCCGACGTACCAATCATCAACGTGGTCGGTACTTTGATATTTTTAAACTCGTAGAATACCGGCTGATTAAAGATCATGTCGTAAAGTAGCGCCGAGTTCCAGGCTACAAGTTTATGCCCAGGCCCATTGTTTAGCCCCGCCAACATATCAACCCAACGGTCGTATTCTGGTTTCCACTTTCCGACATAATAAGTATGTAGTTCATAGTCGTGGATATCTTGTGCCGTCAGTTTCAACTCTCGCTCATACCATTGATCGACCGTGCGGAAAGGTACGCCTTTGGCTTTCCAGTCTTCCAAGCCGATGGGGTTAATCAACACCAGCTTTGAGACTTCTTGTGGGAACATCAGACTATAGCGCGTCGCCAACATACCGCCGGTAGAATGGCCAACAATCACGGCTTTGTTAATATGTAGACTCTTGAGCAGGTTGTTGGTATTGACCGCCAACTGAGCGAACGAGTACTGATAGCTGCTAGGTTTAGAGGATGAGCAAAAACCGATTTGATCGGGAGCGATAACGCGATAACCATTATTAGCTAGCGCCTTAATAGTGACATCCCAAGTAGCGCCGCAGAAGTTCTTACCATGAAGCAACACGACCGTTTGGCCATTCTTATGCCCGGTCGGTGCGATATCCATATACCCCATCTGTAAGGTTGAGCCTTGCGAGTTAAAATTGAATTGTTTGAGTGGATAAGGATACGCAAAACCTTGTAACTGGGGGCCATAAGATGGCGCATCTGCGGCAGTTGCTGTGGTCGATAACAGCGCTAAAGAGAGAGCGCCAATAGGGAAAAGCATTTTTAAGCGAGACAATTTCATTTTGACCTCTGATCAACATACTTGATAAGCGCCATGATGCTACGATGTTTACATCCAGATGCAAATCCTTGAGCGTGGTACGTTGATGAATTATTTAGTTATAACTCCTTAAATAAAACACCTTATTTATTAATAAGAAAGCTGTGTTTATAATAATTGTACATACCTTAAAAACATAACATCAAAGAACTTTACTTAAGATTGACATTAAAAACCCCATCCCCCAAACAGAGTAAGCATTTAATAACATCACTTAACTCAAATACATTACTGAGCAATGCAAAAAGTATTTTTAATAAAAATGTCTATGCAAAAATAAAAACCAAACTCAATAAAAATAATGGAACAAATAAACCAGACCACTATTCACATAACCTATTTATTAAATCAATAATGCGGGAAAATGAGCACATCCCGATGAGCCTACCAAAGTAACTGATTCGGGCAATGCAAAGGCAGTTCAAGCATGCAAGGGTTTACCCAAAATAATTGGAACGGTACCAAGGCGGCAAACGAGCGCATCCCGATGAGTTTACTAAAGTAAGTGATTCGGGTAAGCGAGTGCAGCCAACGCAGGCACCGTTTCAAGTATGAAGGGTAAACAAAAAAGCCCCAGTAGTCAGACTGGGGCAAGGGTTGAGGAGGTGGTGTCGATTCATCACTTTTTGCGCCAGTTGAGTAAATGGCACCACCTTGAAAGGCGCTAACCTTCCATTGCTCTAGTTAACAGTAATTAAACAAATCAGAGAATACCTCATAATGAGTACTCCATTCATTATCACAACTAATCCAATAATAATGCGTTAATTTTACGATTAGACATGAACATTTAATCATTATTTTTTAATTTTTATTAGAGAAAATTAAATGGGTAATAAATAACACGATGAATAATATTTCAATATATTATTAAAAATAATTATTAGTGCGTCACTTTGTAAAAAAACACATTAAAGTATCATAAATTCACTCTGCATAAGCATATAGATATTCTACTAACAAGATTACTCATCCTGTGATTTAGGTCGTTGCAAGATATCAGGGTAAGTGTTTGAATAGCGATGTCCTGAGAATGTGATATCCCATAAACATTGAGATGCAGGTAGGTCGAATTTACTTGTGAGAAAATGATGATTAAATGGCTGAGGAAAACCCATGAGCATCAGCTCAACCCCCATCAAGAGTGGCAACAGGCGCTCGACATTCCGCTTTTCTCTTCATTAAACTCACAGGAACAGCAGCAACTTATCCACGTCGCCAACCAGCTTCTGCAACAGAAAAAATTAATACCGCTGCAAGATCTTACATTAGAACCTCTGATGCAGGCGCGTATTGCACTGCTATTCGCGCTGCCAGTAATGGATCTGGGAGCAGAATGGTTAGATGGTTTTCATGAGATTCTGCTCTACCCCACGCCATTTGTTGTCGATACACCTTGGCAAGATGAAAATGGCCTGGTGCATTCTGGTGTGCAGATACAAGCAGGTCAAAGCTGGGATCAAGGGCCGATTGTCCTTAACTGGCAAGATGTTCAAGACTCATTCGATAATTCAGGCTACAACCTGGTCATCCACGAAGCTGCGCATAAACTCGATATCCGCAACGGCGGTATTGCCAACGGTATCCCCCCTATCGCACTACGAGATGTCGTGGCATGGGAACATGATTTGCATGCCGCAATGGACAATCTACAAGATGAAATCGATATGGTTGGCGAACAAGCCGCAAGCATGGATGCCTATGCCGCCACCGACGCCGCAGAGTGTTTTGCCGTGTTGTCTGAATATTTCTTTAGCGCGCCAGAGTTACTTTCTAAACGCTTTCCGTTGGTTTATGGACATTTCACGCGTTTTTATCGCCAAGACCCTTTAGCGCGAGAGTCTCGACAGCAACGCAGCGATGGTTAATTTCTCAACTTAATAGTGATTTCGTTGAGGTTTTTATGCGTTTTCAGGCGTTTTTGTTCACATACCGAGCAGTCGCACACTATTTCTAAATTTAGCGTTGACACATCCCGGCCTGCTGGATATTATGCGCCTCGTTCAAACGATTCCTCTGTAGTTCAGTCGGTAGAACGGCGGACTGTTAATCCGTATGTCACTGGTTCAAGTCCAGTCAGAGGAGCCAAATTAGAAAAGCCTGCTTAAGGAAACTTAAGCAGGCTTTTTGCTTTTGATAATTTATTCTAATAAACCAACGCATACCAATGGCTACTTTCCCGCTAATATCAGCACAAAAAGGCTGGCCTTGCCCCCACGCTAGTACTTAAGTGGCTTGCTCCATGACTCAGACATAACGTCCTCATTCCTGCCGCGCGGCCAGAATACCAAGCTCCACCACGTAGCAAATTTCGCTCCCCATAATTACGTAAATAGACTTGGTCCCCATCATCACAATGAGAATGAGGGATAATGCCAAGGATCTTCAATAACAGAGGCACATCGATATCAGAGGCAACCTGAATCTGATCAAATTCGGCATCCATTAGCCCCGCAGGGTAACTATTATCTAGCGGATCGCCATTAAAGTGCTGAATGACAGTATTGAGTATCGGTATACCCGCATTTCCAGTACGCAATGCCGTCGGCGCATCAAATTTGGCAGAATAACAATCTCGAGGTGAAATAAGCGCGCCGGTATGCAAGTCGATCGCCTGCCATCGTGGATCGTCACTACTTACTTTCTGTATTGCGGCATTATTGTCAGGAATTATCTGTATCTCACCGGCCACTAAGCGCATACCATTCTGCCACTCCCATAGGTTCCCAGACAGATCGCCAATACCACTGTCAGTGCCATTGTGATACCAACTCGTAGGGCCTGAAGCGGTGAATGTTGTCGGCAAACCTTCCTGTTCACCAGCCGGCATATGATCCAATCGGCGGGCGATCTCATCGTGATGACGATAGTTACGGCCATAATCAGTATTTCCCTGCTCTTGCCACCTATGGTGTCGGCACAACAATGCCAGAGCCGCCCATTCCGCATTAGTACTAACATGCCAGCCGCTACCATTGCGAGCTGCCGCAAGTTGAAATGCCACTAAATCACGCTGACTGGCAGGTTCTTTATTGGGCTGACTTAGTAGCTCACCGGCTTGTATTGAGCCGGGATAGCAACCGTAGAAAAACTCACTCTTCACCTCGCCATTAATGATAAAAGCAGGGTGAATAGCATTACCCAAACCGCTCGAGACTTCATCAAGCGTGAAACGTGGTATGACATACATATAATTTGGCTGACCTGTGGCGGTATACAAAATCGTACGATTTCCCTGCGATTCGCTCTCTACCCGACTGCGTAACGCATCTTTGATGATGAGCATATTTTGCACTCGCTTTTTTACGATAGTTTGAACAAGATGCTGTAACTTCACTGCCGAACTTGTTATCAGTATCCTGTTTCTAATAACAATCTTATGCCGCTGTTTTGGTTAATTTAGGCGGTTGAAGCAGCATGCTAATGTCACACTCCAGCAGTTGAGAACACCTTAGCAATTCAGCCGTTTTGCCCCCAATGACAGAATGAACGTAGGCATTGATCTCTTCTTGTGTCATCAGATTATAACGATGAGCGAAAGTCATCTCGATACTGTCACAGATAACCGCCCCTGCATTGCTTACATAATCAGGCAAATAAAGCACTCCCCTAGCCAGCAATCGTAGTTGCGCCGCCGTATTACTAAAAGGCGAATTAGCACTACTCACAACCCATTGAGTATCAAGAAGATCGACATTTTCTAGTGTAAGAGTACCGGAAAGAGAAGCAATGCAAACAATATCACTGCTCTGCTGCCAGAACTGAGTCTCAGTGAGTCTCTTTACACCGCGAGGGAAATTAGCCTGTGGGTTAATGTCATAACCCCATACTTCGCAGCCAAAAAGCAAACTCTGCTTTGCGACTTCACACCCCACCTTCCCCATCCCATGAATGACTATCCGAGGATGGGTCTGATCAGCAAGACGCAAAAGTAGAATCTTATGAATCGAGCTCCAAACACCAAAGCCGGTAGCTGTAGAAGTATCTATTAGCGGGCTATCCATGGCATTCAAAATCCACGGTGTAAAGTGGCGAAGATAACTCATGTCCTGATTGTCGGTGTTGATATCGCAACCGGTAAACATAGAGCCATTATAGTGATTAAGTAAGTCAGCAATGGCTTCAAGCACCTCCGGCTGTTCCTTCGGCGAGCGTTTGCTATTGACCACAATTTTCCCACCGCTAAAACCCGTATTATATAAACCATGCTTTAGCGACATTCGTTGGGCCAACATGATTGCCTCGTCCTCTTGATGTTTACGCGAAGCGTAAGGACGCCAACGAATACCACCGTTAGCAGGCAGTTGCTTGCACTCTGATGAACAAGCCAAAGTAAATGAAGTCTCATCATCAATTTGAATAGTCTCAACTTGATACTGAATACAGTCGTTCGGTATTACGTGATTTATAGACTTAATTGCGCTGGATATAGACATTATTTTCCATCCTATTTTCAATTAAATACCTGCTCAACAACACCTGCCTGCTCTAAACACTCTTTAATTCCCGCTGGCGTAGGGCGTTGTAAAAAATCAGCCATACTGATAACAAAACTAAATTCACGCTCAATGAGAGCCAACAGTCTTAGCGCCATTAGCGATTGTCCCCCGACATCAAAAAAATCGCTGTAATTTGACTCGGGATAGGCACCGATAACGCCTGCCCAAATAAGGCTTATGCGTTCAGTCAGAGGATCGGGCCGATTTATGGCCGGGCTTGAAGGTGAAGGATTATTTGATAATGTAGGGAACAAGTCTTGTTTGCCCAACCACCATTGTTTGGGCTCGAAGGGGTACAAAGGTAACGCCTCGTCATGCGGCGGGAACGCACTCTTTATTGGCGATGACCATAAATTTGCCCAGTGAATATTGACACCCGCACGCCAAATTTTTTGTATGGCCTGCGACCATAGCGCGCTTTCACTTTGCGCATCATCGTGGCGACGCATAGTTCGCACCGCTGTTGTTTTTCTAGATTTCTGTCGTAACTGCGCCACTAGCGCAGTGAGTGTTGAGCCAGGTCCAACTTCAATAAACAACATTTTTTCGCGTACTGGCAGTTGTTCAAGCGCTTGATGATAATGCACCGGTTCACGAGCATGACGCCTCCAATACTCGGCATCTAGCTGTTGCACTTGCGTTATTTCGGCACCGAGTAACGCAGAGAGGTAGCGGACGGACGGTATCGTCGTACCGGCCTGAGGGGCCACCGAAGCTAGCTCGGTTAATATTGGATCCATTAACGCCGAATGAAATGCATGAGAAACATTAAGCGCCTTACAACGAATATGTTGGCAACGTAGTTGAGATTCGCAGGCGGAAATTACCGCCTCACTGCCTGATAGCACACAGCTGTTTTCGCTGTTTACTGCTGCCAGCGAAATATCCTCACTAAGCCACTGCTGGCATTGCTCAGCACTTAACTCCACCGCTAGCATCATCCCAGGTTGCAAGGATGCCATCATTCGCCCACGTTGCGCCGCGAACACCAACGCATCTTTCGTTGAAAAAGCGCCGAACGCCCAAGCAGCAGCAATCTCTCCCAAACTGTGCCCCATTACCCAATCCGGTCGAATACCGTAGTGCATCAACAATTCCGCCACCCCGATTTCGACAGCAATTAATGCCGGTTGCGTTATCGCGGTATTGTTAATCAACTCAGGTGAGGCTTCGCCATTAAATAATGTGGAAATATCCACATCTGCGTAACGCTTCAATATTGCTAATTTATTAGCCATTATTTTTTGGAATACAGCATCCTGCTGCATTAGTTCACTAGCCATACCAATAAATTGACTTCCTTGGCCAGGGAACTGAAATACGATACTAAGACGACCTTTGCCAATATCTATCGCGCTCTCTTTTACGCTCAACCCTCCCAATCCATCTCGATGTAACGTGCCTCGATATCGAAAAGATTTTCTCTCTATTTGCGCACGCCAAACCATGTCGAAGCCATTACTCGATGGAGCTCGCTGCAAGTAATGCTTCACTAACCGATGCCATGCCTGCTCAGATTGGGCTGAAACAGGCACAACAGATGCCAACAGAGAACGGCTAACATCCTGTTGAACAAGCTGTGGTTTTTGCGGTGGTCTGGTCAATATGACATGAGCGTTGGTGCCACCAATACCAAAGGCACTGACACCGATTGCGGTGCGCGGATCGTTATCTTCCCAACGTTGAGCACTATTAAGAAACTCAAACGGACTATTCGCCAGCGATAACGCAGGATTAGGAGCAGAAAAATTGATTTGAGGAGTCAACCAACCGTGCTTAATTTGCAATGCTGCTTTAATCAAACCGGCCATCCCGGCACAGGTTTCCAAATGTCCGACATTAGCTTTCACAGCGCCAATCGCACAAAAATGCTGTTCGGATGTTTGTTCAGCGAAGACACTGCTTAACGCTTCGAACTCAATCGGGTCTCCTGCTTGCGTACCGGTGCCATGAGCTTCGATAGCTCGAAATGCGTTCGGACTCAGTTGCGCATCTTCCATAGCCTGACGTAATAATCGCTGCTGTCCCTGTAGGCTGGTCGTAGTAAAACTCACTTTATTGGCACCGTCATTATTCATCGCGGCTCCCTCAATCACGGCAATAATGTCATTACCATCCTTGAGTGCATCCTGTAGACGTTTCATTACCACCACAGCAACACCGCTGCCAAAGACCGTACCGCTGGCATCGGCTGAAAATGGTCGGCAGTGTCCGTCGTTTGCGAACACCATTCCCTGCTGCGCAACGTAACCCGACCGTTGAGGAATCCTCAGCGTACAAGCGCCGGCCATCGCCATGCTGCACTTTCCGTTTCTTAATGCCTGTACCGCTTCATAGACTGCGACTAGCGATGTTGCACATGCGGCCTGAACGTTGAGTACCGGACCGCCAATTCCGAGATGCCATGCTACGCGACTGGTTAGATAGTCTTTATCGCTCGCGATCTGTTGTTCAAAAGGCGATGGAGCGAGTTGCTGAAATAACGCCGATTGTTCAGCCTGACGCAGGTAGTTAGAACTGCTACAACCAGCAAATATCCCGGCATCAGGCAAGTCTCCTGGCACCACTCCTGCACTTTCAAGCGCATGCCAGGCACACTCCAAAAATAATCGTTGCTGTGGTTCCATCAACAGCGCTTCGCGGACACTCAGGCCAAAAAAATCCGCATCAAAATGAGTGATATCCGCCAACAGCGGGGCAGCAACGGGTACATAGTGATCATCCGAGTGACCGTCAGTATCGCTATCAAGCTGAACTAAGGATTCGACACCATTAATTAAGTTGTGCCACCAACTGTCGATATCACTGGCACCAGGAAATCGGCAGGACATGCCAACTAAAGCAATAGCCTGATCATGGCGAGGTATCTGTTGCATGGACTTCTCCTGCTCAGAATCGTAATGCGCTGATATCCCAGCGAGGTTGCCGGTCTGCTAACAGATCGGCGCAAATTTTCCCCATCAACGGGGTAAACTTAAATGCCCAGCCACCGGCTGATATCACTAGATTTTCTCCACCGTGGCATCGCCCTTTCGCATTATCGAGATAGAACTGGCGTGAAGAGTCATTAGGCAGTACCGCCAGGCAACTGCTTGCAGAGTGTTGCCGATCAGGCTCAAGAAAAGGCATATGGCGACGAGCAAACTCCAGAGCACGTTCGACATGTTGAGGGTTTGCGCAGTAACTCGCGCCGTGCTCTTCGGTGATAGGATCGACTTCAAAATCAGTCCCTAACCTATCAAAACCGTTTACCGACCAAGGATTAGGTGGGAAGCCGTAAAACAGATTACTGTCGCTTGAAACTGGAGGTTGGAAGGCGAACCAGAACGGGTCTCGTGCCTCAAGCCTCTGGCTGCGTAGCATGCTAATACAGGCCATTTCGAAGGTAGAAAGTGCCAGCTCAATGTTCAGTGGCGCTAACAACGCTTTACTCCCTGGGCCACTGGCAATCAACACTTTTCGAGCACGATATTGTTGGTCTGAAGCAATTACCGTGACGCCGTTGTCATCAGGCTCTATTGCGCTGATGGGCTGCTGGAAGCGGAAAGTCGCCCCAGCCTCGCTGGCTAGAGAATAAAGAGTTGAGAGTGTTCCCTTCACATCGATAACGCCCCCATCATGCTGGATAAAACCTTCATAGTTCGGGTCGAGACCAACAAAACCATAGCGGCGCTCAATGTCTTGCATCGTGAGCCGTTCATAAGGTAAATCCATAGCATCCATAGACACCATTGTTTGCCTGATTTGACCTTCATTCGTCCAAACATCAGCGTCACCGAACCACAAGCTCCCTATTCGATGAATAAGTTTCCTGTCGGCCTGACGTTCCAACTCTCGCCATAATTTATCGGCCTCGAGTGTCAGCCGAAATATTTCAAGCTCGGAATATTGCAAACGCCAGTGACGTTCCTCACCGCTGGTTCCCACTAATTGTGTTAATAATGAATATTGATCTAATACAAGTATTTTATGATGATTATTTTCTTTCGCATAATGCCATGCTGTAGAAAGGCCTATTGGTCCAGCACCGACAATGATAACATCCCACTGTACAGATGAGTGCATACCTACCACCTATAAAGATAATATTAGATTCTAAAATGTTAATTTAATAAACAGTGTTCAATTGATAGAAAAACTTTTAATTTGATCTATCGGTAATAACACTATTAACGTTAGGTATTTTTCTCGTGGTATCGCTTGAAATATCTGACGGACGCCAATTTTTCCCATAACTTCACCGCTCACACCCGCAGCGAATAAAGACTGCCACTCTCCAGCCCAAATAGCGCTGGAATTCCAAACGCCTGAGATCTCTATATTACCGCGTAATGTCTCTGCTGTTTCGTGGTACCATGACACCACACTATCATCAGCCAATGTCGCTATCTTCCAGCCACTACCGATCATAGTGCCAATATTATTTCCTTCGGGATCAATTAAACTATCACGATGAGAATTCACATCACCAACATTCGGCCCATTTTGCGTTTTGGCATTAAAGGTTATATTGGCTTTTTCCACGACAGATATTATTGTGACGTTATTATACTCACCACTTTCTTTCAGATTATTTTCTATATCACCAGGTTTCTCACCCTTGTTAAGGTTATCTCTCACTCGATTAGCGAGTGCAATTAACTCGGACAATATATTATTATTGCCTTGAATGATTTCCATAATTAACTCTCTCAGTCAGAAGATAATACGTGCGATTACACATTCAATGTTTCATCGTGGTAAAACCACTCCCTGCCTTTGTCTCTATCCATATCACTGCCAGCATCGGCAAATAATGTGACGACTTGTTGCCCTGGATTCATAGACTGCGCTAATTTCCACGCAACTTTCCAGTTAGCCGCCGACGATGCGCCTATTTTTATCCCTGTAAGATGGAAAAATTCATACATAGCACTTAATGCCTCGCGGTAAGAAACTGTCTTAAACGGCGGTTCCTGCGGCATGAGTTGGCCAATAAAGGGTTGGCGAAAACCGTATCCCAATCCACCAGCGCCAGCAAATTTAGCCTCGCCGTTAGGGGCAGAAAGCGTCCCATAAGGCAGTTCTTGCGGCGTCGTTCCCCAGACGACAAGCTGAGGATTATCTTGAGATAGCGCGGCCGAAACACCGGACAGAGTGCCTCCAGTACCTACAGCAGAAACCCAACCATCAGCACAAGTACCATTGAGCTGATGACGAATTTCCTCCCCTGTTTGATATTGATGGACCGCCGTATTCACTAGATTAAGATGCTGTGAAAGCAGCGTCCAACTCCTGTCATTAAGAGCAATTTGTTGGCTACGAGCGATCACGCCAAGTAGAAAATGATTACGATCCACTAATGTTACGACGGCATTATCACTTTTTAGCATATCAATCAGCGCCTCTGGCGAGGAGTCTGGAATAACAACTTGCACCGCAATGCCACACATATTCCCGAGTTTAGCCAACGCCTTCGCCATATTACCGCCGGATGAATCGAGTAATTTCAACTCACCGTTAGAAAAGTCATGCTGATTAATCGCATCGCAAAAAAGGCCGAAAGCAGTCCTATCCTTCACTGAACCAAAGGGGTTGTTAGATTCGAACTTGGCAAGAATTGTTGCTTTTCCTGTAGGAGAAGGTACTGGTTGTAACGGTGTATTCCCCAATTCCGTATGAAACTTCATCAACTGCGGAAAAAGAGCAAAAGCTTTATCTGTAGCCGGTGCACCATCATGTTGATTAAACAGTTCAAAATTCATCTGATGTTTCTCCAACGTCTATAAAACTGACTCATTCATTGGCCAGTTAAGCAATTAACTGACGTAAAAATGCCGCCTCATCCTGTCTGAAGTAAAAATGATCGCCTGGCATTAACTCTATTTGGCATCCAGGCACGGTATTCTCCCATTGATATAATGCAGATTGACTTACTAACGGATCGCAATCTCCGCCTAAAATTCTTAATTTAAGATCGGGTACAGCAAGCCTCGCTAAATGTCCTAATAGTTTTAAATCTTGTAAAATGAGTTTGGAAACAGCTGGTCGGGTAAACTCATCTAATACCAACGACCCGCTGCTTTCACTGTATGCAAGAATATTATCAAGCAATCTTTGGCACTCAGCCTCTTGCTCTAAATACAGTAAATCGGTAGGCCTATGCTGGGAGGATAGAACCGTATTGGATTGAAAACGCGAGCTTCGAAGCGCACTTGCAACATGCAAAGCGAGTAATGCTCCCATGCTGTGGCCAAAAATCACGATCGGTGCAATACCGAGTGAAGCCTGTAAATCGCGAGTACTGGCATCAATCGCTTGTTTGGCATTAGTCCAACCCTCAGTGCGCTGGCTCTCTTCCCGACCAGGATACTGCACGATAAATAGGTCAATATCGTCTGCTAACACATCGCGCCAATGTTGATAAAAAGATACACCGCCACCTGCGTGTGGAAATACCACCAATTGCTGACGTACTGGGCCACTACTCTTGCGACTAAGCCGGCACACACAGCCAAAGTTATTTCGTAATATTGTCATATACAGAGTCCTGATTATTCAGAGACACTTCGGCTTGCTGGCGCCATATTTCACGCAATGCCAGCCGGTCTATTTTGCCGATACCTTTCATCGGGATCGTATCAAGAAAGACGAGTTTTTCCGGCGCCTTAAACGCAGCAACGCCCTGAGTTTCAAAAAAACGACGCAAAGTTCCTAGCGTCAAAGCATCGTCATTAGAGGCAACAAACAGGCAGGGCACTTCACCATACAGCGCATCGTCAATGCCGATACAAGCTGCTTTGGCTACCGATGGATGCTGTTCAGCGACTTCTTCAATTTCATTGGGAGAAAATTTTTCACCTCCGCGGTTAATCGCATCATTGACGCGACCAGCAATAAATACATTGCCCGCCCGATCGACATGGGCCAGATCACCTGTACGATAAAAACCATCACGAGTAAAAGAGGTGAAATTCGCCTCGGGATTTTGGTAATACTCCGTGATAGTGTAAGGACCTCGAGTAATCAGCTCACCTACTTGCCCAGCAGGCAGAGGTGCTCCTTGCTCATCAACGATGATAATCTCATCTTGCATACTGAGAGCCCTTCCCTGCGAGTTAAAACGCAGCACATCACTATCGGCAAGCCCACTAAAACAAAGCAATCCTTCACTCATTCCGTAACACTGTTGCAAAGTAATTCCCAAAATAGAGGAAGCACGCTGCGCAAGTTCTGCCGAAATTCTGGCTCCTCCTACTTGTACATGCCACAACGACGACAAATTATGCTGTGATTGTTGTTGCCACTCGCTCCACTGCAATAAAAGCGCGGGAACTAGCGTCGTGTGTGTCACTTTACAGCGCTCAATGATATCCAGAGCCTCTTGTGCCGATGGTGTATCAGCAAGCGCAACAGCGCCTCCGCGAGACAATGTCCCAAGGATGCCAGGGCAGTTAATTATGAATCCGTGAGACACTGGCATAGCGGCTAGGTAAACGGACGAATGATCCAGTGCGAAAACATCACAGCCCCCCTCAATCATCCCGCTGTAACCGCCATTTTTACGAGCAATTGCCTTGGGTAACCCCGTCGTTCCACTCGACAACAGCATCATCGCAGTATCATCTGGCCCCAGCATCTCCGCTTCAAGTGGCGGTGTTAATGCCATTGGCGTACAGAAAGATTGTAAATCCAAGTAGCGACCGTCCTTATCCGCTCCTTCGTAACCTTCAATTATCAACGTATTGATAGATATTCCTTCACTGAATAGGCGTTGCAAATCAGCTAGGGGATCATAACGACGGGTGCCGCGCTGTAGCGCAAACATTTTTGGACGAGTTAGTTGCAAAATATGCCGCAACTCTTTTTGTCGATAGGAAGGTAAAATAGGAACTGGAATAGCACCAATCATCAATGTGCTTAACAACAACACAACCGCTTCACGGCTATTGCGTAATTGGAAAGCGACCCTATCTCCTTTTGTTACGCTCAATTGTTCCATTCGCGAAGCCGTGGAGGCAACCGCATCGCTTAACCAGCGATAGCTATATATAACGTCATTTTCATATATCGCAGGACGTGCAGCATTTACCTTCAAGGCTTGAAGCAAACGCTGATTGATTGAATTCACAATGTTCGTCATCTTGACTCCATAATGAGTTAACTCATTGCCTGAGCGATAATCTGCTCAGTCACAACTCGCTAAGTACACGGCTTGACTACGCGCTCTTGATTGATGCGCTAACTCTTGCACTGAACTCACATGGCAAAACAAATATTGCAAATTTACTGAAAAAAACATGACTAATATTATTTCTTGTGTAGGCATATAAAACACAATGACCGACCGACAGTCAATTACTTTAAATTTATTATTGCTTGAAATATATAGACAAAAACTGTGTGGGCTTTAGGTAAACACCTAAAATGAATAGCTAAAACGCCGTTTAATTAAGAATAATATTTATCTGCTTTCGCGCATTGCGGAGATGATTTCATTTAATGAGAAATCTTTATCCCCCCATAAAGAAAATGAATCATTACCAAAGCTCTTCAATTTAGCCTGGAGCGCCACAGTCTCCGCCGAGCTGAGCGCCAAGTCTTGGCGCAACATCCACGAGCCATCGGCCTCATGCAATATCTCTTCTGGCACGCCTATCTCAGCAAGTAATAACAACAATTTTTCAAGATTCATCACGTGGTTATCCTTCTTTAAATGGTATTGATAATTATTCACATTGACCGATGGTCGGTCAATGGTTATTTTAGCGCATTCCAGAACGATGGGAAGCAACGGGTTGCCCCACTCACCTATGTAACGTACAGAGGCGTCAATTGAATAAATTTAATCGATATATCAACTGTTGCCGCTGTGCGTGGGGGTTGACGCTCGGTGTCACAACCTTTGCCACAATAGCAGCGGAGGACACCATAGAAGTGACCGCTAAAGATTCACGGCAATCAGAAGCCCCTTTGATTGGCTATGCAGCCAATCAAGCTGAAGTTGCCACCAAAACCCACTCGCCACTCGTAACAGTGCCGCAATTTGTCTCGGTAGTGAAACGCCAGCAGATGGATGTACAGGCAGCAAATACCGTCAGCCAGGCCCTGCGTTACAATGCTGGTGTGTCAGTTGAGCGTTATGGCGCATTTTCCAGCGGTGTGGATTTCGCCAAAATTCGAGGATTTGACGCAGATTACTATCTTGATGGGTTACGTGTTATTGGTAATAGCGGTGTCTGGGGGCCGCAGATAGATCCCTGGGGATTAGAAAGTATTGAAGTATTACACGGCCCCTCCTCAACCTTGTATGGTCAAGGAGGAACTGGCGGAGTCATCAATATGGTGTCACGTCGCCCTTCTGCTATCTCATCCAACCAAGTGAAGCTCGATTGGGGAAACTATCGCACCGGTTCATTAAGCCTGGATTCTACCGGCGCGCTAACCGATGACGAACAATGGCTATATCGCTTTGATGCACTGGGCCTGACCCGCGGTTCGCAAATCGAAGATACTAAGCAAAAACGTATTTTTGTCGCACCAGCTTTTACTTGGCATCCCAATGATCGCGTAAACTGGACGGTGATAACCCATTATATGCATGAACCCAAAGCGGGTTATTACAATACATTACCCGCGGTAGTGTTAGGCTTATTGCCTAATCCGCGTGGCAGAATTGACCCGGATAAAAACTATAGCAATCCAGGTCATGAGCGGTCAGCTCGTACACAATATGACGTCACATCACTGTTTGAATATCAGCTAAACGATACTTGGCAATTTAAACAGAACATGCGCTACTCCCACGTAAAATCTTCGGTACGCCGCGATTTCACTCGTGCTGCCACGGCAGATGGAAGTCTGCTGACTGCGGTTTATCAGGATTCCCCCTCTCGTTCCGACAGTCTGGTGATGGATAATCAAGCGATTGCAAAATTCGCCACAGGACCGATTGATCATCAAATACTTGGGGGGATCGACTATCAAACCGGCACGTTAGACAAAGACCTTTGGGTATCTCAAACGGTTACTTTTGATCCCTGGGCGAGCAATTACCGTCCCTCTTTCGACCCCGTTCCTACGTCAAAAACCTCAACGACTCAACGTTTTAATCGGTTAGGGGTTTACATGCAAGATGAACTAATGTGGGAAAACTGGCATCTATTACTTAGTGGGCGATATGATTGGTCCAAGCTGCATACTGAGGACAATTTCAAGCGTGAAACAACGAAACAAAGTGATACTGCCTGGAGTTATCGTGCCGGATTGAGCTATGAATTTTCCAACGGATTAGCGCCTTGGATCAGTACATCAACCGCTTTTGATCCTCTAACAGGCACTGATGCTCACGGCGCGCCTTTTAAACCTACTCATTCAACCCAATACGAAACAGGGATAAAATTTCAGCCGCCGGGCAGTAATATGATGAATAGCGTGGCGCTATATCAACTGACTCAGCGCGATGTTAATACCATCGATCCACAAAACCCTAGCTACTATACTCAAACAGGAGAAGTACGTTCACGCGGGATTGATTTTGAATCTAGAACCGCGATAACCGATAACCTCAATCTGATGTTTTCCTATTCTTGGTTGAATAACGTCGTCACTTCAGCGACGGATAATACACAAGGAAAACATCCTGTCGCCGTACCAGCAAGAACCGGATCGATATGGCTGGATTACCGCTTCCAGCATGGCCCACTGCAAGGTCTGCTCATTGGTGCCGGGACACGTTATCTTGGCTCTAGTTGGGCTGATGGCAACAACACATTCAAAGTCCCGTCCGCCTGGCTTAGCGACGTCGCCGTGCGTTATACACCAGGAGCATGGGATTCGAGGCTTTACAATCTTGAGCTAGGCCTGACCATCGACAATGTGACCAATAAATCCTACGTTGCAAGCTGTACCAGTGCTCCTTATTGCAGTATTGGTCTTGAGCGAACCATTACCGGTTCCGTGACGTGGTATTTCTGATGCATAGACGACTTTTTATTAAAACTGCCGCCTTAACATTATTATCCCTATCACCTGCGCTCCGTGCTCAGGCTGATACTCAGGTCATAATAGATATCGCCGGTCGGCAAGTCACACTGCGGTATCCCCTCACACGTATTTTCCTGGCTGAAGGCAATCTGTTCTATACCGTTGCAGCATTAAGCGCAGATTCACCGGCTGAAAAACTAGTCGGTTGGCGTAACAATTTTCGCACTGCGGATCTGGATAGCTATCGGTTGTATTGCCACTACTTTCCCGAATTGGCAACATTGCCAGAATTTTCTGGCGTAGAACAAATGCAGTTTAATCTTGAGCGCCTGATAGCACTGCATCCTCAGGTAATGATCCTCAATCTCAATAGTAAAACTACGATAGAAGTTAGTGGCTTGATGAGCAAACTGACGGCGGCTAATATCCCGGTGGTCTTCGTTGACATGAGCATCAATCTAATGAGCAATACTGCCCGCAGTATTACCATCATGGGGCAATTATTTGATAGCCCTTTGCGTGCCAATAGCCTGAACCGTTTTCGTCAACATCAGTTGAGTCAGATTTCGAACACACTCGCGCAATACACGCCATTAAAACCTAGAGTCATGATGGAGCGCGCCGCCGGATTATACGATGAGTGTTGCCTTTCATGGGGTAAAAGCAATTACGGGCAGATGGTGGATATTGCAGGGGGATTTAATCTGGCGGAAAAATACATCACTGGAGTTTATGGCAAGCTAAGCCAGGAGACTGTCATCGCCTCGCATCCAGACAAAATCGTAGTGACAGGTAGTAATTGGAGTCAATATTCACCTAATGGCGACTGGGTAAATCTTGGCCCAGGTGCCTCTTTGGAGCAGGCCAAAAAAAACCTAAGAATACTCATGCAACGCCCCGCTTATCGTACTCTGCAAGCCGTTCAGAGCAATAAGGTCTACGCTATATGGCACCCTTTTTATGACCACCCTTTTAACTTCGTGGCGATACAACAGTTGGCCAAGTGGTTTCATCCCACGCTATTTAACTCATTAGAACCAGATAAGACCTTCGCGGATTTATTTGAACGCTACCTACCGATCCCCTATCAACCCGGTTATTGGGTCGAGCTCGATACGCCAGCGAATAGCATTAGCGACAGCCCAACAAGCGCATAAATTCGTCAGCCAGATCATTGCCAAGCGTGCTGCTGTCTACCTCAGGATTGACCATCGCGTCATCTACTGCACCGTGCATACCGTGATACATCACGATAGCCGTCAACCGTGGATTATCTAATTTCCAAGCTTTAATAGACACGCCATCGTTCAACACAGCAAGAATTTGGTTCAGCACCGCATCGCGATCTTGATTGCCACGGGTATGGTAATGATGATCGTGATACAAGGCGTCATGTAATGTCATTCCTTCCAGATAAGCTGCTACCCCAGCATTGCACCAGGTTCGCAACCTAGCTATGGCATCCTCCGCAGGACAAGCGTCAATCGCCACCTGAATTTTATCAATAAAAAGCTGAGTAAAGCGCATACGTAATGCCGACAACATTTCATTTTTGGATGGGAAGTAATGGTAAAAAGTCCCCTTCGCTACCTGTGCATCCTGCACGATATCGCTGACAGTGGTCGCTTCAAAGCCTTTATCAATGAACAATTTCTGAGCAGAATCCATCAACTCATCTAATCGGACTTCCGCAGGTTTAGTGCGCGGCTGCTTCGGCTTTATTTTTTCGTTCGTTTTCATATTGGCATCCACTTTTAATCCAGCCGACATCCTAACGAATGTTGCCTATGTTGACCAGTTGCCCAGACGGTTCAAAACGGGAACACATTTAATTGACCGACGGTCAGTCATAATATATTGTGAGAATAATTATCATTACCAATCAATCAAGGAGCTACCCCATGTCAGGAATGCGCAGGACCGCACTGGTCATCGCCATCTGTCTTGGCACTTTTATGGCATCGCTGGATATCAGCATCGTTAACGTGGCCCTACCGACTATGCTCGGATCACTACAGACCGATATGCCTGGGTTACAGTGGGTGGTCGATGCCTATGCACTATGTCTCTCGGCGCTGATCCTTTCTTCTGGCCCGCTCGGCGATAGATTTGGGCGCAAACGGATCTGGTTATGCGGTATTGCTCTTTTTACCTTGGGTTCTATTGTCTGTGCAATTGCCACCAGCTTGAACTCGCTATTGATCGGCCGTGTTATTCAAGGTATTGCCGGCGCGGCAGTTATCCCAGGCGCTTTATCATTGATAACCCATGCTTTTCCCGAAGAACAACAGCGCACACGGGCAATTGGTATATGGTCTTCGGTCAACGCGTTGTCATTAGTTATCGGGCCGGTGCTGGGCGGTATTTTGGTACATACCACCGGCTGGCCGGGGATTTTTCTGATCAATATTCCAGTAGGTATTATTGCGCTACTACTAGGAGGCTGGGGTATCAAAGAAAGCGCTCATCCAGAACATGCTTCACTCGATCCACTCGGCCAAGTATTAAGCATTCTGTGGTTAGGTACGCTAACTTATGGCTTGATTGCCGCCGGAGAATACGGTTGGCACAGTAATCCATCACGCCTCGCGCTGTATGCAGCACTCGTATTGTTCATCATCTTTATCTGGGTCGAAACACAAGTTAAGCGACCCTTGCTGCAACTGAGCCTATTCCGCAAAGTCGATTTTAGTGGGTACAATTTTGCTTCATTCGTATTAGGTTTCTCCGCGTACAGCAGCGTCTTTTTTGTCTCGCTATTTTTACAACAAGCTCAAGGATGGGACGCCGCGACGACCGGTTGGCGTATGGCGCCAGAATTTCTTGCCATGGCGCTGGCAGCATCCGTATTTGGACGTCTTGCTGCTCGGCTCAGTGTGAATTCATTAATCATCGTCGGATATGGATTAATGGGGATCGCGCTACTGCTACTGACGTTGTTACAGGCTGACTCCGGTTACCCAATTGTCTCACTTTATCTGGCGACGCTAGGGGTAGGAATGGGTCTGGCAATGCCAGCCACCAGCTCGCTGGTCATGCGCACCGTTGAACCGCAACGTTCTGGTATGGCCTCCGCCACCATGAATGCGCTGCGTCAGACAGGTATGACCTTAGGCATTGCACTACTGGGGACGATGATGAGTATCGAAGCCGTTGATTCTTTGGCGGCAAGATTGCGAACACAAGGTGTAGAACAGGCTACATACATCGCTCGAAGGGCGATAGTCGAACAACAACAAACCACCCTACCGCATGTTGAAGCAGATAAATTGCTTAATTTGACACATACGGCATTTGCCAGTGGTTTTAGCGTAGCCATGTTATGGGCGGGATTGCTCAGCGTATTTATGGCGATCTGGTTAGCGGTTATGTTGCATCCACGCTTTCACTTACATAGCCAATCTCAGCCAACTGCTCAATCGTCCTCCACCGGTGAATCATCTAAGGAGTCGCAATGACAACGTCAACACATGATCCGATAAAAGAGTTGATCATCTTTGCTTCACAATTCGAAGCCAGCAAGGTTCCCGCATCAGTATTGGCCTTTCAAACTAAACGCTTGCTCGACAATCTGGGCTGCCTTGCTGCAGGTTATGAACAAAGTGGCGTTGCAGCAGCACTGACTTTGGCACGCCGTTGGAGCGGTTGTGAAGAATCCAGCGTTATTGGCTCTCGTGAACGCTTGGCCGCTCCGCAAGCCGCATTCGTCAACGCAGTTCGCGCCCGATCTCTCGACTACTGTGACGTGATATCACCTGGTTGGCATCCTAGCTCTTCAGATATTCCTGTCGCGCTGGCGGCAGCAGAACTTACTGAGGCAACCGGGCTAGACATGTTGGCGGCGCTGGCCGTGGGGCAGGATTTTTCACAGCGCATCAACCTCGCCGCGCAGGCTAACGGTTTTTTTTACCGGGGGTTTGATGCCAATATTTTAGGTCTGTTTTCTGGCGTTGTTATTGCCGCCCGCCTGCTGCACCTTGACCAGACTGCGTTTACCAACGCCGTGGGGCTGGCATTTGATTTTGGTATTGGTACCTTTCAGCATTATCAGGACAAAACCTTAGCGGTACGAATCAGTCAGGGTCTGGTTGCCCGCCACGCGCTGGAAGCCGCCATGTTGGCTCGTGAAGGTATAAGCGGGCCGAAACGTGTACTCAGCGGTGAGAATGGTTTTTTCAATTTATATGCGCCAGCTAAAGTGCATTTGCAAGTATTAACCGAACAACTGGGCCATAGGTTTTTAGGCGAAGAAGCGACTTGTTTTAAACTCTATCCTCATTGCAGCATTTTGCTATCACTGACTGAAACTCTGCTACGCGCTAATCTGGCTCAGCACCTGCCTAATATTGAAAACGCACGCATCATTTTGCATGCCTCACCAAGTATGCGCATGGTATGCGGTGCACCCTATGAACCCCAGCACACTCCTGAGATCGATGCCCAATTTAGCGCCCGCTATATCATTGCTAATGCCCTGCTACGCGGGCGAGCAAGTGCCGAGGAGTTCAGCGCACAAGCGGCCACTCAAGTGCAACTTATCACGCTGGCTCAACGGATAGAGATAGTAGAGCGTCCTGAATTTGAGCGCTTCGACCGTTTCGAGTTAAGTATTAAACCGACTCAAGGGGAGACATTACATTTGTCTGCGGCATTTGGCCGAGGCTGGCCGGAGAATCCAGCTGATATGCGTGATATTCGCGAGAAGTTTCAGCAATGTTGTACTCAATCTCCCTGCCGAGGATTTAGAGAAAATATACCATTGCTGATGACCTGCATCGAAAATCTGATGGATGCACAATCATTGAATGAATTATTAGCCGCTACCTCGCTAGCATAACGAGACTAGCGACCTATAACATGACTGAACCTATCAAATTAACGACAATTTACCCGGTTTCTTTTGCAACTGAATACCGTCTGTCAGGAGCTTTTTCTGTTGGGTTTGCTGATTGTCGTAAGGTGTTTGCGTTTCTTCTGTCAAACGGCCAGAAACGTATTTTTTCACTGATTCCAAATTGTGCGTGGTCTGCGACGATGTTACCGAGGCCAGCAACCCTTGCTTGAAATCTAATGCAGTGCTGGTCGTCGTTTGATCGTCAATTTGATGATAGGTGTAGTTTTGCGAGAACTTATCGTCAGTGAGCTTCAGCGGCGTACCTGGAGTCAGCGACTCATGATACGTGGCGCGTAAATTAGCCGTGGTTTGCTGACGCAGTGTACCGTTGTCATCACCTAAATTGGTGCTATTACTTGTCTGGCTAAAACTGTATGAGAACGTATCTTTCTCTTCCTTTTTATAAGGATTCGAAGAGATATCAGCCTGCTGGAAAGAGGCTTTGAAATCAGCCAATCCACTTAAATAGCCACGAGATTTGTCATCTTCTGACATCAGCATAATGCTTTGATTAGCTTTGCTCTGATTGGCTTGAAGTTCATTAGAACCGTAGTTGCTGTTCAATGCACGGAACGTCTCCTTGAACGCATTGATCAGCGTATTGTCTCCGTGACCACGACTTTTGGCATCATCTAACTGCTTAGCATAGGCCGCAAGCGCACGGTCTTGTTGCCCAACGGTTCCTAGTCGTTCTGGATGTGACAAATCAGTGTCAAGCTGGAAGGCGCTATTGCCATCTTTATAATCCACCGAACGCTGAGTGCTATCTGCGTGATAACTCAACGACTGAAGGGAATCACTTCCTTGACGGATATCTGTAGTCAGATCAACAGATTTCAGCACCTGAGTATTAAATTTTGTCAGCCCTTCAAGATCAACATTAGGCGTACTGTTTGACAGTCCATCCAACGTTTTCTGGAAGGCATCAGCAAGGCCGGTAATCGCCGTTGTTTCCGCTTCCGTCAACTCGCCGCCGGTGGTGGTAATCTGCGCCACCATGCCGTCTTCTTGATGTGCCAATGATATGCTGACCTTAACACCGGTTTGGGTCACAATATCGAAAGCAACGGCACTGGCTTGCGCGCCAGCGCTATTTTTACTCACCTCGGCACTTTTATCAGCCGCATTAGGTGATGCCACAACACTAGTAAAGTCCTTTGGACTCTCTTTTAGTTGCAGCAATAACGCTTTGCCCACGCCAGCAAAAGGATTCGGGCCTGATTGGCTAAGATTAGCGGCCATCTGCAAGTCAACCTGACTATTTCCGGCTACTTTTGCCGCCCCTAACTTCATCGCACTCATGCTGTAAATGGCGTTAATTTCATTACTACCATTGCTTAACGTGACGCGTGTTGAAGAGGGTACGCCCGGGGATGTCTGGTTTAATCCAGATGAACTGGCGTTATTAGCAATTCGCGGCGGTGGCATACTAATACTATTGACCCGACCTATCATAATAATCATCTCATTTAGTGATTTACTGATTAGGTATCGGCTAAATTTTGATTAACTTCAGAAAAACCATAAAGAAAATCCGACTAAGGTATCTCAGTCGGATTGATTACGCTTACAGCATCAACACCAGCTTATTATTCCGTCGCCGTACTATTGCCTATCTGCCACAGGAAAGTCGGTGCTTCGCGGTTAATTTCCCAATTACCGATATCACGGATTTTATAAATCACCGGATTGTGCGAAGAAACGGTACGTGCATTACGCCAATGGCGATCGAGCGCTTTGCTGACTCGTGAGTCCGAAGCGCCCAGTGCGTTGAACAGTTCGCTAGAGGCGCGTTGCACCCATTCGGTCGCAATGACCTGTCCTTTGGCGGCATCCAGCTCGGCGGTAATATTGACCGCCTGCTTATGGGCTTCATCATCGCTGATGTGCGCTTCATAAGCCTGTTGCAGCGAGAGAGTGGCTTTCAATACGGTTGCTTCTACTGCAAAAGCCCAGGAAGTGATCTGCCCGACGACCTGCTGGATTTGCACATCATCTTTCACTAAATCCGCGTTGCCATGGCTGTAAACTCGCTTACGATGACGTACCGCATGAGCGGCATCGCGTTGTACAGCGCGGCCGATGCCCGCCAGCGTCGCCAGCAATACATGCTGATAGAACGCCGTCTGATAACGGAAGCGATCGGCAAAATCGAAGACATGCTCACTCTCGACCTTGGCATCTTTAAAACGCGTCGTGCCGCTACCGGTCGTGCGCTGACCAAAACCATCCCAGTCATCGTCTCTTTCAACACCCGGCTGACTGGTGTTAACCAGCGCAATCACTGCGCCATCGTTATCACTGCGTCGGCCCAGGACATCAATCCAATTAGCAAACAGGCTACCGGTGCTGTAAAACTTCTCGCCGTTGAGCAACCAACCGTCAGCCTGCGGTGTCACCTTGGTAATGCTCTGCCCCACTTTAACCGCCCCGACCTCCGTCCAACCGCTGCCGACGAGTTCGCCGTCAATAAAGCGCTGGAACCAACGATCGCGCTGCGGGCTATCTGGCGCATTTAAACGGTCTTCGACAAAGGCAAAATGGGCACGTAATGCCTGCGGCAGGTTGGAATCGGCCTCGGCCAATTCAATCAGCAGTTCAAACAACTGCGGCAACGATGCGCCGTGTCCGCCTTTTTCTTTAGGAATACGCAGCGTGCCAAAACCCGCTTCTTTCAGCCAGCGGATCGGCTCATATGGCAAGGTGCGCGATAACTCACGTTCCACCGTTCCGGCAGCAATTTTGGCAAAAATCGGCCGAAAACGTGCTGCCAGCTGTTGATAATCAGTACCGGTAGAGAGCAGATGTTGAGTCATAATAATCTCCTTTAATTATTGTCAGTCTTAGGCTGATTCGCCCAGATCGTCGATGTCATGCGCGGTAGGTTCAAAACGCACCACCAGCAGGAATAAAATCGGGATTAAGGCCGCCAGCGAGACAATCCAGAACATGTTGGTACCAAAGCGCGCCTGCAACACCGGTAGAATAAACAGAGCCAACGCGCTGCCTACGCCGCCTAAAGAGCGTGTAAAGCCCAGCCCAGTGGCACGGATTGCCGTCGGATAAGACAATGCCGGATAGATCATCATCTGTGCGCCGGGGCCAAAGCCTTCAGCAAACAGCCATAAACCGAGCAGTAAGATGGCCGCGCCAATGCCCAGCGCAGCTTGCGGATGACCAATCAACGCCAGCCCAATCAGTACCACGAATTGCAGGCCAAACCCGGCAATCGCGACATGGCGTGACGCGTATTTCCATGCCAGCCGCATCCCGAGCAGGCCGCCGGTAAAGGCAAATAACACGTTCAACCCCAATGAGGCAGAGATGGTTTCAAACACACCTGCGCCAAGAAACTGCGCTAAAATCGACGGTAGGAAGAAGGCAATCGCGGTGTATTCAAAAGAAATACAAACGGTCATGACGCTGGAAACAATGGTGCGTTCACGGTAAGGCTTTTGGAACAATACGCGGAACCCTGCTTTTGGCGGCTGTGGCGCTTTGTTCACGGCGGTCGCTTCTGAAGCATGAGCCTCAATACCATAAGATTCGCGCAGAATACGTGCCGCACCTTTCAAGTCGCCCTGATTGGCCGCCCACAGCGGGGATTCATTCATAAACTTGCCGCGCACGATGATAATCGCCAGTGCCGGTACCGCCCCGAAGATCAGCGATGCCCGCCATAGCCAGTCACTATGCTGTGCTGGCAACAGGAAATAGAGTGCGAAGATAATCAAAAAACATACTGACGACGCGGCGTACCACATTGGGCACCAGGCGGCGAGGCGCGAGGCTTTATTTGCCTTGCCGGTAAACTTGGAAAACTCAGCCAGATAAGCCATCGCCACCGGTAAGTCGATACCGACGCCAACGCCCATTAAGAAACGCGCGCCGATCAGCACCCACACATTAGGCGCAAATCCGGCCACAATGGCAGAGACGACAAAGAACAGCATATCGGCCATAAACACTTGATAACGGCCATATTTGTCGGTCAACCAACCACCGACCAGGTTTCCCACAATGGTCCCAACCATAATCGATGACGTCACAATCCCCGTCAGCCAAGGGCTCAGGCTAAAATCTTTCACCACATCGTCAATACCGTAAGACAGCGTGGTCAGGTCGTAAGCGTCAAGAAACACCCCGCCCAGCGCCAACAAAACAATCATCCGCGCATAGGTATTCTTCTTACTGCGTTGGTTAATCAAACGTGCCACATCGCTTGCCGAGCCAATAGGCGCAGAAGACGACGAGCTACCGCTGGTGGAACTGGTGTCGATAGATAAAGAACTCATAGCAACCTCTAATTATTGTTAGTGTTGATATGGTTTATAAGGTGAAAATACAGGATTCACAAACAACAAATAAAGCTATAAAAACAATTAAAATCAATAAGTTAATTACATTTCAACATAAAACGACAGTACCGAATTAACGTGAGTTAATCCGGTAATATGACGAACAAATTGTCGCATCCTGACCTGTCTGTTGACCTTCAATCCGTTGACGTTAAAACGCTTCTTGTCGGCCAAGAGAACGACGTTGGTCAGGGAAAATCCCGATGCTACTCGTTCGATACTGGAACCAGTACGCCCTTCACTAATGGATCGTCGGTAGTTTTCAACCACTGCTGTAAGCGTGGATCTGAAAATGCCTTCTCGAGTTTTTGGATATTGGCATCCTGTAAATATGGCGTGCCGATCACCAATTGTGAGGCGAAGGTTTTTGGCGCAGGCGGGAACAAAATACCTTTATCACGCGGCACTTTACCGGCATCAAATTGCGAGACGTAACCAATAGCGGCATCTACGGAATTGAGCGCTCGCGGCATGGTCAGCAGATCCAACTCTTTAAATTTGAAATTGTGTTTGTTCTCGCGAATATCAGCCAATTTGGCCGTGCGGGCTTCGATTGAAGGGTCCAAGCCAATCAGGCCGATGCGTTGCAGCAGCCATAGCGCCTGCCCCTGGTTTGCGCCATCGTTCGGCACGGCAATTTCCGCACCGTCTGGTAAATCAGCGATCGATTTATAACGATCGGAATAGATACCAAATGCCCACTGGAACACCGGCAGCGTCGACGTCAGTTTGAAGTTATTGGCGTCCACCACCTGCTTGAGCCACCACTGATGCTGATAAATGGTGGCGGCATATTCCCCTTGTGCCACCGCACGGTCAGCCTGTACTGGGTCTTGTAGCCCAACCGCTTCAAGTTTGATGCCATAATCTGGCGCGATATGCTCCCCGACATACTCAATCACCCGCTGCTCCCCGGCCATTGCCGGTTCAAAATGCACTTTCAACGTCGTGCCAAAGGTCACTGCCTGCTGGCGGGAGCTGCCAAAATGCCAGGCACCGAGCGCGACCACCACCACAACCGCTAAACCAACGGGTAACGGCCAGCGTTTCTTTTTACGAATTTCAAAATCGTTTATAGGCATGATTAATGGATTTCCTGATGGTGACGTAAAGCGGCGGCCACGCGGTCGCCAATAAACTGAATAAGTTGAATGGTGGCGATCAGCACCACAATGGTGGCAATCATGATGTGATGATCAAAGCGTTGATAACCATAAAGCACCGCCAGATAGCCAATACCGCCCGCGCCGATAGTGCCGGCAATGGCCGAGTATTCAATCATCGAGATAATATTGAGCGTGATAGCGGCAACGATAGCGGGCAACGCTTCACTCAGTTGCGCCTGAGTAATGATCTGCCAGGTCGAACCACCGGAAACCAATCCCACCGCTGTCACTTCTGCCGGAAGCTCACGCAGCGCGTTTTCCACTAAACGACCAAAGAATGGGATACCAGCGATAATCATCGGGATCACCGCCGCAGGAATACCGATAGTGGTGCCGGTTAACCAGAAGGTGAAAGGAATGATCGCCGCCATTAATACCAAAAATGGCAACGAACGCCCCATATTCACCAGCCAGCTCAGCACCCTATGTATGGCCGGTCGAGGGAACAATCCACGCGGCGCGGTATTAAACAACACCACGCCAACCGTGCCGCCAATCACCACCACGAATACCATGACAATACCAACCATCAGCCAGGTTTCACCGTAGGCCGGGAGCATCAAACGATGAATTTGACTCCACGGTGTATCCTGACTCATCACGCTGTCCGACAAATTAACCGGATTACTCATACGGCCTCCTTAAGTAACAAAGGTTGAGTGAGCACCTCGATAATCAGCCCCAGTTGATGCAGGTGTGGCAACAGATCATGCAACGTGTGCGCCGCATTATTAAAGCGCAGCGCAATTTCCACTCGCCCAGCCAAGCTGCCGCCGACCACTTCGACATGGCCACCGAGCAAGTCTATCTGCACGTTGAATTGCTGGCTGATGCGGCTAATCCAATCTGTAGCGACTGGCTGAGTCGCGGCATAGGTCACTAACAAGCGCAGCGCACCCTCGGCCGCCAAAGATTTCAGTGGGAACAGTTGGCGACCGAGCGTTGAGTCCGGTGCAGCCAGCAAATCGCGTACCTGTCCTTGCTGCACAATTTTGCCGTGCTTAATCTCCGCCACTGCATCGGCAGCGTTACGCACCGCGTCCATTTCATGGGTGATCAAAATGATCGACAGGCCATACTCATCGCGCAGTTGCTTAAGCAGGGTCAAAATCGATTCGGTCGCGTCGGGGTCTAGCCCCGAGGTCGCTTCATCCGCCAGCAATACCGAAGGATTAAGCGCCAATGCGCGGGCAATACCCACCCGCTGGCGCTGGCCTCCTGAGAGTTGTGAAGGATAAAAATGCGCTTTATCCGTCAAGCCAACGGCCTCCAGCAGCGTATTCACCCGCTTATCAATATCGCGTTGCACTACGCCAAGATAAACCAATGGCAAAGCAATATTTTGCCAGGCCGTTTTACGTTGTAGTAAAGCAGACGACTGAAACACCGTGCCAATCGCCCGCCGTTCACGACGCAAATCCTCACCGGACAGACGCGACAGATCCTGCCCGTTGACGCGGATACTGCCGCTGGTTGGCTGCTCTAATAGACTGATGCATTTCGCCAGGGTCGATTTCCCCGCCCCGCTAGAGCCAACCACCGCCGTAATCGACCCGGCCGGGACTTGCAGTGAGATACCTTTGAGTACCTCGCTACGTTGGCCGTCCGGAGCCCGATAAGATTTGTGCAGATCATCAATCTCGATCATCGCAGTCTCACTTGGTATTCAGCAATGGACTCAGGTCAACCGCACCGGCAGGCCAACGATAGCTGGCACCCGGATGAGGAGCGCTCAAGCGCGGCCCTTGGTTGAACAATTTTTCGCGCAGCGTGCCTGGCGTATAGTCTTTCTTATACACGCCACGCTTTTGCAACTCAGGGACGACCAGCTCAACAATATCGGTGAAAGATTCGTGGGTAATGGCGTAGGCCAGATTAAAGCCATCGACATCGGTTTCTTCTACCCAAGATTGCAACTCATCGGCTACGGTCTGCACGCCGCCGACCAGCAGCGGGCCAAAGCCACCAACGCCCACCCACTCAGCAATGTTCTTCACTGTCCATTCGATATCTGGGTCTGCCGTTGAGAAGGTTTCAACCGCAGATTGAATCGCGTTAGTGTGCACATGCTTGAGGACTTGATCGGGCTGATACTGCCCAAAATCTATCCCGGTCCAACCAGACACCAGCGCCAAGGCGCCTTCATAGCTGGCATAGGATTTATACTCTTTCCATTTGGCCTGCGCCTCTTGGTCGGTTTCTCCGACAATCACCGTGAGCAAGTTAAAAATCAGCACGCTATTCGGGTCGCGCCCCGCTTCGGCGGTACGGCGGCGAATATCGGCCACGGTTTTTTTCAACAGGACTTTTGACGGTGAAGCCACAAACACGCATTCGGCATTACCCGCAGCAAATTGCTTACCGCGGCTTGAGGCTCCGGCTTGATACAACACCGGCGTGCGCTGTGGTGACGGTTCGCTGAGATGAATCCCCGGCACTTGGAAAAATTCGCCCTGATGGTTAATGGGGTGGATTTTTGTCGGGTCGCTGAAAATACGGCGTTCGCGATCGCGTAAAATCGCGCCGTCTTCCCAACTGCCTTCCAACAGCTTATAAACCACCTGCAGATACTCTTCTGCGTAGTCATAACGCGCATCGTGATCGGTCTGTCCTTTGTGGCCAATATTACGCGCCCCGCTTTCCAGATAAGAGGTAACGATATTCCAACCGATACGCCCTTTGGTCAGGTGATCGAGCGTCGACAACCGGCGGGCAAACGGATACGGATGCTCAAATGACAGCGAAGCCGTCAGACCAAAGCCAAGATGTTCGGTCACCAGCGCCATCGGGGTAATCAACGCCAGCGGATCGTTAACCGGTACTTGAGTCGCTTGACGAATTGCCGCATCGGCATTGCCATTGAGCACGTCATACACGCCCAACACGTCGGCAATAAACAACCCGTCAAATTTGCCGCGTTCCAGCAACCGGGCTAAATCAGTCCAATATTCCAGATCCTTATACTGCCAGGAGCGGTCGCGTGGATGGGCCCACAAACCCGGCGATTGATGGCCGACACAGTTCATATCAAAGGCATTAAGGCGAATTTCACGTTGCGCTGGCATAAGTACACTCCAAAGTTAAGGTTCCTGCCGCGAACAGCACGCGGCCAAAGAACAGGATTCTTTTTTGTAATAAGAAGAAGGTTTATTGAGAAAAATGGTGATTCAGTGTGAGTGGCGACATCGTTCGGCCAGTGCAGACAAAATGCGCCCTGCTACGGCCTGTGCATGATCGGCGACCTGAGGTAGCCCCATTAACTCCCCGAAACGACCGCGGGCGGCGGGGCCTGCAACTAATAGCCGGGGATTAGCGCGTCCGAGGTTATCGAGAACTTCACTGTGCTCATTCACCTCTAATCCCAGTCCCAACGCATCGGCACGCAAAGCTCCTTGTTCGGCTAACGCGTTGAGCGCGGGATTGCTATCAATCAGTCCCGCATGCGCCGGGCCGGTGGTCACGATCAGTCGCTGCACTTGCCAATTTTCCTGGCTGGCGTGGCGCGGTAATATTGTCAACGCTAGCCCGCGGCCATGCTGTTCGGCCTGCTGCAAACGGGCGGCGATCACCCGCAGGCTGCCATCGGCACGCTTTTGCTCTAACAACGTGCTGACCTGCGGCGCGATGCGGTAACGATGCACATCCCAATAGGCGCGCAAATGGCGCAGGAAACGCCGCTGCTCTATTTCGCTTAATGCCTGCCAAATCCGCTGGCCACTGCTGCGAATATCATCCAACACCACTTGCCACGGCTGCTGTAACTGGGCAGCGCGGGCGATTTCCAAGCGGATTTGCCGTAACCATTTTCCGCTAGTGAAGCCAACATCCGGCACGTTCCATGCCGGATAATCTCCCACCAAATTTGAGCGCGGCAGCAAGCCGTGACGCGAGAAGGCGGTAATCTGTCCGCGATGGCCGCGACGATGTAATGCCGCAACCACATCAGCCATGGTCAGGCCGGTGCCGATAATCGCCAGCGGTTCATCAGCGACGATATTATCGAGGGCATTGGCCTGCCACGGATTGCCAATCAACGCCGGATGCGACACCAGTGCGGCAGGAATTTGGCGCGGCAATGCGGGAGCCGGATGGCTGACCGCCAGCACCACATAACTGCCATATAACGTTTTGCCGCCTTGAGTCGTTACCGTGGCACCCTGCGCATCAGGTTGAATGTTAATGACGCTATCCGCCAGATGACGCAGCGTTGCCCGACCTGATTGGCTGGCCTCATGGAAACGCTGCTCAACATAACGGCCAAAGGCACCGCGCTGTGGATACACTTTGCCGTCGTGCCACAAGGCGTGCGGATCAGCATTCAATTCGTCACCGGCGCGGAACCAGCGGTCAAAATCGCCCTGTGACTCGCCAGAAAGTTGCATTCTTTCCGCCGGAACATTAATACGGTGCGCAGGTTCGGTAGTGGAATAAGCCACGCCATAGCCGGGCGCTGAGCGCGGATCAATCACCGTGACATCCGCGTCAGCCTGCGCCAACGCAATCGCCAGCGCCGTGCCGCTAAAACCACCGCCGATGATGATGATGTGCTCACGCTTTGCCATCACGCGTCCTTAGCCTTTGGGCTCGGGCGCTTATCGCCGCCGATGGTTTCGCCAAATGGTCCGGTATTGACCGTGCGAGCCGCTTGATTCGTTGGATGCGCCAATGGCAGCAAAGGCATCACTAATTCAGCAAAGCGATGGGCTTCTTCCAGATGCGGGTAGCCAGAGAAGATAAAGTTGTCGATACCCAGCGCCTGATATTCGCGGATACGTTCGGCCACTTGCTGCGGATTGCCCACCAGCGCTGTGCCTGCACCGCCGCGAACCAGCCCCACGCCAGCCCACAGATTAGGACCAATACGTAAGCTGTCGCGCGAGCCACCGTGCAATTCACTCATGCGTTTTTGGCCGGTAGAGTCCATTCGTGCAAAGATTTTCTGTGCGGCGGCGATAGTCTCTTCATCGAGATGGCTAATCAGCCGGTCGGCCGCCGCCCAGGCCTCTTCTTCGGTTTCGCGGACAATCACATGCAGACGAATACCGTAATTGAGCGTGCGCCCTTGTTGTTCGGCGCGCTGGCGTACTACCGCCAGTTTCTCGGCGACCTGCTCCAGCGGTTCCCCCCAGGTCAGGTAGGTATCAATCTGGTTAGCGGCAATATCAATCGCCTCGGGCGATGAACCGCCGAAAAACAGCGGTGGGCCGTTTTCTTGCACCGGCGGGAATAACAGTTCAGCCCCTTCCACATGAATATGTTCGCCCTCGAAATCGACTTTCTCGCCTTTTAGCAGACGCTGGTAAACCTCGAGAAACTCTTGCGTGACCTTATAACGCTCGGCATGAGAGAGGAAAATCCCGTCGCCCTTGTTCTCTACCGGATCACCACCGGTGACGACGTTAATCAACAGACGCCCTTCTGACAGGCGATCCAGCGTTGCGGCCATACGCGCCGCCAGGCTTGGCGGCTGCAAGCCCGGGCGTACCGCCACCAGATAACGTAGACGGCGAGTGATCGGCGCTAACGCTGCTGCCACCAGCCAAGAGTCTTCGCAGCTTTTTCCGGTTGGGATCAGTACACCGTAATAACCCAGATTGTCAGCGGCCAGCGCCACCTGCTGCAAATAAGGTAAATCAACCGGACGACCACCGTGGGTAGTACCCAGATAGCGGCTATCGCCGTGGGTTGGCAGGAACCAGAAGACATTGATTTTATCTTTAACTAACTCACTCATTATGCATTTCCTATATAACCAATTCTGATTTTTTTTGATAGAAAGATAGGCTTTGGTTATAAATCTATTTGCAGAATGCGTGCCAAGATACGAAAAGCATTAAGTTGATAAAAATCAATGAGATGAATTTATTGAATTGCTAAAAAATTGCTGCATTGGCAACAGCTGTTGCTGTTTTACTGCTGCATTTGCAGCAAAGCAGCAAATTCCCCCTCTCGCCCTCGCCCGTTGCCTGAGATAAAGTTTTCCTCCGCCGCTGTTAATACCCTGGAGCCGATATGCACAATCCACAGCCCTACGCATCTGATAAGCCGACCTTAATCGATCCGGCTTCTATTGCGTTTCAAAGCGTATTAGACCGCTTGGCCCCCACCGATGCGACGGTGCTGATCGTCGGCGAAACAGGTACCGGCAAAGAGGTGGTTGCTCGCTATCTACATCACAACAGCAAACGGCACCAGCAGCCCTTTTTGGCGGTAAACTGCGGCGCGCTAACGGCCAGTCTGGCCGAAGCTGAGCTGTTCGGGCATGAAAAAGGGGCATTTACCGGCGCGACACATACTCACCAAGGCTGGTTTGAAGCGGCAGAAGGCGGCACCTTATTACTCGATGAGATTGGCGAGCTGAGCCTGCCGTTACAGGTCAAGCTGCTGCGCGTGTTACAAGAGCGGGAAATCACCCGCGTCGGCTCACGCAAAGCGCTGAAGGTCAATGTACGGGTGATTGCAGCGACCCATGTTGATTTAGCCAATGCCATCCGTGAGAAGCAGTTTCGCGAAGACCTCTATTATCGTCTTAACGTCGCGGCAGTAACTTTGCCACCACTGCGTCAGCGCCCGGATGATATTCCCGTGCTGGCCAATCACTTTTTACGCCTTTATGCCCGCCGTTTGGGGCGCCCTCGCCTGCGGCTGACAGAACAGACGCTGCAAACGCTGCTCGACTACCACTGGCCGGGTAATATTCGTGAACTGGAAAACACGCTGCACAACGCCGTCCTGCTCAGCAAAGACGAGGTGATTGAACCTCAGCAATTAAGGCTTAATCCGTTGAGCTTTAATGCCTCGGCCTTTAATCAGGGCGTTCTGGCATCCGGGATTAACACCGATGACGCTATCGAACATTTTATGCGTCAACAGTTACAAAGCGAGACGCCACAACTCTATCAGCGTGTAGTCAATGCGTTGGTGCGCAATGCCTTTGATGCCAACGAGGGTAATCAGTTGCAAACTGCGGAACGTCTGGGCATTAGCCGCAATACGCTGCGTACCCATTTGGCGCATTTGGGACTGATTAAACCACGCCGCCGTAATAACATTACGTTTGAACGCCCAACGGGCGCAGTGCGCGGGCAAGAGCGGGAGCTGCGTATTGGTTATCAGAAATTCGGCAACCTCGGCGTGCTGAAAGCTCGACAAAGTCTGGAGCAGCGCTTTGCCGGGCAAAATATCAATATCTTGTGGAGTGAATTCCCCGCCGGGCCACAGCTACTGCATGCGCTCAACAATGATGAGATTGATTTTGGTACCACCGGTGAAGTACCGCCGATCTTTGCTCAGGCACAGGGTAATTCGCTGGTCTATATCGGCTACGAACCTCCTGCGCCGCAAAGTGTGGCAATGGTGGTCCCCACCGACAGCCCCATCCGTCACGCGGGAGATTTACGCGGTAAACGTATTGCGGTCAATAAAGGGTCCAATGTTCACTACCTGTTAGTACAGATGCTCGATGAACAGGGCTTGACGCTTAATGATGTGCGAGTGGTTTATGCCCCACCCAAGTACCCATTGGCCGCCACCGATTATCAAGCCGTCGATGCCTGGATGATGTGGGACCCGCTGCTCAGCGATGCCGAGCGTTCCGGCACGCTGCGAGTGATAGCCGATGGCACGCACCTGGTGCTCAATCAGCAGTTTTATCTGGCACAGCGCCGCTTTGCCGAACAGTCCGGCGATTTACTGCAAGACATGATGCAAACGCTGCAACTGACCGGCCGCTTTATTGCCAGCCAACCGGCTGAAGCCGCGCGCTTTCTGGCCAGCGAACTTGGCCTGCCATCAAGCTCGCTGGAACAGGCGTTGTCACGCCGCGACCATGCGACGCGGGTGATGGATTTACAGGTAATACGTGAGCAACAGAGTATTGCCGACCGGTTTTACGCTCTGGGATTACTGCCCAGAGCGATCAACGTGCGTGATGCGGTGTGGACGATGCCCGCCTAGGTTCAGGCGTTGCTATTGAGTGACTGGGTAACCGGCGGTTGATGCCTTTGTTGTGGATCACTCTTTTGTGGATCAACAATCAGTACCCACAGCAAAATTGCGCCGACGATATCGAACAGGCTCAGCGCAATAAAGAACGGGCCGTAGCCAATAATGGTCACCAGCGCGCCCATAAACAGGTTAAAGGTTAATTGTCCTAGCCAGGCCGCAGAACCGGCTAATCCGGCCACCGTTGCCACTTCGTTTTTCTTAAACAAGTCAGCCGACATGGTAATGACCACCGTCGATAAAGTCTGGTGGGCAAAACCGCCGATGCTCATTAAGGCAATCGCAATATAGGGATTAGTGGTAATGCTGACAAAGCCAATCGAAATCATCAGCACCGCGCCAATAGTAAAGCTGGCTCGACGGGCGTTGATGGTAGTCATATTGAGCTTTTCCATAAAGAATTTGGCTAAGAACCCCCCGGCCAGACAGCCAAAATCGGCGGCTAAAAAAGGCAGCCAGGCGAACATAGCAATCTCTTTAAGCGGCAGATGCATGACGTTAATCAGATACAACGGCATCCAGAAACTCAGCGTGCCCCACGCAGGGTCGGCCAGAAAACGTGCCAGTGCCAGCCCCCAAAAATTACGCTGTTTCATGATCTGTTTCACCGCCGGCTTCTTGTCATCGGCTTGCAGATAACTCTCTTGCCCCTCCTCGATATAACGCAGCTCTTTCGGGGTGATCCACGGGTGTTTATTTGGCGAACGATAAATCAGGAACCAGGTGATTGAGAACAGCACGCCGATAGCCCCGGTAATCACAAAAGCCATCTCAGTGCCCATGCCGCTGTCGGCGAAGGTCAGCATCGACCATACCACCAGCGGCGGCGCTAACATCGCCCCAATCGAGGTGCCAATATTAAACAGTCCACCGGCAATACCGCGCTCTTTGGTCGGGAACCATTCGGCGCTGGCTTTAATACCCGCCGGAATAGCCGAGGCTTCGGTCAGCCCCATTAACCCGCGCAAGAATGCCAAACTTATCCAGCCGCCGGCCAAAGCATGCGCCATGTTGACCAGCGACCATAGCAGCGCAAAAATCGCGAAACCAATTTTCAACCCCACCACATCCAACAGGTAGCCGGTAATCGGCTGTGCGATGGTGTAGCAAAATTGGAAGGCACTGACCACCCAGGAATATTGCTGTTCATTGAAATGCAGCTCTTTCATCATCGCGGGTGCCGCCACGCTCAATGAACTGCGGGACAGGTAGTTGACGATGGTTCCCAGACAAACCAGCGCAATAATCCACCATCTCAATTTGGTCATCTTCATGCAGAAAGCCTCATGTCAGCAGCGTGCTTATTTCTCAGACCTGATGGCCTACCACGAGAAATGAATCAACAGTAAATTGGTTGACCAAATTCAATATTGAGTGGCAAGACTTCTCCGCACATCTTGTTTGGCCATCATTGGTTTTTATTAAAAATAGGTTTTAGGAAACAGCATTAGATTTTCGATAACACTGTTAATGGTGATGAGTGGCTAGTGTGAAGAGGTCAAATGGGTAAAAAATTGATCGCAGTCATGCTTCTAAAATAGGTTATCCACTTTTTACCCAATTCGTGATTTGGTTAACCAATTTTGCTATTCAGATTGACTTGTGACCAATGCAGGCCGAATCTAGCCGACAGGATAGGCCTTGTCAGCTCACGGCTGGGCCGATAATCATATAGTGGTCAACCATTTATCTCATGGCGTGATAGGCAGACCATTCAGGCAGGGATGTCGCCAATCAGCAATAGTTGGCCCGCAACCATAGAAGGAGAGATGACGATGAAGCAAACCTGGCGTTGGTATGGACCAAACGATCCGGTCAGTCTGGCGGATGTTCGTCAGGCTGGAGCAACCGGCGTGGTCACGGCGTTACACCATATTCCCAACGGCGAAGTCTGGCCGATTGAGGAGATCGTTAAGCGCAAAGAGATGATTGCAGCCGCCGGTCTGGTCTGGTCAGTGGTTGAAAGTGTGCCGATTCATGAAGAGATAAAAACCCACAGCGGGCAGTACGATTTGTGGATCAAAAATTACCAGCAGACTCTACGCAACCTCGCCGCCTGCGGCATTTACACTATCTGCTACAACTTTATGCCAATCCTCGATTGGACGCGTACCGATCTGGAATACGAGCTGGCGGATGGTTCAAAGGCGCTGCGTTTTGACCAAATCGCCTTTGCCGCTTTTGATATCCACCTACTGCAACGCCACGGTGCGCAAAAAGATTATACCGCTGAGGAAGTAGAGCAAGCGCAGCACTATTTTGCCGCCATGTCTGACGATGATAAAGCGCGCCTGATTGGCAATATTATCGCCGGCCTGCCGGGTGCAGAAGAAGGCTATACGCTCGAACAATTCCACGCACAGCTGGCTCGTTATGACGGAATAGATAAAGCGCGATTACGCGAACATTTTTCTTATTTCTTGCGTGGCATTATTCCGGTCGCCGAAGAAGTGGGCATTCGTATGGCGGTGCACCCGGACGATCCTCCGCGCCCTATTCTTGGTCTGCCGCGCATTGTCTCTACCATTGAAGATATGCAATGGATGGTTGATGAGGTCAGCAGTAGTGCTAACGGTTTTACCATGTGCACCGGTTCTTACGGCGTACGGGCCGATAACGATTTGGTCAATATGATTGAGCAGTTTGGCCCACGGATTTACTTCACGCATTTACGCTCGACGCTACGTGAAGAGAATCCAAAAACCTTCCATGAAGCTGCGCATTTATATGGCGATGTGGATATGTACGAGGTGGTGAAAGCCATTGCCAGCGAAGAACACCGTCGTCGCACTGCCGGTCAAGAAGATCCTATCCCAATGCGTCCAGACCACGGACATCAAATGTTGGATGATCTGAAAAAGAAAACCAACCCCGGTTATTCAGCGATTGGCCGCCTGAAAGGTCTGGCCGAAGTACGAGGCGTCGAGTTAGCGGTTAATCGCGCTTTCTTTAATCATCGCCTGCCGTCAGGCAAATAATCTGCCCGATAGGCTGCCACGCAAAAGGAGTCAATTATGGATAACAATCTCGCCACCGGCCCGCTTACGGTTGCCCGTCCTGCGTGGCAGTCATCGCGGCTGGTTGCGCGCATTGTCCATCTGGGCTGCGGGGCATTTCACCGTGCTCACCAGGCGTTGTTCACCCACCATTTACTGGAATCTAGCGACAGCGATTGGGGGATTTGTGAAGTCAGTATTATGCCGGGTAACAGCGCGAAACTGATTGCCCAACTCAACGCACAAGCGTTGCTTTATACCGTGGCAGAACGCGGCGCAACCGATACAGAGTTAAAAGTTATCGGTTCAGTAAAGCAAGCGCTGCACCCGGAATTTGATGGCTGTGAGGCGATTATCGAGGCCTTAGCACGTCCAGAAACCGCGATTGTTTCTCTGACGCTGACTGAGAAAGGTTATTGCATTAGCCACGGCGAGCTTGATAAGCATAGCCCGCTGATTGAAAACGACCTGCGGCACCCGCAGCAGCCAAAATCTGCAATGGGCTACCTTGTTGAAGCTTTACACCGCCGCCGTCAGCGCGGGTTAAGTGCCTTTAGCGTACTGTCCTGCGATAACCTGCACAACAATGGCAAGGTGGCGCAGGCCGCCGTGTTGGGGCTCGCCAGTGCACGAGATGCCACGCTCGCCGAGTGGATTCGCCAGCATGTCACCTTCCCTGCAACGATGGTTGATCGCATTGTGCCTGCTGTCACCGAAGACACCCTGCAACAGATTGCCGGACAGCTCGGCGTTTATGACCCTTGTGCGATTGCCTGTGAACCCTTCCGCCAATGGGTGATTGAAGATAACTTTGCCAATGGCCGCCCGGATTGGGACAACGTGGGCGCACAGTTTGTTGCCGACGTTGCGCCATTTGAAGCCATGAAACTGCGCATGCTCAACGGCAGCCATTCGTTTCTGGCCTACCTGGGCTATTTGGGCGGCTATGACACCATCGCCGATACCATGAGTAACCCGGCTTATCGCCGCGCAGCGTTAGCGCTGATGCTTGATGAACAGGCACCGACGCTGTCAATGCCGCAAGGCACCGATCTTCAGCATTATGCCCAACAGTTGATTAGCCGTTTTGAAAATCCATCGTTAAAACATCGTACCTGGCAGATTGCGATGGACGGCAGCCAAAAACTGCCGCAGCGGCTGCTCGATTCAATCCGCAGCCATCTCGCCAACGGCACCGATTATCGTCATTTAGTGTTAGGCGTCGCAGGATGGATGCGCTATGTCAGCGGCGTGGATGAACAAGGCCAGCCTATTGAAGTAGTCGACCCGCTGCTGAGTCGTTATCAGCAGATCCATCAGCAATACGACGAGCCCGCACAGCGCGTTTACGCCCTGCTGGCCATTGACGAGATCTTTTGCCGCGACCTGCTGGCCTGCCAGAGCTTTGTCGATCAACTGACCACGATTTATCAGCGCTTATGCCAAATCGGTGCGCGAGCCGCAGTAGAAGCGTTGTGACTAGCGGTGGAAACGATGTTGAGCACCAAAGAAATCAATGTTGAGCACCGGAGGAGAACAGTAATGACCCCATTTATGAATGAAGATTTTTTACTGCGTAATGCGACAGGCCGCGCGCTGTACCACGATTTTGCTGCCGCCATGCCAATTTATGATTATCACTGCCACCTTAATCCGCAGGATATTGCCCAAGACCGCCGATTCGAAAACCTGACGCAAATCTGGCTAGAAGGCGATCACTATAAATGGCGCGCGCTGCGGGCGGTTGGTGTGGAAGAAGCGCTGATTACCGGCAAAAGTACCTCGGATTATGATAAATATTTGGCTTGGGCCAAAACGGTGCCAAAAACCTTGGGTAATCCGCTCTATCACTGGACGCACCTTGAATTGCGCCGCCCGTTCGGCATCACCAATACGTTGTTTAGCCCCGATACGGCGGAGAAAATCTGGCAGCAGTGCAACGAACAACTCGCCACACCTGCATTTTCGGCACGCGGTATTATGCGCCAAATGAACGTGCGTTTTGTCGGGACGACTGATGACCCGATTGACTCGCTGGAATATCACCACCAGATTGCCACCGATAGCAGTATCGATATCGAGGTCGCGCCGAGCTGGCGTCCAGATAAAGCGTTTAAAATAGAGCTAGATGGCTTTGTTGATTATCTACATAAACTCGGCCAGGTCACGGATATTACCATCGAGCGCTTTGATGATTTACGCGATGCATTAAGCCAGCGTTTGGATCACTTTGCTGCCCACGGCTGCCGGGCGGCAGATCATGGCATTGAAACGCTGCGCTATGCGCCGGTGCCAGATGATAAGCAGTTGGATGCGATTCTGAAAAAACGTTTGGCTGGCGTCCCGCTTGATGACAGCGAGATCGCGCAATTCACCACCGCCGTGCTGGTCTGGCTGGGGCGGCAATATGCCCGCCTTGGTTGGGTAATGCAGCTACATATTGGCGCAATCCGTAATAACAATACCCGGCTGTTCCGCCAGCTTGGGGCCGATAGCGGGTTTGATTCTATTGGCGATAATCCGCTCGCCTGGCCGCTTTCCCGCCTGCTAGACAGCATGGATGTCACCAATGAGCTGCCCAAAACGATTCTTTATTGCCTCAACCCGCGGGATAACGAAGTCCTCGCGAGCATGGTGGGTAATTTCCAAGCTCCAGGCATAGCAGGCAAAGTACAGTTTGGTTCTGGCTGGTGGTTCAATGATCAAAAAGATGGCATGTTGCGCCAATTAACCCAGCTATCGCAAATGAGCCTGCTCAGCCAGTTCGTGGGCATGTTGACCGATTCACGCAGCTTCCTCTCTTATACGCGCCACGAATATTTCCGCCGTATTCTGTGCAATCTGCTCGGTCAGTGGGCCGAAGAAGGTGAAATCCCGAATGACCGCGAGTTACTCGGCCAGATGGTACAAGATATTTGCTTTAACAATGCCCAGCGTTATTTCCAGATTCAAGGGGCGGCAACATGCAGCAGATAGCGTTGATCGGCGAATGTATGATTGAGCTTAGCGGCACGCCGTTTGGTGTCATGCAGCAAACCTTCGGCGGTGATGTGCTCAATAGCGCGGTCTATCTGGCGCGCGCGGTCAGGCAGCAGATGTCCGTTCATTTTGTCAGCGCAATGGGGGTCGACTCACTCAGTGAAGGGATGATTAACCGCTGGCAACAAGAAGGTATCAATACCCAGCTAGTATTACGCGATGAGCTGCACCAGCCAGGCTTATATATGATTCAACTCGACGCACGGGGTGAACGATCTTTTCTTTACTGGCGTAAAGACTCTGCCGCCCGCTGGTTGTTACAGCACCCCGAGTTTTCACGTATTGCACACGCGTTGCAGGCGGTAGATGTCATCTATGTCAGCGGCATTAGTTTGGCTATTTTGCCCGCTGCGGACCGTCTATCCTTGATGAGCCTGTTAGAAATGCTAGCTGAACAAGGTAAGCTGATTATCTTTGATAGTAATTATCGCCCCGCCCTGTGGGACTCTGCCGAGCAGACTCGCCACTGTTATCAACGTCTGCTGGCGGTGACTTCACTGGCACTCGTCACCGACGATGACGAGCAACGCCTGTGGGGCGATGGCAATATTGCCGCGACCTTGCGGCGTTTACAGCAAGCGGGGGTAAAAAAAGCGGTGGTGAAAGCCGGTGCTCAAGGATGTTGGTGGCAAGACTTTACTCAACCCGCTGCGCCATTGTTGATCCCAACTCAACCTGTCGCCAACGTCGTTGATACCACCTCGGCGGGCGATGCATTTAACGCCGGATTTTTAGCCGGGTTCTTATCCGGTCACGGCGGCGAACAGGCGGCAAAAATGGGGCATCAACTGGCTGGCGTGGTGATTCAACATAAAGGGGCGATTGTGCCGCGAGAGGCGACGCAAACCGTGACCGACAGCTTCAGCATTTATGCGTAGTATTGAAAATACAACCAAAGAGAAAATCCTGATGACAAAAAGTATTGAAGCAACGCTGATTGCACAACTTAAGCAGTTGAAAATCGTGCCGGTGATTGCCGTCGATCGTGCCGAAGATATTATTCCGCTCGGCAAAGCACTGTGTGATAACGGCCTGCCGGTAGCGGAAATCACCTTCCGTTCCGATGCGGCAGCACAGGCGATCCGTTTATTACGTCAAGCCCAGCCTGATATGTTAATTGGTGCAGGCACCGTACTTAACGCCGAGCAGCTTGACGCTGCGCAGGCAGCAGGCGCGTCCTTTATCGTCTCACCGGGGTTTAATCCCAATACGGTAAAAGCCTGCCAGCAGCGCGATATTCCTATTATCCCCGGCGTCAATAATCCGATGGCGATTGAAGCGGCATTGGAGATGGGATTAACCACGCTGAAATTCTTCCCGGCGGTCGCCTCTGGCGGCATTGATATGATTAAAGCGCTGCTCGCACCTTATACTCAGATTCAATTGATGCCTACCGGCGGTATTGATGTGAATAATATCCAGGCGTTTTTAGCCATCCCGCGAGTCATTGCCTGTGGTGGTTCATGGATGGTGAAACCCGAGCTGGTACGTCAAGGCGAATGGCAGCAAATCGGTGAAATCACCCGCCAGGCGGTTAAATTGGTCAACCAATAATGATTGGCAGGGTTGGCTATGTTATAGTCTGCCCAATCTGCCTTTTGACCCGGTATTTCACAGCATGAAACCAGCAAGCAATCCACAGCGGCCTTATCAAGAAGTCGGCATGCAGTTGCGTGAGATGATCGCTCAGCAGCAGTATGCCGTTGGCGAGCGATTACCGCCGGAGCGGGAAATTGCCGAGATGTTGACGATGTCACGTACCGTAGTGCGTGAAGCGTTGATCATGCTCGAGCTTGAAGGTTTGGTTGAGGTAAAACGCGGGGCTGGGATCTTTGTGATTAATACGCCAGCAGAAATCTCGACCCGCGCAGTGAACAAACAAGCTAATGATGCCGGTCCGTTTGAGCTGTTACAGGCGCGACAATTATTAGAAAGCAACATTGCCGAATTTGCCGCGCTGCAAACCACCCGCGAAGACATTATTAAAATGCGCCGCGCGTTGGAGATTGAAGAGACCGAGCTGGCGGCCAATGACGCCAATGCCAAAGAGAGCGGCGATATGCTGTTTCACCTGGCGATCGCTGAAGCGACCCATAATAGCATGCTGGTCGAGCTCTTTAAGCAATCCTGGCAGTGGCGTGAGAACAACCCAATGTGGGGCCAGCTACACAGCCACCTCGAAGACAGCCACTATCGTCAGCAGTGGTTAATTGACCATAAACAGATCCTCGCCGCGCTGATTAAAAAAGACGCCAAAGCCGCCAAACACGCCATGTGGCAACATCTGGAAAACGTCAAAAATCGCCTGCTGGAATTTTCAGATGTCGATGATATTAACTTTGATGGCTACCTGTTTGAGTCATGGCCATTGGGTGAAACCCCCTCTTGATCTTGCTGTGCCGGACAAATCTAGTTCATTGATTTAACTCGCATAACCATCGGCGAGAAAACAGTGAAAATGATCAATAGTCCCAGAGGGAAGACAAACAGATTTGAAAGGCCAAATTGGTGTACTACGAATGAGAGAATAGCGGGAAATACCAGCATCCCCGTATAGCCAATTCCATTAACAATACCAATATTACGCCCAGTATTTGCCGGATCTTTACGCCCGGCATTTGAGATCATCAGTGGCGCGACACAGGATAATCCAAGCCCAAATAGCGCGTAACCGGTGATGACAAGCGTACTTTGTGAAGAGTATGAAATGAGTGTTAAACCCAAAACGGATAGCACACCGCAAATAGACACAACCTTTATTGCGCCAATTTTTTCGGCAATATAGTCACCGAAAACACGTCCAACAAACTGTGCGCCAATAAATAGGCTAATGGCAAATCCAGCGATAGAAACACTGGTGCCTACTTCACGCCGAAGATATTCCTGTCCCCAGTCGCCGATAGCATTCTCCCCCATCATAGAACAGAGAAGAAGCATCCCAAACCCGGCCATGATCACGATGACAGACATACTAAGTGGTGAGCGATGGTGATTGTCATTCCCTGGTTGAAGGGTAATTTCAGTCACTATTTCTGACTTATCAAGCAAGAAACGAGAAATAAAAATACTGATAGCCAAAAGAATTACGCCACTCACCGTAAAAGATACCGTCGCACTCTGCGGATAGAGTCCCACCAAATAACTGCACAACATTCCAAAAATAAATCCACCGAGAGAATAGCTGGCGTGAAATGCAGACATTATGGAGCGCTGGTAAAAACGCTCCACTTGTAGGCCATGTGTATTTAACGCCGTATCGCTGGCACCGCGTAATAATCCCAACGCTAAACAGATTGCGAAGGAAAACCAATAATGCGTGACATATGCCAGCGCAATCATGGAGATCGGATAAAGAACTACGGTGAACGTAATAACCTTTTTAGGGCCAAAAATATCAATGAATTTCCCAATTGCAATAGAACCGACGGCGGCGCCAATACCAATTCCTAAAGCAATCATGCCAAAACTCACATCGCCTTGTGCCCCCTCCAGCCCCATATTGCTCCGAAAAGCAGATACGCTCGTCGACCAGATATACATCATCGCACCGATTAACATGAAACCTACAAATGTCGCCATTCGGGCCATACGAACCCGTGGCGTGACAAGTGAATTATCACGACCCATGTTCTTTCCTCGTTCTGTTAGTTGATGCTTAATTTCAGAACTGCTCTGACACCCGTAGCGCATTAGCGGCTATTGTAAGGGCAGGATTCAGCGCTGCTGAGGATACAAATGTTGAACTGTCAACAATCCACACGTTATCCAAATCATGCATTTTGCAATTCACATCGACGACGCTTTTCTTTTTATCGCTCCCCATTACCGCCGTGCCGCACATATGGGAATTCGTCGCGATCCCCATCCGCTCGGTTAAAATAATCGGATATCCTGAGCGCTTGAGTACTTGTTTTGTTTTAGCAACAAGCTCCTTGTGCGTTTGCAGGTTATTTGGCGTCCAGTGAATATTTATTGCATCTTTTTCTTTGTCGTAAATAACTCTATTTTCCTGTGTAGGTAAATCTTCAGAAGTAATATAAAGATCAACACTATGGTCAGTGAGATATTGGGCGATAAAACCAGGTACCCATTTTTTCATACCGGTAATCATTGGCTTTCTGATTTTCCCGAGCATCTGCACATTTCCCAGTGGGTACGCATTGCCGGCAGATTTGAGATACCAGTCATTGAAAGCGATCGTTTTTTGGAAACTAACGTCATTGCGCTTCAATGGATTGACAGCAATCATGAAGGTGCTGTTATGCACCATGTAATTTCGCCCTAACTGATCGGAACTGTTCCCCAATCCAGTTGGGTGCATATCGTTGGCCGACTTAAGCAACAGTGCAGAAGTATTTACTGCACCACATGCCAAAACAAAGCGCTTAGCTTTAATGCGTACCGTTTCGCCATTACGGGTACCCACGGCTTCCACAACATGTTTGCCGGCTTTATCTGTAATGAGGCGGTCAATACGCGTTTTCACCAGCAGGCGGACGCTACCGGCGATCACGGCAGGACGTAACGCACTGACCTCAGCATCATTTTTTGCATCAATCATACAGGGGTAACCGTCGCAGGTTGCGCAGAGTATGCAGGGGCGTCCATCGCCGTAATCAACCGCAGCCGGCATTGAAAATGGTTTAAGGCCCTGTTTTTTCATACTCCTGACCAAGCCACGTAGCGCACGATCATGTTTCAACCCTTTCCATTGGTAGTCCTTTGAACGCCAAGGTTCTACCGGGTCGGTACCCGCGTTACCATGAACCTTGAACAGTTCCTCGGCCTGACAGTAATACGGTTCCAACTCTGCATAGCTGACCGGCCACTTTGGTGACAGACCATCACGGTGCACCAGATCCTGAAAGTCTTCCTCACGCCAGCGTGGGAGCATCGCACCATAAAATTTAGTGTTACCGCCGACGTAATAGAACACGCCCGGTTTGAACGGGTTGTAATCCCGATCAAACCATGATTCAGCGTTGCGGTATTTATCACTGCCAAATACCGCATTCACATCCCAATTATCGTTTTCACGCGGCAGGAAATCACCGCGTTCAACAATCACTACTTTCAGGTTCTTATCCTTAATACCGTGAGCAAAGGTTGAGCCTCCCATTCCAGACCCTATTATCACGACATCACACTCAATATTGCCTGCCGAATCCGGTTCGACAGTGTCAATCGTGTGCGGGTCATCCCGCACAGATTTATTCAGCTGTGGTGAGGATATTTTAATGGTGTTCATGAATGTTCCTTACAGATGCTGCTCTGACTGACGCAAAACCTTGTACTCATCCTGACGTTCATCAGTGATGTATTCTGGAATTGGGAAATCCCACCAGCCAGGAACAAACGGACCTGCTGCATCGCGATCGGTAGGAATTTCTATCAGCACAGGCTCGTTAAGTTCCAGCGCCTGCTGAAGGATTGGCTCGAGATCTTCAGGACGCTCTACACGCCATGATTTAAGACCAAAGGATTCGCCCATCGCTTTGTAATCGGGTGAGTATGCTTTGCCATCTGGCGTCGTGAATTCCGTCCCGATATGGCGACTGGTCTGTTTACGCTGCCCGCCACGAATAGACATGTAACCGGCATTGTTCTGGATCAGGAACACAACAGGAATGCCGTTGGTCTTACAAATCGCGATTTCCTGAGACGTCATCAAGAAGTCCCCATCGCCTAAGATACAGACTACGGGTTGGTTAGGTGCAGCGAGTTTGGCACCAATAGCCGCAGGGACCGCCCAGCCCATTGACGAGAAACCACCCGACGTTAGATGCGTACGCGGCTGATAAACAGGGAAAGTCTGTTTAACCGCCCCTTGAGTATTACCGGACCCAACGACGACAATAGTGTCACGCGGGAATACTTTGCGCAGTGCACCCAGCGGTCGCTGTGATGTGAACGGGAAGCGTTCTGAATCACGGCGCTGGGCGAGTTTTGCTTCCCATTCATTCTGCAATTGTTTGAGCACCAGCATATATTCAGTACGCTCGACGGTTTCCCCCTCCAGAGCTTTAAGAATATGATCCAGCGCATGGCGAGCATCGGAAACAATTCCCACGGTCACTGGATAGTTTTTACCAATTTCATGTGGGTCAATATCGATATGAATCAGGCGCGATGGCGGTATAGAGAAAGTTACCCCCTTTGCATAGCTCGATGATGACCAGTCGGTAAAGCGGCAGCCTACTGCGATGATCACATCGGCATTAGCAGCGATTGAGTTACCGCAGATGGTCCCTGTCTGACCCACGCTTCCAGCAAACAATGGGTGATCCTCCGGGAAACCACTCTTACCATTCCAGGTAGTGACCACCGGGATCTGTAATGCTTCTGCGAGGTTATAAACCTCTCCCCAGGCTTCGCCGGTAATCACACCGCCACCAATAACCATGACCGGTCGTTTAGCTTCTTTTAGCAGTGCAACCGCCGCAGAGATAGCCTCTGGATCCGGGAATACTCTGCCAATGGGTAAGCGCTCTTCGACAGCATGCAATTCAACGTCGGCAGCTTCCGCCTGAACATCCATTGGGATCTCAATGTGTACGGGACCTGGACGCCCTGTTGCCATGGAGCTCCATGCACGATGCATGATGAATGGCATTTCTTCTACGCGAGTGGCAACCCAATGACGCTTACTGACGGCTTCAGCAATTTTGGGGAAGTCGTTATCGGTATAACGTTCCAGCTCCTGCAACAGCCCGTGTCCACGCATGTGCGTCGGTGGCCCGCCGGTGATCAACATCACGCTGGTGGAATCAGTAAAAGCCGTCGCCATGCCAATGACTGTATTACTGGCACCCGCCCCGATTGAAGTCACCGCTACCATTGGTTTACCAGAAACACGATAGTAACCATCTGCCAGGTGCACGGCACTCTGTTCGTGGAATACCTGAATAAATTTAAGTTTGGAATCTTCCTCCAGAAAAGCATCGGTCAGTGTCCAAATACCGTGCCCCGGAATACCAGCCACATATTCCACGCCATAATTCTTCAACGTTTGAGCGACTATCTGACTACCCGTTAATTTCGTCATTGTTTTTTCCTTCATTTACCGAGTTGAGTCTGGCGACAAGCCCATGCCAAACCTTGTTTGGTTAACTTGCGAATATTTGGGTCCTGGAGGTTGCTGGTATCATGACCAATAGAGTGATAGAACACTCGGCCCTCCCCCCACTGACGTACCCAGGCAACCGGACTCTTTTGCCCTTTGAGCCACGGCATTGGATTACCGTCAAATGTCGTTTCGGCAAGAACATGGATACCCGGTGAGGTTTCCATGTAGTACTGCTCGGAAGCGACAGGGAAACTGTTCACTCCGTCACTTACCGGATGATCGTTATCCGTGATATTTACCGTATAAGGGTGAGGAAAGCCTTCACCGGTAGGATGCTCGAGGAATGAACCGCCGAGTAGCATGTGATAACGCAGGCTTGAACGGAAAGCAGCGCCTGCGCCGTGCCATCCAACCAATCCCGTCCCTGACTCAATGGCGTCGAGAAGGTGCATTTCCTGAGAAGCAGTAAGTGTTTCGGTGGTAACGGCATTGTTCCAACCGATCACGATAAGGTCGTAAGCTTTTAGATCGCGATCTAAGGTAAAAATATCTGTGCTCTCCTCCACATCAAACGACAATTCGTCGTACAGACCTCTAGCCCACGCCGCAATTTCATAGGGAAAGTGACCCGGCCAGCCACCATACAGGTACAGAACTTTTGGCATGCTTCCTTCCTTTTCGATTTAATTTATCAATCAAGTTATACGTATAACCTGATTAAAAAAGTAATCGCAGAGTTGGCGTCATGTCAACGTGGTGCAGACAAATACGTTATAGTATTTTCTTATGATGTGAACTGGCGCACCTTGTTGGCCGAGTGACCGAAGGGAAAATGTTAGTGGGATCACTTATGATGAGTTTGCATAAATGATTATTTTAAATGACTTAGGAGAAGCAGGTATCACATGGTATCAATGAAGGATGTTGCCAGAGAGGCTGGCGTATCACAGCCTGCTGTTTCCTACGCGTACACCGGGTCGCCTAAAATTTCACAAGAAATGCGTGAGCACGTGTTTGCCGTAGCAAAGCGCCTTGGCTACGCTGGGCCTGACGCACGTGGCAGAAGTCTCCGCTCAGGTCGAGTCGGCGCAATTGGGCTGATTGTGATGGACAGCCTCTCATATGCGTTCGGCGATCCATGGGTCATGTCACTTCTTAAAGGGATCACCAGCGTTAATGACCTTTCAAACGTTGCCCTCACGCTGATACCTATGAATAATAAATCCCTGCGTGAGGATGCTCAGTTTCCAACTGTTATGCCTATGCGGGGATTGATTGACGGATTATTGGTCTCGACCTTGCCTGATGATCATCCGGCTATTCAGACTATCGTCCAGCAACAAATCCCGGTTGTTATTATTGATTCCCCTTTCATCCCCAATCTCAGCTACGTTGGTATCGACGACAAAGAAGCCGCGAAGGCACAAATCAACCACCTCATTTCACTGGGCCATACTCGTATTGGCATACTCGTTGAGCGTCTTATACCGGACAACTATGAAGGACCGGTGACGCTTGAGCGTATTGAACGTTCTAACGAGATGATTGCCCGCAAAAGAGTACTCGGTTATATCGAAGCAGCCGGTCAGGCCGGAATAGACGCCAGCTCCCTGATTATTTATGAAGCAGGTGGATTTGACCGCGCTGCGGGGGAAAAGGCCAGCGAAAAGCTTTTGGAGAATTCCTCAATCACCGGCGTAGTCGCCACCTCGGATGTGATGGCCCTTTCATGTCTATCGATTGCAAGAAAGCGTTCTTTAACAGTGCCGAATCAGCTTTCTGTCGTCGGGTTTGATGATGTGCCCGAAGCGCGAGAGTTCGCACTGACTACAGTCAGACAACCGACAATCGAGAAAGGGATCTATGCAGCACAACTGTTGTTGGCTCACATCGCATTAGGTAAGAACGCTGAGGTTGAGAAGAAGATATTTCCAACTGAGTTGATTATACGTAATACGACAGCAGCGCCTGGCGTAAGGTTCTAGCCACTAAATAGGCGTGCATATACATTTGTGCGTCACAGTGCGTCTAAAAATATTTAATTTGAGAAATTTCTTTCGTGTTTTTGAACCTCTATTTTTGACTCATTACTCGGTAACACTCAAGCATGAGTGAAACAATGATGAGGTTGAAAATGGCTGAATGGATCAAACGCGCTGTCATCAGCGGAAAAGCACAGGCTGATAATAAACAACTGAAAGATAACGTTTCAGATATTCTCCTGGATATTGAAAAGCGTGGGGATAAAGCAGTCCGAGAACTCTCCCTGCGCTTTGATAACTGGGAGCGGGATACTTTTCTTGTTAGTCCTGCCGAAATCGAAAAATGCATGAGTGTTCTTACCGAAGTTGAGTATAACGACATTTTGTTTGCTCAGGCCCAAGTGCGTAACTTTGCTGATGCACAACGTTCGACAATGCGGGATCTTGAAGTTGAAACCCTGCCTGGCGTCATTTTAGGGCATAAGCACATTCCGATATCTGCTGCGGGCTGCTATGTACCCGGTGGAAAATACCCACTTCTTGCTTCAGCGCATATGTCTATCGTGACAGCCAAATCCGCTAACGTGCAGCGGATTGCGTCGGCGGCCCCTCCTTACAAGCAAGCGCTTGCACCCTACATCATTGCTGCTCAACATTTAGGTGGGGCTGACGAGATTTATTCCCTCGGAGGCATTCAGGCGGTGGCCGCGATGGCTCTGGGCACAGAATCTATTGATCCTGTGGATATTATTGTCGGTCCGGGCAACGCCTATGTTGCTGAAGCCAAGCGCCAGCTATTCGGTAGAGTAGGCATCGATCTCTTTGCTGGCCCTACTGAAACACTGCTCATTGCTGATGAAACAGTGGACGGGGAAATGTGTGCGACAGACCTTCTCGGCCAGGCTGAACACGGAATAGATTCGCCCGCGGTGATGATTACTCATTCCCGCCGCCTTGCCGAAGACACGCTAAAGCAAATTGAACGCATTCTCGACATTTTGCCAACGGCTGCTATTGCGCGCCAGGCGTGGACAAACCACGGCGAAATTATTCTGTGTGAAAATCATGCAGAAATGGCACGCATGTCAGATTTTTATGCCTCTGAACATGTACAGATCATGACGTCTGATGACGACTACTTCCTGCAAAACCTACAAAACTTCGGCGCCTTATTTATCGGCCCGCGGACTAATGTGGCATACGGCGACAAAGTTATCGGCACCAACCATACGCTTCCAACCAATAAGGCAGCCCGATACACAGGGGGATTGTGGGTTGGTAAGTTTTTAAAAACATGTACTTATCAAAGAATCTTGACCGATGAAGCATCAGCGATGATCGGGGCACACTGCTCGCGTTTGTGTCTGATGGAAGGGTTTGTTGGACATGCTGAACAGGCTAATTTAAGAGTACGTCGCTACGGACATCAGGATGTACCTTACGGCGGAGCGGCAAAATAAACGGCTTTCACTGCCTGCATCCCTATTGTGTCGTTGTTACCCAGTAGTCTATCGGTTTGACTGGTGAGCGCAGAAAGGAAGATTCGCTCACTTTTCAATCTTTCTCGATTCACAATATCCCTACTGATACTGGCCAGCCGAACCAAAATGCTATGTTCACCTCATCAATTCAAGGGTTCCTATGACAAGCGCGCTACTTTCCTCATCCGGCACCGCCCCATAGTGTACGCCCATCCTCCTCCGCCAAGTATGCAAGAATTTCTAAAGGAACGGATTCTGCATCGTGAAGCACCGTCGCATTGGCCAGTAATGATTTAGAAAGCTTTTGCTGCCCCATAAATTCAAATGACACACGAGAGGAAAAAGGTTGTCGAAACGAAGAAGAAGCAATACCGGTTAGAATTCCGTGTAAATATCTCACGGGTCTTCTTTGCTGAGGAACCAACGTCGTGAAAGTCATCTCATTATTCTGTTTTTGTTCAGTATCAATCATAAACATCCGGTCACCCATTAATATACAGATGCCATTATAACGAAACGTATAACCTGTTTTATTATTCTCACCCATTAAAGGGAAACGCTCAATGGTGACATATTCAACAATGTCATTCCTCATGAATATATACGTCAATGACTTAAGCACCTTGCCTTTATATATAGATGAAAAATGGTATCGATAATAAACCCCTAGATAATCTTTCAAATGCGATGCAGTTAACTTTGATTGCAGAACAATATTACTAAATATGGAGGATTGTCTCAAATGAAGAGGGATCTCATTATCATAGCTTTCAAAGTTTTTTTTAAATTCTGCTGGCGTTCTAAAAAGATCGTCAACATCCAAATTAAAATACCTTGCAATTTTTGATAGTGTATTTTTTGAGGGGATATGCTGACCTGAAAGATACTTATTAAATTGTTGCCTATTGATGTCAACTTTGCGACACATGTCAGCAGTAGACTTACATGAGCCAAGCAGAATATTTAGATTGTTTTTAATATTATCTTTTAGATCCAACGAAAAATAACCCATTATTGTCCCCTTAAATATCATGCTAATCGATGAATGCTAGCACATACTTAAGGGGATGCTGATGATTTACAAAATGTGAGCAGAAATTTAAGGCACTTCAGCCGTTATTGCTAACTTCCCGGATATTATGTCTGCCGCCCTCTCGCCAATCATAATGGTGACGGCGTTGAGGTTGCCAGAGATGACATTAGGCATAACTGATGCATCTGCAACCCGCAGCCCTGTAATCCCGTGAACACATAAATCTGGCCCAACAACCGACAGGTCATCTGTCCCCATACGACATGTCCCGCACGGATGAAGCCCTGGATGAGCCTCATCACGTACAAACTGTACAAACTCCTCGTCCGTTACTAATGGTTTTTCAGGGACATGGCCACTTTCAATATAGTCACCAAAAGAAGAACGATGCATGATACTTTGCACCAGTTTAGCCCCGTCCGCTAAGGCACGAATATCATCTGGATGAGTAAGATAATTAGGGATAATCAGCGGTTGTTTGTAGGGATCATTGCTTTGAATTTTTATGTACCCGCGTGATTTCGGCCGCGTTTGCGTAATACTGATTGTGCAGCCATTCCCTCCAGGTACACTGTCTACCCCCTCCTCTATACCTGCGCCGGGAAGGAAAAATAGCTGAAGATCCGGGAACTTGGTTTTTAACGAACTCCACCAAAATGCGCCGGTTTCAATAATATTAGATGTCGCAGGCCCGGCATTAAACAGGGCGAATTCGGCACCTGCGGCTAATTTCCAGTTCCACTTCTTATATTTGTCATAGCTAAAAGGTCCTTTTAACTTATAGATCATCGACATTTCAATATGATCTTGGTAATTCAAGCCAACGCCGGGCAAGTCTTTTATGACCGGAACACCTGCGGCTTGAAGGTCTTTTTTAGGGCCAATGCCAGATAACATCAAAAGGTGAGGTGAACCAAATGCGCCGGCAGCTAATATGATTTCTTTATCGGCCCAGACCTTTTCGACGCCTGATTTACTTTCATATTCAACACCGACTGCCTTATTACCTTCAAAGAGTATCCTCAGGACCTTACATCCAGTCAAAACCGTTGTTTTTGTATCCGACAAATAGGCTTTTCTTGCACTGGAGCGGCGTCCATTTCGCGTCGTGACCTGATAGAACCCACATCCATCTAATGATCCCTTATTGAAATCATCATTAAATGGCAAGCCTTCTTCCTGGCATGCCTTCAGCCAAACTCGGGACAGGTTATGAATAAATGAATTATCTGAAACACCCAGAGGCCCGTTGGTTCCGTGCACATCATTCTTAAAGCGGTTATTATCTTCCGCTTTTTTGAAATAAGGTAATACGTCCTCATAACCCCAGCCTGCTGCGCCAGACTTTTCCCAGTCGTGATAATCGGCTGGAATACCACGCATATAAATCATTGCATTGACCGAGCTTCCGCCACCTAAAACTTTCGCTTGGATCATCGTTGGATTATCCTGCGGCGTTTGTTCGCGGCTTCTCACGTAATTGTAACGCTTAAGCAGTGGACCCTGCGCTGTTTTGTAATAGGTTACAGGGATATGAATGTAAGGACTGGAATCTTTTGGCCCTTCTTCCAAAAGCAATACTCGATTATCCACTTGCTCTGAAAGTCTGCCAGCAATGGTACATCCGGCAGAACCACCACCAATAATAATATAGTCGTAATTGTTCTTACTCATAAAGTACCTCGCAGGCTTAATATAGATGGAGCAACTTATTCACCAACTCGTAATGTTTTCTTGCAGATAATTCAGGCTCGCAAGCGTAATCACTTTCGCTGAATGTCTCAGAAGCCCACCAAAGATTATATCCAGTCTCTTTTATTGCATTGACCCAATCGATTAAATTAAGCACCCCTTCACCTGTAATAACATTGCGCAATTGCGATTCGATGGGAGGCTCATTAACTTTTTCAAGCGAGTCACAAATATGCACCCCGTAAATTAACTCTTTATCTATTTCGGCAATATCAGCTGGGGTATTACCTGCCACATAGCAATGCCAGAAATCAACGATGAGTTTTATATTTGATACTTGGGATTTTTTAATAGCTTCAATTTGATATTCTATTTTATTAAGCTGAGTCCAGCCGAGTGCTTCTATATATAATATAATGCCGTATTCTTCAGCAAGTAAGGAGAGTTTTTTAAGCCGATTGGATGCGAAATCGATCGCTGAAGATATATCTTTTTGTAGTAACTCCGCATATTGCACCTTGTCGTCACCGCTACAAAAGCGAATAACTTGATTAACATCCAGCGGCCCGGAAAGAATCTGTACTGCGGGAAAACCACACTGTTTTGCCAATTCAAATAGATTACGAGCCTCGGAGAGTAACACCTCTTCCTCTGGCCGTTCAAAATCCTGTAAAAAACCTAAACCAACAAGCTCAAATTCGAGAAGTTTTGTTTTCAACTGCCCAATGCTATTACCTGCATTCAGGTAGTTTATAAGCTTACTGGCATGGAGTTCTAGCGCCTTATAGCCCGCTTTTTTAGCAGCAGCTAACTCTTCTTCCAGTGACGCATTTTTTGTGACCGTGGTGTTATGGGCCAGTATGAATTGTGCTTCTGTCATGTCTACGTCTCCTCATCAAGACTGACAGTAGTAGCACTTTTTCCAACGGTGAAGAATTTCGCAACTTACCTATAAACCCTCGCGAAGTGACGCACTTTAGAAACTTTTAAATTCTCCCCATGTAAAACCGATTGGACCAACAGTGCTGACACATCATTTTGATAAAAATAAAATACTTGTGACATATCATAATCGACGAATAAAAAGCCCATTAGATAATGGTAAACATCAACCCGGCCAATTAATTATCTCATTTAAGCCGGAAAGCAAAGCAGGAAAATAACTTTCATCAATACCAAAGTGGTCTGTTACGATAACACTCTCTGCTGGATTTTCCGGCCTTAACATCATTTCCACCGTTATAAAATCACCCTCATGGATTTGGCTGAAACGGAGATTAAGCTGGTTTTCAGTACTGTTGAAAATTACATCAGGATGCTTAGTCTTATCAGTTAAACTCTTATATAACGACTTCAAACCTGCTTGCAGATCTTCAAGTTCTCCGACATTAAAGGCTGCCTGATATTGTGTTTTCAATTCAGGCAAATGATACTCAACATACGTTCTTATCCAGTCGTACGCTGGTGCATCTGGTGTGTTTTGCCTTTCAAATGGAGAAATTCGCAATGTCCTAGCACCGCTAACTATCTCTATCATAAAACCCCTGGTTCATTTATATAAAAAATGAGCAATTGTCCAATCTTTTTCTCTGACTACAACCTCAAGAGTATATTTCTTATAGTAGTAAGAGCCTTTTCGAGATTTATTCTCTATTAATCTATACATATCTGATTCATAACGATATAACCCAGTAACATTACGTGGATCAGCCATCCGTTTGCCATAACGAATGGCTTTCTCTTGGATCTGTAAAGGAACATAACGCCCTGATTCGTACATATGTTTGGCTGCGGCTTCCGTCATCTTAAGACTGCATGCAGATAACCCCATTTTGAGCCTGCCGCGAAGAAGGCTAACTGTTACTGCACTAAGTTTTACTGAAATAGCAGTTTTTACGCCGCTCTCCAGTAACGCTCTTCCTGCCCAGAAAATACGAAAAGCGCCAAAAGCAAGTAGAGCTATATCAGTTGGATCAATTAGCGGTGCTTCCAAAGATGCTTCTTCCAACCGGACAAAAACACCCTCAGTATCATAAATACGCCATAAACCAGGCGCCTGTACTACGGAGTAACCTACACACATACCACTTTCATCATCAACAATAGGCTGTGAGTTATGCGGCATATGGTTAGGGCGAATTTCAAAGAACTCACCGGGGGGAAGTTTGGAATCGAAGGTATAATAATGCCCAGGCTCAGTGTATTCAGAGATTGAAAATTCCATTGTCATTCTATCCGTCCTTTTGCTGGCAGAAGTCGATTAAAGCAAGTTTGTGAACCTCTGTCACTGATTCACATAACAACACTGAATAAAAAGGCAGTAAAATCAGAATAATGAGCAAATATATCGACGACTTCCTAATCTGCAGGTCAATCACATCACAGAAAAAAACCGCCTTTCGGCGGTTCAGACTGCTGACAAAGTCTGTTATTAGGGAAAGTAAACCGTTGGGGTCGTAGCGAGCTTGCTCGCCGGAGCGCCCATAGGCTTATTAAGCCCGAGTATCTCGGCATATCAGACAACTTTGTTATCAAACTCAACCGCCTTTTGGCGGTTATAGAGGAAGCATATATATTCACTACCTCATCAATAATCTGCCTTTATCAAAGATAGGCATTAATCAGATATATTGTTTAAACCATGCGGTCTGCTCAACAATAATATTGTCGAAGTGCTTGCCGTTGTACATATCGTAGTGCCTGGCTTCTTCTTCAACATGCAGTTTTTTCTGTGCCGAACCGACGGCTTCGTACAGTGCAACGCCCTGCTCTGGCGGATTGACGGTGTCATTAGCCGCGACGACAACCAGCACCGGGCAGGTGACGCGCGCGGCGTTATCTTTAGGTTTGTACTGCAACGTTTCGCGCACGGTGAGGAAAGAAATTTTGATATCCATTGCCGGGAAAAGCACTTTGTACTCTTCGAAGAAGGCTTTGGATTCTGCATCGCTTAATACTTTGGTCAGGCTAACGAACATCTCTTTGCCAGTAGCCTGCTTTTTGTCGGCCATTTTATCGAGCGTCGCGATAAATCCGGCTTTATCTTCCGCCGACATTTTACCAGTGACAATCTCTTCACCGTCGGCAAAAGCTAACTGGCTGACGACACATTTGATATCGGCATTTTCTGCCGCAGCCGCTAATACGTGACAGCCGCCGAAGGATGAGCCCCATAGGCCGATACGCTCAGCGTCGATACTCGGCTGCGTTTTCACCCATTCCACCACGCTCAGAATATCTTCAATTTGCATAGCCGGAACTAAACGGCCGCGCTCGCCGCCGCTGGCACCAAACCCGCGATAATCAAAAGTGACGGCGCTAAAACCCGCCTGCGCAAACGCATCGGCAAAAGCAGGGAGTAACAAATCCTGAATACCGCAGAAACCATGGCATAAGATGATAACCGGGGATACTTGTTGATCTTCCGGGGTGCGCAATGTAACGGCAATATCGTTGGCTAGTTGTAGGGTGCTGACCTTCATGTGAATTCTCTGTTCTACATTGTTATGGAAAACAGAGGATACCACCGGAACTTATGCTGATTGCGCAGATGGCATCATCGCTGAAAATTTAAGCGCAATATGGCCAACTTAAGCCACACAGCCAGCAATTAGGGGCGACTTAAAAACGATGGAAAGTGGAAAATAGGTTAATCACGCGAATTTACCTGCGCTCACGCTATTAAGGCCTCGCCGCTAGCCCGGCATATTTTGTCGCGAAATCCGCCAGCATGCTTTCACCTTCACGTACTTGTTTGAGCACGCTCGGATCGAGATCGGCAACGATGACCGCCGTTTGCGTTTCATTGGCTTCACTTAATACGTTGCCATAAGGCCCCCATACCGCGCTGGAGCCACAGGCTTGCCAGCCGCCGGTACGACCAACGTGATTGGACATCAGCACATAGATCGTATTATCCAATGCACGGGCCGGCATCCAGATCCGTGATTCATGGTAGCCGTTGCCTTGGCTAAATAAAGCACTCACCAAATAGGCATGACATCCCTCTAATGCTGCCGAGCGGGCGTGCTCAGGGAAAGCTGAGTCGTAACACACCGCCAGCCCTAATTTCCACCCCTGCACCTCGATGCTACAGGCCACCTCACCCGGCGAGAAGAAGCCGACTTCACTGCTAAATAGCGCACGTTTGTGGTAACGGGCAAACTGCTCACCGCGCGCATTGAAACACAACGAAGAAATATACACCTTGTCTTGTGAGAGTGTGGCCGTGCCGACAATAGCGCTGATATCACCGTTCCGGCAAGCCTGAACAATAGGTTCGAGACGTACATCATCGATGCCGATAGCATATTTTTGTGGGTCGGATTTAATTAATGCAGGCTCATAACCACTGAGAAATTTTTCCGGTAACAAGATAACTTTTGCCCCCTGCTCTGCCCCTTGGCGAATCAGCGCGACCGCCTGTTGTACATTCGCTTCAATATTCCCCGCCACCGGCTCGGCCTGTGCGACGGCAACACGTAATGTGTTGTGTGGATAAAGAGTGTTCTGTGGATAGAGAGAATCATCATTAAATCGACTGGACATCTTATTGCTCCTGTTTCCAGCGGACAGAGGGTGCCGCGGTGACTAATGCAAATAATAACTTACCCGTCAGCATATTAAGATAAAAAGAAAATGGCCATTTCTATGGCTTTTATGCCTATTGCTTTTTATCAATTTTAAAAGTTCATTTTGTTGTTTTACTTAGTGTTAACGCTGGGGAATAGTTCGCAGACAGAAGAGCCTACTGGGATAGGTGCTAAGCGATATAAAGGGATAACCACATGACACTGAGTGCAAAAATAACCGTCATCACCGCATTATTAGGTTTCTCTGGTGTGACAGTAGCCGCTCCCAGCATTGATTTGGTCTCAAACGAAACCCCAATTCACTCCGCGCCAAGCCCTGAGGCGATTGCCAAGATCCCGCCTAATTTTCACTTTGTCGAGCCAGGAGTATTAACAGTCGCCATTAGTGTATTAGGTGGCTCACCGCCCTTTGGTTTTTTTGCCCGTGATAATAAAACGGTGATCGGCAGCGAAGCGGATACAGCACGGTTGATTGCTGATGGATTAGGGCTGAAATTAAAACTGGTTCCCGCCTCATGGGAGGACTGGCCACTGGGAATTACCGCCGGGAAATATGATGCCGCCATCTTTAATATTGCCGTCACCAAAGCGCGCAAAACCAAATTCGACTTCGCCACCTATCGTCACGCCGACCTGGCATTCTACGTAAAATCCACCAGCAAGATCACCTCAATTAACAGCGCGCCGGAGGTGGCAGGTAAACGGATTATAGTGGGTTCAGGTACCAACCAAGAGGCGGTATTACTCAGTTGGGATAAAGAGAATAAAGCGAAAGGCTTGCCACCGGTACAGTTTCAATATGTCACCGATGAAGCGGCCGCCACGCTATCGCTACAATCTGGCCGCTCTGACGCCACTTTTGGCCCAAATGAAATTTCAGCTTATAAAGCCAAGTTGAACGGCAATATCAAGTTAGTGGGCCTGGTCCCCGGCGGTTGGACCAAAACTGCCGATGTTGGCGTCGCCACCAAAAAAGGCAACGGCTTAGTGGACGCAGTACAAACTTCACTTAACAGCGCTATCGCCAGTGGCACCTACCTGCAAATGTTAGATCGCTGGGGGATCACTGACGATAAAATCGATAAATCAGAAGTGAATCCAGCAGGATTAGGAGATTGAGGTGCTGTTTCAATGACGTTGGAAAATTTTATTGCCTGCATACCATACGCCTCTTTGAAGATGTACAACCATCACGTACATCTTAGCGCACACTTAAAAGTTCACTTTTCTACATTTAAAGTCTGATGTAGTGCCTTTACAAAATTCAGCACCGCCAGCGACTTTTCTCGCGGCCTGTAGACCAGTGCGATAGTGGTATTGAGCATTTGATTGACAACGCGATGATAAGTTACCCCTTGCGACTGAATCTGACAAATCGAACGAGGGATAAGCGTGATGCCAAACCCCGCCGCCACCATATTAATAGCAGAGGAGAGCTGTGGTGATTCCAGTGCAATATGCGGCGAGAAGCCAGATTCCGCACAAGCGTTCAGAATACGGTCATAAATACTCGGCCCAATGGGCCTTGGGAATAACACCAATGGTTCAAGAGCCAGCTGGCTCAAATTTACCTCAGCAGTTTCACCAAGCGGATGATCTGCAGGCAGTACTGCTAGCATATCTTCTTCCACCAAGACCGCCGTCTGTAAGTCATGACAATTAAGCGGCAAACGAACAAACGCGCAATCGAGCTGCCCCTCCATGACTTTTTGCACCAGCGCAGTACTGCTGCTCTCTTCGGGTTTGATCTCGACACCTGCGTAGCGCTGCCTAAATTCGCGCATCATTTTCGCTACCAGTGAGTGGAAAACTGTTGAGCCTGCAAATCCAATCGAGAGTTTTCCCGTTTCTCCCCGCGCGGCCAATTTTACCTGCACTAACGCCCGCTCGGTTTCAGCGATGATTGTCCTGGCGTTCTCCTGCAGTATTTTCCCTGCATCAGTGAGTTCGACACGGCGTGCGTGGCGAATAAACAAAGCGGTTCCAACCTCCCGCTCCAGTTTCAAAATCTGCTGGCTAAGTGGCGGCTGAGCGATACCTATTTTCTCAGCAGCGAGTGAGAAATGAAGGTGTTCGGCGACAGCCAAAAAATAACGTAGTTGGCGAAGCTCCATAATGTTTCTCCTGCAACTCTTGGCAAACTCCAGAACTAAAAAGCATATCCTGAGTTTGTGCTAAGCAATATTTTTTTCGTCTGCAAACACTAGTCATAAAATATTGGTTTGTCCTTCGCCACTTCCCTAGACTCTTTAGTTAATGGCAAGGAGATGATGACGCCCCTCATGACGCACACATTCCTTTGCCGCTGCCCCCTATTTTGGTTCTTAATCTACAATGAGCACTTGCTATGAATATCCCTCTGATAAATCAATTGAAAGATGTGGTCGGAACTAGCCATGTACTAACCAAAGCCAACGACAAGGTGCCCTACACCAAAGGATTTCGTGTCGGCAAGGGCGAGGCGCTGGCCGTGGTGCTACCAAACTCACTGATGGAAATGTGGCAACTGCTGAAAGTATGCGTTGCCCATAACGTGATAATTCTGATGCAGGCCTCCAACACCGGCGTCACCGGCGGTTCGACCCCGGACGGCAACGATTACGACCGTGACATAGTGATTATCAGCACACGCAAGATTAACGGTTTGCACCTATTGGATGATGCCAACCAGATACTGGCATTCCCTGGTACCACGCTGACAGAGCTAGAAAATGCGCTGAAACCTTTTCACCGCGAGCCACATTCGGTGATTGGTTCATCCTGCATTGGCGCGTCGGTGATTGGTGGCATCTGCAATAATTCCGGTGGTTCGCTGATTCGACGCGGGCCAGCTTTTACTGAAAAATCGCTTTACGCCGCTATCGATGAACAGGGTCAGTTGCAGTTAGTGAACCATCTAGGCATTGAGCTGGGCGAGACGCCCGAAGAGATCTTAGGTAATCTTGTCAGCAAAAAATATACCACAGGCGACGCGGCGGACTGGCAAGGGCGGATCTGGGCAGATGATTATGAGAAAAAGCTGCGCAATGTCGACTCCGACCAGCCCACGCGCTTCAACGGCAACCCCGATTATCTTCACGAAAGCGCCGGTTCCAGTGGCAAACTTGCGGTATTCTCAGTACGCCTGCCAACCTTTGAAAGCAGTCGTGGCACCACCACGTTTTATATCGGGGCGAATGATGAAAGCGAGCTGGTCGAGCTGCGTCGTTTCTTGCTCAAAAACCTCAGAGCCTCGCCGTTGCAGGCCGAATATATCCATCGTCAGGCATTCGATTTAACCATTCGTTATGCCAAACACGTGTATAAAGCCATCGGCAAACAAGGCGCCGATAAGATCCCACAGATGTTCGCGCAGAAAAACCAGATTGATAAAATAGTTCGCGCCATCCCAATCTTGCCTAACCATGCGTTTGACAGTCTAATCCAGCTGTATAACCGATTCACGCCAGACGGCGTTGAACCGAGGATCATGGATTTTCACTATCGGTTTGAGCATCACCTGATGTTGAAAACCGAGCAAAAAGATGCGCCGGAGCTGAAAGCGCTTTTGACGAGTTTTTTTACCAGTCGGCAGGGTAAGTTCTTTGAATGTAACAGCGACGAAGAGAAGAATGCGTTTTTGATTCGCTTCGGCGTCGGTGCCTGCACCGTCTATTATTGCGAAGGTAAAGGTCTCGATATAAACCAGCGGCTTGTGGCGTTCGACGTGGCCTTACGCTCCAACGACCGTCAATGGCGGCTGAAATTACCGCCCCATTTACAGCAGCAGGTATTGCTGGAGTCATGCTGCGGACACTTCTTCTGCTTCGTCAACCACCAGGATTACATCCTCAAACCTGGCTATGACCCGATAGCCTTTAAACACGGCGTGTTAGAATATGTTGAAACGCGCGGCGCGAAGTACCCAGCTGAGCACAATGTTGGCCATTTGTATCACGCCTCGCCTGACTACGAGCAGCATATGCAGCAGCTTGACCCGACCAACAGCTTCAACGCCGGAGTCGGTAAAACCAGCAAGAGAAAGTTCTGGCAAGTTTAAGTCTTTTTAGGGAGTGTAAGGTGCACTGAACTCCAAAAGTTGGACCTCTATTTTTTACTGTTTTTCTGTCTGAGTCCGGTATTCTACCGGGCTCATTCCACCGACTTTCAGGCTAATGCGTTCTGTATTGTAATAATGGATATAGTCTACAATGTCACGCTTTAAGGCCGCGGCAGAGTCATACTTTTTACGGTGATACATATCTGCTTTCAGGCGACTGAAGACGAATGGGCAGAAGCATCAGCACTACTGAATCTGTTTTTAATGACATAGTGAACGACGCGGAGCCTGAACTCAGGAGTATAAGTCCTGGAGAGGCGGTGCTCCCGTCCAGCCTCGCCTTGACGGCGGAAGGCTCGGAGTCAGCGACTGAGGGGGGATTTGCCTACGCTGAATTGACGTGCTGTTTCTTGCAGAGTGGCCTTTCCTGAAAGGTAATGCTGAACCGCAGCGAGGCGGATTGAAAAAGGATGCTTCATGGTATTGAACCGCCAGATCATGGATAAAAAGATCCAAGATCTGGAGTTCAGTGCAAAGGCGGCCCCCCAAAATTTCCGCCTTAAAACCCTTGCCGGGCACATTCGGCAAGGCTGATATATTCCCTTTTAGTGATAAGCGACCGCACCTGCACAATCGCCATATGAGTAATAGCAAAAGCCCGACGGGTTTACGCAGTAATAGTCGCCACTTTCGTGTAGCGGTTCTGCTTAAACGGCAGTTCTAGTCTTTCTCGCAGCGTTTTTGAATCGTTGTCTGGCGACCAGTAGCCGCGTTGCTGTAGGACTGGCAGTACCCAGCGGACGATATCGTCTAGGGCTTCGGTAAGTACCGGGCCGTTGATGATGAAGCCGCTGACATTACCTTCTTCTACCCAGCTAATCAGTTTATCGGCGACTTGTTCCGGCGTGCCGAAGAACTCGCCGCGTGAGAAGGTGGCTTCGAAAGCGACTTCGCGCAGGGTGAGGTTCTGCTCTTTCGCCTGACGTTTTATCTGATCGGTATTCGAGCGGAAGGTGTTTTGACCTAAATCTCCCAACTCCGGGAACGGGCCGTCCAGCGGATATTGTGAGAAGTCATGATGATCGAAGAAACGTCCAAGATAGGCCAGCGCATCTTCTTCGGAAATCAGCGACAGCAGATAACGATATTTCTCTTCGGCCTCGGCTTCGGTCGCGCCAACAATCGGGCTGAATCCCGGATAAATACCTACCGGCTGACGACCGTTCTTAGCCACCTCGGCCTGCAATTTTTCAGCATAGGCTTTGGCTTCCTCTAGGTTACGAGAATTAGTGAATACTGCGTCGGCAGATTTCCCCGCCAAGGTAATGCCCGCATCCGATGCGCCTGCCTGGAAGATCACCGGCTGGCCCTGTGATGAGCGTTTGATATTTAACGGCCCTTCTACCGAGAAGAACTGCCCTTGGTGGTTAAGCTTATGCAGTTTGGCGGCGTCAAAGAACACCCCGCTTTCTCTATCGCGGATTAAGGCGTCATCCTCCCAAGAGTCCCATAATCCCTGCACCACATGAATATATTCTTCAGCGATTTTATAACGCAGCGAATGTTCTGGGTGCGCCTTACCAAAGTTCAGCGCCGACCCGGCCAACGGTGACGTCACTACATTCCATCCGGCACGACCATTACTGATGTTATCGAGGCTGGCGAGCTGGCGCGCAATCGTGAAAGGATCGCTATAAGAGGTAGAAATAGTGCCAGCCAGACCAATTTGTTTGGTCACGCTAGCCAATGACGAGAGCAGCGCTACCGGCTCGAAGCGATTGAGGAAATGCGGTAATGATTTTTCATTAATATGCAGACCGTCAGCAATGAACAAAAAATCAAAACTGGCCGCTTCTGCCGCTTGGGCTAATTCACGGTAATAGTCAAAGTTTACGCTGGCATCAGCAGGCACTTTTTCATGACGCCAGGAATTCATATGACCACCCGCACCCTGCAACATCAAACCGAATTTAATGCGCTTTTTACTCATGTTATTTCATCCATAGAATAGTGATAACTTATAGCTTCAGGTTTTCACAAAATAACAGTTAAGCTAAATATAAAATTATTGATAGCTTTGCCACTCTTCATCTAATGAATTGATTGGCATAAAAACATCATCGACATCTATTACACTTCTGTTTATTTAGAGATGAATAATCTCATTTGCTTTTTATCGGTTTTAAAAATCACTTTTGTTGTTTTACTTCATCTATTCACTGCCCAATAGTGAAATTACACACAGTCAGAGGCGTAAAAAACAAGGATAAATAATAATATGATGATAAGTACGAAAATAACGGCAGCTGTCGCATTATTAGGTTTTTCAATCATGGTACAGGCGGCACCGGGTATTGACCTGATTGCCAATGAAACACCACTCCATACGCCACCAAGCCCCGAAGCGATTGCCAAAATTCCGGCCAATTACCATTTTGTCGAACCGGGTACCTTTACCGCCGCTGTCACACTGATTGGCAGTGCCCCACCGTTTGGTTTATATGCCCGCGACAATAAAACGGTGATCGGCAGCGAAGCGGATATCGCCCGTCTGGTAGCCGACAGTTTGGGGCTGAAATTAAAACTGGTGCCCGCCGCTTGGGAAGACTGGCCGCTGGGCGTTACGTCCGGCAAATATGATGCCGCGTTCTTTAATATTACGGTGACCAAAGAGCGTAAAACCAAGTTTGATTTTGCCACTTATCGCCAGGATAACATTGCGTTTTACGTTAAAAGTGACAGCAAAATTACCTCGATGACCCACGCCCCCGATATTGCTGGCAAACGTATTCTGGTCGGCTCCGGCACCAACCAAGAGGCGATTTTGTTAGCCTGGGATAAAGAGAACCGCGCCAAGGGCTTAGCGCCATTCGAGCCGCTTTATGTCACCGATGATGCCGCTGCCACGCTGGCGATACAATCAGGACGAGCCGATGCTATCTTTGCCCCCAATGCCACCTCGGCCTATAAAGCCAAGCTAACCGGGAAAATAAAATTAGTGGGCTTAGTACCCGGCGGCTGGCCGAAAACTGCCGATATTGCCGTGACGCTGAAAAAAGGCACTGGGTTGGTAAATGCCGTGCAAGCAGCGCTAAATAACACCATTGCTAACGGTACTTACCTGCAAGTATTAGATCGCTGGGGTGAAGAGGCAGAAAAAATCGACCATTCACAAATTAACCCACCAGGATTAGGGGATTAATGGTTGAGGCCCATGGATGGGCCTGAGCAATATATACCCGTCATACTTGAAGTTGCTTCTGCGTTGGCTACGTTACTCGGCCCATCCGTGGGCCTCGCCCCGTTGGGGCTCACCCTGCGGGCCAGCGCAAAGCGCTGTTCAAATCAGTTCCAGACTGATTTGTCATTCCCTTGCCGCCTTGAGGCAACTCCAATTATTTTTGGTATAGATAAAGATTAATAGATGAAAGTCTTATTCCTACATCTCAAACACTAAGCCTACATATAAAATCATGGCTAACTTTGCTAATTTTTATCTAATGATTCAATCGATATAATCTACTTATTCTCTTTCAACTTACTATTCCGCTCTTAACTTTCGACTTCTCCCCTTATTTGCTTTTTATCAATTTCAAAAGTCATTTTTGTTGTTTTACTTAAAAACGCCGCTGATGAATAGTGAATTAGCAGATGGCTAGACAGCTATAAAATAGATACAGACAAAACATATACCTATAAATACGTATGGATAAATACATTATGATGCTTAGCACCAAAATAACGGCAATCGCCGCTTTATTAAGTTTTTCAATTATTGCACAAGCTGCCCCTGGGATTGACCTGGTCGCAAATGAAACGCCTGTTGATGCACCAAAAAGCGCCGAAGCCATTGCTAAGATCCCGGCCAATTATCAATTTGTTGAGCCAGGTACTTTTACCGTTGCCGTCACCGTATTTGGCAGCGCACCGCCGTTTGGTTTATATGCACGTGATAATAAAACGATTATCGGTAGTGAAGCAGATATTGCCCGCCTGATTGCCGATGGTTTGGGGCTGAAGCTAAAACTGGTTCCGGCGTCATGGGAAGACTGGCCACTGGGCGTGACATCCAGAAAATATGATGCGGCTATCTACAATATTACCGTCACTAAAGAGCGTAAAACCAAATTCGACTTTGCCACCTATCGCCAAGATAACGTGGCGTTCTATGTCAAAAGCGACAGTAAAATCACCTCAATCAAAAGCGCGCCAGATATTGCAGGCAAACGTATTCTGGTCGGCTCCGGCACCAACCAAGAGGCGATTTTGTTGGCTTGGGATAAAGAGAACCGTGCTAAGGGCTTAGCGCCATTCCAGCCGCTTTATGTGCCTGACGATGCCGGCATTATTCTGGCGCTGCAATCTGGGCGCGCCGATGCCACCTTCGGCCCCAATGTTACCGCCGCTTATAAAGCCAAGTTAAATGGCAAAACCAAATTAGTCGGCACGGTACCAGGCGGCTGGCCGAAAACGGCTGATATCGCCGTGACGCTGAAAAAAGGCACCGGCCTGGTTGATGCAGTACAGACTTCACTTAATAGCGCCATTGCCAATGGCACCTATCTACAAGTGTTAGACCGTTGGGGTGAAGAGTCCGAGAAAATTAGCCATTCAGAAATCAACCCACCGGGCTTGGGCGATTGAGGATAGCGGTATGAGCAACGATATTTTTATTCAAACCTTACCTGACGATCCGCTGATTGCACCGGTTATCAGCGGGCTGTTTGCCGAATATGCCTCTCGTTATGGCGATTATTTCGGTGGCAAGTCAGAGATTGAACCCGCTTCTTTATATGCGCCGCCCGATGGCGCATTCATTGTGTTATTACGTGAAAACGTCCCCATTGCGATGGGGGCATTCAAGCGTTACAACGCCAATACTGCCGAACTAAAACGCATCTGGAGCGCATCGCATCTGCGTCGTCAGGGGCTGGCACAAAAAGTATTGCAGGAGCTAGAGAAACGCGCATTGCAGCAGGGCTATCAGCAGCTGTTTCTCACCACTGGCTTTCGCCAACCCGAAGCCGTAGCGCTGTATTTATCAAAAGGCTACCAACCTCATTTCGACACGTCTGTAGACCCGGTAGTTTATTCGCTGCCGCCTTACGACGGACGCTTACCCTTTACCAAAGTGCTGGTTGAGCCTGCTAGTGCCTTTCAACAAACCGAGCTGCAGCCCTGTTGTCCGTTATCGCGCAGCGCATAACCAACGACAACAATATCCAGGGATCGCACGCCAATTGGCTGCGTTAATCGCCTCACTCAGCCAGAGAATGTTATGAGTCAGATCAATTCAACAAATAGTCAGCATCCTACCAGTGATGTACATATTGCCAGCAGCGAACCACTGCAGGTGGTGCCCGCTCGCTATCCGTTACGCCTGCTGGGAGCGATATTTTCAGTATTTATACTGCTGGCGATTATTCAATCGGTGGCCACCAACCCGCGCTGGGAATGGGGCGTATTCCGTCAGTGGTTTTTTGACCCCTATATTCTGTCAGGATTGGGCAAAACCCTGTTGTTAACTCTGCTTGGTACCCTCTTCGGGATTATTTTTGGTACCGCGCTGGCGCTGGCCCGCTTGTCTCAATCTTATTTATTAAACAGCCTGGCCTGGGGTTATATCTGGCTGTTTCGCTCATTACCGTTATTGCTGGTACTGATTATTCTCTACAACTTCTCCTACCTGTACGAGAATTTATCGCTGGGTATCCCTTTCACCCCATGGGTTTTTTATACCCACTCGACGGTTGACGTCTTAAATCAATTCTCTGTCGCGGTATTGGGTTTATCACTGGTGCAGTCAGCTTATACCGCCGAGATTATTCGCGGCGGGATACTTGGCGTTGATGCTGGCCAGCATGAAGCCGCAGCGGCATTGGGTTTGCCAGCTTATCGCCGTACCTTCCGCATTATTATTCCGCAGGCGCTGCGCGCGATTTTACCGACCGGTTTTAATGAAATTATTGGGCTGGCGAAAGGCACCTCAATTGTTTATGTGCTGTCGATGCCTGAACTGTTTTACACCGTACAAGTTATCTATAACCGCACACAGCAGGTGATCCCGCTGCTGATGGTGGCGGCTGTGTGGTATCTGGTGATCACCACCGTGTTATCGGTATTGCAGTATTACGTCGAACGTTATTTTTCTCGTGGCGCGGTGCGTTAAGGCCCCATTCCTATTCAACTATCTATCCCCCACATACCTGGAGTGGCGGCAAATCATCTCAGCTAACGCCGAGGCCATACCCAGTATGACGAGGATAACGGAGTCAATATTATGTCTGAAGCCTTCGATCTATTCGTACCGCAACCGGTTTTACGTCAGGTGGAAAATACGCACCGCCAGCCGGGTGCTGATAATCAGCGTGGCCGCATTGAAATTAGCCATTTAAGTAAACATTTCGCTAGCCATAAAGCGCTCGATGACGTCAGCCTGACGATTGAGCCCGGCACGGTAACGGTGATCCTCGGGCCATCGGGCTCCGGTAAATCTACCCTGCTGCGTACTATCAACCATTTAGAAAGAGTGGATAGCGGTCATATTCGCATTGATGGCGATTATGTTGGTTACCAGCGTAAGGGCAATAAGCTGTATGAGCTGAAAGAACATGCGATCCTTAAGCAGCGTACTCACGTCGGCTATGTGTTCCAAAACTTTAATCTATTCCCGCATCTGTCGGTGCTCGACAATATTATTGAAGCGCCGATTGTTCACCGCCTGTTAACCCGCAAACAGGCCATAGAACGCGCTTATGAGCTGCTAGATACCGTTGGTCTGCGGGCCAAGGCCAATGCCTATCCGCGCCATCTTTCCGGCGGGCAACAGCAGCGTATTGCGATTGCCCGCGCGCTGGCATTGAATCCGAAGGTCATGCTGTTTGATGAGCCGACCTCAGCGCTGGACCCAGAATTGGTGGGTGAAGTACTTGATGTGATTAAAAAACTGGCCAGCTCTGGCGTCACCCTAGTGGTAGTGACACACGAGATTGGTTTTGCTCGCCAGGTTGCCGACCAAATTGTCTTTATGGTCGATGGTAAAATTGTTGAATCTGGCACCGCCAGCCAGGTCCTCGACGCGCCGCGTCACAGCAGAACCCGCAGTTTCCTGGAAAAAGTCTTATAGCCCACAGGCCCAGGGACGGGCAAATAAGCAACAACATCGCATAGCAAACACGGTCGAGACTTGATGTGAGTTAGAAGGAGAGGCATTATCATTATCACTCTCAGCTCTGCCTTCTTTTTCTATTCAAGGAATCCTCCATGTTTGCTGGTTATCTTCGTGGGCTGCTCGCCGCGAGCGTATTAATGGTGTCGGCGTTCGCCCAGGCCGCTCCGATTGTTGTCACCGACGTGGCTGGCCGTCAGGTCACGTTACAACACCCTGCCCAGCGCGTGATGCTGGCGGATTCTCGGGCTTTGCTGGCGCTGAATATTATCCACCCTGATAATCCGTTGAAAGATATCGTTGCCTGGGACAACTGGCTGACGAAAAAATCTACCGATATCAAGCAAGCGTACGAAAAGAAGTTCCCTGAGATTAATAAGATCCCAACCTTCGATAACCCTTATACCACCGACTTCAGCGTAGAAAATGCGGTAACGGTTAAACCAGACTTGGTTATTTTTGATATCGGTTTACTCAGCAAGCTGCAAAACAGCGGCACTTTAAGTCTGCTGGAGAAGGTCAACATTCCGGTGCTGTTCATCGATTTCCGTCAAAAACCGCTGGCTAATACCGTGCCAAGCATGGCGTTGCTGGGCAAAGTGTTTGGCGAGGAGAAAAATGCCCAAGCCTTTATCGATTTCTACCAACAGCGTCTGGATCTGATCCGTCAGCGTGTCGCCACGTTGAAACCCGATCAGCGCCCAAGCGTATTTATCGAGCGCCACGCTGGCTTATCCGGTGACGATTGCTGTTCGACCTTCGGCACCGGCAGTTTTGGTGAATTTATCGATGTTGCCGGTGGCAATAATATCGGCAGCAAGCTGTTCAACGGCATGATGGGCGGCGATATCAATACTGAGCAACTGATTGCCAGCAACCCAACCTTCTACCTGATGACCGGCGCCGACTGGAAACGCGGTGGCAAACCAACGCTGGCGGTTCCGCTGGGTTACACCACCGATGAAGCTACCGTACAAAAAAGCCTGGCGCATCTGACCCAGCGTAAAGCGATTAATGTACTCAGCGCAGTAAAAGAAAAACGCGTATTGGTGCTCTATCACCAATTCTACGATATGCCGTTTAATATTATCGCGGTGGAAGAAATCGCCAAGTTCCTGCATCCAGACTTGTTTAAAGACATTGATCCCTTGGCAGATATGAAGATGCTGCACCAGAAATTTACCTCTATCGATTACAGCGGCGTGTTCTGGGCAACACCTCAGTAAAGGTTTACCTAACGGGGGGAAGATGTTCCCCCGTTTCCCCGCCAAGATATTGCTAATGCAGTTTCCGCATATATTCGTTCTGTTAGCCGACAAGACGCGCTTTTGAAAGTCCAAATCTTCATCAAACTCGTGCTCGATGCAGGTAACTGGATCTCTCCCCTTCTCCGCGCTTTTCCTTATACTTTTTCGTTATTTATTCATCGTAAATTACTTGTTGAAAATTCCTTTACCAACCCTTTACACAATAATAATTATCATTATGATTACGCTTCTCATAAAAAAGCCAGTTTACCTTCCTTAAGGATTCATTAATGCCTCCGTTTTTTAGGGTTTCTTTGCTAGCGGCTTCTGTTGCGCTGGCGCTTCCTGCACATGCTGACGACACCAAAACTCAAAATGACAAATCAGGGGATACCATTTCCGTAGTCGGAAACTGGCTAGATAATCCTGACACCAGCTCGGTGGTACTTAACCACCCGGGCGCACGTACCATCGTGACCCAAAAGCAGATTCATGAACAAGGCGACCAGACGGTAGCCGATACGCTGCGCGGTATTCCAGGCGTGCAGGTGCGTGATAGCAACGGCACCGGCGGTAGCGATATCTCTCTAAACGTCGGCGTGCGTGGTTTAACGTCTCGCCTGTCCCCACGCTCCACTATTCTGATGGACGGCGTGCCGCTGGCCGTTGCTCCATACGGGCAGCCACAATTGTCTATGGCACCGTTGGGCGTGGGTAACTTGCAGTCGGTTGACGTGATTCGTGGCGCAGGTGCGGTACGTTACGGACCGCAAAACGTTGGCGGCATCATTAACTTCGTGACCAAAGACATTCCTAAAGATTTCGGAGGAGCGGTCAGCGCACAGACGCAAGGCGCGAGCCATGGCGGTCTGAAAACCCTGACCAGCGCTTCACTTGGCGGTACGGCTGATAATGGTTTCGGTGCCGAGTTGCTCTATTCTGGCCTGCACGGTCAAGGATATCGTGACAACAATGACAATACCGATATCGACGATTTCATGCTGAAAACCCGTTATGCCTTCACCGATCATGACGAACTGCAAGCTAACTTCCACTACTACGATGCGACGTCTGGTATGCCTGGCGGCCTGTCATCTAAGCAGTATGCACAGAACCCGTTCCAGTCCACCCGCCCGTGGGACCAATTTGAAGGCCGCCGCAAGGATATGTCCTTCAAATATAAACATCAGGAAGATGACAAGCAGTTTGAACTGTTGACCTACTTCACCAACAGTTTTAGAGGCAGCAGCATTGAATATGTAGGTACTGGCACCGGCGCGAATATCAACAATAACCGCTTCTACGCCGCACCTCGTCACTATACAACCTATGCCATTGAGCCGAGTTACTCACAATTATTCCGTTTCTGGGATATGTCGCATGAAGTCACCGTAGGTTATCGTTATCTCAATGAAACGACTGACGAGAAAGGTTTCCGTTCTGGTTGGTATAACCCGGCAACAACTTATTCTGCACCAGACGCCTATGCTAACTATTATCAGCATACCTCAGGTGGTACCGCGGCAAATGCTACCTATATTGACGATGCAATTAACGTGGGTAACTGGACCATCACCCCAGGTATTCGTTACGAAAGCATCAAAACTCACATAGATGACTCGTTTGGTGGCATCAGCCGCGAAAAGCAATACAGCCAACCGCTGCCGTCACTGAACGTGATGTACCATCTGACCGATTCGTGGAATGTGTTTGCTAACGCCAACACTTCGTTCGGCAGCATGCAGTACTTCCAGTTGACCAAAGGTGGCAGCGGCAACCAACCAGCGCCAGGCCTGACGCCAGAAAAAGCGCATACTTATGAAGTCGGTACTCGCTACGATGACACGATTGTCAAAGCCGAGCTGACCGCGTTCTATATCAACTTCGACAATCAGTTGCAGTACATCGATAATGTCGTTGGCTGGACCAACCTCGGTGCCACCAAACATAAGGGTATCGAAACGGCACTGAGCTACGACCTGAGTGATTTGAGTCATAAACTCGATGGCGTGAGCGTTTATACCAGCTACACCTATACCAAAGCAGAAACCGAAGACGGTGCGTTCGCCGGTAAAGACTTGCCGTTCTATTCTCGCCAAGTGTTCACCGCAGGTACCCGTTACGAAACCGGCAACTGGGTATGGAATGTTGACAGCTACGCGCAGTCTAAACAGTACTCACCGGGCACCGGCACACAATACATCACCGATGAAAGTGCCGACGGCCAGTACGGTAATATCATGGGTTACATGGTATGGAACGCCCGTGGTGAATACCACTTTGGCAAACAGTTCTCGAACCTGACTTTAGGTGCGGGCATCAAAAACCTGTTTGATCAGCGCTACTTCACCCGTTCTAACGACAACAACTTCGGTAAGTATGTTGGCGAGCCAAGAACCTTCTACGTTCAAGGGTCTATCGCTTTCTAAGTTAAGTCTGTAAACGCTAAAAGCCCGATATGTGTAAACATACCGGGCTTTTTTTATGGGAACCGGTTTTAGCCAGCCCTGTCAATACAGCGTGATAAACAAGACGCCTTTGTTATCAGGCCAGCGCGAAATCAGACTGGGTCAGATGAGCGCCGACCACTTTGAGCAAGAAGTCGTTTTGCGCAGTGCCATCAGCCAAGTGAATAGCAACATCATTGATAGAGTCTTGCTGATTGAAGCTGATTTTGATCTCAGCATTGGCCCCGGTGAAGTTATCCACAAAGCGTAAACTGTCGCCGTCTTTGCCAGTATTAAAATAGCTGAGATCGATCAAGTCTTCACCATGCGTGAAGTCTTTAATAATATCAGTGGCAGTCGCCGTCGACTCATTAGCATCGAAATAAACAAAGGTATCTTTACCCGCACCGCCGTAGAGAATATCAGCACCTTTGCCACCGTAAATCACATCATTACCGGCACCGCCTTTAATGACATTATCAGCATCATTACCAATCAAGATGTCATTGCCACTACCGCCAATAGCATTCTCGATAATCGCCCCTTTTGCGATGGAAACATTGCCTTTCCCGCCGCCAACATCAGAGAATGAGAGTTCGTTGAGGTTAATGCGCTGATCCTGTGAATAACCAGAAAAGTCCAACGTATCGTTACCACCACCGTCCCACACCGCAAAGACAGCTTTTTGGCTTGCAGAGGTGATAGTCAGGTAATCACGTCCGGTATTGGAGTTGAAACCATAAATGGTATCATCGGAGCGCGTCTCCATATTGGCACCGTAGAGTTTCTGAATCGCGGCGATATCACTGATCAACGGGCCTGCTGAGTGTTGCCCCACTAGATCCTGACCGGTATAAGTGGCATTAAAATAACTCATAATGCTGTACGCACGGCTGTCTTCAAAATAGGTGGCACTTTTGTCGTACGTTGCCTTTTCTTCATCCTTGGCATCATAGTCTCCAGGATGCTTCAGACCCAACGTATGGCCAATTTCATGAGTTATTGTTTGCCGACCATACTGCCCGGCATTTATATCTCCGTCTTTGAAAGTATGGTTTTGTGCATTATACCAAGTTTGCCCTGAGTTGCCGCTTTGCACGGGTCCATTCGGATAGTATCCAAACGCATAATCATCCTTGCTGCTGTAATCAAATTTACCAAAGGTGATATTTGCCTTGCTGGCATCACTGACTTCGGTAAATTTGATATTGGCTACGTCAGACCAACTTTGCAGTGAGAGACGGGCGGCGGCGCGTTCATCAATATTAAAAGAAGAAAAGCCCGATAGCTTCGAAGGTATATTCTTCGGCGCACTGTCCCAGAATCCATAGGTCAGGGAAACAGGTTTCGCATCGATACTGGCATGCCAGCTAAAATTGCCACGCAGTAATGCAGATGACGCTTTATCAACCCCTATAGACTCGTGCTTGACCGTGATACTAGCATCTTGATTGGCAATATAAGCGTGCTGGAACTTCAGAACTTTATCAGCCGAAGTCGATGCCGATTGCGCAGAAAGTGCATTGGCCTTTTTCGATACACTCATAATATTTCCTCTTCTTCAGTATATTAATCACATAGCTACATGATCCCTTTGGGAACCCAGTAGGTATGTGCATTTACGACATCCTCCGTGGAGGTGCTATCGTTCATGAAGCGACAGTTCGGTTGTAAGTTATGAGTTCTACCTGTGCACTTTCTATCTCGTCACTGGCGGCTAGACTTTCGAAAAATACCGCGCAACTTTCAGCAGGTCCCCTTCGGCGAGCGTTCCCGAATCGCTCAGTAAATTTACCCAGGCTTTAATATAATTATATTTTGCCGTCGCCAGATCTCGTTGTGTTGAAAACAACTGTTGTTGCGCATTGAGTACATCAATATTGGCTCGTTGACCGGCCATAACGCTCTTACGAGTGGCTTCTACCTGTAAAGATGCCGCTTTTTCTGCCAGTTCATAGGCTGCCAGACGCGTTTTACTGCTCATGCAAGCGTTATATTGTTTGCGTAAATCATTGAGGGTAGAAATGACCTGTTCATCTTTTTCATACATTGCCTGCCCGTATTTGGCGACCGCCTGACGCGTCGAGGCGCTGACACCACCGCCTGAATAAATCGGCACGTTTACCCTGATACCAATACTGTCGGTGCGATATTTTTGATTAACGGTATTGTCGCTGCTTGAATCATTTTCTGAATGAGAAGCATAGAGTTGTACCTGCGGCATAAAACCAGCACGGTTCTTTTCTATCTCATATTTTGCCGCTTCAATTGCATCACGCGATGAGGCCAACACCGGATTATGTCGAAGCGCCAGGGCTTCCCAATCGGCATATTTTTCTGGCGATAGTGTTAATACTTCAAATTTACCGGGGCGGATAGTTTGCATACCGTCTAGTTGAGAAAGCGGCACACCTATCATTGCTTCTAAATTTCGCTGGGTGGCATCTAAATCATCTCTGGCATCGATGAGTTGGGCTTCTGACAGACTATAGCGAGCCTCCGTTTCGCTAATATCCGTCACCGTTCCTTCCCCTGCTTGATACAGATGCTGATTTAAATTGAGCTGCTGTTTTAATACCTCACGCTGCTGCTCGGCTAGCATCACCTGATCGACAGCATTAGCTACATCGACATAAGCGGTAATGACACGTACCGCCAGATTAAGATATTTCCCGCGATAGCGTTGATCCGCTATCTGCGCTTGTACCAACCCGGCTTTATAATTGGCGTAGGCCTCATAATCGAAAAGTGGCTGTGTCAATACGACAGAACTGGCATAACTACGGTATTGCCGATGCTGAGTGGCTTGCGAGATCCCCCCCAGAATATCGCGCTGCGGGTATTTTTGAGTCTGCCAGTTACGAGGGCCATTCTGATAACTCATTGAAACTTGAGGTAACAGCCCGGCCTTGCCGATGTTTTCACTTTCCAGCCCGGCATCACGCTCTTTGAGAGCCGCCTGAAAGGTCGGATCTTTTTCTAAAGCCAGCGCATAAGCATCCAACACGCCTAATGCATAACCAGGACGAGGTACAAAGGAGCCAGCCAGAACTAACGGCAATGCGATAAAAAGCACGCGCTTAAATAACATCATCACTCCTCCGTGAGCGCTGTTGAAGCTCGGTCAACGATAGGTTTAAACAGATAATTCAGTAATGAACGCGAGCCGGTCTTCACAAATACCTCAACCGACATACCAGGTTTAATATCTTGTACATTCAACGCTTTCATACCTTCTGGCGTGACCGTAACTTGCATCTGATAATAAGGCTCGCCGGTATTTTTATCGGTCAAACGGTCAGCAGAAACTAAACTGACTGTTCCTTGAATTCGTGGTGTCCGAGATTGGTTCAACGCGGTAAACATCAGGTCTACCGGCAACCCGTTGTACACCTTATCAATCAGATTGACTTGCAGATGGGTATCCACCACCAGATTGCTTTGTGATGGCACAACATCCATCAGGTGGTCACTGGCGGTAACGACGCCGCCACGGGTAAAGATATTTTTGCCCATTACCGTGCCATCAACGGGGGATTTAATCACCGTATTGCCGAGGTCAAAGTCCGCCGTATCCAGCCGGTTTTTCGTGTCATTGACCTCTAACTGAGTACGAGCCAGCTCAGTACGCACATCGCGTTGATAATCAGCGAGACGTTGGTCTATACGGTATTTGGTTTCCTGCAATTGCTTTTGCAACTGACCGATTCGCCCCAGGGTTTCATCGTAGCCACTGCGTACATCGGCATACTGTCTTTGTAATTCAAGATAGCGATTACGCGGCACATAACCTTCAGCTGTCAGTGATTTCAGATTACGCATCTGCTCACTCAGCGTAGAAATTTGTACTTGCTTACTCAGCTGTGAATCTTGCAACCCTTTCAGTTGCATGCGCATACCATCAATTGACTGAAGATTACCGTCAATCTCACTTTTCAATGCCAGCCGCCGCGAGCTGAATAACTGCGTTTGTAGCGCAATGATTTCTTGCACTCGTGGCTGGTCGTTAAATGCCGTTAATGTTTTAGAAAACGTAATCTTGTCTTGGTCTTGTTGTTCGGCCAATAAGCGGCTCTCGCTGGCCAATGCGTTATAATATTGGTCGCGCAAAGAACCGACTTGAGCAAGAGCCTGAACCGAGCTTAATTCGAGTAATACCTGCCCGGCCTTAACCCGATCGCCATCATTAACAAGAATGTCTTTCACCACCCCACTTGCCGGGGCCTGAATAGTTTTTCTATTCCCAGAAACAATCACTGAACCGGGGGAAGCAACGCCTTTATCCAGCGGGGCAAACGCCGACCAAATAAACGCACTGCCAAGCCCCAGAATAATAACTAGCCATCCCAGACGGAGAAAGCGCCGCTCATCTAGCAGTTCGTCGCTCATGGCATCATGGTTCATCACATCATTGTTTATAACATCATTGTTTATAACATCATGATTCATGACATCACCGCCTTGGGATTCTGATTTTGCGAGAGTTTGTTAATCACCTCTTGTGTCGTGCCAAACTCTCGGCAACGCCCATCAACCAGCAATAACAGTTTATTGGTCATTGCCAACAGGCTCTTACGGTGAGTGATTAACACCACCGTTTTTCCTGATTGTCTGAGTGAATGGATAGCGTGGTTTAGCGCGCGATCGCCAGCGTCATCAAGATTAGAATTAGGTTCATCGAGAATAATCAGCATTGGGTCGCCATAGAGTGCACGCGCCAGCCCAATTCTTTGGCGTTGGCCGCCTGACAGCCCCGCACCTCCGGCACCAATCACCGTGTCATAGCCTTCAGGCAAATGCAGAATCATCTCGTGGACGCCGGCAACTTTAGCCGCCTCCACTACTTTCTCACTATCTATCTCACTGAAGCGGCAGATATTTTCAGCAATAGAGCCGGAAAATAGTTCAATACTTTGCGGTAGGTAGCCCATATAAGGCCCCAGTTCTTCCTTATCCCACTGGAAAATATCCGCATTATCTAGCCTGACAATCCCTTCTTGAACCGGCCAAATTCCGGCCAATAAACGCGCCAGGGTTGATTTTCCAGAGGCACTTGGGCCAATCACACCAAGCACATCTCCCGGTTCAATACCAAAACTGAGCTGGGTAATTACCGGCATACCTTTACGCCCCGGAGGCGCCGCGCTCACGTTCTGTACCGAAAGCTTACCTACAGGAGCAGGCAGGCTCATCCCCTTCTCGCGGGCCGGATGCTGATCTAACAAAGTCACCAAACGCTGATAGCTCAAACGAGCCGAGCTCCAGCTTTTCCAGGCATTAATTACCTGTTCAATCGGTGCTAAAGCTCGCCCCATCAGGATAGAACCGGCAATCATCATTCCGGGAGACATCTTGCCATCCAACACCAACCAACAGCCGAGTCCGAGCACTAATGACTGCAATGACAGTCGTACAAAACGAGTTAGTGCGTTGACACCTGCCGCTCTTTCACTGGCGATACGCTGAAAATTAAGGAATTTTAAATGCAAGACTAGCCAGCGTTGTTTTAAATCCGCCAACATCCCCATCCCTTCAATAACTTCAGCATTACGCAAATTAGTACTGGCCTGTGCGCCGGATAAAATTGATAGGCGGCTGGCTTGAGTCAATGGGTTTTTGGAGCTTTTCTCATTCACAACCGCGAGCACAATCAGTAATAAAGCACCGATTAAAGAGAAAACACCCAGCCAGACGTTAAAGAGAAAGATAACCAGCAAATAGAGAGGGAACCAAGGCGCATCAAAAAAGGAAAACAGCCCATTCCCAGTGATAAATTGACGCAGATTAGTTAAATCATTCAGCATTTGCCCGGCATCGGAAGACTCATTACTGAGTTGCGAACGGTATGCGGCGGTATAAATACGGGTATTGAGCTGCCTGTCCATCTGCATACTCACTCTGACAACAACCATGCTACGCGCATATTCTAATAACGACATAACGGCATACATTGCCAGCATCATCAGCGTCAACATAAGCAAAGTAATATCATTGCGTGAGGTCAATACACGGTCGTAAACCTGTAGCATATATACCGAGGGTACGAGCATAAGTATATTGATGCAGGCCGTAAAAACGCCCACCGCCACAAATATTTTGCGACGCGATTTAAGTATATTGATAATTTCATTACGAGGTAAAATTTGGCTCACGTATCCCTCTTCCATTATTCGCCAACGCATCCAAAATATAGCTTCTGATTTGTCAGTTATTTCTTACTTAATATGAATATGCCTTTCGCGTTGTCATCAAGGCGGAAATGCGGTTCGTAACCGGAAAAAAACATCAGCGTCGCGCCATCTGCATTTAAAAATGCAATACCATCGGGTTCAGGTCGCCAAGCCACTGTTTCTGGTACAACGATATCAGCACAGTTATCGCCTACTTTCGCGAACTGGTATCCATTGGCTTGAGGAAGACTGGTATGACTTAAGGTCACTACACAGTTTTTTTTATCGTGTTCTATCAGCCAATTACCAGCCAGACTCGTTGCTGAGGGTAAAGAGAGACTACTGGCCATTACGCCTCCGCTTAATCCAATAAAAAACAAAACTCCCATGTACAATCTAGGCATAAAAACCCCGATAAAAAGAGGTGTATTTCATTTACTCTTCAGCAGAAAACCAAAAAAAACTTAATATATATTCCATTACCACATGCATCTTGAATTTACATAAAAAATAAGAAATTTACTGTTTCTTTACTAAGAATAGCATTCATTAACGAGATGTAAAGAGATGGGGAGAGCTATTTATTGCAGATATTTATGATGATGTTTAATAAGCCAACATTGACTAATAATAATCCGTACTCGCTAACCTATAGCTATCATTTACTCATGCCAATTGATTATATTTCACACAATGAAAATAAAATAAGACAATTCTCAATCTTATATATTGATAATCAAAAATGAGTGTTTAAGCTAACTTTGCCTTCCGTGGCACATATTAGCTCCCGGTTAAGAGAGCATTTTCCTAATCAGATGAGGGAATAAACGATAAAACAGAGTCTTTAGCGGTTTAATGTATTCTTATTTGCCACGACATCAGCGCCCAAACTTTCAGCAGTTATGCCCCCTCCTAACACTTTATAAAGGGTAATCAAGTTATTATATTGTGCCTGCTGAGTGGCAATCAGCGACTGACGAGCGCTATACAGCGTGCGTTGTGCATCTAACATGTTCAGATAATTATCTACGCCAAACTGATAACGCTTTTCGGCCAATGAATAGTACTGCTGTGAGGATGCAACATAATCGCTTTGCGCAGAAACCTGCTCCTTAATAGTCCCTTGCCGTGCAAGCGCATCGGCAATTTCCTGGAAGGCAGTTTGCACACTTTTTTCATAGGTGGCGATATAGAGATCTTTCTGCGCCTTGCTGTAGTTAAGCTGCGCGGTGTTATAGCCGCCGGTGAAAATTGGCAAACTAATATTTGGCAGAAAACCAGAAGGCAGACGGACATACATCACACCAACCGCGACGATTAATAAGCCGTACAATAGCAACCAGCGAATTGGCCCTTGGATAACTTTACCAATTTTATTGGCATAGCTTTCCTGTACCCGGTTGTAGCTACGGTTGAACCAGCCGAGCATGCCTTTATTGGTTAATTCGCTATGCGCAGGTTTTAACAATGTGGCGCACAGCGCTGGCCCGAGTGTCAGCGCCATTACCACTGACAGCACCATAGAAGAGACAATTGTGATAGAGAATTGGCGGTAAATAACGCCGGTAGCCCCCCGAAGAAAGCCATTGGCAGGAAGACCGCAGAAAGGACCATCGCGATGCCGACTAATGCGCTAGTGATTTCCTTCATCGATTTTTCGGTGGCCTCACGCGGCGAAAGCTTCTCTTCGTACATCACCCGTTCCACGTTTCAGCCGCAAAGAGATCAATCTCAGCCTGCCTGCGCCCCCTCTTTCGCAAAATTTCCGAATAGAAATCATTAACGAAACCAGCTCTATTTGTGAGCATTTTTTACGGATAGCGAAGAAACAACGCTCAAACTATGGGATGAGAACAACGCGGAAAGACTGGTATGACCAAGATCGGATAGGAATGCGTCAGTTTTTTGCAAAAAATTTCGCCAATAACAATAGTCTTAGTGCGTCTTTTCGCAAAAATTTAGCAAAATTTATTATGACGGTTTCGTGACAAGAATGAATAAAAAAACATAAAAATATCAATAAATTACGAAGAATGAGGTGAAGGAAGAATGCTAATTTTCTGACAGATAAGCTTTATTAATAGGCACATCATAAACTGTTGTAAAAATAAACACCTATCAAATCAATAATATATTGATTCGTATAAATAAAACATAAACAAAACTATACAAAATAAATCATTGAGCCGGGGGGTAAAAAGCCATATATTGGCCCCGTTTTTTACCCAGTACCCATTGTGGTTAGATTTTTCTTTCAATTTATTCAACTGCGGCGTTACAGAACCCTCAGTTGTGGGAGTGATATGATGACGGATAAAGTCCGTATTGATACTTTAGGCGCGAATTCATTAAATGGAAACAATGAAACCTATTTGGCAAGACAGGCTGAATTTGAATCGAACGTAAGGAGTTATCCACGTAAATTGCCGTTGGCAATTGCGAAAGCCTCAGGCGTTTGGATAACCGATGTCGAAGATAATCAGTATCTTGACTGCCTGGCTGGCGCAGGAACACTGGCGTTAGGACATAACCATCCCGACATACTGAATAGCATCCAAACTGTCATTACTAGCGGCTTGCCGTTACATACGTTGGATCTTACAACACCGTTGAAAGATCAGTTCTCTGAATATTTGCTTTCTATTTTGCCAGGTCAAGGCAAAGAGTATTGCCTGCAGTTTACCGGCCCTTCTGGTGCCGATGCAGTCGAAGCTGCTTTGAAATTGGCTAAAAAAGTCACCGGCCGTTCTGGTGTGATCAGCTTCTCTGGCGGCTATCACGGTATGACCCACGGTGCGCTGGCTGTCACCGGTAACCTGTCTCCGAAAGAAGCGGTTAACGGCATGATGCCAGAAGTGCAATTTATGCCTTACCCGCACGAATACCGCTGCCCGCTGGGCATTGGCGGCGAGGCTGGCGTAAAAGCACTGACCTATTACTTTGACAACCTGATCAACGACGTAGAAAGCGGCGTGCGCAAACCTGCGGCCGTTATTCTGGAAGCGGTTCAGGGCGAAGGCGGCGTTAACCCGGCACCAGCCGAGTGGTTGCAACGCATTCGTAAAGTAACCAAAGAGCACGGCATCTTACTGATTATCGATGAAGTACAGGCTGGCTTTGCCCGTACCGGTAAGCTGTTTGCCTTTGAACACGCAGGCATCGAGCCAGACATTATTGTGATGTCTAAGGCCGTTGGCGGCGGTTTGCCACTGGCAGTATTGGGTATTAAGAAAGAATTTGATGCCTGGTCTCCTGGTCACCACACAGGTACCTTCCGCGGTAACCAGTTGGCGATGGCAACCGGCCTGACAACGCTGAAACACCTGAAAGACAACAAGATTGCCGATAAAGTAGCCGCACAGGGCGACTGGCTGAAAGCTAAGTTAGCTGAGTTGCAAAAGCGCTTCCCGGTGATTGGTCACGTTCGTGGTCTGGGTCTGATGATCGGTATTGAGATCGTTAAACCAAATGAAGCACAGGATCATATGGGTTGTTACCCGGCTGATGGTGCGCTATCTGCTCTGTTGCAGAAAGAGTGCTTTAAAGCTGGCTTGATCTTGGAGCGCGGCGGCCGTGATGGTTGCGTACTGCGTCTGTTGCCGTCATTGCTGATCACTAACGATGAGCTGGAAATTTTCCTCGATAAGTTTGAGCACGCGCTGTTAGCAGCGGGCGTTAAACCTGTCTGAGTGGAGTGAGTCGATGTCTAAGTTAAACCCAATTCTGGCAGGCTCGGTGCAAAGCACCGAGGCTTACCAGCAAGCGATTGCTCAGAGCAGTGAAGCCGTTGTTCAATGGCTGCAACAGTCTGAGATGTATCAGGGGAAGACCGTTGCTGAATTGCGTGAGCGCATCCAGCTGGATTTCAATGCAGAAGGCCTGGGCAATCAGGTTGCTATTGAACGCGCGGTTGAATATTTCTTGAAAGACAGCCTGTCAGTGCACCACCCACAATGTGTGGCGCATTTGCACTGCCCGAGCTTGGTGGTGAGCCAGGCTGCTGAAGTACTGATTAACGCGACCAACCAAAGTATGGACTCGTGGGATCAAAGCCCATCAGCGACCATCATTGAGGTGAAGTTGATCGAGTGGCTGCGTACGCAGGTTGGTTATCAAGCTGGCGATGCTGGGGTGTTCACCAGCGGCGGCACCCAGAGTAATTTGATGGGTCTGATGTTGGCACGTGATGCGTTCTTTGCGCGTCAAGGTCACTCTATCCAGCAAGATGGTCTGATTGGCGATCTGAGAAAGATCAAAGTGTTGTGTTCTGAAAATGCCCATTTCTCGGTGCAGAAGAATATGGCATTGATGGGTCTGGGTTATCAGTCTGTGACATTAGTGAAGACCGATGAATTCGCGCGTATGGACGTGAATGATTTGGCCGCTAAAGTGGCGCAAGCGCAGGCCAATGGCGAGCAGATTCTGGCGATTGTCGCGACAGCAGGTACCACAGATGCGGGTGCAATTGATCCGCTACGTGAGATTGCTGAGCTGGCCGCTAAGCATCAGATCTGGGTGCATGTTGATGCAGCTTGGGGCGGCGCATTGTTGCTGTCTGAGAAATATCGTCATTATCTCGATGGGCTTGAGCTGGTAGATTCCGTGACATTGGACTTCCACAAGCAGTTCTTCCAGACCATTAGCTGTGGCGCATTCTTGTTAAAAGAAGCACGCCATTATGAGCTGATGCGTTATCAGGCTGCATACCTGAACTCTGAGTTTGACGAAGAGCAAGGCGTGCCGAATCTGGTCTCTAAGTCTCTGCAAACCACCCGTCGTTTCGATGCGTTGAAGCTGTGGATGGGCCTGGAAGCTTTGGGTCAGAAGCAATATGCCGAGATTATCGATTGCGGTGTGACGCTGGCACAGCAGGTTGCACAGTATGTGACTGAGCAGGCATCGTTAGAGTTGGTGATGAAGCCGCAGTTGGCGAGCGTGTTGTTCCGCTATCGCCCAGCGCAGTTGGCAGCGAGTGGCGATGCCGCTATCGCGCTGTTTAACCAGCAGATCGGTGATGCGCTGTTGGCATCGGGCCGCGCTAACGTGGGCGTGACTGAGTTTAATGGCGTAACCTGTCTGAAGCTGACGTTGTTGAACCCAACGGTAACTCTGGAAGATATCCAAGTGTTGCTGGCGTTAGTCGATAAGACCGCGCAGCAGTTGCTGGCAGCCTAATCAGCCCTTCCCTACTCTGTTTCTGACGAAAACTGTGTCTGAAGAGACCTGTTTTTGAAGAGACAAACAGTTAAAAGCCGATAACTTTCGAGTTATCGGCTTTTTTATTGGGGCGGGCGGCTTGGATTATGTTGTCTATAGGATCGAGATACCCGGGTATCGCACCGCTAGGGGCGCTCCGGCGGGCAAGCCGCTACGACCCCAACGCGGCGCTCTCCCTAATAACGGGATTGGGTGGTTTTCTATAAACAATAGTATTTTATATTTTCGACTGTATTAATTAGACCAGACAGCATATTTTATAAATGATCAAGATATGGTGAGCATAGCTGCTTAAAGGTATCTCGCCACAACAATGGAATAGATTGATAATCAGTCCAATTATTTGTTATGAATCGATGCGCAGTATATGGTTTTTCTTTTGAAGGTGCCTGATAATTTAATACGTCCTCGATACAATTAGTTAGCATTATCCTCCTATCTGAGCCACATTGAGCAAGTATTAGTGGATTATATTTTTCAGCACCAGCAACAGTACTATCCTCATCATGCAAAATAATATAGTTAATCCCTAACGCATTAAAATATTTAGCAATTGAAATAAATATTGATTTACCCCTACCCCGTAAAACCTCACAATTGCTTATAACTATCGATCTATCTTCATCCGATAATCTTTTTAGAGTCTCTCTAAATACAACCTCTTCCGTATCACCTTCAACAAAAATACATTTATTAGTAAAAAATGCTCTAGATATGCAATCATCTACTTTCAAAAGCATTTTTAAATTCAGTTTTTCATCAGCTTGTAAATTTTTAAATGCCTCAGTTAAGTTAAATGTAGATGTTGCAGTGAAACCAGCTTCAGTACGATATAACTTTGTTAAGCTTAATTTCTTATCCGAAGATAAATCAATCATATATGGGGAATGAGTTGTAGCAATAATTTGACAATTAGGCCCCGCTAATTTATATAATGCATCTCTCATTTGATTTGCAGCAGATGGGTGGAGATAAATTTCAGGCTCTTCGAAGCAAAATATAGTCGATCTAGGTATTTCCGCTTCTTTATTATAAAAATCATGTACAAATCGATAAAGTTGAAAAGCCGTAGCCCTGATCATTCCATGCCCTTGCAACTTTACTGGGGTTTTTACATTACTTTCCATCTCGACATTAAACATTGGTTGAATAACTTTGTCCGCGTCTTCTAGCGAAGCACCAACATGAACACTTGATTCTGGGAATATAGATTTTATCATCTTATTTAATTCAGACATTAACCGACCAAAATCAGTGTCAATATCTGAAGGATCTAACTCTTTAGCCAAATTATTTAATAACAATTGAGCCTGCTGGTAATTTTCTGATTTTTTTCTTACCGCTGAAAAAAGTTCACTCATAAGAGAGTGAAGAGAGCCGTTACGACTATCCAACTCATCAATACATGATTCAGCTGGGATTATTACAACCCGTGGTAGTTTTGATAATACGTTCCCAGGTATTCCACCGGGATTTTCCACCCATTGCTCTTCAGAATTACTATCAACATCCCAGTAGGCCGGCAAGTCCTGCAAAATAACCTCTATTGCAGCGGCCTTTAATTTACTATCGAGTTTTTTCTTACCGAATGCAGTTATAATGAACTCTTCTGAAAAATCATCACCAATAAGATCCCTTACTGTTTTCGCATCCTTATATTTATTACTTACAGTTTTATTATACTCAAGCATAAAAACAGCTGGTTTTGATGACGCAATATTCCATTTCTTTTTATATACTATTTTATTTTTGGTTTCTCCGGGGCGAGGATTATTATTTTCCACAACCCTACCTTTAAATCCAACCCACTCCTTAGCCTCATCAGGTATATTATGATATTCAGCAAGTATTTCCACTTCATTTTCGAATTTGAAACCATCATGTATACTTGTTGTTTTTTCATTACTTCCCTCACCATCTATTTCACTCTCATCAGCAAGGACCTCTTCCCCAGCTAATAAAACATACTTTGTAAAATCATCGCGAGATAAATTTTTATTTCCATGTAGAAACTCTAATATAGCGAAAACACTAGACTTCCCTGCATTGTTAGGTCCAATAAGGAAAGTTGCATCTTCGAACTTTATCTCACACTCTTTTAGCTTTCTGAAGTTATTTACTTTAATTTTATGCAAATACATATTTTCACCAAAGGAATTTATTTTAAACTCACAATAATAGTGAGCAATATTTTCCACTGATGAAATTTAAAAAACCATATAAAATAACTAATTTAGATTATTTTAATAAAAAATAGCCACTCAATACTTACAAACACATTTTATATATTCCACGATATACTTACATTAAAAGAATAAAAAATCAACAAAAAATAAGAAAAATCCCATTCAAATTAAATATATCATTAAAACAAAAATCATAACCCCGTGGGGCTATGACTAAGCTAAAGTTATTTCACGATCTTATCCCTCGCCCTTTAATGACCTGATCTAACTCTTGCAGGCTCTTTTCTGACAGCAGTTCGACCGGCTTTAATCGGGCGTGTAATTCAGGGGTAGCTTCTTTCGGGGGGATCACCAGGCAGCTGGCAAGTCGGTCAATGAACCCTTGGGGTAGTAGCGAGCTTGCTCGCCAGAGAGCACCGTGACTTACTAAGTCCGGGAATCTCGATATCGAAGACAATATTGCTATCAAACGTCACGCACTAAAATTTTAGTGCACTTATTTAGATGGTAGCCTTGGCCTTACCACACAAAGAACGTCATCTGGATAACAATGCCGTATAACATCGGCAGCAGCATCATCCCGAGGAGGTTAACTAACGGCGGTAATCCACGGATAAAGAGTATCGGAAACATGAGAAAAACGATCATGATAGTGACGGGTAACGCACGCCATTTATGACGATGTTTCCATAATGTCCAAAGAATCGGTGTGATAACAAAAGCGACGAGTAAAACCACCATTATCCACATCGTATCTGCATCATTACCCTTCCAACGGCTAATCCCATACCACACACGATATATCGCAAAGCCAATCACGACTAACGAGGTTAACCAGAAAACCGCATGTGAGATTTTATGTGCCGTCGTGCCTACTGGATATCGCTGTACTAATGCTGGATAACCCCAAAGATATGTAAAGACAAAGAGCAACATTGCAGCGGCCTGCATTGCCATTTTTGGGGATTCGTGCCCCGGTAACCACGCGGTATACCCCCAAAAAAATACGCCGATAATAGCCCCCCAACTCAGCGCTAAGCTTGGGCGGGATAAAATGGTTAGCAGTTCTGGATTTAGACGCGAGATAAGCCCAGGAAATCGCCCGCGCAGTTCACCAACCTGCTTTGCTAGCCCTTGTAGAAAATCAGGGATCAACCTTGCCCACCAAGATACAGTGGCCCCTTTTTCGCTCAGCAGTCGCCATTTTAGCTGCCCTAATCGGCTGCCACCGTATTGGCGTGCCAGAAACTGCCAATAGTTATCCTGCTCAGTCAGGACAATTTGCTCTTCAAAAGCTTGTAATTGCCTAGGGGTCAGATGCGAGGCGCGATAATTATCTACGCCCCAATCCATGATTGCCGAGACTTCGTGAAGGGTGCAGCGATACAAACCCGGTTGTGAGTCCAGAGCTTCAGCCAACGCCAGACTGAATACGCGCCGAGCCTCTAGCGCATCAGGTAAATCGCGATCAAGATAGTCATGCAAACGCTGGCGTCCGGCGAGCTCATCATCAACCAACAGCACGGCTAGCTCCGATGCCTTGGTGTGCAACGCGTCATAACGCCAGGTAGCGTCGGGAGCACAAGCTGTTTCCGCCATCAACGACTGAGCATCATCCACCATCGGAGCTAATGGCGGCGACTCAACAACAGGCGCAATCCTTTTTACACTCTTGGACTGCTCCGTATTCGCGCTATAACGCTTGGCGCTATCAAATGCCTCACGCAACTGCTGGAAACCTTGCGGGTCTTTATCAGGCCGGTGCTGCTTTAATTTTTGGGCATACGCACGACGGATCTCGTTTGCATCAGTCGTAGGCGCAATACCCAATACATCCCATATCGTCGCCATTAATTACATTCCATCATCCAACTGATCCAATACCTGGCGTAACACATCCCGCGCCGTGACAATCGCCCGCGTATCTTGTCTATTCAGTGCCTGTTCAAACAGACCGGTGTAATGGTCGATCATCTGTCGACGCTCACCTAGCGTCTGCTCATAACGCAACCCGGCTTCAGCCAGTAACTGACGGTTTGCCGGGACATCGCGCGGATGTTGCTTCAGGCTATCAAGTTGCTTAAGTCGCTCAGCGATCTCTTGCGGACTCAGTGAACCCGGCGCTTTTTCAACAATCATTGTTGAGGTTGCCGCTTCGCCGCTGATGTTACATTGCACCTCTAAAATACCGTCAAGCGTATAGGTAAAACGTACGTCAACGCTCACCTCCCCGGCTTTGCGCTGCGGGACACTGATCGACATACTATCGAGCAATAAATTATCACTGACGCGTCGTGCCTCCCCCTGGTAGACCGCGATATCGATTCGACTCTGGTTATCGTGTAGCGTGCTAAAACTCTCAACTATACTGACTGGCACAAAAGCATTGCGCTCTATTAGCGGACTGAAATAGCCCTCTTCGATTTTCTCACCATGACGTCGTGCCACTTCAATCCCCAAGGAATAAGGCATCACATCGGTTAACACGATGTCATCCAATGCACGATCTTCGGCAATCAGCCCGGCCTGAATACCGGCACCCAATGCGACGACTTCATCAGGATTAAGCTCGTTACGAGGGAAGCGACCAAACATGCGGGTTGCCAGTTGGCGCACAATTGGCATTCGTGTTGCGCCACCGACCAGAATCACATGATCCAGCTCATTAGCGTCAAACTGCGCATCTTGCAATGCCTGCACCACCGGCTTTTTTAAACGCGAGAGTAAACCACTGCAACATTCACTAAAAAGCTCGCTGCTCAGTTCCCAGCTAAACTCCTGCCCAGCATAGGTGAGCTGCGCCAAGGCGAGATCTTGAATGCTTAACTGGTACTTGAGATCTTCAGCAAGGTAGGTTAATTCCGCCAACAGCGTTGGATTATCAGATGGCAGGACAGGGTAAAGAGTCATCATCCATTGGCGAATTGCCTCGGTAAAATCATCGCCTCCCAACCAGGCGTCACCGCTACTGGCACGAACTTCGATTACACCTTCGAACATATCAACAATCGAGACATCAAAGGTGCCGCCACCCAAATCAAAGACCAGGAATTTTTGTTCGTTATTGTCGGCCAGACCATAAGCCAAGGACGCCGCCGTCGGCTCGTTCAGTAGCCTTTCAACTTCTAACCCAGCCAGTTGCCCTGCTGCTTTGACCGCTTTACGTTGCGAATCATTAAAATAGGCGGGGACGGTGATCGCAGCACGGGTTACCGAGCAACCTAGCGCCACTTCAGCATCGGCTTTCAGTTTACGCAGTACCAGCGCCGATAGCTCCTCGGCGCGAAACTGACGATCGCCCAAGGTGAACGTTTTGTCGGTACCCATATAGCGCTTGAAACTGGCAATGCTCAGATGTGGATGGCTCACCAATCGTGCTTTAGCTGCCTCACCCACCAGCACATTACCCATATCATCAAGGCCAACTACCGATGGCGTTAATCGCTCGCCCTGCGCACCGTTGATAAGCTGCGGCTGGCCTTGTGAAAAGCAAGTAACAGCGCTATTCGACGTGCCTAAATCAATACCAATAATGGGCGAGATATTTTCTGCCATAAAAATGTATTCCCTATACGGATTCACAACGCTCAGTCAGCAAATGATATCGCGACTTCATAAGTTTTATGTCCGGTCAGCTAACGAATCGTTTAACACAGCCAAGATATACAAAAGACTTAAGGATAGTTATCGTATCGAATGAGGAATGAGATTAGCTTTTTTTGTTATTTTTTCATTGGATGAATAACAACCGATGATTTTATAAACATCTGGAATGAACATGGATAAAAATTTAAGTGAGCTAGTGAGTTTGCTCACCCACATTAGCGTTTGGGATAAATTAGATCGCCAAGTAAAGGAACATAATCAGAGCAAGGTCGCCCCCGATTTTCGCCTGTTTAATTTTTTCCGCGTCGATGAGATGGCTTTATCTCGCTGCCTGGCATTTTTGTTGAACCCGCAGGGTGCTCATGGGCAAGGAAAACTGTTCCTGTCTCGCTTTATCAGATTATTACCTGAAAACGTGATGTTTCAAGCCTCTGATGACGTGAGAATACGCACCGAATACACTTTACCTGATTCTCGCAGGCTTGATCTGTTACTCACCCAGTCAAATTCTGCCATTGCTATTGAAAATAAGCCGTGGGCTGAGGATCAGCCACGGCAATTACATGATTATGCCCATTGGATGAATGGCCGGTATTTTAATAATCATTGGTTATTAGTGTATCTGTGTAACAACGATATTAGTGAATATTCCTTACCCGCTAACAGCAGTGATGAGTTGAAAAAGAATACTTTTCCGCTGACTTTCTATCATCTGGTTGAATGGCTAGAAGAGTGTTTACTGCATGTTCAGGCACCACAGATACGGCTTTTTATTGATGAACTCGTACTATTCATTAACGAACAAATAAATGGAGAAAGTAAGGTGGTCGATAGCAGTGAGTTATCACAACTGATACTGAGCAGCGCTGAGAACGTCCGCGCAACCTTCCTGGCTGCGCAAAGCTTACGCAATATAAAATCGCAAATGTGGCATCAATTTATTAATTACCTAGAAACTCAACTTTCGCCACTTGGTGCAGTTATTGAGGCTGAGCACGGTTTGCATGAGGGCAAAAAAGAGTGTGGATTCCTTATTCAATTCAATCCAAATGACATCTTCGCCCTGAAATGGCAATTTGAATATGCAAACCACAAAGGTTTGTGTTTTGGCATCGTCTCTTATCAAGAACCTAATGTAGAGCGAGATGCCGTACTTTACTCAAAAATTCATCAATCAATGAGCCAGATGTTTAGTTTTGTTAGTGAAGAAAAAATGGCTTGGTGGCCTTGGTGGTGCTGGATTGAATCGGCAATGGAGATCCCGAGACACTGGGATATGAACCCAGAAGCCTGGCTTTGTCTATTGGATAAAAGCGCAAAAAGCTTTGCACAGTCGGTCATTAATATAGCCAAAGAGATGAAAGAAAAATTCCCTCTTGAGCTGCTGAGAGGATGATTGCAACAACATGGAATATCGAAATTTATGAGTAATGTCGGTATCGCTATTCACGGCAAAACAAAATTGATATTTGTTGCCTCGCTTTTACTGTTTAGTACTTCAATACTGGGCGAGGAAAATCGTGATCCAAGTTTTATCCTCTCTGATTGCCTGGGAGAGTTTATCACCCCGAGATTAATGAAAGCTGAGACAAGTGTTCTGGTTGATAGTGCATTTAACGTATGTAAAGAGGAGACAAAGGCTTACACACAGCGTTACCCAGAGTCTATGCAGCAATATGCGTTAAAAAACATGAGAGAAGCGATAACATGGACGACAAACGCTCAAAAAGAACACGCCAAAAATAAACCTTGATTGATTTGTTCTATCCGGAAAACTGGCTATTCGATGATGACAGCGCTGATATACTCTGTTCGTTTCAGCGCTAAATTACGAATTCTGCCGTGTACAACCATTGCGTTTAGCTAATTGACGTTGTCATATAAGGCACCTTTGGTATGCGGTGTATCCTCTAGCGGCACATCTATTATTTTGGAAAACGATTCCATCAACGCTTTGAACCATTGAGAGGCTAATCATATTTCATCATAATTACAGCACTAGCAGAAAACGTTCCCTTTAATAACTCGTCTTTATTCTGCATTAAAATAGCCGTATATTCGCGAGTGCTACCAACATTACCTTTCTTGGTAAGATTATGCCACTCTTTAAAAGATAAAGCAGAACCATCAGTATTATCGCGAACTTTTATACCTACAGAGTTATTATCGGTAGGTATCAATGTTAATTTATCGTCAGATAATGTACCCGTCATTGGGTTCAAAAAAATGCTGACACCATAGCTATTAGGCGTGTCACCAACACAACTTCGTGTCTCAATAATACTAAATTTTTTATTACCAAGCTCCTGACCAGGCTGGGATTTTGCCGATATATTACCAAAGTCAATATACTCAGGACTGACGGTCACATTAGATGTACAAGCACTATAACGAACATCACTTAATCCACTGAGAGAAAGTTTAAAGTTAGGGTCGTTATTATTTAAGCCTCCTTGTCCATCGATCGTTAATAAGCCCAAGTTACTTATAGAAATAAGTCTGGCTGGAAGCTTACCTACACCACTACTGGCGGGGGATGTTTTTTTGATAACGACAGTAATAGGGATGCTTTTTTGTTCTTTGTAAGTACCACACTCAGCTGGTTTACCACAGCCGTTAACCGACAAATTAACATCCAGCTTAGTCATAGAATTATTTTGAAGCCATGATGTAGAACCAGATCCCGTCGTTATGCCAATCGAAGCATCCCCACTAGAAATAGATAGTTTTTGATAATTCAGATAAATATAAAGATTTTCTGTTGACGTACCCGCCACATCGTTCCAACAGCGAACATCTACAACAGTCTTTTTACTGTAAATTATACTGTCTGCTGGCAGTTCTCTAAAGACAGTGATGCTAGGTATAGTAATATATGATGGACCTCCATTATTTTCGCATCTTATTGCGTGTGCTTTAGGGATGAAAAAAGAAATCATCGCAAGTAAAAATAAACATTTACCTATATTGCTATAAATTAAAAGCATCTCTTTCTTTATTGATACGTTGTGATACATCTCTACTTACCTTAACGCCATACTTACCGTCAATTCAGGGATATGCTGTCGTTTGTGCAGACAGCACCTCGCTATCAAGCACTGAATACAGCTGCATATATTTTGATATTGTTAAATCAGGTGGACTTAACTCATCCTTCTTTAGTGCTTTTTACACTGCAGACGTTACCACTGCATCCAAATATCAGCTTAGGACGGCCGCCGTAATCATTGATGTAGGTTAATACTGGGTTGTTGCCTAGCGCGGCAGCACTGCCTTTTAGCGTCTCGCTACTTTTAGGTGCGATCATCACTGACTCAAATCCCTCTATCACATCCCCCGTCACACTTGATGCAGCCAGCGATATAGTCACAAAATATGGCGTCGGGTTATACGCCACGTAACGATCGCCCTTTCGCTCCAACGTCAACTGTTCCTGCCAAGGTTTGCTGTTCTGATTAACAGCCAGATTCGTCGGCCGGTAAAAAACCTTTATGCGCGTCTGTAGTGCTATCTGTAGCGTATTCGCTTCCTTGGTCTTAGGCGGAATTTCTCGCAGGTTGAAGTAGTACAAAGTCTCCCGGTCTTGCGCCAGCAGATTTAATCCTCCCGTCGCCTGCACTTTCACCTGGCTTTTCGCTCCTGGCTCCAGACGCTGTACAGGTGGTAAGGCCACCAACGGGTCACTAATTTTCTTCCCCTGCACATCCTCCACCCATGCCTGAGCCAGATAAGGCAGAGTCTTGTTCTGATTAGTCACCCCCAGACTGATAGATTTTTCCGCACCATTTATCACTACCCGAGTACGGTCCAGAGCTAACGCTGCCTGACTTTCCGATGCTGTTAGCAATACCGCAGCCATAGCAATCACACAGGCTAGTATCGTCCCTTTGTTGTACCAGTAAATATTGTTCATACTGTTCTTCCTTATTTCGCTTTCCGATAACCACGCTGGAGCTATTTCCCATCGTCGTCTAAGTTATTTATGATCGACTCGTTGTTGCTAAGAACTAACGGCCTCAGCTCATCAGTCCCGATTCATCACACACGGCAGTAGCAGGCGCTGACTCTGCATATCCGCCGGCAAAGGCGATGGCAGAGTGATATGACATTGCGTTTGCCCTTCCCAATTCACAGTCATCGTCTCACCCGGTTTTATTCCCGACAGCCAGACATCCCCGCCATCGCTTACCATCCCTGTCTGTATGTTGCCCGCATTGACGACCGTAGCCCCGAATGGTGGCGTGCTGCCGTCAACCAGCTTGATGATGGCCATCGCTTTCTGTCCTGCCACCACCCCAAACCGCCGGTAACCTATCGCCCCTTCCGTCAGCGTGCCTTCAACTACAGAGCGGATCATTTCTACGTCACTCCCTAGTTTATTAAGATCTACACTGATGCTGCTGCGGTAATAGCTGCTGATGTCGCTGACTACCGCTTTACCAAATCCGTTACTTTTATTCTGGCCATCGCCGCCATTTATCGGCACTCCACCCACTCCACCGGTGTCGACCAGCATACGAGTACCTCCCGGAGAAGATGCGCGATGCAGTGCCGCGCCCTGCATCGTCGCCGTCATTCCGCCACGCATCAGCATGCCTACAGAGCTGTACTCACTCCCCTGGAAGGCTGCCGTGGCTGAAACCTCAGCCAGTTCACCGTAATGCGTCAGGAATCCACTGCCGGTAGCCCTACTGTCCTGACCAATACCAGCGCTAAGACGATAGTTATTGCTATCGTCTATCTGATCGCTATATCCAACGGTGTGGCCACTGTTTCCTTTGCTGAACTGCCCGTCATAACTCAGCATGCCGTGACTTCCCCACGGCAACGACAGGCTCAGATACACCCCGTCATCCGTCATCCTCTCCTGTTTAGTTCGGTAGGCTGATAAACTCAGGCTGACGTTCTTAAACTGGCCGATATCGAAGTAGCGTGAAATCGACAGGTTATACGTGTTGCTCTCCGGACGATCCCAGTAGGTCTGATGGCTATAGTTGAGATAAGCACTCAAATTTAGCGACCGGAACTGTTGATTAAACGTCAGGGTGTAAAGCTCTTTCCCACTGCCAATGCCACTGCCGGCACTACTACCTGGTTCTGTGTGATAACGTCGGTTTAAGTATTCAGACATACTCATAAAGTCACGCTCAGAGAAACGGTAACCGGCAAAAGTCACCTGACTGTCAGTCTCATCAAAGCGTTTTGAGTAGCTTAGATGATAGGAGCGACCGGATTTAGTCTCATCGTCGGGGATGCTTGCCCGCGACTGTGTGATATCAAAAGAGAGCGCCCCCAGCATCAACAGATCACGCCCAACCCCCATCGTCAGTGCGTTATACTCGCCAGCCAACATGGCGCCACCAAACAATGACCAGCCGTTATTCACCCCCCATGAGAACTCTCCGACGCCAAAAACCGGTCCTTCACTGTTATGCGAGAAGGTCGAGGGTTTACCCGCGGAAATTTTGTAACGCACTAATCCCGGACGAGTCAGATACGGTACGTTGGCGGTCTCCATCTGATAGCTGTTGACGCTGCCATCCTGTTCCTGAACTTTCACATCCAGCTTGCCGACTACCGCATTGCTCAGGCCCTGAATGCGAAAAGGCCCTGCTGCAACAGTGGTTTCATAAATCACCCTGCCTTGCTGACTCACAGTCACCCGGGCGTTTGTCTTCGCTACGCCCACGACCTCAGGGGCGTAACCGCGCAGGTTCGGCGGCAACATATTGTCATCAGAGACCAGACTGGCCCCAACAAAACGAAAGTTGTCAAACAGACCTGAATTCAAGTAATCCTCGCCGACCGTTAGTTTGGCGCGCAGGGAAGAGATAGCCCGATATATATAGAAGCGACTCCAGTCCCAATTCTGGCGTGAACTGTTCGTTCGGCCAGTGGTATGTTCGTACTGTGCCTGCCAATCAGCCCGCAGGCGCCAGGCGCCGATATTGATACCCGTAGTACCATTGCCGCTGGCATTTTGGGTACGGCCTCCTTTCACCTGACGAGTTGCCTGGGCATTCAGGTTGTAATCAAATAACAAGCCTGGGATACCATTATCCCAGCGAGAGGGCGGATCCCAGTTATCCGACGCATACTCCAAATTCGATTGCGGCAAAGTGACGTAAAGCACCCCGGCCCCGATGTCGCCTCGTAGCGTAAGCCCTTTAATAGACGCAGGATCCATGCACTGCCCCTGATGCCACCAACTAACCTGCTTGCGGGCGGTATCGGTGAGCCCCAGTTGATCGACCATCTCTGCGGTCAGGCAGGCTTCACTTTGTTTGGGGTCATTTTCCGGAGGAAAAAATGCAATATCCCGCTCGGGGAGGTGGCTTTGATTGACCTGTAAAGCCAGGCTGTAGGTACCCGGCATCACATAACCGGCCTGCGAGAACTGGCTTAAATTAAGATGTGAACGGTCCTCAACATCTAAGACTTCTGTATTAAATTCCACAGTATCATCAGCCGCTTGCGCGGCAGATAGCCCTGTTTTAGTCAACAAAGCGAGTAACAGAGCATATGCCACCGGTCGCAGCGTCATATTTTTCCTATAGGAATAACGGTACCGGTGCTGCCGCCAACGGAAGTCGACTGGTAACATATCTCCTCTCCCTGGCATAAAGAGTGCGTTTAAAACGTCAGCGCCCGAAAAACGTCTCGGTTTAGCGCATCCAAACTTGCCATACCTATGGCACCGTTAACTTTTCATGGCGCGGCCTTTTCTGCTGACTTCCTTTGTGCGGACAAGTCAATAGAAAAGGCACCGGTGCTTAACCTGTAAGCCTTAGCACCGGTCCTTTACGGATTTACTCGTAAGCCATCATGAAGTTAGTCACTGAGCTAAATGATCCTGGAATCACTGCGTCTTTTACCGATGAGCCTTGGACGTAAGCCTGGAAACGCAGCTCGTTATCGCCTTGGGTCAATGCCACTGTTGATGTCGTCGCTGGTTTGATAACGGTACCGCCCAGATCGGTTATCACTACCCCAACACCTTTAGCTTGGCCGGTCACCGCGAAAGCCCCGTCCAACCCAGCGGCTGTATCGCCCGCAGTACCGTTGAAGGTCACTTTTACCCCTTTCATCGTGCCAAGATCGCAACCATCCAAATTGATGCTGACTGGTACTGGCGTTGATTTACCGCCGCCGGCCAACTGCTTGTTAGCAATAGAACCCAACTTAACGGTTTGGTCCTGGCTGAGAGGATTAATGGAACAAGGCGCGTCTATAATGTCGCCCTTGAAAGTTATGGTGCCGTGGCCCTGATCGACGAGAGGTTTTACTGGTGGTGTTTCTCCTTCAGCGTGAACAGCCCCCGCCATGGCGGAAGACATAACTAATGCTAAAATGATTTTCCCCATTGGCATTGCAGCAGATAGGGACTTAATTGGAGTTTTGTACATCTTAATATTTCCTTATATAAATATATTTTTCGACCATTCGAAAAATATGGGGAATAAAATAACAACACGCATTTAACCAAGCGTTTTTCGGCCACGCTTAATGACTCATTACTAAGAAAGAGTTTAGGATGTTGTTACATTTATTATATTTAAGACTTAATTTTTTCTATTGGCTCATAAATACACACTGCAACTTTCTTGGTCATTGCAATGATTTTATAAATAAATAGGGCTCTCGCATTCATCCCCTTCAGACCTAACTTTCTTAGTGACGAATTTTTACACGCGCTAATTATATCCACATCAATATTCATTATTGACGAAACCCGCCTCACAGAAACGCCTCTTGCAAGGAAGTCCATTATAATCCTTTCCCGATCGGTCAATGAGTAATAGTTATACCTTGACTGATTATTTGAAAAAATCCTTTTCAAAATCGAAGGAATAGATGAAGTATCAATAAGAGAGATAGATTCATCACTCTGTCTATATGGCATTAATTTCTCAAAAAAATGAAAGCTAGGAATGCCTATAAAGATCACTGTTACAATATTTTTTGGCAATAAGAAAGTGAACCTATCTAATAGGCACAACTCCTCCACAAATAACAATATAAAGTCATCATTTCTGAACTTCTTAGCCAGATTAACTTCAAACGGGAAGGTAAGACATTCAATACCTTCCTTACTACCTTCTAATGATTCATAGAATCCTCGAGAGAAATATGCGTTATCCGAAACGATATACATCATTATTTCTTACCCATTACTTTTAAAATAGTATAATTACTTTACCTCTTCAGCATCTATCATTCTATAAATATGCTAAACCAAGAGGCTTTAAGAGGTTGCAATCTATATCTACATATTTTTTCTTGGTGCTATTTAACCACTCCTACCTATGATTGGATACATTTTTCAACTTAATTAAGACACTTAATAAAATAAAAATAAACTATCAAGATTACTCTTAGAAAAAAAATGACACCCACACCCCCTAGCATCATTTTCAGTAAAAACAATAATTTAACCACAATTTAAGTAAATTAAGTTCAGTTGTTAAGTTACAATTGTGTTAACAAAAATAAAAAAATCCTACTTTTAGATTAAAATAATTCATGATATACATTATTGGAAATTACACCGATTAATTAAAGGTTAATTATATAAAATGCATCTTGCGATCAAGCATTAAACATCGATAAATTTTAAATCATAACAATAAGATTAATACTATGAAAATAACCAATGAAGGCAACAAAAACGCAGAGTGTTATTTGATTGAAAGTGAGATCCTGTTCTTCCCAGAGGATTCCGTGCTTCGTCATATAGAAAAGACAGAGGAAATCACGCTTTTCTCTACCGCATCTCGCTGTCTTGAACTACTTATTAAGAAACATGGCAGCACATTATCACAAAAAGAACTGATGGACACCGCCTGGCTAGGCCAGGGGCATAACGTTACACAAAACACTTTTTACCAGAACATTTCAAATGTCCGTAAGGCTCTCAATGCCCTACTGCCAGAAAAACAGATAATAGTGACAATAAAACGAGTCGGGTTACTTATTCCTAATGAGATATCTATTACCTCAGTCTTCGCTGCAGGAATGGTGATCCCCTCAGCGCCTGTTGTCGGTGAACAAGAACGCACAATAACTGAAGACATAATCAGTACAGTCCCTCATGCAGAAGCGCAACCTATCCCACAAAAAGAGGCGAGTTACTCTCTGTTCAATAAAGTAATTATTGGCGTATTCATACTTAGTATCATTGCCCTTGCTAGCAGCATTTATCTTCACTATATAAAAGGTGAGCAAAAGCCAGTATTTCCCTTCAGAAACTATGTTGTCTATAAGAGGTTCGATAATGGCTGCACAATTATGGTCAACCCAGATGCTGGCAGAATTGATCCGATGAACCGCTACCTGAATAATGCATCAGACTGCAAAGGATATGAGAAAGTGTACGTTACATTGTGGGAACAAAGAATGACTACATCGGCGTTGTACTGCTCCCCAACAGAGGATGGCACAGGATATTCCTGTGTGTCTGAATTTTTTGCAAGGAGCCAAAAATGAGATTAACGCGGTTTACTTTACTTAGCCTGCTCTCATTGGTGCTTCTCATGATTGCCGGTTGGTTCTTCTATCAAAGTTACACAGAAAGCATACGGGCTGAACGTGACTATGAGTGCCGGGCTTTTTTCAAACTAGAAACGCCAGAGTTAAGCATGCCGATGGTTGCAACCTTTCATGTTGAAAACAAAAAAGGGGCATTGTGGTTTAATGGCGGTATTTATAAAAATGGTGTTTTTGTAGCTGCAGTTAATCGTCTCGCATTTTTCGATTTTGATGACAATTGTTTCTGCTCTAAACTCCATATCACTACCTTAACGCGTTTTAGCAATGATAATGTCACCCCAGAGTTGGCAAATGATATTCTTCCCGGTTTTTTATCTCAACAGGGTTCTGTTATTCATTTTAAAATACAGGAAGTAGACAGAGGAATTTTCTTTATGAAAGATAATGCCCCAATGTTTTTCTGCCAATATATCTGAATCATACCCATCATTGTGCACCGTAGATCATCAACATACTACGGTACACAATTGCAGCGGGATGAACAGGATATCAATAGAAACCCTGTTTTGATGAGAATATATCGGGGATATTGAGCAAATCACGAATAACCCCAGCATACTCTTTTGCGTAGGCATCAGGATGGTTACTGTCCATGCCCTCTATTCCTTGATTTATAATCCGGTACTGTCCTGATACATAAAATGATGGCGTATAACTGACGTTAAAATCTTTTACTGCTTTATTTTGTTGCACGACTAATGCTTTGACAGCCTGGCTGTTCTTCGCCAGTTCATAATCTTTCACGCTCACCCCGGCCTGTTGAAAAATCGCCTCAATGCCACCAGCCGTGATAGATTTATTGCTTTTACGAACCCCCTCAAAAAGCAATGGTTCCATTTTCTTTTCAATACCTAAGGTCATAGCAACAGCCCAGGCTTGCGTTAATTCATTACCCGCGGCCCCCATCTGGCTGACATGATATTTTTTGAATTTTATCCCCGCGGGTAAACTAGCTTGTACAGTATCAGCCACATGATACTTCTGTGAGAATAAATAACATGGCATGCAATAAAATGAAAAGAACTCTACTACGTCAGGCGCAGCAGTCACTTTATCAATTCGGCTATATTCCTTCCCTTCATGAGATATTGATTCAGCATTCACCGAAGGAAATGCAGTAAGCAGGCATAAGCACAATAATATCCTGGCAGAGAAAAACATAAATTTTCGTCCCTAATGATAAAGATAATGAGCAAATGATGGATACTACACCAAGGAAACTGAAGAATGTACAGCTGCATAAAGAAAATGACACGGCATGAAGGCCAGTCCTGGCGAAAAACTGATTCAGATATAAGTACATAAGTTATAATGCTAAATGGTTACTTCATGCTTAATTAAACCACTTTTACTAAGTGACTACTGTGCTCTTTTATTGCTGCTGTTCCACACTAGTGATCACCGGCTCAACATCATAATTAAACGTCAATTGTCCTTTTTTAAATTTCATCGATACGACACGGAGTCCAGCAAGCTCACCGGTGCTGTTCACGTGCGTACCGCCGCAGCCGTAAGGCGTGTATTCGCCAAAGGTGACTTGCCGATACTGGTTTTCGTTAATGGTAATTTTGCACGGAAGGTCTTGGGCTATCGCCGCGTCACATAACTGCTGTACCGCCGCAACTTCGAGATCGATTGCCGGAATATCAGTTGAGGCTTTGAACACCACTCGTGCTTCACCAGGCCAGTGATGCGCTTTTATCGCCAACCACCCCTGTGAGACCAATACGTGTGCCAGCAAATGACCGGCTGAATGTAACGTTGAGTGCAAATTGCGGACGTTGGCTGAAACTTGCGCGATGGCTTTCCCTAACGGGATTAGCTGATTAACGTAATGGATAACATCATCGTTTTCGGTAACGACGTGTAACACCTGCGCATCACCAATGCTGCCAACATCGCTCGGTTGCCCTCCCCCCTGTGGATAGAAAGGTGTGACGTCGAGCCTTACCGCATAGCGACCACTGTCAATTTCCCGGCAGCTTAATACCTCAACATCTGCCCCCAATTCGGGAGAATATAGATATAGTTTTTTCGTCATAAGTCCTCTTCCGCCATCTGCATTTTTCTAATCTTGTATGAAATAACATTGTATGAGAGATAGCCTAAAGCGATAATTAGGCAAAATAACAAATAATCTTTGCCTCATGAGCACAAATAAAACTCTCACATTGATGGAAGAAATGGCCGTTTTTGCCAAAGTGGTCGAAACCGGTAGCTTCTCAGAAGTCGCCCGCCAGATGGGTAGCACGCCATCGGCTATCAGTCGTTCGGTCGCCAGGCTTGAGCGGGCGATGGGCATTCGCTTATTGGAAAGAACCACTCGTAAACTACGATTAAGTGAGAGCGGGCAACTCGTTTATGAGCGCTGCGTAGATATGGTTAATGCGGCGCAGTCGGTGATGGCGGTATCGAATCAACTCAGCCCGGAACCACAAGGTCTGATCAGGGTTAGCGTACCTAAAGCAGTGGGTCGCTTTGTGATTCATCCGCATATTGCTGAATTTCTCAATCGTTATCCCAAGATTGACGTACAACTGCGACTCGAAGATCGCTATGTAGACTTGATTGATGAGCAGATAGATTTGGCCATGCGCATCTCCAATCATCCCTCTCCAGGTTTGATGGGCCGCCCGCTGTTTACTATCGAACATTTGTTATGTGCTACGCCAGAATATCTGGCAAGAGAAGGCACGCCCGTGCAGCCGAGCGATCTCAAAGCGCATAACTGTATTTATCTGGGAGAAGAGCCGAGCGATTCGCAATGGAAGTTTCATAAAGAGAATAAGAAAGTCACCGTCGGCGTACAGGGACGCTATGCGGTTAATCATACCGGTGCCCGCCTTGATGCGGTGCTTTCCAATATGGGAATAGCCAGCCTGCCGTTTTTTACTGCCCGCCAAATGCTACAGCAAGGGCAAATCGTGCAGGTACTACCCGACTGGACTTTCCGCACCCAATACTGCGGACAAGTTTGGGTGCTCTACACGCCAACACGCTATCTGGCTCCGAAGTTCAGCGCCTTTATCAATTTTATGGCCGAACGCCTTAGCCACGAACCCACGCTTGCCAGCTCTCTCGGTAAGTAATATCGAGGGTACCCGTCATTTTATGACTGTATTGGGAATACCTGATAATAAATAAAATGCATGGGTAAATCCCCATCGAGCATGACCTGTTCTTGATAGTGCCCATTGGTAAGTGAGTCGATAGCAGAACGCCAAAAATGTAGCGCGGCGCTGTTTTCTACCAGCACTCGTGTCTGCCACAATCCAGGCATTGTAGAAACCGCCAGCTCAAATGCACGTTTACCGACACCTTGGCCTTTAAATTTCCGTAAAACGAAAAACTGATCAATATCGTAGCGCTCTGAATTGTCTGGGTAGCGCCGCAACAGGCAAAAACCGGCCAGCTCCTCACCACAATAAATCAACCACGGCCAATGGTCGTCTCTCGACCAGTGAGGATCGAGCAACGCTGGATTAAAACTATATCGTCCCTCTGCGGTACATGGCCATTTACCATATTCTGCCAAATCATAAACATAATAAGGAAATAGGTTTTCAATGATATTACGGTATTTTTTGGCTGGAACGAGATGTATTTCTTCCATTGTATTACCTCAACTAAAGTAAATATTTAAAACAGCCCATGATTATGCCAGAAAACAAATAATTTTTGGTAAACCGCGAATCGAACCTCAGGCAGTGGTATTTCACCAGTAAGATATGACTGCCAAGCCAAGCGTAGTTCGACAAATAGTCAATTATGCCGCCGACCTACGTAATGGCGGTACCCCTTCAGCACAGTCTTTGAGGTCAGATACGAAAATAAGTATTACGATTTATTCGAATAAATAAATTAAAATTGGATGTTACACTCCAATTATGTATTCAATATTTAATTTTAACTGCCAAATCTTGCTCATATTACCTACTATGCCGACTCATAACGCATAACGGCGCTATATTTTTCCCTCATAGATCAAACGCAAGGATAGCGTATAACTTAATGAGAATAATCAGTTCAATGCAAGCTGTCATGCCTGACGGTAAACATACAATGGTCTATAGAATTCAAACGCCTGGCGGTTTTTACGTCATATATGTTGATGAAGTTGCAAATCCTGAGGATTCTCATATATCTCTCCCCAAAGGAATTTTGAATGGTATTAGACCAACACTACTCACTATCCAAGGAGGATGTTACGAAATAATCTTTGATCTCGAGAGAAATATTAATAATGGCACGCCATTTAAGAGGCCAAGAAATTCACACCAATATAATCTCAATATAATAATTGCACATATTATAAACAACCATTACACTGCTCACAAACCATACTGCTATACTTTTCTGGCTTATAACAAAATTTTAGCCAGGGCCTACAGACGGGCATTGTTAGATATTTTGACTCGCTATCCGAGCACTATAAAGAAAATTCACCTGAATTTTGATCCTGAAAGGAGGGGTTATGCGATTGAGCTCTACTAACAAACGACATAAGAAGCCACTCACGCTGGAAGAAGCCCTTATATTGAAAGCGCAGCGTATGAAAAAAATTCATGAACATTTCAAAAAGATAGGTAGCCATCAAGAATTCGAAATACTCGACATAAAAAATAAAGGTTCCTAAGGAACCTTATCGTCGCGATATCCTGCTAACACTATGATTCCACGGTCAACGCTTTACTCTCGGTAGAGTTTAAACGTGGCTACCCCTTTTGCTAATACCTGATTATTTTCGTCATAAACTTCTCCTTCACAAAAAGCCAGCGATCCGCCTGAACGTAATAAACGCCCTTTACAGGTTATTCGCCCTTTGGCGGGGCGAATAAAATGGATGCTCATATCCACCGTAGAGAGGCGAACAATATCGGAACCGGCGGGTTTTGCCGCCATTCCTAGCGCCTCATCCAATAAGGTCATTAACAGCCCACCGTGCCCCTGCCCTTTGCTATTGAGTAAGTGCGGCATGAGTTCCACCTCGACGCCATCGCGCGTCGGCATAGGCTGAATGTCGCAACGATCGGCAAAAGGCCCCAAACTGATGGTTTTCATATTCATTATTTCTCTCCGTCCTGAATAGAGTGAGTGGCTATCCTGCGAAGGTTCCCTGGTGTTAGTCCCTTCATAACATCTTCACATCCTGCTGTAATTCGGCCCGCCGCCACCTTCGGGCGGTATCCAAGTAATATTCTGTGTTGGATCTTTAATATCGCAGACTTTGCAGTGCAGGCAGTTTTGCGCGTTGATTTGCAGACTGGGACTGCCTTCGGTTTGCTCAACAAATTCATAGACACCGGCCGGGCAGTAGCGCGATTCGGGTCCGGCAAAAATGTTCAAATTAACCTGCGTCGGGATCAGCGGGTCAGTTAATCGCAAGTGGGCGGGTTGGTTTTCCTCATGGTTGGTATTACTGATAAACACCGAACTGAGACGATCAAAGGTTAAGATGCCGTCTGCTTTGGGATAGTCGATTTTTGTGCATTCGGCCGCCGGTTTCAGCGCCATATGATCCGGCAAACTATGATGCACGGTCCAAGGCGGTGCGTTGACCCGCAAACGCGGCAATAGCCACTGCTCGATGCCAGTCATCAGAGCACCGATGCCACGCCCTTTCTTAAACCACTGTTTGAAGTTTTTGGCCTGTTGCAATTCGCTATACAGCCAGCTTTGGCGAAAGGCCAGAGGGTAAGAAGATAGTAAATCTTGCTGACGTCCTTCTATGACGGCATCAAACGCCGCCTCAGCACATAGCATGCCACTTTTAATCGCGGCGTGGCTGCCTTTAATACGTGAAGCATTCAGATAACCGGCGTCACAACCTATCAATGCCCCGCCGGGGAATACCGTTTTCGGCAGGCTCAGTAATCCCCCGGCCGTAATAGCTCGCGCACCGTATTCCAGGCGCCGTCCCCCCTCAAACAGAGCACGAATTGAAGGATGGGTTTTAAAACGCTGAAACTCTTCGAAGGGGCTGAGCCACGGATTGGTGTAATCCAAGCCGACCACAAAACCAACGGCGACCTTGTTGTCGGCCAAATGATAAATAAAGGAGCCGCCGTAAGTATGGGCATCCAACGGCCAGCCTGAAGTATGGATAACCGAACCAGGCTGATGTTTTTCTGGCGTGACTTCCCACAGTTCTTTCAAGCCGATAGCATAACTCTGCGGGTCTTTTCCCTCATCCAGATGATAGTGTGCAATCAGCTGCTTGCCCAAATGCCCGCGTGCACCTTCAGCAAATAGCGTGTATTTAGCATGCAACTCCATGCCCAATTGAAAATGCTCGGTGGGTTCTCCATTTTTATCAATCCCCATATTCCCGGTGACTACGCCCCGCACTGCGCCTTGCGGATCATACAGTAGCTCCGCGCCAGAAAATCCAGAGAAGATATCCACACCGAGCTGTTCGGCCTGTGTTGCTAACCATTTGCAGACATCGCCCAGACTGACAATAAAGTTGCCATGATTTTTAAAACAGTCAGGCAATAAAAAGTTAGGCGTTTTTCTACTGCCGCGCGCGCTAAGGAACAAAAATTTATCGCCAGTCACGGACTGATGCAAAGGCGCACCCAAGCTTTGCCAATCGGGAAACAGTTCGGATAAGGCTCGCGGGTCCATAATCGCACCAGATAAAATATGTGCACCGGGTTCTGAGCCTTTATCCAATACACATACCGATAGCTCTTTCTGCTGTTGCCGTGCCAGCTGCGACAGCCGAATTGCTGCAGCCAGCCCCGCAGGCCCCGCGCCAACAATCACCACATCAAATTCCATTGATTCACGCGGGCCATATTTTTCCACCAATCTATCTGGCTTCATGTCTACCTCTCTGAACATATTCCGTGCCGTTTAGCTTTAACGTCCTGCTTATTAACGCCAGGCCATCACGGCAGCGCATCCAGCAGCTCTGGTATTGCCTCAAACAAATCGGCCACTAAGCCATAATCAGCAACGCCAAAGATTGGTGCATCGGGATCTTTATTAATGGCGACGATGACCTTCGAGTCTTTCATGCCCGCCAAATGCTGAATTGCCCCGCTGATCCCCACGGCGATATAGAGCGTTGGCGCAACGATTTTGCCGGTTTGACCGACTTGCAAGTCATTAGAAGCGTAGCCGGCATCGACCGCCGCCCGACTCGCCCCGAGCGCAGCTTGCAACTTATCGGCCAGCGGGGTTAATACCTGCTGGAATTGTTCGCTGGAACCGAGCCCGCGTCCGCCGGAGACAATCACCTGCGCCGATGCCAGTTCCGGGCGATCGTTTTTACTCAACGTACGCTCGATAAACTTCACCGGCTCTTTACCCAGCACCGCTGCGATAGGGACAATCTCCACTTGAGAATCGCGCTTATCAATTCCGTTGTACTCGGCGGCAGCAAACGCCGTCGTTCGCACCGTTAATATTTTGCAGGTATCGAGGCTTTGTACGGTGGTAATGATATTGCCGGCGTAAATCGGCCGGTCGAATGAGTCGGCTGAATGAATACGCACAACATCGGTGATCTGTGCCACATCGAGCTTAGCGGCTACCCGTGGCGCAATATTTTTGCCAAATGCCGTGGCCGGAAAGAGGATGTGGCTAAACTCTGCTGCAATAGATAACACCTGAGCGGCCATATGCTCAGCCAGCCCTGTTGCAAGCTTGGCATCATCGGCGTACAGCACCTTGCTGACGCCCCATATTTGACTAAGTTCATCCGCCACGCTGCTGGCCTGACTCCCGGCCACCAACACCGAAACCTGATCCGACAACTCTGCGGCGGCGGTGATCACAGGCAACGTTGTCGCCCTTAATGTGGCATTGTCATGTTCCGCAATAACCAGTACAGCCATGATGCTTCTCCTTAAATCACTTTTGCTTCATTTTTGAGTTTGTCGACCAGCGTCGCCACATCCGCCACCACAATGCCCGCTTTACGCGTTGGCGGTTCATTAAAGGCCAGCGTTTTGATTCGCGGGGTGACATCCACGCCCAATTGTTCTGGGGTCAACGTTTCCAGCGGTTTCTTTTTGGCTTTCATAATGTTGGGTAAGGTGACATAGCGAGGTTCGTTCAGGCGTAAATCGGTAGTAATAATGCCCGGCAGGGTAAAACTCAGCGTTTCCAGCCCACCGTCGATTTCACGGGTAACCGTTGCCTGCTCTGCCTCGATAGTTAACTTTGAAGCAAAGGTTGCTTGTGGCAGATCGGTTAATGCCGCCAACATTTGTCCGGTCTGATTACAATCGTCATCAATGGCCTGTTTGCCGAGGATCACCAGTTGCGGTTGTTCTTGTTTCATCACTGCTTGCAGCAGTTTTGCCACGGCTAATGGCTGCAACTCTGCGGACGTTTCCACCAAGATAGCGCGGTCTGCTCCCATCGCTAAGGCTGTACGCAGCGTTTGTTGGCATGGTGATGCGCCGCACGATACCACCAGGATGTCGCTGACGATCCCTTGCTCTTTCAGACGTATCGCTTCCTCTACGGCGATTTCGTCAAAAGGGTTAATACTCATTTTCGCGGCCGCAATATCTACCCCGCTTTTATCGGATTTCACTCGCACTTTGACGTTGAAATCCACCACATGTTTTACTGCAACTAGGGCTTTCATAGCCTTTTCTCCTTCAGCTCACCGACCAATCAACATCCAGATACCGCCGCTTTCGGCCTTACTGGATATCGATATGAAAAGGGATCCGCGCCAACTCGGTGCGAAAATGTTCGGATAGACCGTGTTCGGTATCCATGCCACCAACGGGGGCTAACGACACGCGTAAACTGCTCTCACTGATAAGCTCAACCCGCGGCGTATGTTTCGCGTCGAGGTGATATTCCTGGCACATTTTATTGATAAGCTCAGTGGCGCTGCGCTGGGCAGCCAGTGCACGCAATTGCGGTTTGTAGACTTTGCCAACGTTGGTCACCGGCATGCTATCGAGAATGGTTAACTGCTTCGGTTTCGCGGGGATTTCATCAACATACTGGCCGATAAATGCCAGCAGTTCCTCTTCGGTCGCCTCTTTGTCTGGGCGTAGTACAGCAAAGGCAACCGGCACCTCTCCGGCATAAGAGTCCGGCGCACCGACGGCGGCGCAAACCTGCACCGCTGGATGGCTTGCCAGCACATCTTCGATCACTTTTGGGTCGATATTATGACCGCTGCGAATAATCAAATCTTTGGCCCGACCGCTGATATGCAAGCGCGATACTTCATCAACAAAGCCGATATCGCCGGTGATCAACCAGCCTTCTTTGGTAAAGGCGCTCTCGGTGTCCTGCGGATTAAGGTAACCGGAAAAAAGATTGGGTGAGCTAAACAACACCATGCCCGCCTGCCCGGTTGGTAACACTTGCCCTGTGACCCTATTTTGCTTATCGAGCGCCACAATCTTTAAATGTGAATATGGCAAACGCAGCCCGACACAGCCAGCAGGCCCGCGCATCTCAGGCGGCGTAATAGTCGAAATCCCGGCCATTTCGGTCATACCTAAACTTTCACTTACCGGGATGCCAAAACGGTGGGTGAATTCATCCGCCAATTGCTGCGGTAAAGGCGCCGCGCCGGTACGACAAGCCCGGAGCGATGATATGTCAGCCCCATTAACCGGGATGTTCAGCAATGCAGCTAATACCGTGGGTACCGCAGATACGGTGGTGGCGCGATATTTCTCCACCAGCCGCCAGTAGTTGAATAGCACCTGACGATTGCGCAGCAGTCTGGTGGTTGGGATAACGGTTTCAACGCCAGAAGAAAGTGCAGAAAGTGATGCCGATAACGCACCGGCAACATGGAACAATGGATAACAGTTGATGGTGATTGAGCCGGGGCCAGATCCCATTAGTTGCACCGATGCCCAGGCACTAAATACTTGTGCGCCGTGGCTATGACGCGCAATTTTTGGGATACCGGTGGTGCCCCCCGTATGGAAATAAGCGGCAATATCTGAAGAGTGAAAGTGTCGTTCGCTGAGCAATCGACGACCGGGTTGCAACAACCGCTGACTATCAAATTCGATCACGTCATCAGCAGGCGCGGCGGCGGGAGGTTCAGTTTCAAACGCTGGCATCACGCGCAACAAATGCTGAAGCGTCGGCACCTGTTGGCGCAATTTAAGCGCTTTCGTCCAGAACTCAACATCGGCATTGGCGCCATAGGCAATCAGCGCTTTAACCTGCGCTACGTTCATCATCGCAGCAAGCTTCTCATCGCTAAATAGCGGGTTGAGCGGCAACACGATCCCTGCGGCTTCTGCGCCCCACAGTGCCAAATGGCACTCGATACAGTTGGGCAACAAAATGGCAATCACATCGTTTTCACGAATACCCAAGCTATAGAGCAGATTGGCGGTTTGAGTGATACCAGTAAATAACTCAGCATAAGAGCAACGAATCGGCGGTTGTTCAGGATCTGCGGTAACCAAAAACGTCAGCGCCGTGCTCTCGCCAAAGGCTCGCGCCGAATTTTGAAAAAGTTGATAGGTATTGGTTACGGCCAAGGCCTGCTCAAAGGGCGTCTGCTCCAGACGGCAAATATCCTGCTCACTTTTAATGGGGAATCGTTGAGAAAACGGAGCATTCATTGCGTATGTTGCGTTGTGCGAATCAGTAGACGTAAGCGAATGATCTGTCATAAGCCTTTCCTTATTGATGTCGTAAAGGATCCCGTCGATTGCCTCGGTTCACCTGCGATACGGTGCAATCGTTCCAGCGCTTGCAATAGCTCTTGTTCCAGGCGTGAGACAATACTGGCAACAGGTTCAATTCGGTCGACAAAGGCCAGCGACTGTCCGGCAGACAATAATCCTTGCGACCAGTCTCCTGTGGCATAAGCATTGCGGCCTATTTTCCCTGAGACTAACGGCAACAAATCCTCAATTCGCACCTCGGCCATGCTGGCTTCCAACGCCACCACGGCTTCGGAGGTTTGGTTTCGCAACACGCGCACGGTGTTACGAATCGACTGCATACACAACTGCGTATCGGTTGGCTGAGAGGCAATAAGCTGGCGCTTATAATCGGCATGCGCCCAAATCTCCTCGGCAACCAGAAAACGGGTGCCGATAACTACGCCCGATGCCCCCATGGCCAATGCCGCCGCAATTTGGCTACCTTCCCCCACGCCGCCGCCAATCAAATAAGGCAGTGTGATATGGGACTTAGCCCAGGCGGCCTGCACAAAGCTCCCTATCAGATCTAACCCCGGATGGCCGCCGCATTCGGCACCGACAATCGACACCGCATCCACCCCAAGCTCAGCGGCTTTAATAGCAAAACGCAGGTTGGGTACTTTATGCAGCACCTTGATGCCCGCCGAATGCAGCATCGGCAAATAAGCTTCAGGGCTGCGTCCTGAGGTTTCGACAAACCTCACCCCTTCTTCAGCAATCGCGGCAAACACCGCCTGTGTCTGTTCGCCCTCCACCAGCTTGGGCAGCATCGAGACGTTGACACCAAAACTGCCGCCCTGACAGAGTTCGCGGCAGCGGCGGATTTCAGCCCGCAAGGCCGGTAATTCAGGGAAACTAGCGGCGGTAATAAAGCCCATAACTCCCGCTCGGGAAGCGGCGGCAACATAATTTGCATCAGAGAGCCACATCAGGCCACCGGCAACAATGGGCAAGCGGATACCGAATAAATCGATAATTGGCGTGTTAAAAGACACAGACTCCATAGCCATAGATCCTTCTATACCGGTCATACTTGCAGGCCAGTGTTGAGGTAATCAGTCACGAATGCCCATCACCGCGGGCGACTTGCGCCGACGGGTTATTGATGGCCACCTCTGGCAGCACCACGTAATGCAACAAAATCAGCGGGCCGCTTCTCTAAAAAGGCGCTGATACCTTCGCGCGCTTCACTATCGCCTTGTGACTCGACCATACATTGCGCTTCTAAATCCAATTGCTGCATCAGCGTGTTGCCACTGCCAGCACGGCACAATTTTTTAATGCGCCCCATTGCCCGCCCTGGGCCTTGCGCTAACCAAGCGGCCAGCGTCATCGCTTGCATTTCTACCTGCCCGGCCTCGGCCAATCGGTTAGCAATACCTAGCTGTGCCAGACGCGGAGCGAAGATCCGCTCCCCGGTCAGACAGAGTTCGGTCGCTAATTGGCGTGGCATGGCGTCGGCTAAAAATCCGGTTACACCACCGTCTGGCGTTAACCCAACTTTGACGTAAGCCACGGAGAAATAGGCGTTATCGGCAATGACTAGCAGATCGCAGGCCAAAGCTAACGACACGCCAGCGCCCGCTGCACCGCCTTCTACGGCGGCGATCACCGGTTTTGAACAATCACGTAGCGCCCGGATCATTTGATGCAGTGTTTCAATGCCCGTACGTCGTTGCTGAAGGGTAAATTCATGGCTGTGCGCCAGACGTCGTAAATCACCGCCAGAACAGAAAAAGTTATCGGCACCCATCAGAACTATCGCGCCAATGTGCGGATCGGTCTGCGCTTGTGCCAATGCGGCGGTCAGCGCCGGAAAGAACTCAAAACTCATGGCATTACGCGCACTGGGATTGTTTATAGTCAGCACCAGCACCGCACCTTCGCGGCGCGTTAACAGGATGTCACTCATGACATCACCTCCCGACCAAGCGCCACATAACGCTCAAGATGATAATCCTCATCGCCTAATTGATGGTCGATGGTGACTAATCGTTTGGCGAGATGTGCCAGCGGCAGTTCCCAGGTCATACCGATACCGCCGTGCAACTGAATGCTCTCTTCAGAAACCAGAATACCGATGTGACCCACGGTATATTTCGCCGCTGAGAGCGCCTGTTCACGTACTCTGCCACTCTGTTGCAGCGCGGCAGCGGCGTTAATCACCGCAGATCGCGCTTGTTCTATTTCCATTAATACATCGGCCATCCGGTGCTGTAAGGCCTGAAAACTGCCAATAGGTACGCCAAACTGTTGGCGAATGCGCAGATATTCCAACGTCGCCTCTTTGGCTTCATCCATTGCCCCTACGCTTTCAGCACATAACGCCAGCACGCCGCGCCCTACCGCCTGTTCCAGCGTGGCATACCCCTTACCGGCGGGGCCAAGCAGCGTACTGTCATCAAGCAATACGCCGTTGAGGTTCAACTCAGCTGCCCGTCCACCGTCAATGGTTTGGTAGCCGCGCAAAGAAATCCCTGCACTATTGGCGGGCACCAGAAATAGCGAGATCCCCTGCTCTTGCTCCACACCGCCGGAACTGCGGGCGCTAATCAGGAAATAATCAGCGGCTTCGGCATCTCTCACCACGGCTTTCACACCGTCCAGTCGCCAGCGGCCGTTGTCCAACATTTGCGCCACGGTTTCGACATAGCTAAGCTCAAAACGCGATTCAGGTTCTTCGTGGGCAAACGCCACGATTTTGTGACCGGCGATCATCTCGGCAATCAGTTTGCGTTGGGATGGCGTACCCGCTTGGGCAATCGCACTGCCAGATATCAACGTAGAGAGGAAAGGTTCGACAACCAGCGCATGGCCTAATAATTCAAATATCAGCGTGATATCAAAACCTTCGCCGCCGTAGCCCCCATCCGCTTCGCTAAACAATGCGCCGATAACGCCAAGCTCAGCAAACTGTTGCCACTGCTCGCGGCTGAAGCCGGTGGGCGATGCAGCAATCGCATTGCGGGTTTCAAAGGCATATTGCTCTTTCAGATAACGGCGCAGCATATCCGCCAACATCTGGCGCTCTTCGCTATGGTCGAAATTCATCAGCATCTCCTCACAGGCCAAGAATCATCTTGCAGATGATGTTTTTCTGGATTTCATTTGAACCGCCAAAAATAGACAACTTACGGTTGTTGAAGTACTGGATCCCCACCGTCGCGGCACCTGCGGGGCCAACGGCTAAGTCACTATCGTTATTTGCCAAGGTTTGTGGCGGATTTTGTGGAATATAGGGTTGGGCATAAACGCCTTCAGCACGGCGAGCCAGCGCTGAAATCTCTTGGCGAATTTGGGTACCTTTGACTTTCAACATCGAGCTTTCCGCCCCCGGCGCACCGCCGTTAGCGACCGTTGAAATCACCCGCAGATTGGTAGTACGCATATTTTTTAGGGCGATCTCGACCCGCGCGACTCGGGCAGCAAACGCCGCATCGTCCAACAATGACTTGCCACGTTTGTAACGCTTGCTCGCCTGCTGTTTAAGCGCCATCAGCGCCGCGATAGCGTTGCCAACACCGGCAATATTGGTACGTTCGTAAGTCAGCAGGTATTTAGCGTAGGTCCAGCCCTTATTCTCTTCGCCTATCCGATTGGCAACCGGTACCCGCACATCGGTGAAGAACACCTCGTTAACTTCATGTGCGCCATCCAGAGTAATAATCGGTCGAACTTCAACGCCGGGACTGGACATATCAATCAGCAAGAAGCTGATCCCCTGCTGTTTTTTCACTTCAGAATTGGTACGTACCAGACAAAAAATCATGTTGGCAAAGTGGCCCAACGTGGTCCAGGTCTTCTGCCCGTTGACGATATATTCATCGCCATCACGTACTGCACGCGTGGTTAATCCGGCCAAATCTGAACCAGCACCGGGTTCGGAGTAGCCCTGACACCACCAGTCGGATCCGTCGAGGATACGTGGCAACCAATAGCGCTTTTGCTGCTCAGAACCGTATTTGATCATTACCGGCCCGAGCATGCTCAGGCCAAAGGGTACGATGCGTGGCGCATTAGCTGCGGCACATTCATTATCGAAAATAAACTGCTGCATCACGCTCCATCCGGCCCCACCCAGTTCTTGTGGCCAGTGGCTGGCAAGCCAGCCCTGTTTATTGAGTATCGCGTGCCAGGACTCCATATCCTGCTTACTCAACCGCAGCCCGTTTTTCACTTTATCAGCGAGGCTTGGCGGCAAGTTTGACGAGATAAAGCGGCGCACTTCCTGACGAAAGGCCTCTTCTTGCGGTGTGAAATCCAGATCCATGATCCACCTCATTACTGGTTAATTAGTCGATGTAAAACCGTGCGTATGACGCGCTATGAATAGACTTCAAATAAGCCTGCCGCGCCCATACCGCCGCCGATGCACATAGTAACTACCGCAAAACGTGCGCCACGCCGCCGCCCTTCGAGCAAAATATGTCCGGCCAGTCGCGCACCGGTGACGCCGAATGGATGACCGATAGAGATAGAACCGCCGTTAACATTGAGCCGCTCATGGGGAATACCCAAACGCTGCTGGCAATACAGCGCCTGTGAGGCAAAGGCTTCGTTAAGTTCCCACAGGTCAATGTCGCCGACTTTTAGCCCGTGCTGTGCCAGCAGTTTGGGCACCGCATAAACCGGCCCGATGCCCATTTCATCCGGCTCACATCCAGCCACTGCAAAGCCACGAAATGCACCTAAAGGTTGTAAGCCCAACTGCTGCGCGGCTTTGGCTTCCATCATCACGCAAGCCGAAGCGCCGTCGGACAGCTGTGAGGCATTGCCTGCGGTAACAAACTGATCGGGGCCGCGAACCGGCGGCAGTTTTGCCAGTCCTTCATAGGTAGTGCCGGGTCGGTTGCAGGTATCTGCATCCACCGTCACCTCGGCAGTACTGACGGCTTTTGTGGTTTTATCAACGATTTCCATGGTGGTGGTACACGCGATGATCTCATCGCGAAAATAGCCAGCCTGCTGTGCCGCTGCGGTTCGCCGCTGGCTTTCTGCCGAGAACTGATCTTGTGCTTCGCGGCTAATGTGGTAACGCGCAGCAACAATGTCGGCGGTTTCAATCATCGGCAAATAGAGTTCGGGTTTATGCTCCTGTAACCAGGGATCGGCTGTGCTGTTGGCATTTTCACGAGTGGTGATGCCGGAGATACTTTCTACTCCGCCGGCAACCACTGCCTGTGCGCCGTTCATCACGATATGCGAGGCGGCGTAAGCAATAGCTTGCAGGCCGGAGGCACAAAAACGGTTAACGGTGACGCCGGGAACGCTAATCGGCAGCCCGGCACGGACTGCGCTCTGGCGAGCAATATTGCGTCCGGTAGAACCTTCGGGATAACCACAGCCGAGCACTAAATCTTCAATGCTGTTGGGGTCAATACCTGCGCGCTCAACGGCGGCGCGAATAGCAAAGGCGGCTAATGTTGGCCCCGGCGTAATGTTGAACTCACCGCGATGTGATTTGGTCAGCGGCGTGCGTGCGGTAGAGACAATGACGGCTTCACGCATCATCAACTCCTCTTACTGGTAGGTGAATGTGCAGAAGAGGCGGAGCGGTTCAGGCTCTCGAAATCAGCCCCCTTCTCCACCAGAGAAACAAGCAGCGGCGAGGGCTGCCAAAATAGCGGTTCTTCTTTAGCAAACTCGTTAATATCGGCCAAAATCTTTGGCAGCCCGACAAGATCGGCATACTTCATTGGCCCGCCGCGAAAGCGCGGAAAACCGTAACCAGACAACAGCACCACATCGACATCCAAAGGCCGATTGGCGATGCCTTCTTGCACCACATTGGCCCCTTCATTAACCATTGCGGCCAGATAACGGCGCAAGATTTGCTCTTCGCTGAAGGTGCGCGGTTTAATCCCCGCCTTACGGCGTTCTTCACTGATGATCGCCAGCACATCGGGATCTTCTTCGCCTTTGCGCTTATCCTGGTTGTAGAGGTAATAGCCGTGTGAAGTTTTTTGCCCAAACCAGCCGCGTTCACACAACGCATCGGCAATACGCACATAGCGGCGTTTAGGGTCACGGGTGGCGGCATGAGATTTACGCGTTGCCCAACCGATATCGCCACCGGCAAGATCCGAGACTTGATAAGGTCCCATTGGATAACCGAAGTGGCGAACTGCCTGATCAATTTGATACGGCGATGCGCCGTCTTCCATCATGTAATCGGCGGCGGTGCGATACACGCCCAAGATACGATTACCGATAAAGCCATCGCAGACGCCCGCGCGAACCGGCTGTTTTTTGAGGCGTTTCGCCAACGCAAAACCGGTTGCCACCACCTCATCGCAGGTCTTCTCGCCGATGACTATCTCGAGTAATTTCATGATATTGGCGGGTGAGAAAAAATGCAGGCCAATGACATCCCCCGGGCGCGACGTCACGGCGGCAATCTGATTAATATTCAAATAGGAGGTATTGCTGGCTAATACCGCACCGGGTTTACACACGCGATCCAACTCGGCAAACAGCGCTTTTTTGACCGCGATCTCTTCAAACACGGCTTCGATCACTAGGTCAACCTGGGCTAATGCCGAATAGTCGGTCGCACCGGTAAGATGCGCCATGCGGGTGATTTTATCTCCGCCATTAAGCCGGCCTTTGGCAATCAGCATATCGTAGACTTTTTCAATGTTGGCTCGTCCACGCGCTAAAGCTTGTTCATCACGTTCCACCATCACCACGTTAAACCCGCCATCAAGCATCGAGATAGCGATACCGACGCCCATCGTGCCGCCGCCAACAATCCCTATCTGTTTAAGATCTCGTGGTTGGGCATTGTGTATTTGTGGCGGCTTAGCAGCTTCGCGCTCGGCAAAGAACGCGTGGGTTAAGCCTTTATGTTGCGGGCTATTGAGGCACTGGATAAAACATTCGCGCTCAATGCGCATCCCTTCTGCAAAAGGTTTTTCCAACGTCGCCTGGATCGCATCGATAATCTTCTCAGGAGAAAATAACCCGCGTGCGCTCCGGGCTACGCTGTCGCGGGCTTGTTGTAATGCGGCTTTATTGGCGGGCTTATCTGCCTGATACTTTGTTTCATCACAGGTTTTGCGCACCTTGCTGCCAGAGTGAATAATCTCTCGGGCAAACGTGATGCCTTGCGACAAGACGTCTTTATCGCTGTCCAGCAGTCTATCGATTAATCCTATCGATAGGGCTTCGGATGCCGGAACATGCCGCCCACTGAGGATCACATCCAGCGCGGCGCTAATCCCAATCAATCGCGGCATGCGCTGTGTTCCACCCCCGCCGGGTATTAACCCCAAATGCACTTCCGGCAAGCCCAGTTTGCTGGCAGGCATGGCAATACGGTAATGCGCCGCTAACGCCAGTTCCAGTCCGCCGCCTAGCGCAACGCCTTCGATCAACGCAACTACCGGCTTGCTAAAGGATTCCGCACGCTGGCACACCTCGGGCAGTGAAGGCGCTTTCGGCGGCAAACCAAATTCTTTGATATCCGCCCCCGCTGAGAATATGTGATTGCTGCCGCAGATCAGCACGGCCTGACAGGCCGGGTCCTTCTCCGCCTTATCCAGGCTATCGATAATATGACGACGCAGCGTTTGGCCTAACGCATTAACGGGGGGATTTGAGAGAGTAATGACAGTAATACTTTCATCTTTAATATCGGCGCTCATACTTGTCTCCATGACGTGTTTCCTGGTGGAAATTCCGGATGCAGTACGCTAAGTGACCGATTAATGACATGGACAAAATTTATTGACAATCACACAGCTGCTTTACATTGTGTTCAAAAAAACTTAACAATGTGCCTATGAACCTGAATTCCCTTACGCTCTTAGTGGAAATTATTGACGCCGGTAACCTGAGCCTGGCCGCACGAAAGCTCAAAATGTCCCGCGCCAACGTCAGCTACCACTTAAAACAACTCGAACAGTCCACCGGCGTGCAGCTGGTGCGGCGTACTACGCGCAAAATCGAAGCAACCGAAGTCGGCATGCGGCTGTACCAGCACGGGCGGCGCATTTTGGATGAGTTGCAGGCGGCGCAAGAAACGCTATTTGAGCTGGGGCAAGGTTTTCAGGGACGCGTACGTTTAAGCGTGCCGTCCGGTTTTGGCGAGTCGATCACCGCCGACTGGCTGATAGAGTTCAAACGGCTGTATCCCGATATCGTGCTGGAAATTACCTTCGAGAACCGTATTGAAGATTTGTTGGGGGATGAGATTGATATTGCCATCCGCGTGATGTCGGAGCCTCCGCAATCACTGGTGGCGCGCGAACTTGGCCCGGTGACCTTTTTTGTCTGCGCGGCTCGTAGTTACGTGGAACAACACGGCATGCCAAAACGGCTGGAACAGCTGCGCTCCGTGCCGGTTATCACCTCTGGCGTCGTTGGCCGGCAGTTGCGTTTAGCGGCATATCAAGGGGAAAAGCGCTATGAAGTGATGCTGGAACCAACCCTATTTTCCGAACATTTCCCCTTCCTACGGCGGGCGATATTAGCCGGTTTAGGCGTTGGCATTGTGCCGGATTACATTATCAAAGAAGACATCAAAACCGGCGAAGTGATCACCGCCTTTGACAATCTGCGCCTGAGTATTTTTGGCACCACCATGTTTATGCTTTATACCCCGAATCGCTACCAGACCCGCGCTTCTCGCACGTTGATTGATTTTATTCTTGAGCGCGCCCGTGCCGTACTGGCAACGCCGTCACCCAATAAGTGAATAGAGTTATTAAAATACGCACGTGCCAGTGCGGTTATTTGTTGATACTGACTTTTATTTTGCTATCTGCATGACATTTCACTAACAACAAAAACGCCATTTTAGATAAAACGAGATCTGCCGCGCAATTACCCGGCTAAAAAATAGTGCAGTCTATTTATCAGCACCCACACGAATGAGAATGACGTTGTCTTTCTCTGTATTTCATTTACAGAGAAATTGTCTGCTTATTTATATTTTTATAAAAAGAGGCAGCAATGAAAATAATAAAAACTCTTAGTCTATTAACTTATTTACTGGTTACCACTAAAGTTTACGCCACAGAAAGCGGTGCAGATAATATCGCTTCAGGCGCAGATACTTTCTTTGTCGTCACCCCCAACATTAACCAGGTGCCTGATAATACTTTCGCTTATAACTTATATTACGAGCATTACTACTCTTCGCATTTCGCGAATAAAAATATGAAGAAGTTTAACGTCAGCTCCAAGCTGTGGATGAGCCGATTCGATTATATCAGCGGCATCCGCGTATTTAATGCCCGGCTCGGTGCTTATGTGGTATTGCCCTACGTGGAGAAAAGAATCCACCTTGGCGGGCGCGGCAACAGCATCTCTAATTTCGGCGATTTAACCTTTGCACCTTTGCTAGTTTGGGGACCAACGCCGGCAATGAACACCGCGCTCTCGCTGGAGATCACCTCACCCACCGGAGCCTATAAAAAAGAACAACTCGCCAATAGCGGCAACGGATTTTTCACCATCAAGCCGCAGCTGGCGTTTACCTGGCTACCGACAGAAAAGTCAGAGCTATCAATGAAGGTTGATTACAATTTCAATCTCAAAAACCACAAAAGCAATTACACCTCAGGCCAAGTTTTCCATTTCGATTACTCAGCCAGCTACGAAGTGTATGACGGATTACATATCGGCGTTAACGGCTTTTATTTAATACAAACGACCGAAGATAAAAAAGACGGCCAGGTTTATATGAACGGATTTAAGGGCCGCTCAATCGGCTTCGGCCCCGCCATCCACTACGAACTCCCCAAACACATCACCGTACAGTTCCGTTTCTTAAAAGAGTTCAAAGTCCGCAACCGCCCGTCTGGGCATGAGATCTGGTTTAAGGTGGCGATGCCGATTGGGGTTTAATAACCCTTATCTTATTAATCCTTAAACAGCCGACGTTTTAAATACCATTTAATGCAAAAAACCCAACTCAGTGGTCGGGTTGTTGCAAGGTGCCTGTCATCATCCATCTGCGCATTAGGATTGACACCCGTTTGAGAATGATAGTTCTCACCACTGAGAAATGGCAAATAATCCATGTGTAATCCTAGGTATTTAAGACAATTCTTATTAGAGGATATTGGCATTTTGCTGGGGTGGCGAAAAACTAGAAGTGGTAACGATGCCGCTCTCGGCTGTGCCGGGCCAAAACAGATCATAATGCAGCCGCTTTGTGAACGTTTCATATCATGAAATGACTACATGGGGATGAGGTCGTGGTTATTGGATTTAGTCACGTGAATATGCGATATCATTTGCTATAACTCATCACTCATCGTTCTGATGAATGATACTCAAAATTAAATCATCTAAAAATCGATGAGTTAAATATAAAAAGTTAAAATAACTAGAGGTGGAAGCTTTAAGCATTAATTTTACACCCTCTTGATTTAAATCAACGTGCATACATTGAATTTACGTAATGGTATAAGCTAAAAATAAAACCAGAGACTCTTTAGGAAATAACATGAAAACAAAATACACTATATTACTATGTGCATTCTTTTTATTCAGCGCTAACGCCAAGAAAGACAATATTATTTACTTTAAGAATGAAACACTAGATAGCTGTTATAAAAAACCGATGTCACCGGCCGTACAAAACTGCATGATCTACTTATCCACTCAGAATAAAAATAGATATGAGGATGAATATAAAGAATTCATTCAAAAAGTCACTTCATCTAAAAATAATTTAGATAATTACAATGAATTCATCTCTTTAATCAAGAAAGCCAAAGAGAGTTGGGATATATACATTTCCAATGAATGCCTCGCAGAAGGTTTTATTAATGAAAAAAACTCTGTTGCTTTCTTCACTGATTATAATTCTTGCTTAGCAACGGCTTATGAAAAACGCATTAATTATTACAAAAATTATCAACTTTGAGTTTAGTGACGTTCATGAAGAATTACAGACAAACTCCAATGAGTTTTAGCTAACAAATAAACCATAGATTTCAAAATCTTAAAAATAATCACTATTCTTGTCTCGCCTAAAAAAGTCAATACATACTAATACTTTTCGATAATAGAACATTTTTATTTAAAATAAAAACCTAAAAAAACATATAACCCTATTGCTACAAATAATTATTTCCATATACTAAAATCAATAACCATACAAAGTGAGTGGATTATGAGAGCTAATAAAGAAGGTAGCCTTCGGCTATTAACACTTGGGGAAATTGACTTAGCTAAGTCGGTTTTTAAAAATTCCATACAATATAATAAGGTATGGATTCATCATGATAGTTACCTCCCATTTGGGCTGCAGAACAAGGCAACAGCGATGACGCCAAATGGAGAACTTTACTTTAGGGATTGGTATCGATATGATTTTTCTATAGAAAGTTCGGGGCTGCAACATTTATTCATTCACGAAATGACGCATGTGTGGCAACATGAAAAAGGAATGATGGTTAGGACTCGTGGTTTTTTTAGTGGGATGGTTAGTTACCGTTATAAATTAGATAATCGTGGACTATATGATTACCCTATGGAGCAACAAGCGCAGATAATAGCTGATCACTTCCTATTAGATAAATTCGGCTATGCTACCTGGATAGATGAGAGAGGTAAGAGAAATGTTTCCCTCGATGGTGATATAAAAGAAGAAATAATTAGCACCAAATATAAAAGCACACTTAAAGCATTTCCTTAGACGGTGTCAACATGAATAAAAAAATGAAAAATTTCATATCCATTCTGCCAATCATTATGCTGACAGGTTGTCCTGGTGATAGGCTTGATATTCGCTACAAGCCTACTGAAACAGCCAGCGTAAGTCTGTCTGATCGGGAGATATGTTTTCAGGTTTTAGATCCACGTAATTACCAACCAGAAATCATCACTATTTCATCTAGGGATACACCTATTAAGGAAAGATGGTATAAGTACAAGCCAAATTTAGCAGTTGATAATGGAAAGTTATGCATCCCCTCTTCTTTTTATCAATTCCCTACGAAAGGACAATTTATTGTTAATTATATTTTGACTTCGCAGAGTAAAAAAACGCCACCTCGACATGTTGTGGTTGGCTTTGAAATTTCAAATGGCCATGCATATGGTATTCAGCTTCAAAACAATGAGTTTTAAAGATTTCCTTTATACTTTAAGGGGCAGTATTGTTAGCTGTATCTCAACTCTCTTATGCGCTTCAGACTTCAACACCTGATGCTCATTTCGTGAACTCGGTCAGATCCTTGTCTGATGCATCTTGTAGCAGTTTCAGTCCTTTATCGGTATTTTGCTATTGGCCTGAAACTCACGGCCGTATGAGACCTACCTCGTTTTCCTCCAACTGAATATCACCGACAGACGCCACTTTATTTTACCTAACCCCGCATATCGCGCTACACTGCCGCCACATTTAATTGACCTACATTTTCTTATTTGATGAAACTGTCGCACCAGAGACAACAACAGCTGACCGCTTGTATTGCTATTTTGGCAATACTGCTGCTATTTGTTGCTCCGGTGGTGTCAAAAACCCTGATGTATCAGCAAATGCACGCGATGAATATCGATGCTTCTGCGCACTCAGCGATGATGAGTCATCATGATATGTCGACGATGCCAGGGATGAAAATGCACCACGGTTCGTCATCGGCGATGATGATGGACGATCGCAGCATGATGGATGAAGGCCATTTCGCCTGTGGCTATTGCGAGCTGCTGATTCACGTGGCGCTGGTATTCTGGGTCTTCATTCCGATTATCTGGCTGCTGCTGATCATCACCCGCGCCCCACCGCCACGTTATATTGTTGCCCGCGTGATTGCACGCCGCTGCCGTTGTCAGCATCCGCGTGCCCCACCTAAATATCCGGTTGTGACCCCGTTTTACGCATAACAGGCGCTAGCCGCTGCTTTTAGCAGAGGTTCACGTGCCTGTGAGGTAATGTCGAACAACTGGAAATTCTATGTCTTATACATCGCACGCCGCACCGACGGCGAAAAATACAATTTTTACTCTGATCCGTCGCCTGCATTTTTATATTGGTCTGTTTATCGCGCCGTTTATTTTTGTCGCGGCACTAACCGGGACGCTCTACGTCCTGACGCCACAAATTGAAGGTTTTATTTATAAAGATGTATTAACAACCGAGCCACAAGGCAACGCACAGCCGCTATCACAACAGATTGTCGCCGCACGTCATTATGCTGGCGAGGACACCCTTATTTATGCCGTACGCCCGGCACCGAGCGCAACGGATACGACTCGCGTTCAGTTTGTCGATAATAAACTTGGAGCTTCTGAGTCACGTTCGGTGTTTGTTGACCCTTACACACTAAAAATAAAAGGCGATTTACCGGTTTACGGCACATCGGGGATTTTACCACTGCGTACCTGGCTCGATGGGCTGCACCGCGAGTTGTTGCTTGGCGATCTCGGCAGAAATTATAGCGAGTTGGCAGCATCCTGGTTATGGGTTGCCGCACTCGGTGGCGTCATTCTTTGGCTAGGTACCCGCCCTCGTCGTAAGGTAAAAAGCCAAAAAGGTCGTTTTGCCGCAGCACGCCACTGGCATATTACACTCGGTTTAGTCTTGTTCGTCGGACTGGTGTTCTTCTCTGCAACCGGACTGACCTGGTCGCAATGGGCCGGCAATAACATCGATAAAATGCGTGCAGAGTTTAACTGGATGACACCGCAGGTGAATACCAACTTGCAATCTCAAAACGCGCCTGTCGCTATCGATCCTCACGCTGAACACCACGGTGCAGCGCCAATCCCCGCTCCAGCAAAACAGCAAGACAGTATGGACGGGATGGATATGTCAGGCATGGATATGTCCACTGCATCGACCCAAACTCCAGCTAAAAGACAAAACCGTGCTGATGCTGATTGGAATACAGTTTTGCAAGCAGCTCGCGCTGCCGGCATTACGGCTTCCAAAGTCGAATTGCGCCAGCCCAAAGCAGCGGATAAAGCCTGGACGGTAACCGAGGTCGATCGCGGTTGGCCAACGCAGGTAGATGCGGTGTCAGTTGATCCGAACACCTTTGCCATTATCGATCATGTTTGGTTCGCTAAATTCCCACTGCTGGCCAAACTGACACGTTGGGGAATCGACGCGCATATGGGTATTTTATTCGGTCTGGCCAATCAGCTAATTCTTGCTGCTTTCGGTCTTGGCCTGTGCGTGATGATCGTACTGGGTTACCGCATCTGGTGGATTCGCCGCCCGGCTGTAGCCGCAATACACCCTGCGCAAACACTGCTTTCGTGCTGGCAGGCGTTGTCTATTGGTTGGCGCGGTATTACATTGCTGATTGCCGTGGTATTGGGCTATTGCTTGCCGCTAATGGGTATAAGTTTGCTGATTTTTGTGGCAATCGATATTGTGCGTTGGATGCGTAATCACCATAGAGTTAGCGCGCATCAGCAGGCTCAAGACTGCTGATCGAGGTTACCAACGGGGATCATTCGGTTCCCGTTTCACTTATCCAAAAATGCCTTACGATTATGCTATTTCTGCTGCCCTCATAAGATTTCACCCTACCAATCCCATCACAAAATCCAATAACGCGCGGGTTTTAGCAGGGACATGATGACGTGACGGGTAATAGGCATAAAGTGGAAAAAAATTATCTGGCCATGCGGGGAAAAGATTAATGAGTTGCTTAGAAGTCAGGTACTTCTCAGAACCAAATTCGAAGAGTTGAGCAATGCCGAGACCGGCCAGACACATGCTATCAACCGTGCCAGAATCATTCACGGTAATTGTGCCTTGTGGTTTCACGCTCAATGTTTTCTTGCCCTGATGAAACTCCCACGGGAAAGGCTTACCTGTTACCGGCTCTCTAAACATGATGCAACGATGTGGATGCGTTTCCAGTTCAATCGGCGAAGACGGATGACCATATTTCTCGATATAAGCGGGTGAAGCCATAGCAAGTACTCTTGTTGCAAATAGCTTGCGGGCTACCAGCGATGAAGGCTGAGGATGACCAAAACGTAGCGCCAGATCAAACCCATCGGCCACCAGGTCACCTAAATCTTCTCGACTACGCAGTTCAATCTCCAACTCTGGATGGCTATCCATAAATGCGCCAAGGTTCGGCCCTAAGATATGACTGGAAAACAGAGGATCGACATTAACCCGTAAGCGTCCCTGTACCTTCTGCACCTTACTTGCGGCGCTGCCGGTCACTTCTGCTAGCGCACCAATCAGCGGCATAACTTGTTCGTAGAATTCACGGCCTTCATCCGTCAACCTTACCGAACGCGTGGTACGTTCGAATACGCGGATACCCAGCCGCGCCTCAAGGCGTGCAATCGCCCTGCTGACACCAGATTGTGACATATCCAACATCTCCGCGGCTCCACCAAAACTTTTGGTATCAACCACCGCGGCCATCACATCTACGCCTTCCAGCAATTGCGAGCTAAAAATACTCATTCTTGATTCCCAGTCATAAATGATATGCCTTTCATGCTATCGCAATTAGATGACAAAAATCTCACAATTCATTCCATGTAGCGCCAATTGATAAACAGCGACGCTACGGGAGAAGCAGAGTCGGCATGGCATTTCCCTTCGGTAAATCTTCGTCACCATTAACCGTTTACAACGCATTCAATTGGGTGCTTTAGCAAATCTAAGGCGGGCATACGTTGCCTAAAATCCCCTATTTTTAACCAAGAGATAAAAGATTAATTCATGCATTCATCGACAAATAATACACATTCCCATGCGCACGGGCTGGCTATCTCCAAGGCGCGTAGCGTTATCGCCGTTCTGGCTTTAAGCCTGGGCTGCTTCTCTTTTGTCAGTACCGAGTTAATGCCAGTTGGCGTGCTGCCTTCCATGGCGGCTGGCCTGAATGTCTCCCTGGGTGCAGCGGGTTATCTGGTCACCTGTTTCGCCTTTTTGGTGGCGCTCACCGCCACGCCTTTAACCAGTATTTTCGGTTCGATTAATAGAAAGGTATTGATGGCAGCACTGTTAGCCGTTTGCTGTTTAGGCAATTTGGTGACCTATTTAGCACCCGGTTATTTTTTAGTCCTTATCGGACGCATTATGGTCGCCGCCGCCATCGGGGTATTCTGGTCCACCGCGGTCGTCACTGCTGTGCATCTGGTTTCCGCACGTAACGCTATACGCGCTACATCTGTCGTCTTCGGCGGCGTCTCTCTGGCAACCGTGCTCGGCGTGCCTGCGGGGACAATTATTGGTGAACATGAAGGCTGGCGCGCGGTATTTGCCGCCCTCGCGGTGCTGAGTCTGGTGGTATTTACCATCGTCGTCTGGTCAGTTCCTGCGGTGCGTATTTCTAATTCATCTATTCGTGGCGCCGTATCACGCATCCTCAAAAACGCTACGCTGATGGCAATTTTCGGCGTTACCGCCCTGGTAGTGATCGGTAACTTTTTAGCCTACACCTACATCGCACCTTACCTGGAAGAAGTCGCACACCAAAGTGCTGCGCAAACCAGCGTGATGCTGTTGATTTACGGCGGTGCCGGAGTGGTTGCCAATTTTGCCATCGGCCCCTTCGCTGCTAAATCACTGCGTGCCTGCTTAATTGTTGTCACCGCCATGCTGGCCGTGAGTCTGATCGCCATGAACGTTGCTGCTGTCAGCACGACCTCAATGATCATTGCTTTTGTTGTCTGGGGTGCGGCCTACGGCGCACTGCCTGTCTTGCTACAAACCAGTGTGTTTAACGGCGCGTCTGCCGTTAAAGGCGGGGCCGATGCAGCCACCTCCATTAACGTTGCAGTATTTAATGCCGCCATCGGCACGGGGGCATTAATCGGCGGCTTACTCATCAACCACGTTGGCCCATCGCCTATTCCAGCGGTATCCGCCGGTTTTGTGTTGGCGGGGCTGATTTTAGTGATTGCTACCCGCACATCGCGCTAAGCCACAACGGGCATTTAATAACATTGCTTCACTCAATTGACAGGACAACCTAATGAGCAAAATTACTGTACTCGGTTTAGGCGCAATGGGGTCACGTATGGCCGCTAATTTGATCGCCGCCAAACATGATGTCACCGTTTGGAATCGGACACCGACGGCAGCAGAACCATTGCTAAGTCAACACGTAACGCAAGCCTCTTCTCCGCGAGAAGCTGTGGATGGTGCCGAATTTGTTATCGCCATGCTGCGTGATGATGCCGCCTCACAACAGGTTTGGCTTGACCCACATACCGGGGCCTTAGCAGGAATGGCCGCTGGCAGTGTCGCCATTGAAAGCTCGACGCTGACGCCAACGTGGATCAAAGCGCTCGGTGCACAGATGTCCCATCACAATGTCTCGCTGCTGGAAGCCCCGGTATCGGGTTCGCGCCCACAGGCTGAAGCCGGGCAGTTGGTGTATTTGGTTGGGGGAGACGCGGACACATTGCAGCGTAGCCGCTCGCTGCTAGAAGAAATGGGTTCAAGCATTCATCATGTTGGCGCATTGGGCGATGGGGCATTAGTTAAGCTGGCGACTAACGCGCTGATGGGAATTCAGGTGACGGCTTTAGCGGAAATTATCGGCCTGCTAAAACGCCATGGCACCGATGTAAACAAAGCACTCGCGGCCATCGCTGGAACGTCAGTTTGGGCACCGATTGCTACCTATCTTTCTAGCACTATGCTCAACGGGAATTTCGCCCCACTGTTTCCTGTGGAGCTTATCGAGAAAGATTTTGCTTATACTCTAAGCGCCGCGGGTTCAACCGGTGCGGCACCGACTGTTGCCGCCGCGCATGACGTCTTCCGTCAAGCGTTAGAGCGCAATTTGGGTCAGGAAAATATGACTAGTGTGGTGAAATTATTTACTGAGTAAGCGTTGCCATAAAACAGGATTGGCCGGTGCATAAACCGGCCAACGGCCAACTGCCCGGATACAGACCAAAACAGTTATCGATAAAACGGCTTTGTGGAACAAGCGGGCTCTTACATACTTTTAGAGATATAATCTGGCGTATTAACATTTAGATTAATGAGACAGGTTCCCAGACGTTACCTTCAGAGAAAATCAATCTCACACTTTTTAGTGCCCGCACATTCTTTTTATTGTCCACCCATTTAAATATGGGAAAGAAATATTTTCCGGATAATACGCCTAAAAAAATTCAATTAATTGACATTACCGATTTTTATAGATAGCATCCTGCTCGTTTTTTTACTCATTCACTTTGCAAAGGAGGTACATCATGAATTATCAAGCACTGTTTACTCTTTGCGGGTCGACAATCCAGGCATAATTTCCTGTCTAATCTAGAGTTTATTTTTTATCGCTCTATAGTCCTTCAGGTATTGCTCTGGCTTCGGCCTGCCACATCCAAATTAAATAAATTAGTCTTTAGGATTGGTTATGGGCAATATTATACGCTCCGTGTCACCACGCGTTTCATTGATCGCGTCGGAACACACATGGATTGAAGGCAATGCAATCCAACAACTTGAAACAACAGCAAAACTTGCAGATATGGTGCAGGTCGCTGGTATGCCAGACTTGCATCCAGGTCGCGGTTATCCGGTCGGCGCAGCGTTCTTTTCGCAGCATCGTTTTTATCCGGCATTAATCGGCAATGATATCGGTTGCGGTATGTCGCTATGGCAAACTGAATTAAGCGTGGCAAAACAGCCATTGGATAAATTGGAAAAACGTTTAGGCAATATTGATGGCCCAATAGAGGATGAAGTAATAACGGATATTCCTGCCGAATTTCAGCCCTATTCTTATACTTTAGGTACGATTGGCGGCGGCAATCACTTTTCTGAATTACTGCAAGTTGATGAAATATATCAACCCGAACATAATATTGATAATAAACGTCTTATGCTACTGGTGCATAGCGGCTCCCGCGGCTTGGGTCAGCATATATTGGATGAACATATTCGTGTTCACGGCCATCATGGATTATTGGAAAATAGCGATGATGCCAGCCACTATTTGCAGCAGCATCAGCATGCCTTAGATTTTGCGCATTTTAATCGGCAATTAATCGCCCAGCGTATATTGTCACGCTTGCGTACATCGGGAGCATGCTTGTTGGATATCCATCACAACCTGCTCGCACAAGCAACGATTGATGGCATCACCGGCTGGCTGCATCGCAAAGGGGCAACGCCTGCCGATGAAGGTTTAGTGGTGATCCCTGGATCTCGTGGTGATTACAGCTATGTCGTTGAGCCACATCCACATGCCAGCAGCCTGTTTTCGCTGGCTCACGGTGCCGGACGCAAATGGATGCGCTCAGAATGCAAAGATCGTTTGTCAGCCCGCTTCAGCGTCGAGCAACTAGCAAGAACCCGTTTCGGCAGCCGAGTGATTTGCCGCGATCGCCAACTGATTTATCAGGAGGCGCCAGAGGCATATAAGCCGATTGACAGCGTTGTCGGAGCATTGCAACAGGCCGGATTGGTCACGCTCGTCGCACGTATGAAGCCGGTGCTGACTTACAAAACCAGCGGAGGCCAGTGATGATTTTATTACAGATCTCAGCGGCTCAAGGGCCAGATGAATGTTGTCTGGCGGTCAGCCTGGCGCTACGGCAACTGACGAAAGAAGCGCTAAAGATGCAGGTTGAGGTGAATGAAGTCGAATGCGAAAACGGCAATCGCCCCAACACGTTGCGTTCTGTGCTGTTAACGCTTAACGGCGAGTTGGCAGAACAGCTGGCAGACCAATGGTGTGGTACTTTGCAATGGATTTGCGATAGCCCATGGCGAAGCGGTCGCAACCGCAAAAACTGGTTTATCGGCGTCGCGCGTTTCTCTGCAACCGTGATACCGAAAGACAGCGAGATTCGCGTTGAAACCTTGAAATCTTCCGGCCCCGGAGGACAGCATGTTAATAAAACCGAGTCGGCAGTGCGTGCAACCCATATTGCCAGCGGTATTAGCGTGAAAGTACAAAGCGAACGCAGCCAACATGCCAATAAACGGCTGGCTTACCTGCTGATCGCTCACAAACTTGAGCAGCTTGAGCAATACCAGTTAGATGCGCAAAGAGCCGAACGTCGGTTGTTCCATCATCATATCGTGCGCGGCATGCCCGTGAGAGTATTTAGCGGCGAACGCTTTACTCTCGTTAAATAATGCCTTTGGCACGCTGTTCTTAAAAATCAACTAGCAATATGCAATCTCTCTTATCATCTAGATGAGATTGCATCCCTTTCTTGCTTACCCATACAAAAGGCAATATTAACATCACGTCAAAATATATAATCCTTTCTATCCCCTCCCTATAAAAAACGTCCACACAATATAATTAAATGCCCGCACAAATAAAAAAAGCCTATACATCTCGATAAGTAACATTTTATAAAAACACTTTAAAAACCATAAAAAATAAACAAAGAAATGCCCAGAAACGGGCACACTCGCCACATAATAAATAAAAATAAACTATTATAACCTTGGGGAAAATCGCGATAACAAATATATGTTACCAGCGCCCACACTTAAAATACGTCATTGTTTTAATTAAAACCTCGAGGAAGTTATGCATAATAATTCACATGAAAAAGCAACTGGTTGGGATAGTGTTAATCAACTACTTAACTATTATCAACGTGGTGACGAAGTAAACGTAGGAGGAAAGCCTTCTTTAGATATCGATGATGCAGGAACCCATATAGCCCGCAGGGATTACACCTGGAACGGTAAATCGATAACAGGCAAAGAAGCCACTGTTACCTATAGTTTCCCTGAGTGGAAATACGATGAAACAACAGGTGTACAAAATCGAAAAGAAGGACATGCTGAGACAGGCCTTAGTGTATTTACCGACACTCAAAAACAGGCAACTAAACTCGCCCTACAATCTTGGTCTGATGTTGCTAATTTGCATTTCGTTGAGGTCGCATCAGATCAAATTTCTGATTTAAAGTTTGGAAATTTCACCAATGAAGAATCGAGACGAGCATTTACTTACGGTGCGGGTAAAAAACAAAATGAATACGACTATCAAGGAAATAAAGTAGAAGGCCAAATTTGGATGAATTCTGGCCACGGTCAAGGATTACTAGACCCTGAAATAGGTAACCATGCGAGACAAACCTACGCTCATGAAATCGGCCACGGTCTGGGACTGTCACATCCTGGGGAATATAATGCCTCTAAAGGTAAATCAAGCTACGATTCAAATGCTAGTTATGTCGAAGACAGCCGACAATTTAGTCTAATGAGTTATTTTAGTGAAAGTAATACAGGCGGTGATTTTAAAGGCGTCTGGGCTGCCGCCCCCTTACAAGATGATATATCGGCCATGCAGCATTTGTACGGTGCCAATATGAGAACCCGGGTCGACGATACCATTTATGGCTTTAATTCCAATACCGATCGAGATTTTTATACGGCGACGGATAGTAGCCAAAAATTGATTTTTTCCGTTTGGGATGCCGGCGGTAATGATACTTTCGATTTCTCTGGTTATTCAGACTACCAACGTATTAACCTGAATGAAGGTTCTTTCTCTGATGTCGGAGGACTGAAAGGGAATGTCTCCATCGCTGCTGGTGTCACCATTGAAAATGCCATTGGCGGTTCTGGTAACGATGTCATTGTAGGCAACGATGCAGATAACATCCTAAAAGGTGGTGACGGTGATGATATTATCTACGGCGGCGGCGGTCAGGATCAGCTTTGGGGCGGCAGTGGTAATGATATTTTCGTGTTCTCTGCGTTAAGTGATTCGCCCTATAAATCACCGGATAAAATTTGGGATTTTGAAACAGGCAAAGATAAAATCGACCTCTCCTACTTTAATCATGGGGATAAAGGCCATGATTTTATTAAATTTGTCGATGATTTTAGCGGCAAAGCAGGCGAAGCCCTATTGTCTTATGACGATCAGAATAACCTCAGCGAGCTGGCGCTCAACCTCAAAGGCAGTGCTAATCCAGATTTTTTGGTGCACATCATCGGCCAAGTTGATACTGCTACCGATTTTATTGTCTAACTCCTCAGTGGCGGGCTACGATGCCCGCCGTACCAACAGTCTAATAAAACTAATGATTTAGCCCGCCAGCAGCATCGGCTCAGCAACCTGCGCAATATTGTTATTTTCCACCAGCGACAATAGGATTTTTTTCACCGCTTGTGCAGCCTGTGACAACGGCAGATGATCGGAGAGGCAAAGTGATAGTGGCGCCTGAATTGACGGGCTGCTAATGCAAGACATCCAGGCATTGGCTGGCCCAATAATGGCGCGCGCGGCAGATTCTGGCAAAATAGTCGCCCCTAGCCCGCTGGCAATCGCCGCAATCAGTGTATTAGCCGATTCAATTTCACCAATCACTTTAGCGTTTAAGCGGCGCAGCGTCAGTGATTCGTCCACCAGCTTACGCAACAGATTTTGCGCACTCGGCAGGAAAAGATTGAGCTTAGCAACATCGCTTAATTCAACGTATTTGCCAGGGTTCTGTACCGAGTTGCTGCCAACCAGATAAAGATCTTCTTTCATCAACGGCATAAAAGTCACGCCCGCTGCGCTTTTATTGCCATATTGTACGGCCATATCCATCCGGCCATTGGCGGTGAGATCGGTCAGGACATTGCCAAAGTTTTCATTTAAGTAGAGTAAAATCCCCGGATGCTGTTCGCGCACGGCCTGCAATAATGGCAATGCCAGAGAAGTTGCCGCCGTTCCCGGTGCTAAACCAACAGAAACCTGACCATTTAATGACAAACCCGCGCTATTGACCGCACTCTGGGCTTGCTCACACTGACGTAAAATAGTCTGCGCATGAGTATAAAGGATGCTGCCTGCCTCAGTTGGCGTTACGCCACGTTTAGTACGGATCAATAATTGCTGATGCAACTCACCTTCCAGCGTCGCCAGCTGTTGGCTCAATGCTGGTTGCGCAATATGTAACACTTCTGCTGCCTGAGTCAGGCTGCCGATATCAACGATTTTTACGAAGTACTTTAAACGTCTGAGATTCATTGCCGTCTCCCTTAAACCCGGTAAATAACGCTGACCTTCATCATGCAATGTTCTGCAGGTAATGAAGTTCGGCACAATGCCGATAATGCAAAATTCATGACAATAGCCAGAGCAAGATCCAGGCCAACAACGTTATTTAGACAAAACATGGAGAACAAAATGAATCAATTGCTTATAAAATAACAAAAAATCATAAAAACAGACCAATCCACTCAGATAGGAAATAGCCATTCATAAGCAATGCGCTAAAAAGATGCACCAATATCATGCAAACTTATGGCTGTTATGCAGAAATAAGATTTTGTTCTTATACAAAACCTGAAAGCCGAAACTTCGACATACCATCCACACTCATCTTAAATGGCTAGATTTCATGCTAGCAAACGGCCATTTCGCTTCAAATCTCAACAAGTTGCCTAAACTGCCAGCAGTCGAACATTATTTTGCATTACACCCTTTGACATGCCCGTCCCCTATCGCTATTATTCGCCTCGTTCAAACGATTCCTCTGTAGTTCAGTCGGTAGAACGGCGGACTGTTAATCCGTATGTCACTGGTTCGAGTCCAGTCAGAGGAGCCAAATTCTTGTTTTCATGCCGCTCTGCGAATCCTTATGTAATTTAGATTCAATAAGCTAGCGTGAAAAGTCTTCCCGATGTATTTTTAGTTTTCCCTCCGCATCGGGAGAATTTGGTGGTCAGATTTGGGGTCAAGTTGGTTCGATGACGGAGTGACCCCCAAATGTCTCTTAACGACTCAAAAATCCGCAACTTAAAACCATCCGCAAAACCCTTTAAAGTTTCTGATTCTCACGGTCTGTACCTGCTGGTTAATCCAGGTGGTTCGCGTCTCTGGTATCTCAAATATCGTATCAATAGAAAAGAATCCCGCCTCGGCTTAGGTGCCTACCCTGATGTCTCTCTGGCTGACGCTCGTCAACAACGTGATGGTATCCGTAAATTGCTGGCGCATAATATCAACCCAGCACAACAGCGCTCCTCTAAAAGAGCCACTGCGTTGCCAGAAGAAACCTTCAAGTCTGTTGCACTGAGCTGGCATAAAAGCAACCGTACATGGTCAGAGAACCACGCAACCCGTCTGCTCGCCAGCATGAATAACCATATTTTTCCAATCATTGGGCATCTACCTGTCTCTGAACTAAAACCACGTCACTTTATCGACCTGCTGAAAGGCATTGAGCAAAAAGGTCTGCTGGAAGTCGCAGCACGTACCCGGCAGCATATGTGCAACATCATGCGTCATGCCGTGCATCAGGAGTTGATAGAGCACAATCCGGCAGCAAATCTCGACGGTATCATCGCACCTCCCGTTAAACGCCACTACCCTGCCCTTCCGCTGGAGCGACTGCCGGAACTGTTGATTCGTATTGAGGACTACCAGCAAGGACGGGAGTTAACCCGCCTGGCAGTATCACTCACCTTGCGCCTTTTCATCCGTTCCAGCGAATTGCGTTTCGCCCGTTGGTCTGAGATCGATTTCAAAAATAGAATCTGGACCATTCCTGCCACTCGCGAGGCCATCCCCGGTGTCCGCTACTCTGGGCGTGGTACAAAAATGCGCACTTCACATATCGTTCCACTCTCCCGTCAGTCCATCGCTATTCTGAAACAGATACGGGAAATATCCGGGCATCAGGTGCTGGTATTCCCCGGCGATCACAATCCTTATAAACCGATGTGTGAAAACACGGTCAACAAGGCGCTACGCCTGATGGGCTATGACACAAAAAATGAAATCTGCGGCCACGGGTTTCGGGCAATGGCCTGTAGTGCCCTGATGGAGTCTGGCCTATGGGCACAGGATGTGGTTGAACGGCAGATGAGTCACCAGGAGCGTAACAGCGTTCGGGCAGCATACATCCACAAGGCGGAGCATCTGGAAGCCCGCAAGGCGATGATGCAGTGGTGGTCAGATTATCTGGACAGATGCAGAAAGGAATTCGTGCCATCCTATATTTTTGGCCATCAGCAGTCCAAAGTCTGAACTTCGGTATATACCAATTGATAAGCTTGAAAAAGGGCTCAGCTAATGGGCCCCGTTTAAGACTAAATACTTCGCATATATAATTAAAATACCGTCAGCTTCATACAGAGCTTGGTTTTTAGTCACAGAATTGAGCAGAATATTGAATTTGGTCCCTCACAAATTAAGCGCAATTGCATCTGTATTGGGGGTCAAGTATTTATTCCTAACGCCGCCAGCAATGTACTGATTTTAGGTGAACGATGGCGCGATTTTGCATAAATTAATGAAAGCGGAATCGAAGCCTCGGAGTATTCTTGTAGTAGCTCGACCAGTTTACCGTTTTCCAGATATTTACCGACCGCAAAGTCCATTATTTGAACAACCCCCATCCCGCTGAGTGCCGCCTCTAACAGTACATCCGCAGTATCAACGACCAGATTACCCTTAATGTCAAAAGCCTGCTGTTCTCCCGCTATATAATAAAACCATTTGGTGCTACGCCCAGTTTTCTGTGCTTTAACAGCCAGACAGTTATGCTGTACCAGTTCCGCTGGCTCTTTAGGAATTCCGTGGCTGTTTAAATATTCCGGTGACGCAACGGTGACAAAACGTAAATGCTTGATGGTTCTTGCGATAAGCCGTGAGTCCTGTACGCTGCCAATTCTAATCGCCGCGTCAAAGCCTTCTTCCACCAAATCAACCAATCGGTCAGTCATAACCGCGTCAATTGTTAATGCCGGATATCTGTCGAGGATCTCTTTAAGTATTGGAATAACGACCAATCGGCCATAGGCAGAAGGTGTCGTTATTTTTAGTTCGCCTTCAGGGAAGGCAGTTCTACCGGTAATCGAATGCCCAACCTCATCCATTTCATGCATCAGGCTTCTTGAGGATTCATATAAAAAAACGCCATCGGTAGTCAGACTTACAGAGTGGGTATTGCGGTTAAGCAAGGTAACACGAAGATCGAGCTCAAGTCTGGTAATTGCACGTGAGACCCCTGATTGGGTGAGGCCCAATGCCTGCGCAGCTTTAGTAAAACTCTGCGTTTCCCCTACCTTGATAAAGATTTTAAGCGCATTTAAATCCATAAGTCTTCTCTTGCATCTCTTACGCGAACATCTATGCCTTGTAGGGGCATCAAGATACAAAAAAACCTGACAGAAGTTAAATATCAATGTGTGATTAGTTAAAAGATAACGCTATGTCGCCACAATTATTGCAATATCCTTGCGTGGCGACATCATAGAGGACTATGTACGAGTTGAGCTTAGTCCTGAGGTACGTTGAGCGTGACTTTGCCTGGAGCGAGAAGATGCAGGAAATCCTGTTTAATGACTTTATCCCAACAACCAATATTATCCGCGTATACTTTAATGATCTTCTCGGCAACGAGAGTGAGCAAGGTGTTTAAATCTTCTCCGGCCGGGGAATAATCCTTATAAGAAATCAGATCGATTCCTCGTGATACCAAAATTGTGGTGTCTATGCTCGCCACCTGCCCCGAGGCAACGCCCAGAATGAGAACTGTGCCATTAGGGACAACATTGTCTAATAGATGAGCCAGTAAATCGCCACCGACGGTATCGACCAGGGCATCAAAGGTTCCCTCAAAAGGATATTCTTTAGCCAATAGTACCTCGTTGGGTTTAACATCGCTGGCTTGCAGCCAATCGAATCCACGCTGACTGTGCGCCACCGCCGAAACTTTAATACCGGCATGCATTGCCAACTGAACCAACAAATGCCCGACGCCGCCCGTTGCGCCGGTAACGGCCAGAGACTGGCCCGGCTGCAAATGAAGGGTCCGCAGAGAACGCATCGCCGTTAATCCTGCCACCGGCAACGCTGCTGCAACCGCTGCTGATACACTCTCTGGCACGATAGCGACATTGGCACGATCGACAACGCGATATTGGCTCCAGGCACCCGAAAAACTCCATGTTAATACCCGCTCCCCAATTTTTGGTCCCTGACCGTCGCTGCTGGTCTCGATCACAATACCAAATGCATCCCATCCGGCAGGCTTATCCGATTCCCAGGGAAAGTCTAATTCTCCCCGATTAAGTGATATATTAGAAACTCTGATTAAAATATCACTTTCCGTCCTTCTGACCGGCCGCTGTACATCGGTTAATCTAAAACCACCGGTATCTGATTTCACAATTGCTTGCACGTATTCACTCATTGTTATTTTCCTTTTCGATATTTACACATTCATAAAAATCCATTAAATAACATTTAAATAAATAACATTATCTATTTTTAAGATAAGCCAATGACGATTTAATAACCAAAATTCAATATCTCAACCTCCTAACCTAACACGACAACCCGATAAACCATCCGATTATATTGGTGAAAAATGTCATAACAATTATGATTCATATTCTGTTTACAAAAGCCAATAATCGAGGGTATTAGTTTCATTACTGTTAATCACATCGAGTAAATTTTTATGAACAAACCACTTCCAGCGGCAATATATGTTTTAGGTTTTACTCTATTTGCCATGTGTAGTAGTTTAATGGATTTGGCCACCTGATAAGAGGTCATATCCTTACCTCACAGTAACACATAGCGATCTTCCGGCGAGCACTTCATGGATTGGCTGAAGCAAGGAATCCAGTCTTGTAAGATCATCATCAATGACACAAAAGCTCAGGTGCACACTGTGGTCGACACCACCTATCTCGTCAGTCCCTGTATCTTCCAACGCTATGCACAAGAGCATCCGCAGATCGGCGCTCTCGCCAAGCAGGAAATAGTTCAGGATTGGCAATGGGTGCAGAAGCGCTTCGAGCGGTTACAGCTTCACCGCAAAAAAACCAACGCTATGAATATCTGGAGTTGCACAGTCATTGAGCCGCGCGAGTCTCGCCGGCTGAATAGGTACCCGCTATCCAGCAATGAAAGTGGCTTGACAGACAACTGCTGAACAATCCCTATCTGTCCTTGCTCTGCTACCCTGCGGGGTCAGCAGAATGTCACGAACCGACTCGCGCAGATGGTCCGTTCCCGTGATGGCCTTAATGGCCTTGCCGTTGTTCTGACTCATGCCGAGATACAGCGTCATTCTGGACCTCCCGACATGTCACCACCTGTAATGACTTTGATATGAGCATGCTCATCCACTACGAACCCTTTGGAACTCATCGGGCCGCCGACCTGGGTAACTGCGCCGTACATCACCACCTCGCTGTTGATGTACGTGGTGTCGGCCTCCACGACAAACTCAGTGGTTTTGAGGCTGATATTATCTGCCGCCTCAATCATCCTGGATTTGATGCCCCGGACATGCCAGCACCCAGTGGCGGGACCGCATTCAAACCAGCTGCCGCCCGGATTCTGCGTCACGCAGCCGTCCACGGAGTACGACGGTGGTGCAAACTGGCTGGAGTAAATGGCAGGCAATGCAAACTCACCCATACTCAGGACCACCACATGCTCATCCGGCGACTGACTCCACCATGTGCGGGCACCTCCGGCGCGCGGCGTCAAACAGCTAATCAGTTGGTTTCAAGCTCGTCCACCTTTACCTGGCACATCCAGTTCTCCCGGTCCACTTCTGTCACGGTGCAGGTGCGGATCAGGTTGGTGATAAGGCGCATTATTTCGGTAAGTTGAGCGCTCATGCACATATCGTGATTTACTTTTTGAGTAATTAATAATACATTCCGTTGTACGATCAGAAATACAATACCATTAGAGGGATTTATGATATCCAACCGTAGTCTTGATGATGCTCTTTTCAATAATGAAATAAATGATACTTTCCGTGAACCTTTACGATTTAATAACGATTTAGTCCCCATACTAAAAAAAACGAACTCTCCACCCCTAACATATAATGAAATAAAATCATCCTTATTCGAAAGTTTCATTTTAAACAATGAAGTTAATTTCAAAGTTGAAGGGGAAAATCTAGCGCTAAAAATCATGATCAATGAAATAGGGTTAAAAGGAGTTGAGGAGCTAATAGATGAAAACGCTTTCAGTTTCACATTATGGACACCAGTTATTTTAGCACTTAAACACCCTTTCGCAGGCGTCCCTCCAATTTCCGCTACGCGCCTAAGAGACGGACCCAATGCTGACCCTGAACAATCCTTAGAATTAGCAATACACAACCTCTCAACACCTATTAAAAGGAGAGAAAGAAGAAATTTAATACGTAAATTGAGAGATAATTATATTGCGGTACCTGAGCAGATTGAGGACAACTGCTTAGAAGAAGTTTTATCAGCGCTCAAAAGCGGAAAGCTGAAAAGACTGGGACTTAATCTTAACGGAAGAGATATAAATGAGTTAACTCAACATGAAAAAAACCTCTTAGCAATATGCACATCGGACCTTCTTGGCTATAAATACGTTATAAACAAACATGCCAGAACCAGTCCTATAAGTGATATAAATATCTTGTTCGAGGACTCCCTATCTAAATCTGAGGCTCTTACCAAAGAGGAAGTATTTTCTTCAATCATTGAATTTGAAAAATTCCCAGACCTTCGCAAATCATTCGATTTAATGGGGCAGCCAATGGATCAATTATTGAGAGTCAGAAAAAGCAAGAGCGCAATGAGATTCAGGGATTGGCTAAGCGAAATCAATAATGCTACCACCCCCTTAGAAGCTCAGCAGATTTATGTGGAGAGCAATCTCAACCCAAAAGGATTCTTCGATACTTTTTGGGGGAAATCCACTAAAAGCTTTTCCATGATGTTTTTGGGTTACGGAGCAGGGCATCTAATATCCCCAGCTATTGCTCCATATTCCGCTGCTATTTTGCCATTTGCAGACCCACTTAAAGACTATTTATTTGACATGGCTGATGAATATTTATTAAGTGAACTAACTAAAGGTTGGACCCCACAAGTTTTCATAAATGACCTCAAGAACCTAAAATTCAAATACTCTGTTTAATGAGCGGGTGACATTTATGTATTTTATAGTTCACGTTATAGAATAGATATTCTGAACCTATCGGTTTTGTTGTTGAACCCGAGTAATCGATGCTTGGCGTAGCGGTCCCCTAGACCCTTGCGACTAACCCGATCACACAAACCATAATGACGCTGGCCGAGTCCGCGCTGGCTGAAGTTTTTAGTTATTTGGTCGTGCGCATCTTCGAATACTCCTGCCGCTTGATACGCCCTTTTTTTTTGTTCGGGCAGTCACTTTTCGCGGTTCGTATCCGCTGCCGTCAGGGTTGCGTTGCAGCATGATGATCTGCTGCTGATTCCTTCGAAGCTCCTACGCCAACTTGCGCATCATGCGCTGACGTCCGGCAGGCTCCAGATTCGCCAGCAGGGCCGCCAGCCACTCGTCAGCCTTATGCAGATTATCCACGTTATACGCCATAATTTTGCAGCACACTTTATGATTTCAGGCGTGAACATTTTTGCCCTTCAGAAAATTTTGGACCATCACGATATAAAAATGACCATGCGTTATGCTCACTTGGCTCCTGATCATCTTGAAACCGCCCTGCGCTTTAATCCATTAGCAACAATGTCATTCTACCCAGTTGAAGATAGTATATTAAAGTCGTAACATACTCGAAATATCATTGATAAAAGGTTTCTATATGCTCAAATTGATTAATAAGGCTGGACATATCCCTATACATGACTTTGGTTTTAATATTATGTTGTTACATGGCTTTATTGATCAAACAGAAGCTTCAATCACAGATAGCATAACTAAATACGAAACCGAAGGACCTGAAACATTTGTTGTTGAAGAATATTCGGAAGATGATATTTATATAGCTATTGATAGCTACATGGGAATTGATGATCAGGCGGTAAATCTTGATGACATATTTAAGAGATATTACCCAAGCATCATGCGACGTTCTGCTTTGTTAACAATCGTTGGTCTTTTAGAGCACGAAGTTGAAAAGTTCTGTATTAGTTACTCAAAAAGACACTCAATAAATATTAAACTTAACGATTTAAAGGGAGCAGGCTTCGAAAGAGGACATTTATTTATAAAAAAAGTAGTTGGTCTAAATAATTCTAGAGCTTATCCTGAAATCAAGAAAATTATAAAGTTAAGAAACAGTTGCGCTCATAATGATGCTCGTTTAGTGAACAACGAAAACCAAGATATTCAAGAAATCACAAGACTTCTCGAACAGCATCCCGATCTTCTTGGGAGAGACAATGAACAAGTCCTTTTTCATGAGGGAGCTTTGTTGGCGTTCTTGAAGGTTTTCGAAGATTACATCAAAGAAATAGAAACTCACATTAATCCACCTCGCGAGGCAAAAAAGCTTTTTCCGTAGTAGTGGCAGCGGCTGACACTACCCTATAATCCCCACTTCTTACAACTAAACTAACTTATTGATTATTTTGCAGGTAATTGTTTTCACTAACTGGTTTACATGAATTGTACTTATGTTATTGAAGTTAGCCCAGACAGCTCAAAACGGCGCCTAAAAGGGAAGTCAGATCCATGGATGCTGAGAATACGGCTCGAACAGCTCCTTCAGGGAGCAGCAAGGCTATACCAAAAATGCAGTCCGACGTGTGTGAAGCTCTCCAGATGATTAGCGTTGCCCGACTTAACGCAGTAAAAGACCGCATTTAGGCGATTAACCATATTCTTGCGCTGCTGGTCAGTGCTTCGCAAGATGTCCGCGACTAACTCAGGAAATCTAATCAATACGAATGAGTATCCGCCTTGATTAGCTGCTAAGTGTCGGAGTCCTCTCCGATGCGCGTGACCATATGTTGTACACTTTAAAGCTTTGCTAAAAGATGGATTGCACTTACTGAAGAGTTGAATGAACTGGATGAATCACTGGATCAACTGACCCGTAAATATGCTTATTACCTTCGCAGTCAGTTTGGCCTAGGGCCACAGACAACCTCTACGCTGCTGGCAGTTGCAGGTAATAACCCTATACGTTTGAAAAATGGAGCTGTACTGGCATCGCTCTGTGGTATAAATCCTTTACCGGCATCATAAGGAAGACGGTCAGACACTGATTAAAACCGTGGCAACTCACGCGAAGCGAGTAATGCTCTGTGGACATAGCTCTTGTACGTATGCGTAGCGTTCCGCGAACAGAAATATATTTATAAAGACGAGCCAGTTAAGGTCTTTCGACCAAAGAGATCCTGAGATGTCTAAAACACTGTATCGTCCGTGATCTCTTTCTACTGATTTTATCTGACCCGCGCCTGCCAACCGTCAGCTCTTGACATAGGAGCATTGATAGCAAACTGGAACACTTCTTCCGAAGCCTGAAGAATGAGTGAATGCCGGTGACGGGTTACATAAGCTTCAGCGACGCAGCCCATGCAATAACGGACTATATCGTTGGATATTACAGCGCATTCAGGCCGCACGAATATAACGTGGATTGCTACCAAAAGAATCGATAAATCAATACTGGAAAAACTCTAATCCGGTGGACAGTTTAAGTTTACCGCTACACTCTCCATCTTTTGTCAGATAGAAGTAATCAATATCTTTGTTAGTTGGCGGAGCTTCCGACTTGTCGAGTAGAAGATATGTTCTTTCAGCAATAACGTGGTTTTGTCTATCCAACGATGTTACCTGTAGTGATTTCGCTGGATAATTAAAACGCAGCTCTAGTATTGAATTTTCCGCGCCGCTAAGAGAGAAGAAACCTGCCAGATAGTCGTCCTGCGCATTACTATCGCCCATCGGCCTAACCGCTTTATTCATAAATCTATAGACATTCTGGGTACGGATATCCAGACGGTTAGCGTACTCCGCTTTGTATTGTGCACCTTGTGGTGAGCTTAAGTTAATACATCCGGTAAGTAATAGGCTAAGTAGTAATACTAATATTTTACGCATTGCTATCCCATAGAGGTGGTAAACCCAAAGTTAAACGGCGGATTGTAGACAAATTATGATCTTTCGTCACATCAGTTGTAGCACTGACGCGGTGCAACCATCAGGTCCAACGTTGACATGATAAGAGCAAACCTTAGCCGCCACGACATCACGACATTTAGCAGCTATCATCCCCCCTCGTTTATTTACCTTTCTGTATTCAGATTTTTATTGGATAGAATACAATTCACTCGTTTCCCCATATTCCTTTACTTCACGTTGCCTCATTTAATTAAAGCAAATAGAGACCGAGCATGAAAATTAATGTCATTGGTACCAGCGGCAGCGGTAAATCTACCCTTTCCCGCCAACTGGCTGCGCGCTTGGCTATCCCCTATATCGAAATGGACAGGCTATATTGGAAAGCCAATTGGGGAGAAAGCAGTGATGAGGAGTTGTTTACTGCCGTTGAGCATGCGCTGTCTGTGCCAGATTGGGTGACTGACGGTAATTATACGCGTACCCAGCCGATAAAATGGCGCCATGTCGATATGATTGTCTGGCTGGATTACAGCTTTATCCGCACCTTTTATCAGGCACTAAAACGGGCAATCACGCGCGCCTGGCAACAGCATGAGATCTGGCCAGGTACAGGTAATCGTGAAACCTTTAAAAAGAGCTTTTTTAGCCGCGATTCGATTATCTTATGGACGCTGAAAACCTATGCCAGCAACCGGAAAAAATATCTGGCGCTGATGGCCAATCCCGCTTATCAGCATATTCGCTTTGTACATCTGCGCACGCCAAAACAGGCACAAGAATTTGTGGAACAACTGGCGGCGCAACAGAAAAAATAGCCGCGATTGGCAGCGACTATCTACGATCTGATTCCCGATGGCTACACTAACAACGCCTGCGCCGTCTGCTCATCCGTCACCAGCCCATTCACCCAGCCGCCAACTAGCGCGGCGCGGATTGCCTGATGCTTTTCTGCGCCACCGGCAAAGGCTATCACCGGCTTACCTCGCTTGGCATCAATACCAACGCTGGTATGACGGGCATTGAGTTCGCTGGCGATGCGCTGACCCTTTTCATCAATAAAGTGGCCGAGGATTTCGGCTATTGCCCGCTGTTCCACCAGTACATCGATCTCCTGCTCGGAGATAAAGCCATCTTTGTGCAACGGGCAGCCGTAAGCGACGGTGCCAATGCCAACAAAAGTGACGTCGGCCTGGCTGGCTTTCTCGCTGACGGTGCGATAAATACGGTGTTTCGACCAATTGGCGTGATCCTCCGGGCTGTCGGCAAACAGCGGTGCGGGCAGAATAAAATAACGCCCCTGCGTTTTCTCGGCCAATAACAGCGGGACATCGTAACGGGTACATGAACCGTCGTAAGCAATCGCACCAATCAACGACACGCAGCTGTGCTGCGGGCGTTCGATATCGTCAAGTTCGGCAATCGCGGCTTTCAGGCTGCGCCCCGATCCCACGCCAATAATCATCGGCTGTTCCTGACGAATAAACGGCGTCATCACCTCTGCGCCAGCAACGGCAATCGCATGCTGAATACCGCTACTTTCCATCCCTTGCGTCGGTACCACCTGGCATACTGAGAGGTCATAGCGTTTTTTTATTTGCGCCGCCAGTTCCATACACTGCCCCACTGAATGGCTGATATGCACGCTCACTAAACCGTTATCGATCGCGCTCGCGACCAGCCGCTGCGCTACTTGACGAGAAACACCGAGTGCGTCGGCAATATCGTGTTGCGTTTGACCGCCAACAAAGTACAGCCACGCGGCTCGCGCAGCCTGATCCATTTTTTTATCGTTCTTGTTCATAGCACTCTCCAACATTGCATTACGCGAGTTCTATCTTATCGCGCCCCCGCCTCTGGCAGAGCCTATTATGCCAGCATCTGTCAGATTTGTGAGCTAAAGCCCATTTGATGGGCAAAACTTCCATTAAGATTATCGCAATTAGGGCAAAAGCCCACATTAAGAGCTTAAGCCCAAAATCATCTATCTGGAGAACGCCATGAATAACACTCTGTCCTCAACGCCCTCAGTCTGGTTGCACATCGGTAGCGGCTCATTCCATCGGGCGCATCAGGCGTGGTATCTGCATCGCTTGATTCTGGCGGGTGATACCGAATGGTCAATTGCATTGGGCAATATTCGTGAAGATGGCGTACCGGTGTTGTCCGCCCTACAAGCACAGGATGGCAAGTACGTGCTAGAAACTGTCACCCCGCAAGGTGAGCGTGAGTACGAAACCATTACGTCTATCAAGAAGATTATTCCATGGGATAAGGAACTGGCGGCGCTGGTTGAACAAGGGGCTAAAAGTGAAACGAAGGTGATTTCCTTTACCGTGACAGAAAGCGGTTACTATCTGGATAATCAGTTCAACCTCAATCAGCAAAATGCCGATATTCAGGCCGATCTTAACGGCGATTGCCGCACCATTTACGGGGCAATCAGCCATATTCTACAACGCCGTAAAACGCACGGTGGCGGCAAGGTGACCTTGCTTAACTGCGATAATTTGCGCCACAACGGTGAGCGCTTCCATCATGGTTTATTGCAGTTTTTAGCCCTGCGTCAACAACATGATTTGTTGGATTGGATTGCTAATAACACCCGCAGCCCCAATACCATGGTTGACCGCATCACACCACGTCCGTTACCCGACGTTGCCGAACGCGTAGCGCTTGCCACCGGTTTTAAAGACCGCGCGCCAATCATGGGCGAATCTTTTATTCAGTGGGTAATTGAAGATGATTTTATCGCCGGACGTCCTGCGCTAGAGAAAGTGGGCGTAGAGATGGTCGATTCAGTTTTAGCCTATGAAGAAGCTAAAATCCGCATTCTCAATGCCAGTCACAGCTGTATTGCCTGGGCCGGTACGCTGATTGGCCTCAGTTTTATTGATGAAAGCACACGTAACGACGCCATTCGCCAACTGGCTTATGACTATGTCACCGAAGACGTGATCCCCTCTCTTTCCCCAAGCCCATTAGATCTGGCGGCTTATCGTGATGTGGTGTTAGAACGTTTCAGCAACCCTTATATTCAGGACACCAACCAGCGCGTCGCCGCCGATGGTTTCTCTAAGATCCCCGGTTTTATTACCCCAACGCTGCAAGAGTGCTACCAACGTGGGAAAACGCCGCACGCCAGCAGCATGTTACCAGCTCTGTTCTTCGTCTTTATGCAACGTTGGCATCAAAATCTGCTGCCTTATGAGTACCAGGACGGCATTTTTGACCCGCAGGCGGTGCATGCCATGTTTACGTCACCCGATCCTATCGCCGTCTTTGCCAGCGATGAAAAACTGTTCGCTGATTTAGCCAAAGATAAGGATTTCTCTCTACTATTGCGTGAATCAGTCTCTAAAGTGAATCAATGGCTGGCAAATGCCCAGTAATCACGCATCGAATAAGGGGAGAGAAATGTATCTCGGAATCGATTTAGGCACCTCAGAAATCAAAGCATTAGTTATCGATGCACAGGGCGCGGTGCTCGCCAGCGCCGGTGAACCACTGACCGTGCAACGCCCTCACCCACACTGGGCGGAACAAAATCCGCAAAGCTGGTGGCAGGCCACGCACAGCGTAATAAGCCAGCTACGCGCCAAGTTGCCTGAGCAATGGGCAGAGATTAAGGCGATTGGTTTATCAGGACAGATGCACGGCGCGGTATTGCTCAGTCGCGAAGGCAGCGTGCTACGCCCGGCGATGTTATGGAATGACACGCGCAGCGCCGCGCAGTGTGAGCAGCTAACCCGCATCGCGCCAGAATTACATGACATCGCCGGTAATCTGGCGATGCCCGGTTTTACCGCGCCCAAGCTGTTATGGGTAGCAAAACATGAACCGGAAATTTTCCAGCACGTCGCCAGCGTATTGCTGCCTAAAGACTATCTGCGCTGGATGATGAGCGGCGAGAAAGTCTCGGATATGTCAGACGCGGCCGGTACCTTGTGGTTAGACGTTGGCAAGCGTGATTGGTCAGACTCGCTGTTATCGGCCTGCGGATTAACCCGCGATCATATGCCGCGTCTGGCGGAAGGCAGCGATGCCACTTGTGTATTAAAAAGTGACATCGCCCGCGCCTGGGGTCTGGGCGATGATGTAGTGATTGCCGGAGGCGGTGGTGACAACGCCGCCAGCGCGGTCGGCATTGGTGCGGTTAATCCGGGGGATGCGTTCATCTCTCTGGGGACTTCCGGCGTGCTCTTTGCGGTCAATGATAAATTCCGCCCCAACCCACAATCGGCGGTACATGCTTTTTGCCATGCGTTACCCAATTTATGGCATCAGATGAGCGTGATGCTCACCGCCGCCAGCGCCTTACGTTGGTTCTGTCAGTTGGTTGGCAGTAATGAAACCACGCTATTGGCAGAAGTGGCGCAACTGAGCCAAGCCCAGCAACGTCAGGCTCCTATTTTCCTGCCTTATCTTTCTGGTGAACGGACGCCACATAACGACCCGTTCGCTACCGGCGTTTTCCACGGTATGACGCACAACAGCGACCGCGCCAGTTTAGGTTATGCGGTGATTGAAGGCGTTGCCTTTGGTATGGCTGACGGCTTAGAAGTGATGAAACAAGCGGGTACCACGCTGCAACAGTGTTCACTCGTTGGCGGCGGCGCACGCAGCGACCGCTGGGCGCAGCTGATTGCCGATGTGTTATCGCTACCGATTGTCACCCACGTCGGCGGTGAAGCAGGCGGCGCATTAGGCGCAGCACGCTTGGGCTGGCTGGCAGCAGGGGGTGATATCAATCAAGTTTGTAGCAAGCCCCCCGTTGCCAGACGTTTTCTGCCTAATGCGGAAAATGCACCAATGCTGGCGGAGCGGCTAGCGCTATACCGACAGTTGTATCGACAGCAAGTTGAATTGAGATTAAGTACCGGTTTTAGCCTTAATTAGTTGACTTGCAATCTGTTGACCTTAAGAGCGCATCTTATCGGCTAAGAGAACGGATGCAGGCCAGGGAAAGTTGCCAGGGAAGGCAACTTTAGGTTGAGCCGGACAGGGACGTCCGTCTCAACCGACCCGTCCGGCCAAAGTAGTGAACGCGGGAAGTCGCACAGCGACCCGATAAGCTTAAGCGTAAGGCGCGGGATGCAAGGGTTTTCGCCTTAAAACCCTTGCCGGTCGCGTTCGGCTACGCTGACATATTTCTATTCCTTAATAAGCGACCGAACCTCCGCCGGTGCGATATAAACAATTTATAAGGATTTCAACATGCAAAAACAACGTGATCATTGGTTTGGTTTGCCGATGAATTTATTCTGGGGCTATATCGCGATTGCCCTGTTTATGAGCGGGGATGGCTTTGAAATGGCTTTCCTGTCTAAGCATATTATCGACTTAGGCTTTAGTGCCTCAGAATCGGCGGTGGTGTTTACCGTTTATGGACTGGCGGCAGCGCTGGCGGCCTGGAGTTCGGGCGTGGTGGCTGAGCTTATCACGCCGCAAAAAGCCATGCGCATCGGCTTTGTTTTGTGGGTCGTGATGCACGTGCTGTTTATGATCTTTGGTCTGGGGATGAAAAGTTACCCACTGATGCTACTGTTCTACGGCATTCGTGGATTAGCCTATCCGCTGTTTATCTACTCCTTTGTGATGCTGGTAGTGCAAAACGTGCCGAAGCAGAATCTCTCCTCGGCAATGGGGTGGTTCTGGGCAATGTACTCTATCGGCATCGGCTGCGTCGGCAGCTATCTGCCAAGTTTTACCATCCCGTTTATGGGCGAAACCGGTACGCTGTGGTTCGCTATCGCCTGGGTGATGGCCGGTGGCCTGATGGCCTTGATTATGCTGCGTAACACCGGTACCACCAGCAGTAAAGTCAATCTGAGCAGAAAAGAGAAAATTAGCGAGCTGTCGCGCGCCGTTACCATCTTGTTCACCAACAAGAATATCTTTCTCTCCTCAATGATCCGCATTATCAACACTATTTCGCTATTTGGTTTCGCGGTCATTATGCCGATGCTGTTTGTTGAACGCCTGGGCTTCACCATTTCCGAATGGCTGCAAATTTGGGCGGTATTTTTCTTCGTCACCATCTTCACTAACGTGATGTGGGGCATTCTCGGCGAGAAAATTGGCTGGCTACGTCAGGTGCGTTGGTTTGGCTGCATCGGCTGTGCACTTTCCAGCCTGGCGTTTTACTACATCCCGATGCACTTTGGACACAACTACTGGGCGGCGATGATCCCAGCGGTGATGTTAGGAATTACCGTCGCGGCCTTTGTGCCGATGACCGCGGTGTTCCCGGCGCTGGAACCGCATCACAAAGGTGCCGCGGTATCGATTTATAATCTGTCGGCAGGTTTGAGCAACTTCGCCGCCCCGGCGATTGCCTCCATCGTGCTGCCGTTCTTTGATATCGTCGGCGTAGTCTGGGTTTATACCGCGCTGTATTTAATCGCGGCGGTATTAACCATGATGGTAAAAGTCGATCAGCCGGGACACAGCCCGAAAGCCAGTGCCGTCACGCCAACCGCAGCAAAAGCCGTCGCATTGATGACAACATCACGCGGCGGGTAAATATCACAAATGGGCGCCCTAAGCCGCGCCCTTTTCCCTTACTTCTCCTGCGCCAAATCATAATAACGACGGTTGAAATACACGAGCCCGCTTGGACATTCACAAGTACGAACTGACTGCACCTGACAATAAAATACCGTGTGGCTGCCGACTTCATGAATATCACTGATTTCACAGTCAAAATTAGCCACGGCCGAACTCAGCACCGGTGCACCGCTGGTCAGCATTTCCCAACTATCATGTAAAAAACGCTGTTCTGAACGTAAGGTGGCGTTAGCAAAAATCTGCGATAAATTGCGATGTTCACTCGACAACACATTCACGCATAAATTACCGTTCTGTTTAAAATGCGGGTTGGCGAAAGAGTTGCGGTTCATACACACTAATAAAGTTGGCGGTTCGTCAGTCACGCTACACACCGCCGAGGCGGTAAAACCGTACTTGCCTGCCACACCATCGGTGGTGATCACTGATACCGCACTACCCAATTGCGCCATGGCGTCACGAAATTCACTTTGTAATGTCATCACTCCCCCTTATCTTTATAAATCAAGCAATAAGTGCGGGCTTTTAGCTCGCGAACAACAGAGTAGGATCAACTGATTAGACGCTTTCTCTTCCTCGGTCAGATAGCTATCTCGATGATCCGGTTCTCCTTCCAGCACGTCAGTCAGGCAACTGCCGCAAATGCCCTGTTTGCAGGAAACACATACCTTTACTCCTGCTAACGCTAACGCCTCAACAATGCTTTGATTTTCTTCAACGCGGACCCGTAAACCGTTGCTGGCGAGAGTGACATCAAAAGCTGCGCCCTGTGTTTGCACCTCGGCGGCAAAAAGCTCCTGATGAATTTGCTCTGCGCGATAGCCCAATGCCAGCGCCTGTTCGCTGACGGCAGCCATCAGACGCGGCGGGCCGCAGACGTAAACGTGGGTATTTTCGGGCACACCTTGTAGCACTGAAATTAATGTCAGACGCTGCTCATCGCTAAAATGAATCTGCACGTTGCGGGCATAAGAGGCGCATTGCAACTGGTCTAAAAATGCCGCCTGTTGACGCGTTCTGGCACAATAATGCAAAGAGAAAGGCCGCTGGGCGGTTTGTAACTCTGCCGCCATCGCTAACATGGGCGTAATACCGATACCGCCGCCGATCAACAAACTAAAGGGCGCAAATGGGTCAAGAGCAAACAGATTACGCGGCTCGCTCACCTGCACCTCGTCACCGACTTGCAACGCATGAGCGGCCAGCGCACCACCTTGCGATTGTGTCGTTTTCAAAATGGCCACTTGGTAATGCAAACGATCGGCCGGGTCGCTGCACAGTGAATAAGGGCGAATCAGGTTATTTCCCAGAAACAGATCTATATGTGCTCCCGCAGTAAAACGGGGAAGTTCTCCGCCGTCAGCCCGACTAAACGTCAACAGCAGGACATCGCTCTGTAACTCACGGGCGACAATGCATAGTCGCAACATACTCCCTCCTTGTTGCCCCGATGTTTGCGGCTAACGCATAAACAGACCGCCGTTGATATCCCAGGTCGCCCCGGTGACAAACTCCGCCTGTGGCGACGCCAACAGCGCTATCGCCTGCGCGACAAACTGCGCATCGCCTAGCTTGCCGACTGGGATCATATTGATTATCGCGGCCAGTTTTTCCTCCGGCATCAGCGCATGTACCGACGGTAAATCCATCGGCCCCGGCGCAATCGCGTTGACAGTCACGCCTGATTTACTCAGTTCACGGGCAAACACTTTGGTCAATGTCAGAATGCCGCCCTTTGACGCCGCATAGTGCGCACCGGTGCCCGAGCCACCGTTCTGCCCGGCCAGTGAAGTCAGATTGATAATGCGGCCATAGCCGCGCTGGGCAAAATAGCGGCCAATAGTCTGGCAGCCGACAAACGTACCGCGCAGATTCGTGGTCAGTACTTGGTCAAACTCATCAGGGCTAATGTCCATCACCGGCGTTGCTAAGGTCAGCGCCGCGTTATTCACCAGCACCTGCAGCGAGCCAAAACGTTCACAGGTCGCCGCCAGTGCGCGTTCAAAGTCTTGCGGCTGGCGGATATCCAGCCCCAACGCCAGTATCCGCCCTTGCCCGCTATCCAGTTGCTGCGCCGCCCGTTGCGCGTGCTCGGCGTTGACATCCGTCAAAACCAATTGAAATCCCTGTTCTAGTAAGCTGCCAGCAATCACATTGCCTAATCCGCTGGCGGCTCCGGTGACTAAGACTGTTTGGGTCATATCTTTACTCCTATTTGCGTCATCTCTTGCGCCTACAATATGTAACCGACGCTGTGTAGCACATCGTCACTGTTAATCAGGCGGATGACTTTTTGCTCGATAAGCCACTGGCCCTCTTGCCGCCAGAGTTGATAAGTAATATCCGCTGCGTAGTGCCAAGTGCTGCCTTTACGATGTTCCCACAACGACTGGGCACAGCGAATGACGACCTGGCGATCGTCGGACTCCAGCAGGCGAAAGCGCGATAATGTGCGCAACGTACGGGCGCGGGGCGTGGTAGAAATCGACTCACCGCTATACAGGCGGTGCACCCGTTTCTGGCGCATCTCATGATTGTCATAGGCATAGTTGAGGCTGTTTTTAAAATCCGTTTCCTGCGGATCGATGGGGATGACATACAGACCTTCTGGCCGCCATAATTCCAGCCAGGCGTTAAACTCCCCATGATCAAGCAGATCGCCTTCCAGATTGATCAGCGCGATGGCATCAAATAGCACAGCGTTAGAGGTATCCATCGGTATCCTCCGTCATCAGTTTTTTCCACATCCGGTAAGCGGCACGCATGCCGGTTTCAGCGCTCACATCACTACGCACACCGTCGACGGTTGGCGCTTCGCCTGCCAGCCCACGATTGAGCATGATCCACAGATCGCGCCCGGCAGTCGCGCCGCGCTGCACTCGCTCCCAGGCTTCGGAATCATCCGGCGTACCAAATCCCATTGGCCCCTGAAAATGTTCGTGGATACGCAAACGCGCCTGATTCGCTACCTCAGGCCCGCCGTCCATGGTTATCACCGCGTGATGAATCTCGGTTTCATTGACGGAGATGGGCTGTAGCACGCGGAAAAAGGCCATTGAGCAGGCAACATTGGGGAAGATATTGACATTAAATCCTGTGCCACCAACGGCTCGGACGATACGGCGTACCTGCTGCTCATCGTGATCGGCACGCAATGCCTCAGCTAATTCGACAAAGCGCTCCGGGATTGGCGCGTCTAAATCGGCTTCCAGATCGGTTAAATCGGGGATCATCACCATCACGCTGTGACCGTGCCCCAAATCTTCGACATAGCCACTGCCGCCGACAAAGTTGAGCATCTCTTCGGTCTGCTTATTCACCGAACTTAGGAAGGAACGATGCACCACCGGGAAGTGATAGCCGTCGGTGGTATTTTCCAACTGAATTTTCCAGTTACCGGGAAAGCGAAAGCGGTGCGCCGGGCCGGTTTTAATCGGGTAACCGGCGCCTTGCTTCATAAATAAATCGATCCACTTTTTGGCGGCACCTAAATAATCATCCAGCGGTTCGATATCCTGATTAAAGGTGGCAAAAATCATCCCGGCGTACTGCTCTGTGCGTAATGTCCTAAGTCCCAGTTGGTCTTTTTCTAATTGGTCAGCGTAACTTTCAGGGTGCGGCACGCCGCGCAGGCTGCCATCAAGCGCATAACCCCAGCCGTGATAAGGGCAGACAAAGCTATTAGTTTTGCCGGTACGATGCTCACAGACTGTCGCCGCCCGATGGCGACAACGGTTGAGCATGGTATGAATTTCCCCTTGCCGATCGCGTACCACAATGACTGGCTGAGTACCTATCTCTGTCGTTTTGAAGCTACCGGCCTGCGGCAGTTCACTACTGTGCGCGACCCACACCCAGGTTTTGCTAAAAATTCTGTCAAGCTCCAGCTCGAACAATTCAGGCGAAGTATAAAGCGAGGTATGTACTCGGTCGGCTTTAACTAACGCCGCAATATCGTTGTGGCCTAATGCAGGTGTATTGGTGGTGGCTTTGGTTTTTTTCACTGTCATCGTATCGTTAGGATGCATCGTTAACATGGTTAATCTCCTTCCCAGTTAAAGGCGGCTTTTCATTCGGCACGGGTAAATCATCCGCACTGCGCCAATAATCCACCAGTCGGCTAAATAGATTGCGGGTAGTGAAATGCATCATCCGCATCGCGCGCCCATCACGAACAAACCAGACCATAATTTCAGCAGCATTGAGGTGCGATCCCCCGGCGTTGAATGTCGAGGTTTGCAACATCAACCATCGCCCACGCCATTGGCCGTTTTGCTGCTGTTCAATAGACTCTGAACAGAGAAAATGGGCGTTCATGGCAAAATGCGCCGGTTGGCGAACATAGCGCTGCATCATCGCCACAATGGCTTTCCTCCCCTGATGCACACCGAGCCTTGCGGCATAAGGCGCGCCGAGACCTTCCCAGCAGGCATCGGCGGTAAACAGCTCGCCAATAGCCTCTGCCGTTTGTTGGCTATTAAGGTCATCGCACAGGCGCATGTAGTCACTGATACATACCCGCACCGCCTGCTGATCTTCCAACTGCTGTAAGCGCCGAATTTGCTGTTGGTTCATTCGCCGCTCCGCTAATGTTGAATAATCAATTCACGCCCGAGGCGGGCTTCCACTTTGCAGTATTTCCATAGCTTATAAGTGCCGTCGCCGACCGGAGTGATACGAAACAGATTGCACACCGCGCTCACGCACTCCAGCGTGTCGGCATCGGCCAAGACATACGTGGTCCACGGCCATCCCGATGAAGGCCCGACCATCACCTGATCGTCATCCATATTGCCGATCGTGCGAATGCCCGGCGTGTTCTCCATCGCTTTCATCATCATGCCAACCGCTTGCCAGACTTGCTTGGCCTCGACGTCGCTGGCATCAAAAAAATTCTGGTTTACCCCGATGCAAAACAGCACGCGTATTTTGTTTGACTTGCTCATCCCTTTTCCTCTCTAGTGAAAATTACGACAAATAACCCGGCAACGGCGTGCCGCCAAAGAACAGCGTCCCGGCGTTGATATAAGTGAGTTCGCCCATAAAGGCGTGCTGAGTAATGACCATGGTGTCACGCACATAGCGCTGCAACGGACTGGTGAGTTCGATGCCGCCCATACCATTAAGCGCCAATACCTGACGAGCCACTTTTGCCGATACTCGAGTGACGTGCGTGGAAGACAAACGTAACGTATTGACCTGCGCAGCAGTGGCGTCATCCCCCGCCAGCAACCGTTGCCACACCTCATCAATGGCCTGATAAAACCAGGTGCGCGCCGACAGCAGTTCGGCCTCACAGCGGGCAATCTGCATCTGGGCCTGCGGCCGTTCGGCCAAGGTGGGTGCACCAGTGACAGATTGCTGCCGGTGGGCGATGGCATAGATTTCATTGAGTGCGGCGCGTGCAATACCCATCGCCACTACCGACAATACTTGCGTTGCCAGCGACAACGCCGGGTAGCGGTACAACGGCCCTTCCAGATTGAGCGCAGCGCCTCGAATAAACGTCCATTCCTGCGGGACAACGACATCGTTAACGACCAAATCGTGACTGCCGGTACCTGCTAACCCGACGGTGTTCCAGGTCGGGTCAATTTCAACGCTGCTCGGCGGTAATAACGCCATGCGCGGCAGCGGCTGCGAACCTTCTGGCATGATCCCTACGCCCAAAAGCGTGGCCCCCATACAGCCGCTGGCCGAGCGCCAACGGCCGCTAACTCGATATCCACCGTTCTCTACAGGCGCTCGCTGCGGCGGAAATATTCCCCCCGCGAACACCACATCAGGGCCATCGCCATACAGCGTTTTCTGCGTATCACGAGGCAATGCGCCGAGATAAAACGGGCTCATACCAAAACTGGCAACCCAGGCGGCAGAACCATCGGCAGTGGCAATTTGCTCGATGAGTTGGCAAAACTCGCCAGGAGAACATTCATCACCACCATAAATTTTCGGTACCAGCGCTCGGTAGATGCCAATCTGTTTAAAACGGGAAATGATGTCGTCAGAGATATAACGCTGTTGCTCAAACTCCGCGCTACGCACAGCAATATCAGCCAGCAGCGAGCCAAAATTTTTATCGACGCTAGGCTGACCAAGAGACAAGCTTTCGTGGGGATCTAAAGTAGACATCATGTCCTCCCAAATTATGTGGTACCCAGTACGCAGGCGAACGCTGTCACAGTGAGCGCTGCTTACTGAATGAAGTAATGAGATAAAAGTGAAGGTAGAACGGGGCTATCGCCGTCAGCGATGCAGCCTGGAAAGTAAATAGGTCGCGGCAGCCACCAGCGCCCCGTCGTGGCCTTTGCGGGCCACCAGCTGTAATGCCACCGGGCGATGGTCGATATCACCAATGGGGATCGAAATAGCGGGATGTCCGCTAAGATTAAAAGGACGCACCAATTTTGTCAGCTCGAGCACACTCAGCGGATCGCTCGCCTGCTCAAGAGTTGGCGGCAGTTCAGGCAGCGTGGAGAGAGCCAGTAGCGGCGTATCGGTAAGCAAAGCATCGAGCCGGTCGCTAAAGCGTTGACGTACACGTTCGGCATCCGCCAACTCACAGGCGCTCACCGTTGCGCCGCGGCGAATGCGGCTGGCGATATCTTCGGACACGCCCTCTACGTCAAGCAAAGTATGAAACGCCTGCCAGTTTTCCCGGTTGATAATAGTCATGCCCGCAAGGTGAGCCGCGTCCAGTTCCGGCAACACCAGCGGATGAAGTTGCGCACCGGCCTGATGTAAGACTTGCTCAATTCGCGTATCAATAAACGGTGCCGCCGCGCTAATTAGCCCGATTGGCGGCAGCGTCGTATCGTCCTGTGCTGACTCGACGCCTAAACGATGTAGCACCTGGCGCAGAACATCGGCGCTGCGGGCAAACAGCCCGACGCAATCCAGCGAACTTTCGGCAGGTATTACGCCCTGACGGCTGAGTAAACCATATGTCGGCTTTAGTCCTAAAATGCCGCAGCAGGCCGCGGGCATACGCACCGATCCGCCGGTATCAGTACCGATGGAAAAATCCACCTCACCCGCCGCAACGACGCTCGCCGATCCGCTAGACGATCCACCGGGTATCAATGTTGGATAACGGGAATTAAGCGGCGTACCGCCCCAAGGATTAATGCCGGTAACGCCGAACGCCAATTCATGCAGCGTAGTTTTTCCTCTCAACACACAGTGCTGCTTGAGCAAGACGTCGATCACCTGTGCGTGGCGTAATGCCGGAGAAGATGAGGCTAATGCTCGACAGCCCGCCCTCGTGGCATAGCCAGCAACGTCTAGCGTATCCTTCACCGCAAAGCTCAGATCGCCTTGCCCAAGAATAAATTCTTCAATATAGCCATTGCTCTTACACGACGGAGTTTCACAAAAAAGGGTCATCATGATCACCTTAATTAAAAAATGCCTCTGCTTTGCCGAGCATCAGTTGTACGTTTTTCACCCTGGATACTGATAAATCCATCATGAAGAATTTAGATGAATATTCAAGTAAATATTCACATAAAAAAATATCCATTACCGGCAATCAACAGGATGGTAAAAACAGGTATAAATTGAGGTATCTCGATGAAAAAATGGGGAAATAATAATGCCCTTAATAAAAAAACCGCCGGGTAAATCGCCAGCAACCTTGTTATTAAGGGTTTAATTTATAGAGGATTATGTCACGCTGCGCTGAGTCGATCACAGTTTTGCAATTATGTTCCTACCTCATTATTACAGCTCGTTCAGATTGTCCAAAACCTTGCCTAAAGATTGGTTCATCTTGACGATTTGTGCCTGGGTCATGCCTTTAAATGCTTTATTGAAAACCTTCTGGGTTAGGCGTTGCGCCTCTAGCACTTTGGCCTTACCGGCAGGTGTCAGCGTTACTTCGGTCACCCGCGCGTCTCGCTCACTGCTTAGCGCGTTCACCAAGCCATCCTCGCGTAATCTGCCAACAATTTTGGTTACCGTGGGCATTTTGGCGATAGCATATTGGGCAATTTGCGAAATACTGGCCGTACCGTATTGGTCGGTAATCGTCAGCACCCGAAAGCGGGAAACGTCCAGCTGCACCTTCTTAAGCGTCACCTCCATAATTTGGGTATAACGCGCATGGGCGTTCACCACCCAATAAAACGGGAATTCTTCACGATGAAAAAAGGGTTCTTCAGAAGAGGGATTATCTGGCGCGTTGCTCATAAGCTACCTTGTGCAGGGACGTATTTTCTCAGCGATTATAGACTCAATAAGCACTGATATGCAGCACAGTAAACATTCGCTGACTTTGAGCAAAAAAAAACCGGACCTCAGCCCGGTTGATTATGACGCATCAAAACGATTAGATGCCGTTTTGGGCAATATCCATCGCAAAATAGGTCAGAATAATATCGGCACCGGCGCGTTTAATCGCCCCCAGCGTTTCGCGTACCACTTTATGTTCATCAATGGCACCGGCCTGCGCCGCGAATTTAATCATCGCGTATTCACCGCTCACTTGGTAAGCCGCCAGAGGTAAACGGGATGCCGCGCGCACATCGCTAATCACGTCAAGATAAGCGCCCGCTGGTTTCACCATCAGTGCATCTGCGCCTTCCGCTTCATCGAGCAAAGATTCGCGCACCGCTTCGCGACGGTTCATTGGGTTCATCTGATAGTTTTTACGGTTGCCCTGCAACAAGCTACCGCCCGCTTCGCGGAATGGCCCGTACAGAGAAGACGCAAATTTAGTCGAGTACGCCATGATTGAAGTATCGATAAATCCGGCGGCATCCAGCGCGCTGCGGATAGCCTGAACCTGCCCGTCCATTGCCGCCGATGGCGCGATGAAATCGGCACCGGCTGCCGCCGCAACCACCGCTTGTCTGCCGAGGTTAACTAAGGTCGCGTCGTTATCCACACCGTGGTCGTGCAATACGCCACAGTGGCCGTGCGAGGTATATTCGCAGAAGCAGGTATCGGACATGACGATCATTTCTGGCACGGTGTCTTTACAGATCCGCGCCATACGTGCCACCAGCCCATTTTCATTCCAGGTATCGCTGCCGGTAGCATCCATATGATGAGAGATGCCGAAGGTCATCACGGATTTGATGCCAGCACGGGCATAACGCTCAATCTCGAAGGCCAGTTTTGACTCAGGAATACGCAGTACGCCGGGCATCGTTTCAATCACCGCGTATTCGGAAGTCTCTTCTTCAACAAAGATAGGCAAGACAAGATCATTAACGCTGAATTCGGTTTCCTGGAATAAGGTGCGCAGAGATTCAGACTGTCTTAGGCGGCGCATACGGGAATTTGGGAACTGATTAGACATGACAACTCCTGAAAAAACGGTAACTCACAAAAAAAAACCGGTGCAGATTTCACTCCATTTTTAAGAAAAAAGTGAACTCTTAAGGCAACAGAGCTGGCATTCTATAACAATCAGCCGGGGAACGATTCACTTTAGGTGGCGAGTTGACGAATTTAATCTATTGGTGAGGCCGATGATGAAAGGCGGAATTAAACTCCCGCCCTATATATGCTATCCCTCGGCCAATACCCAATGTCCCGTACTAACTTCATGATACTGTCGGGTCGGCGGTTGATAACCTAGTGGCCGCACCGGGCTTTTCAGTTCATCGACGGCTAAATGCCGTTTTAATCCGCGTCGGGCCGGATCTGGCACTGGCACCGAAGCCATTAGCTTGCGCGTATAGGCATGCTGTGGGTGATCAAATATCGCTGCCCGCGGGCCGATTTCGACAATCTCCCCCAGATACATTACCGCCACCCGATGGCTGACGCGCTCGACCACCGCCATATCATGGGAAATAAACAGATAAGACAGATTCATGCTCTCTTGCAAATCGAGCAATAAATTGACCACCTGCGCTTTGACCGACACATCCAGCGCCGAGACGGATTCATCGGCAACAATCATTTTGGGGTCTAACGTTAAGGCGCGAGCGATGCAGATACGCTGCCGCTGGCCGCCGGAAAATTCATGCGGATAACGGCGCATCATATCGGCGGACAGGCCGACTCTTTCCATTAACGCCGCCGCTTTTTCTAGCGCTTGGGATTTGTTGGCCAGCTTATGCTGTAACATCGGCTCTATAAGTGCTTCGCTGATTTTCATCCGTGGATTCAAGCTGGCAAAGGGGTCCTGGAAAATCATTTGCACCCGCTGACGCAGCGAACGCAGCTGCGGACGCCCCAGATTTAACACATCCTGCCCGTCAAAATTAATCTGCCCGGCGTGTGGGTTAAGCAAGCGGGTGATGGCGCGTCCGGTAGTCGACTTGCCGCAGCCCGACTCCCCCACCAGCGATAATGTCTCGCCCTGGAATAAGTCAAAGCTGATATTTTCAATGGCGTGCACCGCGCCAACCGGCCGACCTAAAATCCCCCCTAATACCAGGAAGCGCGCGCTGAGATTTTTTACCGACAGCAGCGGTTTGTCTTGCTGTGCCATCTGTGCCGCGGCTTCAACCGGCGGCGTGGCAACACCGGTTTGCAAATCGTAAATCGGAAAGCGCAGCGGCCATTGGCGACCACGCATCGAACCTAATCGCGGCACCGCCGCCAGCAGCGCGCGGGTATAAGGGTGCTGCGGCGCCGCGAACAGCGTGGCGGTATCACCACTTTCGACCATCTCACCGCGATACATCACTAAGGTGCGGTCGGCGATTTCAGCCACCACGCCCATATCGTGAGTGATAAACAGTACCGCCATGCCCTCTTCTTCTTGCAGGGTTTTAATCAAATCGAGAATTTGCCCCTGAATCGTCACATCCAGCGCGGTAGTCGGCTCGTCGGCAATCAATAGCTTAGGTTTTAACGCCAATGCCATCGCAATCATCACCCGCTGGCGCATGCCGCCGGAGAACTGATGCGGATACTCATCAAAGCGTGCCGCCGCGTTAGGAATACGGACTTTTTCCAGCAGGCGCACGGTTTCTTCCCGTGCCTGCGCCGATGACATCGCCCGATGCGTTTGCAAAGTTTCGGCAATTTGCCTCCCGATAGTAAAGGTCGGGTTCAGTGAGGTCATCGGTTCCTGGAAGATCATCGCTATATCATTGCCGCGGATCTCACGCATCTGTTTTTCAGAAAGAGCCAGCAGCGAGCGTTGATTAAAGGTGACCGTGCCGTCGATTTTACTGCTACGCGCTTTGAGCAACCGCATAATCGACAGCGACGTGACGCTCTTGCCCGAACCGGATTCGCCGACAATCGCCAACGTTTCGCCAGGGAACACCTCAAAAGATAAGTTACGTACTACCGGCAACCAGGCGTCCTCACCGCGAAACGAGGTGGTCAGATTGTCGACTTTGAGTACCGGCGCGGTCTGTTTGCTATTCATGCTGGCTCCTGAACATCACGCTTTTGGCTGGCTGCGAGCAGAAAGAAATACCTCTGGCACGAAGCTGAAACCTTGATCAAACGGATACGTCTGACGTGTTTTACGCAGACGCGGCAGGCGTTCGACAAACTGATCGACCACGCCATTGGACAGTGCCATCAGGTTTGGATTGGCAATCGGTGCTAACTCCGGTGACAGATAACCCGATTTCACCACTACAATTTTCGCCCGATGCGGGTCCAGCCCCAGCAGGGTGAAATCAGCAATGTTGTGATATGGACGGCGACGCGCGGACACCACCAGGTCAATGCCGTCAACACGCAGTACCGCCTGACGCTCGGCGGCAATCGCTGAATCCACCAATCGCAACACGCTAAATGCGGCGCTAACCTGCGGGCTGGAGGGGTCCAGCGATGCGCCCACGATCAGATTGAGCGTAGCGCCAACGCCCGCGTTAAAGGCGGCCTCAGTGGCAGCAGCATCGGTAATACCCGCCACAATCACGCCATCGGCACGCTGGGCAATCAGTTCTGCCAACAGGTCAGCACGGTCGCCTACGCCGCCGCCGGTCGGATTATCGCCAGAGTCGGCCAACACTACTGGATGCGTTGGGCTGGCAATGGCCTGCGCCACGCAAGCCTGCGGCGTATTGGTCGGGCAGCCAAAAACAAAATCATCACGTGCATCCCAGTAAGCCTGCGCTAATTGTGTCGCCTGCTGGCGTAATACCGCCTCATCGGTGCCGGTAAAAATAGCCGCAGCAGTCGCGCGTGGTTCATCAGCCCAGACATAACCGACCATCAAGGAGCTGTCCCACACGCCGTCTACTTTGTCTGACTCTGGCAGTCTGGCGTAGAGATCTTTCGCCGGTTGGTCTTCCGTGCTGGTACGTTCACCCGGTAATACCACCGGAATTGGCGACCACAGCAGCACAGGTTTCACCCCGGTTTGCAGGCTCTTAACCAGCATGCTGACCGCACGCTGCATGGTTTCTTGCACATCGATATGCGGCGCGGTGCGATAAGTAGAAAACATATCGATGGCATCGATAATTTTTTGCGATACGTTGCCATGTAAATCGTAGCTAACAGAGATTGGGCATTCATCACCGACCAGCTCGCGAGCGGCGGCAATCCAATCCCCTTCGGCATCTTCCATCCCTTCAACATACATGGCACCGTGCATCGCCAGATAAAGCCCATCAAAAGGCAGATGTGCCCGCAAGCCATCAAGCATTTCCGTTTTTAACTTGTCATAGGTGGCGCGAGACACCGGACCACCGGCGATTGCGCGGGCGTGAACCGTTGGCAAAAATGTCGCCGGATAGTCTTTTAAAAACTGGAAATAGGGTGCCGCCAGCAACTCAGCCTGACGCACAATACGAAAATCTTTCTCTTCATTCAGAACGGGGTTGTAAGTGCTGCATTCGATATGGATACCGCCGACGGCTATACGCATAGTTACCTCAGTGAGTATTCAGGCCATTAAGAAACCGGTGCGCGGCAATACTGGCCGCCGCTCGTGCCCAAGTGTCTTGGTTGATAGAAAAGGTTCTGACCGGCGTTTGTCCAGCAATCCCAGGCAACACGTTGGCCTCGATAGATTGCAGCACCACAGTACCCAATAGACCGTCGAAGGCCTGTTGCTGGTGGGCAATGAGGATCAAATCCGGGTCAATAATTTGAATAAGATGCGCAATCGCCAGGCCCAATGCGGAACCTGCGCGATGCAAAATACGGGTAGCGGCCGTTGAACCGCTCATCGCCAGCTGTTCAAGCTCGGCCAGCGTGCTAATCGACAAGCCTTCTTCACGCGCCATTTCCAGGATGGCATTGACAGATGCCAGCGTATCCAGACAACCGCGTTTGCCACAGCGACACGGCGTACCGTTGACTTCCATCGTGCTGTGAGCGATTTCGCCCGCCCCTCCGTGCAGACCGCGCAGCAAGTTTCCGCCGATAAAATGGGCGTTACCAATGCCCGCGCCGTGGCTAACCAACGTGAAAGTATTGAGATCTCGCGCCAGTCCAAAGCGCTTCTCGTTAACGGCCAACGCCTTGGCGTCGTTTTCGATAAATACGTCCATCCCGGTCGCATCGGCAATAATGCGGGCCAACGGCACATCTCGCCAGCCGAGCAAGGCGGATTGCACGCAAACAGCCTGATGTTCATCAATAAAACCGGACAAGGTGACGCCCATACCTATCAACTGGCTGGCAATCTGCGGATGGGAGGTAAGCAACAACGGCAAGGTCTCCGCGATAGATTGCGCCAACTGCTGTGGTTCGCGGCTTAGCGGGAACGACGCGCGGGATAAGATGTCGCCATTGAGGTTAATTAATACCAGCTGCGCCGGGTCTTGCAGCAGCGAAACGCCAATAAAATACGCCCCTTCGGCTCGTATGCGCAGCAGTACCGAGGGTCGCCCCTGCCCTTGTCCGGCGACAATAGCGGACTCTTGAACATAACCGGCCTCAAGCATCTCACGCACAATGCCGCTCATCGCCGCTTTGCTCAGGCCACAGCGCTGCGCCAATTCGGTTCGGCTCAGTCCATCGGCGGCATTAATCGCACCTAAAATCTGCTGCTGTATTGCGTTGAGCATGAATATTCCGAACGTTAGATAAAGGGTAAAGGCCTATCCCAGTAGGCGTTATTGTTGCTGGCATGTTGGACACGGACAGCGCACAGAAACCGGAACGTACACGCAGTACGTGAGGATTTCGAGCACTGCCCAGGTTCAACAGGACAAATTAAATAGCCCTAATGGGATAGGCTCTAAGGCTTAAAGACAGTAATCCCTAAAACATTCCTCATCAAGCCCATTTAATTTAAAAAATTAACCAAACATCACACTATAAGTATTTTGTATGAAATAAGTGGCGAGCACTTATAGACAAAGTGAAAAATAAAAATCAATGTAGTAAGCGCAAGGATTCATCAGAGGAAGACTTAAAAGACGCTTGTAATAAGAGAGCTGTGACAAGACTCACGATATCTATATAGATAAAATTTGTCTTATTAACATTATTTCCCTGATTGACCTAAAAACTAACAATAAGTTTTTCATATAAACCCAATAGACTTCGAGATGCAGGTAGGCGGCAATCGAGAGAGTCCCCAGGAGCTTAGATAACTAAGTGACTGGGGTGAACGAGAGCAGCCAACAACCCTGCAACTTGAAGTATGACGGGTATGAATTAATTCACCGGCAGAGGATTTAATATGAACGGTTTCAACAAAACCGGGGCAACCCGGCGTTTAACGCTTCTCAGTGCGGCATTACTGGCGGTGCTCAGCACCCCGCTTTATGCCGCCACTCTGACGGTGATGCAAAACGAAGCACCGCGCAGCATGGACCCAGGTAATCAGACCGCGACCTTTACCGGCACCGTGCTGGACCCGATGTATGAAGGATTGATTAAGATTGGTGAAAATTTGCAGCTAGAACCGGCGCTGGCAACCTCCTGGAGCAGCGATGCCAGCGGTTTGGTATGGACCTTCAAGCTGCGCAGCGGCGTGACTTTCCACGACGGCACACCGTTTAATGCCGACGCCGTTGTCGCTAACTTTGCCCGTCACCTTGATGTAAAACGTGGATTAGCCGCCAGCGGACGCCTGCGTACGTTTATCGATAGCGTTAGCAAAATCGATGACAGCACCGTGCAGTTCAAACTTAAAAAACCTTATCCAGCCTTCTTAAAACTATTAACCAGCGGCCCCTGTTTAATGGTTAGCCCAACGGCAGATAAAAGCGGAACGTTAGACAGTAAAGCGGTGGGTACCGGTCCTTATAAACTGGTGCAATATAAAACCGGGGAGTATGTGCTGGAAGAGAAATATCCGGGGTATTGGGGGAAATCCAGCGGACCTGAAGATATTAAATGGACCTGGAGCGTAGAACCTTCGGTCATGAATATGGCATTACAAGCTGGCGAAGCGGATGTTATCAATCCAGTCCCACCACAGTTTGCTAAATTACTTAAAAATAATCCTAAATTCACATTACATGAAAGTCAGGGTGCTTCAGTATTTTGGGTGGCGCTCAATACACAATTAAAACCGTTAGATGATGTACGTGTCCGCCAGGCATTAAACTTTGCCACCGATAAAGACGGATTAGTCCGCGCTATTATGTCCGGCTACGCGACCCCGGCGAATTCACCGCTGGCACCGGTGACGCCTGGCTATGATAAAACCCTCAATCCGTATCCATTTAATATCGAGAAAGCCAAAGAATTGCTGAAAGAAGCGGGCTATCCGAACGGTTTCTCCATGTCGATAGCGGTGCAAGGCGCAGATGCACGAATTGGTCAGGTGCTGCAAAGCATGTGGGCCAAGATTGGAGTGAAACTTGACGTGCGCCAAATGGAAAGCGGCGTGTGGACTAAAGCCGCCTTCGCCGACCCGGCAGGTAAGAAAGCGGACGGTACCGGCGCAGTATTGGCGTCTTGGTCTTCCGGCATTAACGGCGCGGATTTGCAATTACGCCCGCTGTACACCACGCAGAGCTTTGCCCCAACCGGTGCCAACCTTGGCTTCTTTAGCGATGCCAAGTTAGACAACTTATTGGATGAAGCGGCCTCGACGCTAGATGAAACTGCACGCAACAAACTCTATGTTCAAGCACAGGAAGAAATTAACCAGCAGGCACCACAAGTGCTGTTGTATTACCAGAACGACCTGTTCGCTACCGGTGACAAAATCTCTAACGTGTGGATGATCCCCGGCGGCAATGTGATAGTCAAAGACGCGCATAAAGGCTGATGTATCAGGGTGCACAGAAGTCACTACGCGCCCTATTTCAGACGGCTGACAAAGCGAGTTATTAGGGAGAGTACGCCGTTGGGGTCGGAGCGGCTTGCCCGCCGGAGCGCCCCTAGGCGTACTATGCCCGGCTATCTCGATATACCAGACAACTTTGTCATCAAATTCATATTATTATACCCAATAGCCTTCGAGTTGCAGGTAGGCGCAGCCACCCCCCTGCAACTCGAAGGATGACGGGTATATACAGGATATCTGGCATGAAAGCCTACCTCGCCAAAAAGCTCCTCGCCTTTCCGATCATTTTGATTGGTGTGTCGATAATGATCTTCGTTTCTATTCGCGCCCTGCCCGGCGATCCTGCCCGATTAATGGCGGGCCCCGAGGCAACGCAAGAGGCGGTAGATCATATGCGTATTCGCTTAGGTCTGGATCAACCGTTGATCACCCAATATGTGCATTTCGTTAAAGACGTGGCGCATGGCAACCTCGGGCAGTCATTGCAATCACAGCAGCCGGTGACGCAAGAGATCGGCGAACGGATGCCTTATACACTGGCGCTGGCCGTTCTGGCCTATCTGCTGGCGATTGTTATTGGCGTACCTGCCGGGATGAGCGCCGCCATCTACCCTAACCGCTGGCTCGACTATAGCGTGATGCTGCTGGCAATTGCCGGCGCGTCGGTGGCCAACTTCTGGCTCGGCCTGATGGCTATGAACTATTTTTCGGTGACTTTAGGCTGGCTGCCGCTGCTGGGAGCAACCAGCTGGAAAAGCTACATTCTGCCGTCCATTACGCTGGCAGTTTTGCCGATGGCGGTGATGGCACGCATGACCCGCTCCAGCATGCTGGATGTGCTCTCAGAAGATTATATCCGTACCGCGCGCGCCAAAGGCCTGTCTGCCGTTAACATCTATTGCCGCCACGCGTTTCGTAATGCCTTAATCCCTATCGTGACCATTGTCGCGCTCAACTTTGGCAGTTTAGTTGGCGGCGCGGTGGTCACCGAATCGGTGTTTAACTGGCCGGGCATTGGCCGCTTACTGGTGGATTCCGTGCGCTATCGCGACTATCCGGTGATTCAAGGCGTGGCCTTGGTAGCAGTGTTCGGCGTGGTGGTGATGAACCTGCTGGGCGAGATATTAATTGCCGTGCTTAACCCTAAAATAAGGTTCGACTAATGAGCATCTCCTTCGCACAGACGCCGACCAAACGCTCTGGTATTTCACAGCTATGCCGCTGGTTATGGCGACATCCGAGTATTACCATTGGCGGCATTATTATTGCGGCCATTGTGCTGCTCGGCCTGCTAGCCCCTTGGTTAACCTCGCATGATCCGTATTCGCAGGATTTATTAAATACCTTACTGGCCCCAAGCAGCGATCACCTGTTTGGCACTGACGATTATGGTCGAGATATTTTTGCCCGGGTTATCTACGGTGCACGTATTTCCATTGTTGAAGTGGTATTGAGCGTCGGATTAGCCATGCTGATTGGCATTCCGCTCGGCGTGCTGTCTGGCATGGCAGGCCGCTATGTGGATTTGGTGATTATGTGGGTGATGGATATGTTATTCGCCTTCCCCGGCGTGGTGCTGGCAATTTTAGTGGTCAGTATTCTCGGCGGCGGATTAATTAATTTGCTAATAGCCATCTCGCTGTTTGCTATTCCGGTTTACGCCCGCCTGAGCCGCAATTTGACCTTGGGTCTCAAGCGTATGGAATATGTCGAAGCGGCGCAGGCGCTGGGATTATCCTGGTATCGCATCGTGGTGCACTATATTTTACGCAACGCCATCGGCCCGATTATTGTGCAATCCACGCTGACGGCCGGTACGGTAATTCTGGCGGCGGCTAGCCTGTCATTTCTCGGTTTAGGCGTCCCCCCTCCTATGCCAGAATGGGGTACAATGATGAGCGATGGTCGGAATTTTCTTGGTATCAATATTTACCTTTCGCTGTTCCCCGGTCTGGCAATTATGCTGACGGTACTCGGCTTTAATGTGCTGGGCGATGGACTGCGTGATTTATTGGATAAGCGCTCATGATGGTCAACGATAGCACAGCGGTTTTTTGTGCTGATATTGGTGGTTCTTTTATTAAGTTTGGCCTGTCGCGCCAAGTGGGTGTCGTTGAAGAGTTGGCAAAAGTGGATATGTCGGTTAAATCCTGGAGCGATTTCGTCGCCAAATTGCAGGATTTACTGGCACATTTCGGCGCCTCCCTCCCGGCCACAACGCCGCTGGCTATCTCTACTGCTGGGCTGGTTTCCCCACAAAGTGGCGAAGTGATGGCCAGCAATATTCCAGCCTTTGCCGGACATGATTTTGCTCGGGAGCTGACGGCAATATTGCAGCGTCCGGTCAGCGTCGCCAACGATGCCGACTGTTTCACGCTGGCAGAGGCTCATCTCGGTCACGCGAAAGGCGGCAATATCGTCATCGGTGCAATACTGGGTACCGGCGTTGGCGGCGGGCTGGTTATCAATAATCGCCTGATTCGCGGCCAAGGCGGTGTTACCGGTGAATGGGGCCATGCGGCAATTACTCGCACCGAGCTCACTATCGATAAACGCCTGTACAAAATTCCGCGTTTACCTTGCGGCTGCGGGCAAACCGGCTGTTTGGATACCTTGGGCGGCGCACGCGGCTTAGAGCGTCTGCATCAAGAATTACATCAGCAGCATCGCACCAGCCATCAAATCGTGGAGGATTGGGAAAACGGCTCCGCGCAGGCCAACATTACCGTCAAAGCCTGGCTAATGTTGGTTGGCGAACCTTTGGCGCTGATGGTCAATATTCTGGGCCCGGATAAAATCGTCGTCGGCGGTGGATTAGCCTCGATCCCCGGCTTGATTAGCGAATTAGATAAGCGAGTACGGCTCGCCACCTTGCATCGGTATTCGAGTCCGTTGGTAGTGGTTGGCAAGTTTGTTAACCAGGGCGGGTTAATTGGCGCCTCAGTATTGGGGAGGAGCAGTGAATAATTATCACTCGGGGGATCATTATTAATGCATGTTATGTTGCATTCGTGCAGGTTCGGTCGCTCATTACCGTAGTGGAATATATCTGCGTTGGCGAACGCGACCGGCAAGGGTTTTAGGGCGAAAACCCTTGCATCCCGCGCCTGCGCTTAGCTTATCGGGTCGCTGCGCGACTGCCCGCGCTTACTGCTTCGGCCGGTCGGGTCGGCTGAGACGGGCGTCCTGCCCGGCTTAGCCTAAATCGGGCGTCCGTGACCGATTTCCCCTGGCCTCATTCGTTCGCTTGGCCGATAAGATGCGCTATTGAAGTCAAAGACTAAGAGTAAATAGCCGTTACTTAAGGCGGCGTTTATAAGTGCAGAACAAGGCACCTATCTTCTTGCTATATAGCACCTGTGCAGGTTCGGCCGCCTACCAATAGACTGCAATATATCGGCGTTGGCGAACGCGACCGGCAAGGGTTTTAGGGCGAAAACCCTTGCATCCCGCGCCTTCGCTTAGCTTATCGGGTCGCTGCGCGACTGCCCGCGCTTACTACTTCGGCCCCACGGGTCGGCTGAGACGGGCGTCCTGCCCGGCTCAGCCTAAATCGGTCGTCCGTGACCGATTTCCCCTAGCCTCATTCGTTCGCTTGGCCGATAAGATGCGCTATTGAAGGTCAAAGAACGAGTAAGGTCTACTAATACAGGTAAAAGTATTAAAGGCTAGCATGCCATTTTGAGCGGGTTAAACGATAGAGACAATGTTCACTGAGCGGGCTGGCTGGATCTACCGCGGGGTGAGCGAAGTTTTCGTTGGTGCGCGTCATGTTGAGCCTCTGCATGACGGCTTGCGAACGTTGGTTGCTTAACGTGGTGAAGGCAACGATTTCATCCAGGTTAAGCTGTTCAAATGCCACTCTGGCGCACTCTCTTGCGGCTTCAATGGCTAATCCCTGCCCCCAAAATTCTTTCGCAAGCCGCCAGCCCATTTCTACGCAGGGGTTGAACGGCAAGTCATAACCCGGTGTATGCAAACCAACAAAGCCAATAAATTGATGGGTTGCTTGCAACTCAACGGCCCAAATCCCCCAACCACGGTCTGCAATCAGCGCCCGACAACGCTCAGCCATCCCATCACTTTCTTCTCTGGTTAACACTCGAGGAAAATGCTCCATCACTAAAGGATCGGCATTCATCGCGGCAAAAGGAACGACATCTTCATCACGCCATTGACGTAATCTCAGACGAGAAGTTTGCGGCTCAAGTACAGACTTAAGTTTTGGTACCGGGATAGAAGCGTCAAATATCGGCAAAATGTATTACTCCATTAAAAAGTCGGGGGCGAATCTCAGACAATGATCCAATGAGCTATTAAGACATAAAAGAAGTTAACAAGCGCAAGAATAACCTTGCAACGTTGATCTTCAATCTTTTGAATTTCAAGCGCATCTTGTCGGCCAAGTGAATGACTTTGGTGAGGGGAAATTGGCCACGGACGGCGGATTTAGGTGGAGCCGGTCAGGGACGACCGTCTCCGCCGCCCCGTTAAGCCAAAGGCATGAACGCGGGCAGTCGCGACCCGACAAGCTTAAGCGTAAGGCGTGTCCTTATGAACATACAGTGCAAGGGTTTTGCCTGAAAACCCTTGCCGGGCGCGTTCGGTGAAGCTGATATATTCCACTTAACTGATAAGCGGCCGAACCGGCACCAATGCTGCATCCCTCAGTCATAAAAATCCTAATGACTTGGTCATTCATCACCGTGCATAAAATGCCGGACGTTGCGGCAGCTCTATCGGCACGATTTGCCCGCTTTTTTGCGCCAGAATACAGGCATCAGAGGTGACCGCCGCGGTATAGCCATCCCACGCCGATGGGCCGGTTAATTCGCCTGCCGCTAGATCGTGAATAAAGGCCTGTAATTCGATGTCATAGGCTTCGATAAAACGGTCTTTCCAGTCGGTTAAAATACTGGTGGACAGACGAGCCTGGCTGCGGGTTTGCACTGAAGATGGCTCTGGCAAACGGGCGATGCCGGTTTCGCCGACCACTTCGCACTGAATGTCATAGCCGTATTGGCAGTTCACAAACACTTCTACGTCAATACGGGTGCCTTTGTGGGTTTCAAATAGCACCACTTGCGGGTCTCGCAGATGTGCCAGCGCTTTACTGGTTTTGCGCGGGAAAACCACTTGCACAGTGCGATAGTCATCATCAAGTAGCCAGCTTAATACGTTGATTTCATGAATCAGCGTGTCAACGATTGCCATGTCGGTGCTGTAAGTATCGGCAACGCTGGCATTGCGGTGGGCGCAGTGCAACATTAAGGGTTCGCCGATTTCACCGCTGTCGATCACCTCTTTTAAGGCGCGATAACCGCGATCAAAAGGCCGCATAAATCCTACTTGTACCAAGCGCTTGCCGTGTTTGATTTCGGCATCAACAATGCGCTTACAGCCTGCAGCGGTGACCGCCAATGGCTTCTCACAAAACACCGGTTTACCGGCAGCAATCGCGGCTAACACAAACTCTTCATGGCTCGGCCCCCAGCTGGTGACTAAAATCGCATCAACATTGCTAGCTTTCACTAATTCATGCGCATCGTCATACACCTGCGCATCAAGCTGCAGGCTGGTGATGACATCAACGGCACTCTGGTGGTTGATATCATTAACGGCTACCACTTTTGCACCAACCAACACCTTGCTACAACGACGGATATGCTCACGGCCAATTGCGCCGGTGCCAATAACGCCAAGATTCAATGCCATTGCGTTTTCCTTATCTGAGCCGAGAGAAGAGCGATACACACCCGCTGCGACCAGCGAGATGCGGGATAAGGTCAGTATAAGTATTTTTATTTTCAAAAAATCACAAATGGGAATAAAAATTTCATTTTGAGATATGGTTCAAATATTGTGCTCAGCGTAATCCAATGCGCGCTTTTGCCATTAACAGCAAAATTGATAGTATTGGTAAATCCAATGCAAGCACGATAAGTATTGAAAAAATGAATCGCTATCCGATGTTTAGCCCACAACAATTACTAAGTTTTGTTGCCGTCTGTGAAACCGGCAGTTTTACACGTGCCGGTGAACGGGTTTTTCTCTCTCAATCCACAGTCAGCCAACAAGTACGTAAACTTGAAGAGATGCTAGGCAAAGCCTTACTTGAACGCACTTCCCACCAGGTTCAACTTACTGAAGAAGGCGAACGTCTGCTGCATTATGCCCGACGTATTATTGCCCTGAACGGCGAGGCACATGATGCCCTTTCTAGTCAATGGCAGGATGGCATTGTGCGCTTAGGGGTTCCTGAGGATTTTGCCGCGGCAACCACCGGGCTGTTGGCAGAATTTAGTCGTATGCATCCACAGCTGCGTTTGGATGTCACGAGCGGCTTAAGCCATGAATTAAGTAGCGCCTGGCAGCGAGAGGAATTGGATATCATTCTGATTAAACAGATCAAAGGCAATAAGCCTAATGCCGCTCGCCCCGAGCCGATGCTATGGCTGGATAGCGCCGATTTCCCGGTCTTTGAACGCGATCCGCTACCGCTGGTGTTATTTCCACTCAACGGCCTATATCGCGAGACAATATGCCAGAGTCTGGATGCAATGGGCCGCAGCTGGTGTATTAGCTATAGCAGCGCCAGCCTTGCTGCACTGGTTGCCGCAAGCGCAGCTGGTCTTGGCATCACATTACTGCCCGCGAGCTGTCGGCTTCCCGAGCACCGTATATTGGGTCGTGAATCTGGCTTACCAAGCATTGATAATATCGAATTAGCGTTGTTTTACCGACCCAATGCGACAGCTGCTCAGCTAGCGCTGGCAGAGAAACTACGCCAATTTTGCCACCTTAATTAGCTATTGATTTTACCACTGCCAGCCAGTTGTAAATATCGCAGCCAGTCAGCCACGCTTATTTTATGGTGAATCGACAATGTAAGCTTTTATCTTCTGGATTAAGGACATCGACGTGCAGAATATTCACCAACAAAGCCGCAGAAATTTTCTCTCTAACACCGCGAAACTCACGGCAGGCAGTGCGCTGATGGCCTCGGCAATGGCATCGGCCGCCTCTATCAGTATCCGTGCCAACAATCCGCCAACGCAATGTGCCGATCTCAACAGTATAAAATCCATTAACGCGCCACATTACCTGCTACGTAATGTCCGCCTGGAAGACGGGTTTGAACGCGAAGGCGAGACCGTTATTGCGACAAAAACCAGTCTGTATCAGCTTGAGATTAATAACGGCAAAATTGTCGCTATCCAGCCCGCGAATACCGCCGCCGACAATACGCTGCCCACCTTTGACGCCAGAGGATTATTACTGCTCCCCGCCACGCGTGATATGCACATTCATCTCGATAAAACCTTTTACGGCGGCCCATGGCAGGCCCCTAGGCCGCGTAAAGGCAAAACGATTATGGATATGATCGCCCGTGAGCAAGTGCTTATTCCTAAGTTGCTGCCCACCTCAGTTGAGCATGCCGAAGCCATTATTGGCCTGCTGCACTCAAAAGGCACCACCGTTGCTCGTAGCCACTGTAATATCGACCCGGTTAGCGGCCTGAAAAGTCTGGAGCATTTGCAGATTGCGCTGGAGAAACATAAAGCAGATTTTAGCTGTGAGATTGTTGCCTTTCCGCAGCACGGTTTATTGCATTCGCATGTCGACGGCCTGATGCGCGAAGCGATGCAAATGGGTGTGCAATACGTTGGGGGACTAGACCCGACCAACGTTGATGGCGCGATGGAAAAATCGCTCGATGCCATGTTCCAGATTGCAATAGACAGTCAAAAAGGCGTGGACATTCATCTACATGAAACGTCACCGGCAGGTGTCGCCGCAGTGAAATATATGATAAAAACCGTCGAGCAAAACCCGCAGTTGCAAGGCAAAGTGACACTGAGCCACGGTTTTGCGCTTTCGACTTTGCACGATGCCGAGCTCGATGCGGTTATCGACGGTCTGGCACGCCAACAATTTAGCGTGGCGTCTACCGTACCGATTGGTAAATTGGCGATGCCACTGCCGCAATTAAGTGAGAAAGGCGTCGTTGTCATGACCGGTACCGACAGCGTGATTGACCATTGGTCGCCATTCGGCACCGGCAGCATGCTGGAAAAGGCCAACCTCTATGCGCAGCTTTACGGTAATTCTGACGAGTTCGGCCTGACCCGCTCTTTAGCTATCGCGACGGGCAATGTGCTGCCACTCGATGACAGCGGTAAACGCCAGTGGCCGGCGGTAAACGATAATGCAGAGATGATCCTGGTTGACGCCAGCTGCTCCGCTGAAGCCGTTGCGCGTATCTCCCCCGTAAAAGCCACCTTCCACCAAGGCCGTCTGGTCTTTGGCAGCATACAAAAAGTCTGATTATTATTAAGGGTTGCCGTCAACAAGCGCTGTCTGGCGGCAACGCATTATCTCTCTCTTCGCCCTATTCTCTCCGTTACAGCATGCTTTACAGAGTAAAGATGCGGTAGATCACACATCAATAAAATTCCATATTGTTTTATTTTGAAATTTTAATTCCATTCATTACATTAATTTCATCAGTACTATCAATAGTCAAAAGCCCTGCATAAGTTAAGGCTATTCTATTGGCTTCACTACCCTAACACGTTCAAGTGCCAACCATTATTTGCAAGCAACACTCACCCTGTCTTTTGAGTTGAGAGACGACTTTAAGGAAAACGCATGAACAGAGACCATATCAAACTTGCCATCGCCCCTATCGGCTGGACTAACGACGATATGCCGGAATTAGGCAGCGAGAACAGCTTTCAGCAATGTATCAGTGAAATGGCTCTAGCGGGCTTTGTCGGTTGTGAGGTCGGCAACAAATATCCTCGTGATATTGCGCAGTTAAAAAAAGCACTGGATTTACGCGGTTTGCAAATCTGTAACGCCTGGCACAGCACTTTTTTTGCCAAAGGTCACCATCAAAAAACGTTGGATGAATTTACCCAGCAGGTGGATTTTTTATATAGCCTGGGCGCAAAAGTGATTGGCTGTTCAGAACAGAGCATGAGCATTCAGGGGACGACCAAAGCGGTATATGACGAAAAGCCGGAGTTTAGCGATATTGAATGGACTCGCGTCACAGAAGGCTATAACCAACTGGCAGAGATTGCCGCTACACGAGGGATCTCTGTCGCCTTACATCACCATATGGGCACCGGCATCCAAACCCCGGCCGAGATCGACCGCTTTATGTCAGCCACCAATGACAATGTGTTCTTGCTGTTTGATACCGGCCATATCTACTGCTCGGAACGCAGCCAGCAGTCAGTGATGGCAGTACTGGAAAAACACATCGCCCGCATCAAGCATGTTCATTTAAAAGATTGTCGTGACAGCAAACTACAGCGAGTGAAAGAAGAGAAACTCTCTTTCCTCGACGGCGTTCGCCTGGGTATGTTCACCGTACCCGGCGATGGCGTAATAGATTTTAAACCGGTATTCGAGCTGCTCGACAGCAGCGGCTACCAAGGTTGGATGGTAGTTGAAGCAGAACAAGACCCGGCGATTGCCAATCCTCTCGAATATGCCCTCAAAGCCCGACAATATTTACGTGACACCGCCGATATTTAATCTGTGCTTATCGCTAGCTGGGGCAACTCAGCTAGCTAACATAATCCATTAATGCGTATTAATTGGAGACAAAACGACCACATTTGCTTTAATAGTCAACAAGTTGACTAATCTGTCATCAAACAGTCATTTTTTTAATTTAACCCTTTGACATGCCCGTCCCCTATCGCTATTATTCGCCTCGTTCAAACGATTCCTCTGTAGTTCAGTCGGTAGAACGGCGGACTGTTAATCCGTATGTCACTGGTTCGAGTCCAGTCAGAGGAGCCAAATTAGAGAAGCCCGCTTAAGGAAACTTAAGCGGGCTTTTTGTTTTTTGGTTAACTGGTTACAGGCATAAACTGAAAGGCTAAGCAAAACCCTCGCTTCTTTACGCCCCCTCTAAAACCAGAACCTCGCTTAGGGCCGAGTCCACACTACGAGGGTAGGATCACTTTATTATCGAATTCGGTGACCACTTGAGTGATCACTTTTAATACGGTAGCAGTTTACATAGAATTATTTACAGGGCCTAAAATAACAAAAGTGCTATTTTATTCTGACGCTAAATCTTTTAATTTTTGGTAGTGAATATAATAACTAGCTCTTTCGCTATATTCATATGTCAAACATGCTCCTTTTACGATGTAAAAGTCGTAGCTTCCTTTAGTAGAAAGATAGGCTCTGGCTAAACACTTTGCTTTAATATAATTATCCCACTGCATTTTTTCAGTAGTGATTGAGGATAAGAAATCATTATAATTCAAAAGATAAAAATCATCTTTTGGGGTGTTTTTTATTTTTTTTAAAAATGCAGAGTATTCTTTCTCATAATCATTTTTAGTCTCTTCAGCAGTTTGTAACATGCAACTTTGTACAACTGAAAGAATACTGCTTGTTTTTAAGCAATCCTTAACATTTTTATTTTGATAAAAAACGTTACTACCATCATCAGCGATAGAGTCTGATTTCTCAATACTGGCATGTACCAATAAAGGGAATGCGGTCACTAATAATATTATAAAAACTCTCATCTCATATTATCCTTAATGTACTTAATTCTCCCTCTGCTTCCTTCATATTGCATTAACTTAGGTGTGTTTTTTATCATTTTTGATACTGACTAGATGAATCGTTGTTTCCTTCTGCTCGAAATGTCAGAAGTCCTTCTTTTGGCTCTAGCATCACTTTATTCCTTTTCCTTGGAGTTCTACGCCAGAATTTCTGGTTGACTGTCTTTCGATATCTGAATGAGGGACTGTACGCCGGAATCCCAGAGAACTCCATCACCAAAGCTAAAGACGGTCTGCATTTGGTCAATCGCTATCGAATGCGCTATAGTCGCGCCGCTGCGGCAAAATCCGCAGCCGGGTTTCGCACCCCGTAACCTTCAAGGTGGCACTCTGCGTTTAATACTGCGCTTAGGTGCCACTGTCTTTGAACACCTATTGCAAATGGATTTATATTTGCAGGCTTCAATGGTAGCTCAGATGGGGCAGCCTTCGGGCTGGCCGGTAGCCTTCAGAGCCGGTACTGCGAACCTCACCTGGGCAGTTTCGCAGCTCCAGTGATAGCATTAACCCTATCTGAAGGAGGCTGCCACATGGCTACGGCCCTCACCACTACTCACTCTATTTTTTGCATCATCCTGGCATTTCGCGGGGTGAGTCATGCATAACGATAAATCCGCTACTCACGCCCTGCCCGATTCCTGGTCGCTGTGCGACAGCTGCCGTTTATTGGCGCATGCGCTGATTGGCCCGCAGAATCATCATGCGCAACATACGCTGTGCCTGATGATGGAAACCCATTTAAAAGCCTTGCAAGCCGCACTGAATTTACCCATCCCTGAGGATTATCAACCCGACGCATTGCCCGCCAACGACGGCCTGTTTGATGAGGTAGAACTCGAACCAGCGGAACTCTGCGATCAATGCTTCGCGCTTAATTACGCGCTACTAATGCTCAGTGATAAATGGGTGAAAGAAGCGATCGCTTTTGTATTATGGGAGCCGCTGGAGATGTTACGCCGGTCGCTTTATACGGTGGAGGAATGATTGGGTTGGCTGTCTGGATAAAATTGATTGTCAGGCAGCCAAGATTAACACTATTTTGCAAGGAGTTCGGAGAAGTGACCTTACTAATACTTAAAGTTAACAATTTCACCATTTTTTTTCATACGATAGACCCCATCATGAAGAGTAAATAATATATCGTTATTTCGCTCTGTCTCAACTGAAAATACTCTGTTTTTATCAATGCAGTTTTTTTGATTTTTCATATCATCAAAACATAACCTGTCATATTTACCTTCCTCTTTATACCCACCAGAAAAATCCCAAAACACAATAGAAAAATGACCGTCACTATCTTTCTTAGGAATACTATATTTTATTTTTAATTTTTCTTTATTTTTTAACCACCAGTTGATTTTACCTTTATCGGTAAAAGGAAAGTTTATTACCAACACATCGCTGGAGTTTCCCACCTCATGGACTGCAACGATTTCAGCAGAACGCATTAGCAACCAAAAAATGAACAAAAATATGCTAAGAAAAGCGATTAACAGTGTATAATTAATTTTACTATTTTTTCCTTTCATTACGCCCTCCTGTAATTCCCACAGTAGCTTCCATATTCGTCATGAAGGGTTTAAAACCAAATTTATTGTATCTTTGTAAAACGAACCATATACGAAAAAAACGAAATTGAGAAAATTTAAAATTTGAAATATCTCCATTATCTAGCCCGAAGTGGTCTTGGACTTTATAATGTAGTGTTGCGTGATAACGATCATTATCTATCTGTAGAGACTTTAATGTAATATGTGTAGACCACGTGTCATGTACAGTAATACCCATCCCATTAAAACCATCCTGAAATCTATCAAACTTAGGAAGCTTTCCTTTACGGATAGCGATATTCATATCAATTTCTTTCTCTGCCGGATAGCATTTCCTATCCCAATCTATATTTAGATTAAAGACTTTCTCTAATAACAAACGAGTACTATTATCTGGAGAGTTATCATTTAATATTTGCTCTTTCAATGCTGCATTTAGTTTCAAACTACGAAATTCAGAACCGTTGTTATTCTGCATATGAGTGATCATCTCAGTGATCAAATCACTATAAGGCCCATAAATCGAGAACAGTTGTGAAAGATAGCGAAATTCATCAAAAAGAATTTTGGCACATTTCTCTCGTGTAATTTTTTCACCTTCTTGGCGCGAGCCATAAAACATTGATTGTGGCTGGGTAAATGGAGTAATTTTGGTCAACGTGTAAGGGTTAACGCTGGAAGAGACGTCAATCAGACTAAACTCTGCTTTTAACTGAGTCTCTGATAAGTCACCACAGTGCATATCATCTGCACTATAGTCATCCATCCATCTTTGTGTTTTGAATATTGAACAAGGGAATTTAAGTGCTGACATAATGATACATTCCTTATAATAAAACTCATCCATACTGACTTCACTTTGTAAGGGTACCCCTCAACAAATGATAATGTAAATGCCGCATTAGCCATTGTTATGAATAAACTAAAATTAGTCATTCAAAACTAGAAATATAAAAATCGTATAACCGTACTATTTTTAGCAGATTGGTTAAAATTGAACGATAATGTTCAACTGTATTCCAGTGATGCAGTGTCCTTATCAAATATAATGATAGCGGTATCCCATTTTTCATTTTTGAGGATTGCTTCAACGCATTGTACCGGATAGAGGTCATCGGCTGGTTGAAATCGCTGATACTCAGAATCTGGAGTAAGCATCACATCGTGATTGACACTTACAATATGTCCATCGGGTTTTTCAGGATTTGGGTATCTGATGCATAATAGCCTAGCCTTATAAAACTCCTCTGGCAGTCCCTCTAACATACATCCTGTGGCCCACCCAATTAATTGCTCTTTGGAATCTTCATTTTGTGAGGAATCAGGTTGCTGAGCACCTATCAATCTTTTAAAAGTATTAATAAAGTTAAACATATTATTTCTCAATAACGCTAGGTGAATACTCATCATCCAAACTGGATAACGTAACTACAATCAGGAGAAAATACATCGCAACAGTATAACCAAAATATCGCGTTGTCTTCGTTTTTCTAAATTATTGTAGGCAATTCTAAACAACCTCAAGGTTGCAGCGCCCTCCCTCGCAAGGCATGATGCCCCCTTATTTTTAAGGAGGCACTATGCAGGAATTGATTTCCACACTACAGCAATATGGTATTCAGCCCAACCACACGACGTCACTGATCGTCATTTTCGGCATCATCCTTCTCACCGCACTCGTGATCCACTTTATCCTGCACCGAATTGTGCTTCGTGCCTTTGAGAAACGTGCGCAGGCCAGTTCTCGATTGGTGCTGCAAATCATTACCCAGAATAAATTGTTCCAGCGGTTGGCGTTTATGTTGCAAGGCATCATCGTCAATATTCAGGCGGTGCTATGGCTAGAAAAAGGCAGCGATGCGGCGACGATCCTCACCACCTGCGCGCAGCTGTGGGTCATGCTTTACGCGCTGATGTCCTTCTTCTCGCTGCTTGATGTGATTTTTGGGCTGTCCGGCAAATTCTCTTTCGCTTCTCAGCTCCCGCTGAAAGGGATTTTTCAGGGCATCAAACTGATCGGCGCGATCATTGTCGGCATTCTGATGGTGTCGCTGCTCATCGGCAAATCACCGGCGATCCTCATCAGCGGGCTGGGTGCGATGGCCGCGGTGCTGATGCTGGTGTTTAAAGACCCGATTCTCGGCCTGGTAGCCGGTATTCAGCTTTCCGCTAACAGCATGCTCAAGCTGGGCGATTGGCTAGAAATGCCGAAATACGCTGCCGACGGCGCGGTCATCGATATCGGTCTGACCACCGTAAAAGTGCGCAACTGGGATAACACCATCACCACTATTCCAACTTATGCGCTGGTTTCCGACGCGTTTAAGAACTGGAGCGGCATGTCTGCCTCTGGCGGACGCAGGATTAAGCGCAGTATCAATATCGATACCACCAGCATTCGTTTTCTCTCGCAGGAGGAGCAGGACAAGCTGCTGAAGGCGAAGCTGCTGCAACCCTATATGGCCGAGCGCAGTAAAGAGATTGCCAGCTATAACCAGCAGCACGCCGATGATTCGGTGCTTAACCAGCGCAAAATGACCAATATCGGGACGTTTCGCGCCTACATGAATGAGTACCTGAGCAATCATCCGCGTATCCGCAAAGATATGACGCTGATGGTTCGCCAGCTGGCACCAGAAAACGAAGGGCTGCCGATTGAGATTTATGCCTTTACCAATACGGTTGTTTGGTTGGAGTACGAAAGTATCCAGGCCGATATCTTCGACCATATCTTTGCCGTGGTCGATGAGTTCGGATTACGTATCCACCAGACGCCGACCGGCAATGATATACGCTCGCTGGCGGGGGCATTCAGCCATTAATCTGTTAACGCCCGCAATGCGGGCGCTTTCTTAATATTGCTGTGGCTGCATTAGTTAAACAGCCCGCACAGGTCAAACAATATCTATCAGTTGGAATTCCTCGGCGACCAACTCCATATCCTCAGAAAATGTGCCTTCACGGGTAAAAAAGGCTTGATGTTCTTTACGCCAGTACTCGAGGCTCAGGTCGCCTTCCCCCTCTTTTCTGGCAAAGTAGGCCGTCACGTCAGAGATTTAATTAAAGGCATAGACATCATGTCAAAATTACTTGAAGGTACAACCATACATATTGATACGATTAATAACCTGCATGTAATCATTATTTACCGAGTTTCTTAGATTCTGGGCCATTAGAGGGCTACTCCCAGAGACGGAGTTGGGAGATAAATAACCATTTTCGGCCTTGTTCAATAAACCTCTTCCTGAACCAACAAAATTATTCACTGTGTCTTTCGACGGCTGACATCCAGTGGCCATTTCAGCCAGTTTATTCAGCGACTGCGTAAAATTATTGTTTATCTCTTTTGATGGTTTTCCTTCACGGTATAAATCAAAAACGGTGTTAGCTTCACGGATAGCTTGTTTTGCATAAAGCGCTATCCCTCCACGATAATATTCGGGCGAGTTTTTTGGCGCTTTATCAAACAGACTACGCATATTGGCTTCATCTTGTTTTTCCATTGCATCACTGAATTGCTCTTGAGATTCAGCAACATTCTTCATCAAAGATACGTATTCTTTCTCAGTATCACGTACTTTTTTCCCCTTATCCACTAATGCCGTTTTAGCTGTCTGATAATCATTCAATTCTGTTAACAGAGGCAGAGCAGCATTTATAGCATTAGAAAGTTTTTTAGCCGGAGTGTCTAAATCATCCATTTTAGGTGGCAAGGAATAAGCTTTATCTAACCGCTCTGCTAAAGATTTCAATGACGAACCGCTGATAGAACTATAATATTGGAAATCCCCATCTTTTTTATAAGTTTGTATATTATCAATATACTTATCCAGTTCATCCGCCACATTTATAGTGTACGAATTAGAGGCATTAACATATTTATTGTACTTGATAATCTCCTGCTGCTCTGGATCATCCTGCTGCACGACCTTGTTATTGCTTACTTTTTTATCGTCGCAAGCCGTATTTAAAACACACAAACCACCAACAACAAAAGCAAGACAATATTTTTTTAAGTTATTCATAATATTCAACTCTTATCTATTAATCCAATGATAATCTGCGTACCATTCCTGCTGACTGCAGTTTTACTATCAATCCCCCCTGCTGTTTCGCACTCGACGAAACAATAAATAAAAGTAGTTGAAAATTGAGAATGTGCCAACATGCCATTCATTAATTATGAATTTATAAAATAAAATTAATCAAGAAGCAGGGAGTTAGCATTAGTGGGCTTTACATGGAAGATATTTTACATCTGAAAAACAAAGATAATAATTTTATAAAAATCAAATAAGAACATTATTATAAAGAATGAAGTGAATTTTTTCAGTCTATTTATATTTACCCTGGCGCAATCTGTTCACGCTTTTGACCTTCAATAGCGCATATTAGCGGGCAAGAGAAATCGGCCATATTCGGCCGATTCAGGATGAGCCGGACAAGGGGTTCGCCTTAAACCACTTGCCGGGTACGTTCAGTTACGCTGGTATATTACATCTTCTTAATAAACGGCCGAACTGATATGTATATTCTATACACCACAGCAACGCTGCTTATCTCCACCCCAATCCCGGCGCGACATGCTTGAGAATAGACTCAATCACATGGGCGTTGTAATCCACGCCCAATTGGTTAGGGACGGTTAATAGCAACGTGTCGGCTTCGGCGATGGCTTCGTCTTGTGCCAGCTGTTTGATCAACACATCTGGTTCGGCGGCGTAGCTGCGACCGAAGATAGCGCGGCCCTGATCGAGATAGCCAATTTGGTCACCCTGATTACCGCTGCCGCCAAAGTAGGCGCGATCTTGCTGGTTCATCAGCGCAAAGATACTGCGGCTAACCGATACGCGCGGTTCGTGCGCATGGCCAGCCGCTTTCCAGGCGGCACGGTAAGCGCGGATCTGCTGCGCTTGTTGAACATGGAAAGGCTCGCCGGTTTCGTCGCGTTTTAAGGTTGAGCTTTGCAAATGCATACCCAGCTTAGCCGCCCAAACGGAGGTGGCGGTTGAACCGGCTCCCCACCAGATGCGATCGCGCAGGCCTGCGGAATGTGGTTCGATACGCAACAAGCCCGGTGGGTTAGCGAACATCGGCTCTGGGTTTGGTTCGGCAAATCCTTCACCGCGCAGCACGTCAAGAAACTCTACCGCGTGACGGCGGCCCATATCAGATTCCGTCTCACCGTCTTTTGGCTGATAACCGAAGTATTTCCAGCCATCGATTACCTGCTCAGGAGAACCACGGCTGATACCCAACTGCAAACGTCCGCCAGAAATCAAATCAGCAGCACCGGCATCTTCGGCCATGTACATCGGGTTCTCATAGCGCATATCGATGACGCCGGTCCCTATCTCGATACGTTTAGTTTTCGCGCCGATAGCTGACAACAGCGGGAAAGGTGAGCCGAGCTGACGCGCAAAGTGATGGACACGGAAGTAAGCACCATCGGCACCTAACTCTTCGGCCGCCACGGCCAGGTCGATAGATTGCAGCAGGACATCAGAGGCTGAACGCGTTTGCGATTGCATCGAAGGGGTCCAGTGGCCAAAAGAGAGAAAGCCGATCTTTTTCATAGGGGTAACCTTAAATTTGTATTAATCGGTCTACATTGACAAAAAAGCCCCCGCCTGTTCCACAAAAATCGTAAAAGACAGCACGGCTCAGAAAATTTTGTCGCAAAGCTACCGTCTTCTTCATGTTCTTTGCACGACTTGAGCGTTGTAATCAAAAAATAAATACCGTATAACAAGCTCCTCCGAGGGGTGTCCTGTGACGGGCTGAGATGGTGTTGTGTAGCCGAACCCTTTGAACCTGATCTGGGTCATGCCAGCGAAGGGACGGGTCAGCCACAGCTTTTCGGCTATGGTTTGTTCTACCTCTGCCTCTGCACGCCCGGATCTCCACTTACTTTTGGAGGTCCCATGTTTACATCGCCTATTTCTAAAAAAATGTTCGATACCGGTCTTTATGGTCAATTGCGCCAACAGGCTGGCAGCGATTGGCTGGACTATGTTGAGCACTCTTTTGTGCAACAGCTCGGTGCAGGTACGCTGCCGCAAGCGGCGTTTCGCCGTTATCTGACGCAGGACTATCTGTTCTTGGTGCATTTTGCTCGTGCTTACGCGCTGTTAGCCAGCAAGTTACGTACCCTGCCTGAAATGCGTGCTGCCAGCGCTTCGCTCAACGCCATCGTATCCGAATTGCCTTTGCACGTAGCCTATTGCGCCAGTTGGGGCATCACCGAGCCGGAAATCGCCCTACAGCCCGAAGCCGCAGAAACCATGAACTACACCCGCTATGTGCTCGATATCGGTCACTCTGGCGATGCGCTGGATTTGCTGGTTGCGCTGATGCCTTGCGTGGCGGGTTATGCCGAAATCGGCCTGAACTTACTGAACTCGCCATTAACGGTGATGGAAGGCAATCCGTATGCATCCTGGATCCGCAATTATGCCGATGAGGGGTATTTTGCCGGGGTACAAGCTTCTATCGATCTGTTGGAGCACATTGGCAATCAACGCGGTGCCGAAAAGCGTATGGCCGAGTTGTCCGAGATTTTCACCACCGCCACCCGCCTGGAATCAGCCTTCTGGCAAATGGGACTCAATGCCATCGATAGCGCCGCGGTGCTGCCTGCGTAATGAGTACTTATCACGTAAATAGCGGCACAGTACCGCCCGGCATTAAGGTCAGGGATTTAACGCTGCGCTTTGGTCAGAAAGTGATTTTCGAGCGGTTAAATTTTGATATCGAGAGCGGCCATTTTGTCGCGCTGCTCGGTGCCAGCGGCGCGGGGAAAACCAGTCTGCTGAAGATTATTGCCGGATTAGTCCAGCCGACCTCAGGCAGTGTCATCGGTAGCGATGGCCAGCCGATTAGCCAACGCATCGCCTATATGGGGCAAAAAGACTTGCTCTACCCGTGGCTGACCGTCAGCGAGAATATTACTCTCGGCGCGCGGTTACGTGGCGAAAAGGCTGACCAACAATGGGCCGAGCATCTGCTGGAACGCGTCGGGCTGAGCGGTTATGGCAATACCTTGCCCGCCGCGCTTTCTGGCGGTATGCGTCAGCGCGCCGCCATCGCTCGTACCTTGTATGAGCGCCAACCAATTGTGCTGATGGATGAGCCTTTCTCAGCGCTGGACGCCATTACTCGCGCCATGATCCAAACGCTGGCCTGCGAGCTACTGGCACAGCATACGGTGTTGCTGATCACCCACGACCCTATGGAAGCCTGTCGGCTGGGCCACCGTCTGCTGGTGTTGTCACCCTATCCTGCCGGGATTGATGATTCGCATCAGCTAGTTGGTCAGCCCCCGCGCGCAGCGGACTCTCCCGAGTTGCTAAAAAGTCAGGCGGCGTTGCTGCAACAGTTAGTGAGGGCCGCACAATGACATGGCAAACAAAGAGCTTGCAAGCAGAAGGACGAGCATCACGCGCGCGTCGGGGGTTAACGGTATTTATCGGGCTGATTGTGTTATGGGGATTGCTCTCTTTAAGCAATATTCCCGCATTCCTGATGCCCTCACCTGCCGCAGTGGCACAAGCGCTGTGGGATAACCGGGACTATCTGGCTTATAACACGCTGATCACCGCCTCGGAAATCGCCAGTGGATTGGTGATTGGCGTGCTACTTGGCGTGGTACTGGCATTGTGCATGATCTTCTCTCCGCGCATTCAACGCTGGCTAATGCCGCTGGTCCTCACCAGTCAGGCAATACCGGTGTTTGCCATGGCACCGCTGCTGGTGCTGTGGTTCGGGTTTGGGATGAGCGCCAAAGTGGCGATGGCGGTACTGGTGATCTTCTTCCCGGTCGCCTCTGCATTCTTTGATGGGCTGCGCCGAGTCAATAACGATTACCTCGATTTAGCCCGCACCATGCGTGCCTCCCCCTGGGCACAACTGCGGCACGTGCGTCTCATGGCCGCGTTACCGGCTTTTGGTTCAGGACTGCGCATGGCCGCTGCCGTCGCGCCCATTGGGGCCATCATCGGAGAATGGGTCGGGTCGGCAGCAGGATTAGGTTATGTGATGATCAACGCCAACGCCCGGATGCAGAGCGATGTCTGCTTTGCCGCGCTATTTATTTTGGTACTGATGACCGTGTTGCTATGGCTGGCGGTAGATGCGCTGCTGCTACGCCTGATTAGTTGGGCACCAGAAAGTCATGCATAACGGATCAATAAAATGAAATCTATTAATAGCAAGGGTATAAAAATGATTAAAAAAACGCTCTACGGACTGATTCTCGGCATTGCAGTAGCCACACAAGCCAATGCCGCAGAAAAACTGACGCTAATGCTCGATTGGTATCTGAATCCCGATCACGCGCCGATTATCGTCGCTGAGCAAATCGGCGCGTTCAAAGCCGAAGGGCTGGATGTCAAAATTGTGCCACCTTCTGACCCGTCGCTGCCGCCGCGTATGGTGGCCGCTAAACAGGCAGATCTGGCGATTACCTATCAGCCGCAGCTGCATTTCTTTGCCGATCAGGGTTTGCCGTTAGTTCGGGTTGGGACATTGGTCAATACGCCGCTGGATACCATTATCACGCTGGATAAAAGCATTACATCGCCGGGCAAACTGAAAGGTAAAAAAATCGGTTCGTCGGTCGGTGGCGTTGAGGAAGCCACGCTCGGCACCATGCTGCAACACGATGGAGCCAGCCTGAGTGACGTGAAACTGATTAACGTCAATTTCCAGCTAACCAGCGCGCTGATGGCCGGTCAAGTTGATGCCATCATCGGTGGTTATCGCAATATCGAAGCCTTGGAGTTAAAACTAGCTGGCAAAGATCCGCAAGTCTTTAACGTGGAGGATTATGGCGTTCCGGCTTACGACGAGCTGATTATCGTTGCTAACCGTGATGAAGTCGCGGCACCGAAGATCAAGAAATTCCTCGTCGCATTGCAAAAAGGTACGGATTACCTGCGTGCTCACCCACAAGAAACCTGGCAGGCCTTCGCCAGCACACATCCTGAGCTGAACACCGAGCTGAATAAACAGGCGTGGATGAAATCTATCCCTCTGTTTGCCAGCGATCCAGCCAAGCTCGACAGCAAACGTTATCAGGCTTATGAGCAATTCTTGTTTGATAATAAGCTGATTAAAAAAATCACCCCGGTAGAAAAATACGCGGTGCAATTGTAAGTCTGGCTAAGGTATTTTCCATCCATTGACCCCGCCGATCGCTGACGGGGTCATGCAAAGCTAATTAGATAATCTCTTCCACCGCCACCCAACGCGCCATATCGTGTGATAGTGCGATGGCATCCAGCACTCTCGAGACGCGCCAGCCCTCTTCAAAATCGGGCCACATTGGCGCGTTGGCAGCAACGCCATTGACCAAATCGCGCACTTCAACCGTTTTCATATCGTTGAAACCGATGCCGTGACCGGCACCGTTGCAAAACGCGGCGTAATCAGGGTGCAATGGTCCCGTTAATAAGGTGCGAAATCCCTGGCGGTTGGCCGGATCATCCTGACGATAAAGTTTAAGTTCTGCCATGCGTTCTTGGGTAAAGCTCAGTGCGCCTTTCGTGCCGGTAACGACATAGCTCAGCCCCATTTTGCGCCCACAGGCAACGCGTGAAGTTTCAATGACGCCACGCGCCCCTTGCGAGAAACGCAGCATCGCATGCGCCTGATCTTCGTTTTCTACCGCCACCAGATGCGGTGAACCGGCTTTTTCCGGACGCTGGGCCACCACGGTTTGTAAATCACCACACACACTTGCGATATCGCCAACCAAATAGTGCGCCATATTGACAATATGCGCAGCCAAATCCCCCAGCGCGCCTAAGCCCGCCGTGGCTTTGAAGCAATGCCAGTGAATGGGTGATTGCGGGTCCGCCATATAATCTTCGTTATGTGTGCCGTAGAAATGCGTGACTTCACCAATTTCCCCGTTGGCGATGATCTCTTTTGCCAGCTGCGTAGTGGGATTTTTGATGTAGTTAAACCCTACCAGCGTTTTAACCCCGGCGCGACGGGCTGCCTCGTACATTTCACGGGCATCGTGGGCGTTAAGTGCTAAGGGTTTTTCAGCGTAGATATGTTTGCCATGACGGATCGCCTCCAACGCCATCTCTTTATGCAAAAAGTTCGGCGAGCAAATATCGACGACATCAATCTCCGGGTGGCTGACCAGCTCGCGCCAGTCACCAGTTGAGTGGAGAAAGCCCAGCGCCTGCGCCCGTTCTGCCGCCAAAGGCGCGGAGACATCGGCCAGCATCATCTTTACCAACTGTCCTTGTAGCGGGAATACCGCCGGTGCCTGCGCATAGGCAATAGCGTGCGCCTTGCCGATATAGCCACTGCCAATTAAACCGATGCGTACCTGCTGATTGTTTGCCTGATGATTAACCATAACTGTTCTTCTCCTTTAACTATTCAGCAGCTACAAGGCACCGCGACGATTTTTAGCATAGGTATCAAAGGCAACGGCCAGCACAATAATCAGGCCGGTAATAATCTGCTGGTAATAGGCTGAGATATTCATCAGCACCAGACCATTGATTAACACCCCCATAATGACCGAGCCAATCACGGTGCCAGTAATGCGCCCATATCCGCCCATCAATGAGGTTCCGCCGATGACCACCGAGGCAATCACCCGCAGCTCAAACGACAGTCCGGCTACCGCTTCGGCACTGCCCAGTCTTGCACTGAGGATAAACCCGGCCAGTCCAGCCAGACAGCCAATCACGACATACACGCTCACCAACACCCGCCGCACATCAACCCCAGCCAAACGTGCGGCTTCCGGGTTGCCGCCGATGGCGAATACAAAGCGCCCCCAACGGGTTTTGTGCAAAGCGATATAGCCGACAACCGCGACCAGCGCAAAGATCCAGATGGGAATAGAAATCCCCAGTAGTTCACCGCGTCCCCACCAGCGATAGCCCGCATCAAAACCAGCAATCGGCGCACCGTCATTAATCACCAGCGTCAGCCCACGCCAAATGGTCATGCCGCCCAAGGTGACAATAAACGGCGGCAGTCGTAGCCGCGTCACGCCAAGGCCGTGTAAAAAGCCGATGAAGGTACCCATTGCCAGGCAGATAGCTAAGCCAATCAACCAGCTCATTCCGCCCCAAGCGTTAGGATCAACCGAGGTGAAGTTATCACCTTTGATAATATAAGCCGCCGCCATCGAACAGACCGCCAGAATGGAGCCGACGGAGAGGTCGATGCCCGCCGTTAAGATAACGAAGGTCATCCCTACGGCCATAATCCCGTAGATGGAGACTTCAGTCAGGATATTGAAGATATTGCGTTCAGACAGGAAGTTACCGTTTTGGCTCTGGAAGAATATCAGCAGCAGAATCATGAAAAACAACACTCCCCAACGCTCAAAAAAAGCAATCGGGTCAAAACGTCCATCGGCCTTAGTGATGGATGTCGGCATAGGTTGTGGTTTGAGCGTCTTAGCAAGGGGTTTGTTCATGAGTTGCCTCCAGGATCTGTTCATGGCCGATTGCCATCATGGTCATCAGCGTTTCTTCTGTCGCATCGTCGCCGTGTATTTCACCGGTCATTCGCCCTTCTCGCAGCGTGATAATACGATCGGCTATCGCCATGATTTCCGGCAGGTCAGAGGAAATCACGATAACGGCCACGCCACGCTTCGCCATATCGAACAACACCTGATGCACCTCAGATTTGGTGCCAACATCAATACCGCGAGTAGGTTCATCAACAATTAACACCTTCGGATTCAGCGCCATGCAGCGTGCCAGGATCACCTTTTGCTGATTGCCACCAGAGAGCTTTCTTACCTCCTGCTGGTCGCTGGCCATTTTGATATGCAGCGCCTGCCGATAGCTGTCGATCAACGCATCTTCTTTGCGGCTATCCACAAACCAACGCCAATGCAATAGCGAGGACAAACTGGAAAGAGAGATGTTGTCGCGAATAGACAGCCCTAACACCGCGCCCTCTTTTTTGCGGTCTTCTGGCACCAGAGCAATGCCTTTTTCTAGCGCATGCAGCGGCGTGCTTGGAAGATAGGGTTCTCCATCAAGGGTAAATTCACCGCGGGTGAAATTGTCGGCACCAAACAGGCAGCGCGCGACTTCAGTGCGCCCGGCACCGACCAAACCGGCAATGCCCAATACTTCGCCACGATGCACATTAAAGCTGATGTCTTGCAGCGCAATAGCCTGTGGATCCAGCGGCCTTTTGTCGCGGCTAAGACCTTTAACCGACAAGCGTACCGGCTGACTCTGATGATGGGTTTCGCTGGCCGGGCGACGATTGAATACCACGTCGCGCCCGACCATCATGCGGATAATTTCAGCCACGTGAGTGTCGGCAACATTGCCCGAACCGGTATAACGCCCATCCTGGAAAACAGTAAAACGATCGCAAAGCTGAAACACTTCATGCAAACGGTGGGTGACATAAATCACGCTGACGCCACGATGTTTCAGTTCGCGCACCACCCGGTGCAAGCTTTCGACTTCGCTATCGCTAAGCGCGGCTGATGGCTCATCCATCACGATCAGTCGGGCGTTGAGAGTTAAAGCGCGAGCTATCTCGACCATTTGCTGCTGGGCCACACTTAAGCGTGCAACTTCGGTCGTTGGCGAGATAGGCAAATGCAGATAGTCCAGAATCGCTTTTGCCTCTTTATTCACCGCCTGTCGGTCGACAAAAACACCACGGCGACGCAGTTCTCGCCCTAAAAACATGTTCTCTGCCACCGTCATATTGGGCAGTAAATTGAACTCCTGATAAATGGTGATGATGCCTTTATTTTGGCGTTCTACCGGAGAGTCTTCGAGCGGCAACACCTGCCCGGAAAACCAAATTTCGCCGCTGGTTTGTGGTTGCGCACCGGCCAAGGCTTTAAGCAGAGTAGATTTTCCGGCACCGTTTTCCCCCAGCAAGGCGTGAATTTCACCCTTTTGGACTTGTAACTGCGCCTGGCGTAATGCCCAAACGCCTGAGAAGTTTTTGGCTAAATCAGTGATGTTTAATAAAGGTTCGCTCATCAATTGCACCCCTTTCATTTGATTGCTGGGTCAGGATTATTTGCCAACTTCATCAATGCGCTCAGCATCTTTCAGATTATCTTTGGTGATCAAAATAGGCGGATAATCGGCACCGGTAATCGCGCTTTTCTGGCGGATGTTTTGTACTAATTGGGTCAAGGCGGTAGTGACCGCAAAACCGGGACGCTGGTCAGCGGTGGCGGTTATCCAACCTTCACGCACTCGCAGTAAGGCTTCGGGTACCGCGTCAAAACCGGTAACCATAATCTGCCCAGGTTTCATGCCTTGTTCCTTTAAGGCTTCTACAGCGCCAAGCGCCATATCATCATTGGCTGAGATAATGACCTGAGGAGGTTTAGGCAAAGATGGCAATACACTTTCTACGATGCGCATCCCTTCAGAACGCATCCAGTTACCGGTTTGGTCGGTCACAATGCGATATTTAGCGCCCCCCGCTTTCAAGCTGTCGCGGATGCCGCGCGTACGTTCAATATTGGAAGACGAACCTGGCTGTCCGGTCAGCAGCATGATATCCGCACCATCGGGGAAATGGCTTTTCACCAGATCGGCAATCGCCTGTCCGCCTTTATAGTTATTGGCACCAAAATGCGGGACTTTCTTTTGCGTATTGACTGAGCGGTCGAGCGTGACGACCGGTAAGTTAGCATCCTGAATCTCGACCACAGCCTCTGATACCGCATTAACATCATTAGGCGAAACAACGAAACCTTGCGCCCCTCGCGTGATGGCATTCTCAAGATCAGCGACCTGTTTAGGGGAGCTGCCCTGTCCATCTAAGACCTGCAAATTGATACCAAGATCTTTAGCCGCTTTTACCGCCGTACGTTGCATATGAACTTCAAACGGCATCGCTAAATTTGGCGTGCTGAAGGCGATTTGTTCATTGGCCGCCTGAGCGCCTCCTGCCAGTCCCAATGTGATAAGGACTGTCATGACATTGAATTTGCTAATTATATTCATGTTAATCTCCGCGTGATGGCGATAAAAGTACTTATCAAAATGGGAATAGCAACGACAGATTAAATAGAACATTTATTTTATTTTATTTCTTATTGGAATTTTAATTTCTGCGCACCAGTTAACATTTATGCGCTGCTTTTGCTTGAAATTTGTAATAAAAGTCACAAATCGTCTTTGTCGGGGAGGAGAAGATGAAATAAACCCTCAGCTTGGCGAGGCAATATAGCAATTAATGAAACAGACATTTCGCAGAGGGGATGAGCAAGCATTTGCCGAAAAAAATGCGCTATACGCGGGAAGCTGTTGTTTCTTAATCGGCGTTCTGTTTCTTAAACCAAAAGTATCACAACATCACATTAACAAGATAACGAGGCTAAAAAACGCTTTTCAAAATAACGATTCTCTCCCATCATCAATAACGCCTCTGTCCATTTTCCATTAGCTGGTACTCCCTTGCGTAATTTAGTGAACGGCCTACGCCACGCCGTCGAGCGTATGCCTTGGTATTCGAAGCGCCACTCTTATCGAGTGCTGTTTTGGCGTGAAATCACTCCCCTAGCCATTCCGATATTCTTTGAAAATCTATGCGTCATGTTGATGGGCGTCCTCAGTACTTTTCTGGTCAGTTGGCTAGGAAAAGAGGCGATGGCCGGCGTCGGTTTGGCGGATAGTTTTAATATTGTCGTCGTCTCGTTTTTCGCGGCTATCGATCTGGGGACCACCGTAGTGGTTGCCTTCAGCTTAGGTAAGCTCAATCACGAACGCGCCCGCGCCGCTGCGCGGCAATCGATCGTGATGCTCACGGTGTTTGCCGTGTTATTAGCGATAGGTATTGAGTTTGCCGGCCATCTGATCATTAACGGTATCGCCGGTAACGCCGCGCCAGAGGTGAAAGCCCTGGCTCTCAGCTATCTCAAGACCACCGCATGGAGCTATCCGGCTGCGGCTATTGCGCTGATCGGCTGTGGCGCCCTGCGCGGTGCCGGGAATACCAAAATTCCGATGATCGTTAATGGCGGGATGAATATTCTCAATATTATTATCAGCTCATTATTAATTTATGGCTGTTTCTCTTGGCATGGTTTGGGATTTGCCGGTGCGGGGCTAGGATTAACCATCTCACGCTATATCGGGGCGGCGGTGGTGTTGTTCGTACTGATGAGCGGCTTCCACCCGATTTTAAAAATCTCCCTAAAAAGCTATTTCTCAAAGCTCAATACCAGCATTTTAATGGAGGTATTGGGTATCGGCGTACCGGCTAGTATTGAATCGGTATTATTTAACGGCGGTAAGTTGCTGACGCAGATTTTCGTCGCCGGGATGGGCACTAATGTAATTGCCGGGAACTTTATCGCTTTCTCTATCGCCACGCTGATTAACTTGCCGGGCAATGCACTGGCTTCTACTTCTACAATTATTATCGGTAAACGGTTAGGTAAAGGCCAAATCGGCCAGTCTGAACGGCAGATCCGTTATACGTTTTGGCTGGCCACCATTGGGCTGTCTTTCCTGGCGTTTTTATCGGTACCTTTCGCCGGTATGCTGGCCTCGCTGTATACCAAAGAAGATGATGTGATCCACGTGGTCAAAGTGCTGATCTGGCTAAATGCCGCCTTTACCCCGTTCTGGGCTGCCTCTTGGGTACTCCCTTCCTCATTAAAAGGGGCCCGCGACGCCCGATTCACCATGTGGGTATCGTTACTCAGCATGTGGGGCGGTCGTATCGTTATCGGTTATCTGCTGGGGATCGTCTTGGGATTAGGCGTGGCGGGGATCTGGATCGGGATGTTTATTGACTGGATTATTCGCGGCAGTTGTTTTTACTGGCGTATGGTCAGTGGCCGCTGGCTGTGGAAATATCCTCGACCGTTAAAAACTGAATCCTAATTGAGTTTACTGACAAAGCCGTCTTTAATATTGAAATAGACGGACACGGTACGCTAGGGGGCGTTGCGGCGCGCAAGCCCACGACGCCCCCGATGGCGTACTCTCACTAATAATTGGCTTTATCAGCCGTTGCATCATTCTTTTTAGCGGCGGGTAGATATCTGCCCACACGTTTCCTCGCTTCGGAGCTTATTATGCCCTTACGCTGTGCCATCCTTGATGATTATCAACATGTTGCTTTATCGCAAGCTGACTGGACACCGCTGGCGACCCAGATAGATATCACCACCTTTAGCCGACCGCTGGGTGATGAACAAGCGGTTGCCGATTCGCTCAAGGATTTTGATATTATCGTGATAATGCGCGAACGCACGCCGTTCCCTGCGTCGTTGCTGGCGCAGTTGCCAAAACTGAAGCTGCTGATTACCTCCGGCATGCGCAACGCTTCAATCGATATCAAAGCGGCGCAGGCACAAGGTATTGTCGTGTGTGGCACTGCCAGCGGTTCGAGTGCACCTGTTGAGTTAACCTGGGCACTGATTTTGGGGTTGGCCCGTCATCTGGTGCCAGAGAATGCCGCCCTGAGACAAAACGGCCCTTGGCAAAGTACGCTCGGATTTGAACTACAAGGTAAGCAGTTAGGCGTCATCGGGCTAGGAAAAACGGGCGAGAAAGTCGCGAAAATAGCACAGGCTTTCGGCATGAAAGTGGTAGCCTGGAGCCAAAATTTGACGGCACAGCGGGCAGCAGACGTCGGTGTCACACTGGCAGAATCTAAAGAATCCCTGCTGGCCAGCAGCGATATCGTCTCCCTGCATTTGGTATTAAGCGATCGTTCGCGCAATACGATAACTGCTGATGATTTTACCCATATGAAATCTACTGCCTTGTTGATTAACACCTCTCGCGCCGGGCTGGTGGATCAAGCTGCAATGATTAATGCTTTGCAGCAACAGCAGATCGCTGGCGCAGGCGTCGATGTGTTTGATATCGAGCCACTCCCCGCGGATAGCCTGTTACGGACGCTACCAACGCTGTTAGCGACACCGCATCTCGGTTATGTCACCGATGGCAATTATCAGGTTTATTTTACTGAGGCAGTAGAAGATATTCTGGCGTGGCTGGCAGGCAAACCGGTGCGTCAATTGTCATAGACAAGCGCATTGGCTATATCGCAGCGTAAAAAAACCGGGCAGTTGCCCGGTTATCAGATGTGTTGCAATTTATCCGATCGAAATTGCAATTATTTCTTTTCTGGTGCTTTAATTTCGCCCAGAGATTTCAGTTTCTTAGACATTTCACGACGTTCTTTTGACAGGTCAGCGTTTTTGATGATGTAGTCATCAACGCGATCTTCATAGTCGCTACGCATGTTAGCGATAATGGCCTGAACATCATCAATACTCATATCTGCTTTGATATAATCGCTCAGGTTATCGAGCAAAAGCACGCGCTTCTGGTTGTCACGAATTTTCTTCTCGTTATCAACGATTTCACGTTGCAGTTTGTTTTTGCGACGAAAAATGCGCACAAACTCCAGTACATCGTGGAAACTCGGCTTAATTGGTTGTTCCATTTTTACACCTTCGATTAAGTTACACAGATTCTTTGGTTCGCCACGGGTGGTGCTCGCTACAATCTAGCAGTTTCCCCCGTTGGTTAAGCTATTCATTTGGTCATCTTAGCGCACTTTGCGCCTATCTTACCCGTTTTCGGCCACAGACAAAAATGCCTTCGTGATTTACGGATTATTCTCTGACTTATCGCCAATAGGTTATTTATGCAGGGTTGCCTTGATAAGATCCCCTATCGACTTAAGCTGGTCAGCGACTTGCATGCTTAACCATACATAGCCATAAATCGGCGCTTCGAGATTTTGACTCTCTTGCTGCATGGTAGTCATCAGTGCTTTTAGCTCCAAAGCCAATTCATTAAGCTGCTCGCTGATACGCATCTCATTGCCTTGAGAACCATTAAGTAACACCTCGCTGAGCTCTTCCATAGCGTTGAGGATCAGCAGTTGTGTATGACGCAGTGCAGGTGCGTTTAGCATAATAAAGTGGCTTTCTCGCGAGCTCCAATACGCATCAGCAAGTAATTCAAGGGTACAAATTAGATTACGGCTCAGGGTTTGAATCGCATCAAACACCTCGCGAGAAACGTGAGATTCTTTACTGGCAGCAGCATGTAAGGCACGCATTTTGATCATTTGCGACATTGCCTGCTTGAGCTTGAGATGCAGCCGCGGCCGCTCAATCATATTGGGGGATAACCAAGCGCTGTAAAGTTTATTGAGTGATTTGAGATAGGCTGCCATCTGCATGCGCCAGTGAATATAGGCGCGCTGTGGGTAAATGCTGGCAAACAGCAGTGAGAGCAGTGAACCGATAATCACATCGGCCGTTCGCCACATCGCGACGTCAAAGTGCCCTGCTCCCGCGCCTAATACCACCGCCAGCGTTACGCCGAGCAATAATGCCGCATAAGGGCGTTTACCCAACGTAAGATAACCACTGGCAAAAACTACCACACCGCACCAGGCCAACATCAGTGGTACCGAATAAATCTCTATCCACAGAGCTATCAGCCCGGAAATCGAGCCACCGATGGTGCCAAGAATACGCTCCATTACCCGTTCAACCACATTGCCCCAAAACGAGATTGGCCCCATCACCACCACCAGCGTGATAAGCGGCCACGTCGCCTCGGGAAGATGAATCCAATGCACAATCAAGAACGTTAGTATGAAGGCTAAGGCAATCCGCAACCCGTGCGCAATGCGGTAATTTTTGTAGATCAGAGTGTCCAGCGATGAAATTTTCTTATCCAGACGCACAGCACGACCACCTAAAGGCTCAGTAACTCGTTGAAGACAGACAGTCTAGCCGATAAGCCGCCTGCGATCACATGGCTTTATCAAGGATTTATCGATTAAGTACTGAGCCTATACCAGCAAGATTGACCGTAGCTTAAGACTTATACTTCTCAACTAATGCATAGAGAATCGCTGCGGTCTCAACATCAATAACCCCGCTATAGTCACACTGGCGATAATGCAGTTGAAAAGCGCGAATCAGTTGCTTGTAGCCAGTGTCTGTTGTTGCTGCGGAGACATCGTATCCGTATTTTTGCAGATTGCTGATAATGTCTTTCTTTGCCGGCAATGCGCTAAGGAATTTTTCCGCGTATTTATCCTTAGTGGCATTATCGTACCAAGCACCAATTCCCGCCTCGTACAACTCTTTCCATGGGAACGCTGGGCCAGGATCGCTTTTGCGATAGGGGGAAATATCGCTGTGCGCGACAACATTGGTCGGAGAAAGATCTGGGTAGCGCTGAATAATATTGAGCGCGAGCTGTTTAATTGCAGCAATTTGCTCGTGATGATAAGGCGGGAAAGTAAATACCCCATTATCTTCGCTGGCAAGATTAACAATTTCTATGCCGAGCGACGAATCGTTTAAATTGGTTCGCCCGTCCCATGAACTGACTCCCGCATGCCAGGCTCTGTCATTTTCATCAACTAAATTAAAGAGACGTAATTCTTTAAAGCCAGCCTCAAGATAACTCTGCTCAGTGGGATCTGGAACCAGATAATGTGCACTGGCACCACCATCACCAGCCAACAGAGTGGTCGATTGAGCAAAATTTACCGCCGTATAATGCATGACCAGAAAACGCACGCGACGATTGAATCCTTTGACTGAACGATAGCTATTATAATCAATCTGATACATAAGAACCCCTTCCATATGGATAATAAATCAAGCCAATAAACACTAACGGTCAGCCGCCTATAAAACAAACAAAAATATGGTAATTACCTTAATCAGTATTTTGCTAACTGAATTTCCTATTGTTCATTTTGAATACTATCGAATCGTTGAGCCAGATAGTCGATAAGAGTACGTATAGAAGGCAGCAAGCCTCTACGAGTTGGGAATACAGCGTGAATGATCTCTCGTCTTGGCTGCCACTCGGGTAACACTCTTAGCAAACTTCCCTCTGAGAGTTGTTTTTGTACCATCAGTAATGGCAGCTGCACTATTCCAACGCCAGCGATAGCGGCCTTTCTTAGGGCCATCATATCTGTGGTCATTAACCTTGGCGTGTGATTAATAACCACGTGCTCGTTATCGGGGCCAAATAACGTCCACGCATAAGTTTGAACCGACTGGCCAATAACAAGGCTTGGGAATTGCGCCAATTCAGCAGGTGAAACTGGGTTGCCCTGTTGTTTGATCAAATCAGGACTGGCAACCAAACATTGTCCTCTTTCAGCAAGCACACGCATCACCAGCGTGCTGTCCTCCAGCGGCGGCGGGCGAACACGTATTGCAATATCCATTCCTTCCCCGACGACATCGACCCGGCGATTTGTAGCCTCGAGAGAAATCGTCACCCGGGGATGCAAGACCATAAAATCGGACAACATAGAACCAACATGTGAACTTAATAAACCTGTAGGACAAGATAAGCGAATTAAGCCTCTGGGTTCGGTGTGGAGTTCATCAATAGACTCTTGCGCTGATTCAGCTTCAACCAGCATAGCTTTGCAATGTAAGTAATATTTTTTGCCAACTTCTGAAACCACAAAGTTTCTGGACGTTCTTTGAATAAGGCGCACGCCCAAGCGCTCCTCAAGCCCTGCAATACGACGGCTGAGTTTGGATTTTGGCATCCCAAGATGGCGGCCCGCAGCGGTAAAACCGCCGCATTCCACCACATGCACGAAGTAAAAGAGATCGTTTAAATCCTGCACTTTCACTCCTCCCATTGTTCTTAATTTAGAACCATATGATTCATTTTAGCCGACTACAGTCAATATCGTTCTTAATATAACCTTATGCAATATTTTTAATACTCATCTATAGGTATATGTGATGAAAAAAGTTCTCGAAATTTATCATGCCCCAAGAGGTCACTGGGTTGGCGATGGTTTTCCCGTCAGATCTCTTTTTTCATACGACCGTTCAGCGGAGGCGCTGAGTCCGTTTTTGCTACTTGATTATGCCGGTCCGGCTAATTTCACCCCGACCGATACGCGTCGCGGCGTTGGCATACACCCGCATAGAGGATTTGAAACGGTCACTATCGTTTATAAAGGTGAGGTTGAACACCACGATTCGACGGGACAAGGTGGCGTAATTGGCCCCGGTGATGTGCAGTGGATGACCGCCGGTTCTGGCATTTTGCATGAAGAGTTTCACTCGCACTCATTTGCCCAAACGGGTGGTGAACTCGAGATGGTGCAACTGTGGGTCAATCTTCCTGCGAAGGACAAAATGACCCAGCCAGGATATCAGGCTATTACTTCAGCTGAGATCCCCTCGGTCACACTGTCAAATCACTCAGGTGAACTACGGGTGATTGCCGGGGAATTTGCATCTATCAAAGGCCCGGCGAGTACCTTTTCTCCATTAAATGTATGGGATTTCCATCTTAATGAGGATGGCCTCTGCAATGTTGCGTTGCCGGATGGATGGACAGCGGCATTAGTTGTTCTCAGAGGTGAGATTGAGATAAACGGCCAAAATATTGTTGGTGAAGCCCAGATGGCGCTTTTGGACAGAGAAGGCTCGGATGTTTCCATTAAAGCAACGCAAGAATCCGTTGTTTTGTTGCTTAGTGGCGAGCCAATTAATGAACCTGTTGTCGGTCATGGACCTTTTGTCATGAATAGCACCCAAGAGATTAGCCAGGCATTTAGTGATTTCAAAAGTGGCAAATTTACTCGCTCACAGAGTTGAAAATTCATGTCTCCATCCCGGGAGACTTAACACCGGTGCCCTGCACCACATCAGCCGTTGAAGTTAAGGAGCATAAAATGACTAAACCGTACATCAGACTGGATAAAGACAACGCTGCCGTTTTACTCGTAGACCATCAGACTGGACTGCTTTCCCTGGTGCGTGATATCGATCCAGATAAATTTAAGAACAACGTACTCGCGCTTGCCGATATGGCGCAATATTTTAAGTTGCCAACCATTTTGACCACCAGCTTTGAAGACGGTCCTAATGGTCCGCTAGTTCCAGAATTGAAAGAGCAGTTCCCGGATGCGCCTTATATTGCTCGCCCGGGTAATATCAATGCCTGGGATAATGAAGATTTTGTAAAAGCAGTCAAAGCAACGGGTAAAAAACAGCTGATCATCGCGGGTGTGGTTACCGAGGTCTGTGTTGCCTTCCCTGCTCTATCAGCGATAGAAGAAGGGTTTGAAGTATTTGTAATTACTGATGCTTCAGGCACATTCAACGAATTGACCCGCGACTCTGCGCTGAATCGTATGTCGCAAGCCGGTGTGCAATTAATGACGTGGTTTGGTGCCGCTTGTGAATTACACCGTGATTGGCGTAATGATATTGAAGGGCTGGGAGCATTATTCTCAAATCACATCCCTGATTATCGTAACTTGATGACCAGTTTCAGTAAGCTGACTGCAAAATAATATCTTTATCTTTAATATAACCATAAGCCTCTGTTGCACAGAGGCTTATATTTTCCTTATTTCCTCAGACACCTTTGCACTATTTTACCTTGCCGTTATGTAAGCATAATGGGACAATCCACACTTTAAAACCACCCTGTTTGCACGTGTAATATTTTTAGTTGTGATATTTTTCTGTCAATGGTTGACTGAATATAACAAGGATAAGGAGCATAGTTATGCTTGAGCCAAGGGAAGGTCTTCTGACATTTAGGTCAGAAGGAAATGACATTTCAAATAGTCTATATTATTCTCGTAAAATTCACTGGCCAGGAAACATACCGGGTTGTTCATCAAACAGTTCAGGCGTTACGATTGGGAGAGGCTTCGATTTGGGCAATCGCTCGAAAGATGAAACTTTACAAGCATTAAGCATGGCTGGCATTCCCAAAGAACAAGCTAAGAAAATAGCCAATGGCGCAGGTCTAACACATTGCCAAGCTAATAATTTTGTTATAAGAAATAAAAATGAGATAGGCGAAATCACTGAGTCTCAACAGTTGCAATTATTTAATACAATCTACCCAAGCTATGCTAGTGATGCCGTACGTTTCTACAATAAATATAAAAAATCGAATTCTGTCAATTGGGATAAGTTGCATCCAGCACTAAAGGAAGTTTTTATTGATATGAAATACCAAGGTATTTTAACGCAAAAGATGGTTTATGTTTTTAGCGAAAATGACAGTAAAAAAGTAATTTCATTACTACAAAAAACACCAGATGATGAAAGAAGAAGGTCTCGCGTTGATTTTTTAATGGGAAATATTAAATGAACATGAAATTGATAATATTATTATCCACATTGTTCAGTTTAAATGCTAATGCAGAAATTCCAAATAAAAATAATAGTAACTTTTCCTATATAGGAGAAAAATACACAGTCTACATTCTTAGCCACTGTGAAAATCCTATTGACTGTAGATTGCTAACTGCTCGATTCATAAATAATGACACTAAAAAAACATTCGATATAAAAAAGGGAGAAACTATAAACATAGGGTACGGAAGAAATCTTAGAGGTTTTTTATTTTATGGAAAAAATAATGATTATATGTTTAATCAACCAGTTAAAGGTGATGATTTAGACAAATGGGACTTCAGAATAGTCAAAAAAGGCCATACTGATAACATGAACAATCTGGATGCCAATACCATTTATAAAGAAAAAGGGGATTATTTTTATATTAAATAATATTAATAAGGTGCGATGACTGGCACATAACAACTGTCATTATGCAAAAAACCTTCAGTTACTGTTGATGCGTTCCCATCATACTTTGAATCCATGTAGTTGCTTTCACAATTAACGCTAGGGCCGCATAAAAAGACAAATCCCCCATTATCTCCCTTGCTTATTTTGGTGATAAAACTGGATACTCATTAAACAAGATCGCGCACGTTTTACCATCCCAGATACAACGGGATGAAAATGCAATTGTGCAGAAACCACCGGCTTATATCACTTATACCCATGGTATTTTCTGTACACATGTTAAGATGAAACATGTACGCAATATGTACCATCCTTGATGTGTACTATATCTATCTTTTTTGTTCATTCATGTACTTTTGTGTACAATAAAATACAAATAATAAAAATAACAGCATGAAATATAAAGACAATTTCAAACAATCTAGGACATAACACCACAATGCGAGACAAGGCTGTACAACCCACATTCTACTTTCATGATTATGAGACTTTTGGCAAAAATCCGGCCTTAGACCGACCCGCGCAGTTTGCTGGTGTCCGCACCGATGCTGATTTTAATATCATTGAAGAACCACTGGTCATCTACTGTCGCCCGGCTGATGACTACCTGCCAGAGCCGGAAGCGGTGATGATCACCGGCATTACCCCGCAGCTAGCCTTAGCAAAAGGGCTGAACGAAGCCGAGTTTACCGCACAAATTCATACGGCTTTTAGCGTGCCGGGTACTTGCATCGTGGGCTACAACAATATTCGTTTCGACGATGAAGTCAGCCGCAATATTTTATATCGCAACTTCTACGATCCTTATGCTTATAGCTGGCAAAATGGCAATTCTCGCTGGGACCTGCTTGATGTCATGCGTGCATGCTATGCACTGCGCCCAGAGGGGATTAACTGGCCAGAAAATGACGACGGCTTCCCGAGCTTCCGCTTAGAACATCTTACCCGTGCGAACGGCATTGAACATGAAAATGCCCACGATGCGATGGCCGATGTTTATGCCACCATAGCGATGGCAAAATTGGTCAAACAGGCACAGCCGCGCTTGTTCGACTACCTACTAGAGCATCGTAATAAACACAAAATCAATGCGTTGATTGATATTCCTGCCATGACGCCGCTGGTTCATGTCTCGGGGATGTTTGGTGCCGCGCGCGGTAACACCAGTTGGGTCGCGCCGTTGGCCTGGCATCCTGATAATAAAAACGCGGTGATTGTTTGTGATTTGGGTGGAGATATGACTCCGCTGCTGGAATTAGATGCTAATCAAATGCGTGAGCGCCTTTATACCCGCCGCGAGAATTTAGCCCCTGGCCAATCACCGCTGCCGATTAAACTGCTGCATATCAATAAGTGCCCAGTATTGGCGCCAGCCAAAACTCTGCTGCCGGAAAACGCCGAAAGATTAGGAATAGACCGCCAATATTGCCTGAATAACTTACAACTGCTGCGCCAGGACCCTCACGTACGCGAAAAAGTGGTGGCTCTGTTTGCCGAAGCCGAGCCTTTCACACCGTCAGAAGATGTTGATGCGCGCTTATACGATGGTTTCTTTAGCGAGGCCGATCGTTCCACAATGCGGATTATTCAGCAAACCAAGCCAGAAAATCTGCCGGCGCTGGATCTAAGCTTTAATGACCCAAGGTTAGAAACTCTGCTCTTCCGCTTTCGTGCCCGTAACTACCCCGGTACGCTAGATGATGCTGAACAGCAAAAATGGTTAGCCCACCGCAAAGAAGTATTAAATAGCGACAAAGTGCAGAATTATGTTTTGCAGTTGGAATCGCTCTACAACCTGCATGAAGGTGATGCCGAGAAAACCGCCCTGCTGAAAGCGTTGTTTGAATATGGCAGGCAGTTGGTCAGCTAATTAACCCGTTACACGTGCGTACCTATCATAAAAAACGGGGAGCCATTTGGCTCCCCGTTCGCTGTGATCAACAGATTAACTCTGCCTTCTTAGCCAATCACTTCTTCGCTCATCTGCGGCGGTGGCTGACGGAAACGACGGGTGATAAAGGTCAGATAACCTAAACCAATCGCGCCCCATACCAGACCCAACGTCATTGAACTGGCTTCCAGGTTAATCCACAACGCGCCGACGGTCAGCGCACCAATCACCGGCAGAACCAGATAGTGAAGATGATCTTTAAAGGTGCGGTTACGTTTTTCACGAATATAGAACTGTGAAATAACCGACAGGTTGACGAAGGTGAACGCCACCAATGCACCAAAGTTAATCAATGCCGTTGCCGTCACCAAGTCAAAGGAGATAGCAGACAGCGCAACCACGCCGACTAACACCACGTTAAACGTCGGCGTACGCCATTGCGGGCTGATATGACCAAAGACTTTCTCTGGGAATACGCCATCGCGGCCCATCACGTACAGCAGACGAGAAACGCCCGCGTGTGCCGCCATGCCTGATGCCAATACGGTGACGCAAGAGAAGCATAGAATCACCGACTGGAAGAACTTACCAGCAACATAGAGCATGATTTCCGGCTGTGACGCGTCAGGGTCATGGAAACGCGAAATATTCGGGAAATACAGTTGCAGGAAGTAAGACACCACAACAAAGATAACGCCACCAATTAACGCAGTCAGGAAGATCGCTTTAGGAATAACCTTACCAGCGTTTGGCGTCTCTTCTGACAATGAGCTGATACCATCAAAGCCCAGGAACGAGAAGCATAGAATCGTCGCCCCGGTGATCATTGGGATCACATGTGCATTCTCAGAGAAGAATGGTTTAGTCGTTGCCAGTGTTCCCATGCCTTCGCCGTGATAAACACCGTTGATCAGCAGGCCAAGGAAGACCACCATGATAGCAACCTGTACGACAACAATAACGCTGTTCAGGTTAGCAACCAGCTTAATGCCACGCAGGTTGAAGAAGGTCATGATAGCGACTAAGCCAACCACAAACATCCACGACGGTACGCCCGGGAAGATAGCTTCCAGGTAAATTTTGGCCAGCAGAATGTTGATCATCGGCATAAACAGATAATCAAGCAGAGACGACCAACCCACCATAAAGCCAACGTGCGGGCTAATGGCTTTTTGTGCATAGGTATAAGCAGAACCGGCAGACGGGAAACGCTGCACCAGTTTGCCGTAGCTCACCGCAGTAAACAGCACTGCGATCAGCGCAAAAATATAAGCCGTGGCCACGTGCCCATCAGTCATTTGGGTCACAATGCCAAAGGTATCGAAAATCGTCATTGGCTGCAGATAGGCCAGGCCCATCATAACAACTTGAACTAACGTCAGAGTTTTGCGCAGCTGTGCGCGCTGTGGTGCTGCTGCAGCACTAGTAGCGGTATTAAGCGACATGATTCAGCCTCCCCAAACCTGCAACAATTGAACGAGAGAACGTCCTAACCGGCAAGGTGGAGGGAAAACTTCGTGAGGAATAATTTATAAGATTAAATGGGGGATTAATCTTCATGTCGCTGAAGATTGATGTAAAGGCCGCGCGTTGTTGACGGCAGCTGCTGATGATACCGGCAGGGATCGGTATAGGTATGAAAAATTTCCCCATCTTACATTTCCTCATATGTGGCGACCTTTATTAATTGGGGACCGCACACGAAATCTGGTTATCTATCCGGATCGAAGTCCGGCCTCTGTTAAATTTAGTTGGTGTAACGCAAATGCAAAAAAAATAACCGGCGCCTTTAAGCGTCGGTTATTCTGCATTGGTGTCTATTTTGCCCTAAACCGAAGGCAGATGACAAGATTATAAGGGCATTGAATGCGATTTTTTTGCTTAATAAATCACAAAACACTCAAAATGCTGGGTTTTGCCGCAACAAATGTAACAAATTACATTGCGTTATTATTTTTTTATGCCGGTTTCCTCAGGTATTAAACAATAAATTATTCTCATTTTTTTAACGCTAACCCAATATTTTTTAACACATTAATCACCATACTCCCCTCTTCCCTTTCCCTGTGCAGTCGGCCGCCTGAACTAAGAAAAGGCTTATTTGCCGTTTTCTCACTATCGTTAGCTAATTTCTTTATTTCATCTTCTTTTTGAATTGGTTTGTTATGGGTCAGACACCGGATTTCGATGCAATCTGCCAAGGCATTCCCTGGCTTCAAATCAAAATAAAAAAGGTAGAGATAATGAAAACAATTCGCCGTTTGAACGCCATCAGTCGCGCTCTGGCATTGGGATTAACGCTAGCCACCATTTCAGGGACCAGTATTGCACAGGCCGCAGATAATTCATCAGCCACTGCGCCGGTGAAAGGCGGTACGCTGGTTTATCTTGAGCAACAGGCTCACACCAACCTTTATCCCCCCGCTGGCGGCTTTTATCCAAACGGCGGCATCCTGAATCAGATTACCGATAAGCTAACTTATCAGAATCCGGAAACCTTAAAGATTGAGCCATGGATTGCCGAGTCCTGGAGCACTAACGCCGATAACACCGAATACACCTTTAAATTGCATCCGGGCGTCACTTTCTCTGATGGCACACCGCTTGATGCGAATGCAGTCGCCAAAAACTTCGATGTCTACGGACTGGGTGATAAAGCACGCCATTTACCGGTATCCGAAGTGATCAACAACTATGATCACAGTGAAGTTATTGACCCGTTAACTGTGAAGTTCTTCTTCAAGAAACCTTCACCTGGCTTCTTGCAAGGAACGGCGACCATCGGGTCCGGTCTTGTTTCACTAAGTACATTGGCAAAAGGCTTCGATGCACTGGGTAATGCTCGCAATATTATCGGTTCTGGTCCTTTTGTGGTCAGCTCAGAAACACTAGGGCGTGAAGTGGATTTAACCGCGCGTAAAGATTACAACTGGGGCCCAAAAGATATCGCACAGCAGGGTCGCGCCAATCTTGATGCCATTAAAATTATTGTCACGCCTGAAGATAGCGTGCGCATCGGCGCACTGCTTGCTGGACAGTCTGATTTTATTCGTCAGGTGCAAGCTTATGATGAAAAACAGGCCACCGATCAACACTTCCCGATTTACGCGGCATCGACTCGCGGCGTAAACGATGGCATCTCTTTCCGCCCGGATAATGCTTTAGTCTCCGATATTCGCGTACGTCAGGCCTTATTGCATGCCACCAACAGCCAACAGATCGTTAAAACGCTGTTCTCTGCTAACTATCCGCAGGCAACCTCGGTGATTGCTGCTCAGGCCGCCGGTTATGTCAACCTGTCCGATGACCTGAAATTTGACCCAACCTTGTCGAAGAAGTTGCTTGATGAAGCAGGCTGGAAACCGGGGGCTGACGGTATTCGTCAGAAAGATGGCCAACCACTCGCTATCACTATTTATGTCTCACTGCCGCAGCCGCAAAACAAAGAAGTGTTGCAGTTGGTCGCTCAGCAATGGCGAGATGTGGGCGTTAAATTGAACATTCTGGCCGGTGATGCCGGTAGTCGTGCGACCGATATTCTTGATCCACAGAAAACACCTGCTTATGTCGTCGAAGTGGGCCGCGCCGATCCTGACGTCATCAAAAGCGCCTTCTATCCGACTAACCGCGATGTGTTACTGCAACTCGGTGGCTCAAGCAGCAAGGTTAAAAGCTTTAAAGATGACAAGCTAAATACTTTGCTGACAGAAATTTCTGCCGAAGTGAATCCGCAGCAACGCCTGAAACTGACTGGCGATGTGCAGAAATATCTGCTCGACCAAGCTTATGTGATCCCTATCTTTGAAGAACCACAGGTTTATGCCGGTGCGCCTTATCTTAAAGGGGTGAGTTTTGAAGCCGTTGGCCGCCCAAGCTTCTATGGCGCGTGGCTGGAAAAGCACTAAGTAAAGATGGGGTGACGTCATGAGCCATTATTTAACGGGGCGCATTGGTCAGGCAATATTGGTGCTGTGGGCAGCATTTACGTTGTCGTTCGTGCTGCTACAGATTCTGCCAGGCGATGCGATTCTGATTAAATTTCAGAATCCGGATATGGGCCTGAGCCCGGCCCAAATCGCAGATATGCGCGCTGCATATGGCGCAGATCAGCCATTATGGCACCAGTATTTGCACTCACTGGGCAATATGCTGCGCGGCGATCTCGGCTATTCCATTCAAATGGGCGTGCCGGTGACTGAGTTGCTTAGCAGCAGCTTGCCGCCAACATTACGATTGGCGACGCTTGGTTTCCTGCTGGCAACGGTGATGGCGGTGGTCATCGCCTTTGTCTCCAGCCTATTGCCGTTAAGCTGGCTGAAATCGTTCTTTTTATCGCTACCTTCACTGTTTATCTCGATCCCAACCTTTTGGTTGGGCATCGCGCTGATTCAGTTTTTCTCATTCCATTTGCGCTGGATACCGGTGATTAATCCCGGCGAATGGGTCGGATTGATTCTACCTATCATCACGCTGGCGGTTCCAATTTCGGCACCTCTGGCACAGATATTGATTCGCAGCATTGATCAGGTGCAAACACAGCCGTTTGTTGCGGTGGCAAGGGCGAAAGGGGCCAGCCGCAGTGCCGTATTGTGGCGGCACGTGGCGCGCAACGCCACGTTGCCAGCATTAACCATCGCCGGGCTATTGTTTGGTGAATTGATCGCTGGCGCACTGGTGACTGAAACCGTGTTTGGCCTTAATGGATTGGGACAATTGACGCAACAGGCAGTAAATAACGAGGACCTCGCCGTCTTGCAGGCAATTGTCATGATCTCAGCGACCGCGTTTGTTGCTATTAACCTGTTGGTGGACTTGATTTATCCGCTGCTCGATCCACGCCTGAAACCTTCTGCGGGAGCCGTATTATGAGCAGTTTACCGCTAGGTAAAACCGATTCCGTGGGTCACGACTTATCCGCCTCCCCAGCCCCCGTGTTGACACAACACCGAGTCAGTCTGTTGCAAAAGTTACAGCCAGGCTTAGCGCTGGCGTGGTTGGTGATGGCAATTGTTATTTTGTGGGCCCTCGCACCTTCCTGGTTCACTAGCTTTAGTGGCACCGATGGTATTGCCGGCGCTCAGCGACTGGCGCCTTCTGCCGGTCACTGGCTGGGCACCGATCAATTAGGGCGTGATTTGTATGCACGGATTGTTTACGGCGCCTCACACTCGCTTTCTGGCGCGATTATCGCCGTTGTATTGGGGTTAATTGTTGGGACTGCCTTGGGTTTGTTTGCCGGTGCATTAGGTGGCGTCACCGATACGGTAATTATGCGTGTTGTCGATGTGCTGTTAGCCATTCCCGGCCTGCTGCTGTCGTTAAGCGTCATTATTCTGTTGGGATTCGGCACATTGCATGCCGCGATTGCCGTGGGGATCACCTCGATTGCTAACTTTGCCCGGCTGGCACGCTCAGAAGTCGTACTGGTACGTCATAGCGATTACGTTGAAGCCGCTTATGGCAGTGGGGGGACGTTCTGGGCGGTGTTATGGCGCCATGTATTGCCTAACTCCCTGACATCCGTTTTAGCGTTTTCTGCCCTGCAGTTTGGCAATGCGATTCTGGCTATCTCCACGCTGAGTTTCCTCGGTTACGGTACACCGCCGCCGACACCAGAATGGGGCCTGCTGATAGCAGACGGACGTAATTACATTTCTACCGCCTGGTGGCTGACTACCTTCCCCGGCATTGTGGTGATTTTGGTGGTATTAGCCGCCAACCGTATTAGCCGATCGTTCAGAGGGAAGCAAATATGAGCCTAAATCCTTTTGCACAACAAACGGGTAGCAACAGTGTACAACCCGTATTGCAGATGAACGGCGTGTCGATTGCTTACCGCAGCAGCCATCAAAGCCAACGCGTCGTACACGATGTCTCTTTTGACATTCGCCCTGGCGAGGTCGTGGCGTTAGTCGGTGAGTCCGGCTCAGGGAAAACCACCACGGCGCAATCGATCATCGGTCTATTAGCCGAGAACGGGCATCTTGAGCAGGGCAGTATTTTGCTTAACGGCGTAGATATCAGCCGCTGGTCACAGCGCCGTCTGGACAGTATTCGTGGTGCCAGAATTAGCCTGATCCCACAAGATCCCACCAGCTCACTCAACCCGGTGAAAACCATTGGTGAGCAAGTGGCCGAGATTCTCTCCATCCATAAACGACTGCCGCGTAAAGCACGCGAGGCTCGCGTGGTGGAATTATTGACTCGCGTTGGGCTCACTCACCCAGAAATGCGCGTTAAGCAGTATCCGCATGAGCTTTCTGGCGGCATGAAACAGCGAGTGTTGATTGCCATCGCAATTGCGCTGCAACCGTCGTTAATCATTGCCGATGAGCCAACCAGCGCATTGGATGTCACGGTACAAAAGCGCATTTTGGATTTAATTGACGAATTGCGCCAAGAGTTTGGCACCGCCGTGCTGCTAGTGACCCATGATTTGGCGCTAGCTGCCGAACGTGCAGACCGTTTACTGGTATTCCGCCACGGAAAAGTTCAGGAGCAAGGTGTAACTTCCGAGGTGTTGAGCGCACCGAAAAGCGAGTATACCCGCCAATTATTTGCTGATGCGCCCGCGCTTGCCAACAAACAGGCGCGCACTTCACGCGGCCAAAATACAGCAACAGATTTGACTATTGTGGTCAAAGACATCACCAAAGATTTCTCTTTAGGTGGAAAAGGCCAACCTGCATTTCGTGCATTGGATAATGTCTCGTTTGCGGTACAACGCGGCACTACACATGCCATCGTCGGTGAATCTGGTTCGGGCAAAACCACGCTGGCGCGCATTTTACTCGGTTTTCAACGACCCGAAAGTGGCCAAGTGTTTATTGATGGTGAAGACATTACCCGTTTGCAAGGCGAAGCGCTGCGTTTAATGCGTAAACAGATCCAACTGGTGTATCAAAATCCGTTTGCCTCGCTAGACCCATCACAGACGCTATTTAAGGTGATTGAAGAACCGCTGCTGAACTTTGAACGGCTCAGTACCAGCGAGCGCCAGCAACGTGTTTGGGATATTGCCGAACGCGTCGCGCTGCCGCGCGATATCTTGCAACGTAAACCACGGGAGTTATCCGGCGGCCAGCGTCAACGCGTGGCCTTAGCCAGAGCGCTGATCCTCGAGCCTAAAATTTTGGTACTCGACGAAGCCACTTCTGCGTTGGATGTCACGGTACAAGCGCAGATTTTAGCCCTGTTACAACAGTTGCAGCAGGATCTTGGCCTGACCTATCTGTTTATCTCTCACGATTTAGCGACGGTACGACAAATTTCACACAGTGTTTCCGTGCTAAATCGTGGACAACAGGTCGATAGCGGCGATGTTGAATCGGTGTTTGCCCAACCGACAAGCCACTATACCCGTGAACTGATCGCCGCCATTCCTGGCACATCGCATTTTCGCGGCGCTGCCTGAAGAACAAGAATAAGGATCACCTATGAGCCGTAAACGTTTAGGTTTTTTTAGCCGCTTACTTGATAACACCAGTCCACAAGAACGCTATCGCTTGGTTACCGAGCAAATCATTCAAGCCGAAAAACACGGTTTTGACAGCGCCTGGGTTGCCCAGCACCACTTTAACGGCAGCGAAGGCGGTCTTCCCGCACCGCTAGTGTTCCTCGCTCATGTCGCCGCGCATACCCAGCATATTCGCTTAGGTACCGGCGTGATTACGCTGGCAATGGAGTCTGCCGTTCGTGTAGCAGAAGATACCGCCGTGTTGAATTTGCTCTCTGGTGGCCGTTTAGAAATTGGCTTGGGATCCGGCGGCACACCCTCTTCCTTCCCACCTTTTGGGTTGGAAAGCAGCCAGCGTGGGCAGGTATTCGCCGCCAATTTGAAAACCTTGTTGGATGCCTGGCAAGGTCTGCCGATTGCCGGTACTGAAAATCGCCTCTATCCCGCCGCACCGGAGTTAGCTGGCCGTTTATGGCAAGCGACCTTCTCAGTTGAAGGCGGCGCCAGAGCCGGTGCTGCAGGCGATGGTTTAATGCTGTCACGTACCCAGCCCCGTCCGGCAGGCCAATCACATCTGACGTTGGACCAATTACAAAACCCGATTATTGATGCTTATCTAGAAGCGCTGCCAGCAGGTGTTGAACCACGAATCATGGGTTCACGTACCGCCTTTGTTACTGATGATCCACTAGAAGCACGTAAATTGGCTGAAAACGGCTTACGCCGTCAGGCCGAACACCACCGCGCCGTGGGTCACGATGTGCCGGGCAATACGCTTGATGACCATATTCGCGCCTTTGATGCTCACATTGGCAGTGCCGAGCAGGTGCTGGCCTCACTGCAAAAAGATACGGCCTTAGCGCGTGTTACCGACCTTGCTTTCCAAGTGCATTCTATCGATCCACCGCACGATTATATTTTGCGTTCTATTGAGCTTATCGCCAATAAAGTTGCCCCCGCTTTGGGCTGGGTGCGCAGTACGCCAAACGAAAATGCAAACCAACAAGCGGCTACATCGTCTGCTAGCCCGGTTCATCAACTTTCCAAGGAGGCACTATGACCGCTTCAGTACGCTCTGATTCAATACATTCTGATCGCTTAACACAGCCTGTTGGCGCAACAGCACATCACGATTTATTAGCCCAACTTGCGGACATCGACAGCGATTCGGCACTGGGCGAAGCCCGCCAAACGCGTGAAGCGGCTACCGTTCATGCCCAAGGCAGTTACGACGCGATTTTTGCCGTTACCGGTGATAGTCAGTTCGCTTTGAATCAACGCTTCCAGCTCGCACAACAGGTCGCTAGCTGGCACGGCGATAATCAACTCGCGACGCATTATGCCGATCGCCTGCGCCCACTGCCTCAAGCCGAAGATAATGTAAAACTCCAGGCTGCGCTGACTCACGCTGAACGTTTAAGCTTCAAACCTGCCAGCGCGACAGGCGCGCATTTGCAGGCTTTATTGGCCACAGGTTGGAGCCATGATGATGTAGTGACGTTGTCACAACTGGTCGCTTTCGTCAGTTTCCAGACCCGTTTATTGCGCGGTTTACGTTTACTCAACGGTCAGCCAACTGAAAATGACAGCGAGGCGAACGTTCCGGCGGGCGTCTGGCGTACCGAAGGTAAAACAGAGTCTGGACGCCCTGCACCGCAAGCCTTTACCCAGGAGGAACTAAAATGGGAACCTTGGATCCCGGCGAAAACCTTGGCCGAGTTTGATGAACCACAGCAGGCAACATTAGCGCGCTTTGGTCATACCGAATCCGACTACTTCCGTCTGCTCGGTCGCAACTTACCGGTGCTTGAGCAACGTACATTAACCGATAAAGGTATTTTTTATACCTCTGGCGGCTTGCCGCGCAAAGAACGCGAATTGGCGGCCACCGTTGCCAGCAAAGTGAACGGCTGCGTTTACTGTGCCTCGGTACATGCCCGCAAAGCGGCACAACTCTCTAAGCAGCCTGATGCGGTACAACGTTTACTGGATATCACGCCGGGCAGTGTGCTCAGTACAGGGCAAGAATCTCGTTGGCAGGCTGAAATCGATTTTTCTGCTGCCCTTTCCGCCACGCCACCAAGCGCCAGCGCGGTACATATTCAACGCCTGCGAGATATCGGTTTGAGCGAGCTTGAACTGTTGGATCTGGCGCAATCTACAGCATTCTTCGCCTGGGCCAATCGCCTGATGTTAACGCTGGGAGAACCTTTCGAGGGCTAAAAGATTGTGGCCGCCTGTAAAGGAGCCTCAGGGATGAGGCAAACTTGATGAAACCCCACATAAATCTGCTGACGATGCATTATTTACTTTATAAGACAGAGAATTTTTTAATCTTTAGAAGTACCTTCCGGTGATACATTCAAACCTGCATGCACCAGCGACTCGCTGTAGTAATGTCGGCCAATGAAAAAGCAAAACCGCACACCGACGCCCCATGATGCAACATTCCGGCAATTTCTTACCCAGCCCAATATTGCTCGCGACTTCATGGACATCCATCTTCCGGCTGAGCTACGCGCCATCTGTGACCTTGGTACATTGAAGTTGGAGTCTGGGTCCTTTGTGGAAGATGACCTCCGCCAGTATTTCAGCGACGTGCTCTATAGCCTGAAAACCACGGGCGGAAATGATGGATATGTACACGTACTCATTGAGCACCAATCCACATCAGATAAACATATGGCATTTAGGCTCTTGCGCTACGCCGTAGCGGCTATGCAACGCCATCTTGAGGCGGGTCATAAAAAATTGCCGCTGGTGATACCAATTCTATTTTATACCGGCAAACGTAGTCCCTATCCATACTCCACCCGCTGGCTAGATGAATTTAGCGATCCAGCGCTGGCGAGTAACTTGTACAACCGTGATTTTCCACTGGTCGATGTCACTGTTATACCTGACGACGAAATAGCAACCCATCGCAGTATGGCGGCGCTGACTCTGTTGCAAAAACACATTCATCAAAGGGATCTGGCTGTACTTCTGGACAGGCTTGCGTCTATCCTGTTGGCAGGATATCTTTCTTCATCACAGGTGGTATCGCTGGTACACTACATTGCGCAAACTGGCGAAGTATCAGACGCCGAAGCCTTTGTCCGAGAACTGGCACAGCGAGTGCCTACAAGTGGGGATGCACTAATGACCATCGCACAACAGCTGGAACAGAAAGGCCTAGAAAAAGGTATCCAACTCGGTATTGAGCAAGGTCGTAATGCAGGTAAACTCGAGGTTGCACGTATCATGTTGCAAAACGGCATAGATCTTGACAGCGTGATGAAAATGACCGGGTTAACTGAAGAGGATTTGGCGTAAATCCGCCACGGGGTATAATTCCACGTTTACCCTTTCTGTCGGCGGGTTAACTCGCAAGCAAACCCGCCACAATAAAAATCACATCACAGGCTGTTTCACCAAACCATCAATCATGATCTGCGGAATTCCCTGCGAACAGCGTTCAATACGCCCGCGAACGCCATAAACCGTTGCCAGACTCTCTGGCGTGATCACCTCTTCTGGTTCGCCATTGGCAATCATTTTACCGTCTTTAAGCATCAAGACATGATCGCTATGACGCAAGGCAATATTGATATCATGTACCACAACCACCGTGATGATATTGCGTTTTTGCGTTTCACGACGCACCAAGTCCATCACGTGGAACTGGTAATTCAAGTCTAATGCGCTGAGCGGTTCATCAAGCAGCAATAACGCAGGCTGACGGATCAGTGATTGCGCCAAACCGACTAACTGTTTCTGGCCACCGGAAAGTTGGTCCAGATAGCTTAATGCCAGGTGTTCAATTCCCAACTGCGCCAGCAATTCCATCACCTGTGCAGTGCTTTGTGCCTGATGGTTTGCACCGCCGCCAGAAGCGCGTTGCGCCACGATAATCGATTCCAGTACATGCAAATGCACGCCTGCTGGCAAAGACTGTGGCAGATAGACTACCTGCTCTGCCCGCTTAGCAAATGGCATTTTCATCAAATCCTGGCCGTCGAGAACCAGTTCACCTTGCGCTTTATTTAAGCCAGCTAACGAGCGTAACAGCGTTGATTTGCCGCTGCCGTTCGGGCCAAGCAGTACGGTAATTTTACCGCGCGGCAGCTTTGGCACATTGAGATTAGTGATGATGTTGCGTTTCGGATAACCAGCGGTGAAATGACCAATCCTCAAGCCCTGAGAGTTATCTAAAACGGTCTTGGCTGCACTATCTTCGCGTAAGACACTACGCTGTTCAGCGATTGCTTGATCGGTCATACGTTCCCCCGGTGACGCAGGATAATACTCAGGAAGAATGGCACGCCGACCAGTGAGGTGACGATACCCACCGGAATAATGACGCCCGGTACCAGATTTTTAGAGGCCACAGAAGCCATCGATAGCACCAGCGCACCAATCAACGCACTAGCAGGCAAATAGAAACGGTGGTCTTCACCAAACATCATGCGCGCAATGTGCGGCGCGACTAAGCCGATAAAACCAATCGGACCGACGAAGGCGACGGCTAGCGCAGACAGAATACTAATACGTAGCAAGGTACCAAGGCGCAGGCGGCGTACATCAATACCAAAGCTTACCGCACGGTCTTCACCTAAACGCAACGCCGTCAGTTTCCACGAGCTTTTCATTGAAATTGGCAACAATACGATGAACACACCGGCCATGATAGCCAGCTTCGACCAGTTGGCACGCGCCAGACTCCCCATCGTCCAAAACACCAGACCTTGTAAGGTGTCTTCTGTGGCAACAAACTGCATCAGTGACACCAATGCGTTGAAAGTAAAGACCAGTGCAATACCGAACAAGACTACGCCTGAACTCGCAACCTGCGTCCAGCGGGTAATGCCATCAAGCATCAATGCAGCGAGCAATGCGAAGATAAAAGCATTAGCAGAAATAAACCATTGGTCCGGCACGCCAGGAATACCAATGCCAAGCACAATCGCCAATGCCGCACCAAAAGCGGCGGCAGATGAGACACCCAGCGTAAATGGACTGGCTAATGGGTTATTCAAAATGGTTTGCATTTCCGCACCGGCCAGACCAAGCGACATCCCTACCGCCACCGCCATCAGCGCGTAAGGCATGCGAATATCCCAAACAATCACTCGCGTTCCAGCATCCACGCTCGCCGAATGCACGATCGTTTGCCATAGCGTTTCCAACGATAATCCTGCGGGGCCAATGGTGAAATCCACCAACAGTGAACCAAAGATAGCAATAACCAGCACTAACATGATGGTCAGGCGACGACGTAAAATGTGTTTATAGCGTCCCATTACGTTATCAGCTGCAGCAACGCTAGCAGCGTCCTGCTTGGACGAACTCAACGTGGGATCGGTGGTTACGGTCATGGAAGGATTCTTTCTCGTCTAACTAAGGGATAGTGACTGTCAATGCGCTAACAGTAATATAAACGATAAGTATTATCAATTGATCTGCGCGAAGGCGTGATGTTTTGCGGCACAAAAAGGGTAAGCGGGCGCGGCAACAAGTAACAAAAAATTAATGTGCATTGAGTTCGCCAATCAGCGATTCAAAAAAGAAATAGCGGCACAGAAGCCGCTATTTCTTTTATGGTTAAATCTACCTGCGCATATCGCCCTTAATCATGCACCTTTCGCACAAGTTACGGACAAGATTAATCGCCTACAGGTCTATTTTACCTGCGTCTCTGGAAATTCCATTTCACTGTACTTGATCCACTTGGTGCCTTTGGTCCATTTGTAACCGAGCCAGATAGCCAGGAACAGTGGAATACCAATATAAGTCGCAGCCACGCCGTACCAGTCAATTTTGTCTTGCAAGAACGCCTGGTAGTTTTGCCCCAGAGTGATAATCAGGCACAGTATAAAGGCAAAGATTGGCCCCACCGGGAAGAACCCAGAGAGATAAGGCAAGTCTTTCAGGTCACGCCCTTGATAGACATAACCGCGGCGGAAACGGTAGTGACTAATAGCAATACCCAACCATGCGATAAATCCGGTCATCCCCGAGGTATTAAGCAACCATAAGTAAACGGTTTGGTTACCAAACATAGAGCTGAGGAAACATAACGCCGCCACAACAGTGGTCGCATATAACGCGTTACGCGGCACGCCGCCTTTGGACAGTTTAGCGAAAATGCGTGGCGCTTTACCTTCACTCGCTAAGGTAAATAACATACGTGTTGAAGCGTACATGCCTGAGTTACCCGCCGACAGCACCGCCGTTAAGATCACCGCATTCATCACCGCAGCGGCAGAAAGCAGGCCAGCGTTACGGAATACCAAGGTGAAAGGGCTGACGCTGATATCTTTGACATCATTGCGCAGCAGGCTCGGATCGGTATAAGGGATAATCAGGCTGATCACCAAAATCGCCAGAATATAGAACAGCAGAATACGCCAGAAAACTTGACGCACTGCACGTGGAATATTCTTGGCTGGATCTTTTGATTCTCCCGCCGCAATACCAATCAACTCCGTTCCTTGGAAGGAGAAACCAACGATCATCGCCACGCCAATCATCGAGGAGAATCCACCGGCAAACGGTGCATCACCAATCGCCCAGTTATGCCATCCAGCGTGCTCTCCGCCTTTCATGATACCGATAATCATCAATACGCCGACGGCAATAAAGATAACCACGGTGACCACTTTAATCAGTGAGAACCAGTATTCTGCTTCACCAAATCCACGCACCGAAATGTAGTTAAGCAGGAAGATGAGACCAAGGAATAGCGCACTCCATATCCAGCCCGGCGTATCAGGAAACCAATAGTTCATCACCAGTTGGGATGCCACCAGATCTACTGCAATAGTGACTGCCCAGTTGTACCAATAGTTCCAGCCCAGCGCGAAGCCGAAACCTTCTTCAACATATTTGGCACCATAAGTGGAAAATGATCCGGATACCGGCATAAAGGCTGCCAGTTCACCGAGGCTGGTCATCAAGAAATAAACCATCAAACCGATCAATGCGTAAGAAAGCAGCGCCCCACCCGGCCCTGCTTGAGAAACCGTTGCACCTGATGCAACAAATAACCCGGTTCCAATTGAGCCGCCAATAGCGATCATCGTTAAATGACGTGCCTTAAGCTCACGACGCAGTGTGGGAGCCACCTGCTGATTTTTTGTATTTTGCTGAGCCATGTTTTCCCTATTTTTGCTCGTCATGTAGAAAATTACGCGCGGATTGTAACAAAACATCCATCAGTGAATAGCGGCAACATCGGGTTATAAGATCCCTTCATGATAGGCAATGGATTATAAGCAAAACTGGCAACAACAAATGCTGATCCACCGATCTGCCAATAGCAGACCGGTGGATCTAATCGTAATCAACGTATGTGGCGGCGATAAATGTATTTAGCAGCAATAAGTCAAAAAGCGAGATAACGCATTAGAAATGTGTTTTTGTCGGTGATGGATTAAATAGAGTTTACGGACCAGCGGTTCAATTGGCAGAGACAACGCCACCAGCGATCCTGTTTTCAACTGCTCGTCTACCACTCGGCGTGATAAGCAACTGATACCTATGCCGTGACGCACCGCATGTTTAATCGCTTCGGAGTTGCCCAACTCCATGACCAGATGGAAATCAGGCAATTGAGATAATAATAAGTGGTCGAGCACTTCCCGCGTGCCTGAACCGCGCTCGCGTAAGATCCACGGGGCTTCGCTTAATGCCTCTAGCGTCACCGGCCCTTTAGTTAGAGGATGATCGGGGGCCGCAAATACCACAAGTTCATCGTCCAGCCAGGCTTGGGTAACTAACTCCGGCATCCGGCAAGGTCCTTCGATCAAACCGAGATCAACACGGAAATTAGCGACCGCGTTAATCACATCGTCAGTATTACCCACGTTCAGTTCAATCGGGGTATCAGGGAAATCGAGCCGATAGCTAGCAATCATACCGGGCAGCATATAGTTACCGATGGTGCTGCTCGCACCTATGCGTAATGATCCGCCATCGCGGCTGAACAACCTCTCAATTTCTCCCGCCTGTTCTAGCAGCGCGAGCGCTTTTGGGTACAGCAAACGGCCATGTTCATTGATCACCAGGCGCTTACCAACGCGGTCAAAAAGTTGAACCCCTAGCTGTCCTTCGATATCAGCCAGCGCAGCACTCACTGCCGATTGTGATAAGGATAAAACCACCGATGCCTGAGTCGTTGAACCACTCTTTAACACCTCGGTAAAAACCTCAAGTTGGCGCAATGTAATATGCATAATGTCTGGTTACCCATAACAAGGAGGCACTGTTCATAGTATAGCCTCCTTCATTTAATACAGCGGATAAAGGGGTTAATCGTCATTATATACCAGTTTTATCGATTGGTTATAAGCTTATAATCAATTTCATTTTTATATCAGCAGTCAGTAAATTGGTCCCTGAGAAATTACTTAGCAGGACAGATAAAAATGAATACAACAAATCTGCATACCATTTTTGCCACCCAGAAAACACGCGATACCCATCAACCTAACTTGATTAGACGCTGGTTACCCGGCTTAATTCTCACCGGTTTTATCACTGCACTGTCTTTATGGCTCAGCCACTTCCCAGCGCTCGGCCACTTGGGGCTTAGTGCCCTGACGCTGGCCATTATTATCGGGATGATTGCAGGTAACACCTTCTATCCCCTCGCGCGTCCGATATGTCATGACGGGGTTAATTTAGCGAAACAAAAACTACTGCGTTTAGGCATTATCCTTTATGGTTTTAAGCTGACTTTCGGACAAATAGCCAACGTCGGTGCCAGCGGTATCCTCATCGATTTACTGACGCTATCGAGTACCTTTATGCTGGCCTATTGGCTGGGCAAAAAATTGCTGGGGCTTGACGAGGAAACGTCAATACTTATCGGTGCCGGTAGCAGTATTTGTGGCGCGGCGGCGGTCATGGCCACCGAGCCGGTACTCAAAGCCGAGGCCAGCAAAGTCACCGTTGCCGTCGCCACCGTTGTTATCTTCGGCACGGCGGCCATCTTTATTTATCCGTGGTTGTGGCACCTTAATCTGGTACATAACTGGGTTAGTTTTAATGCTACCGGTTTTGGTATTTATACTGGCTCAACCGTGCATGAAGTCGCACAAGTGGTCGCGGCTGGCCAAAGTATTACGCCTGAGGCGGAAAATGCGGCAGTCATAGCCAAGATGATCCGCGTGATGATGCTGGCACCTTTTTTAGTCTTGCTCTCTTTCTGGCGCAGCCGTCATCTGGCAAAAGTACAGGGAACCGCCAGCAGCAAGCTTAGTAACATTACCATTCCTTGGTTTGCGCTAATCTTTATCGCCGTTGCTGCATTTAACTCATTCAACTTATTGCCAGAAACCGTGATTCAGCATTTGCTGACGCTGGATACTGTCTTCCTATCAATGGCAATGGCGGCATTAGGATTGACCACTCACGTCAGCGCATTACGCCAAGCCGGATTAAAACCAATAGTTCTCGCCAGCCTATTGTTTATCTGGCTCATTGTCGGCGGCGCGGGGATTAATCAACTAGTTCAGCATCTGTTCGGATAATACTGATCACGGAAACTGACGCCACTAAACGTGTGCCCCGATAGAGATAAAACGGTTATCATCGGTAAAGATAAAAATTTCACATTTTGCTGGGGGAACTATGAAGTATGTTGGGGCGCACGTAAGTGCAGCGGGCGGTGTCGATCAGGCGGTATTACGGGCACATGAATTAGAAGCAACGGCTTTTGCACTCTTTACCAAGAATCAGCGCCAATGGCGCGCCGCGCCGTTAGCAACAGATGTAATCGATAAGTTCAAACGTGCATGTGAGAAATATGGCTATACCAGCAAGCAGATCCTGCCTCACGACAGCTATCTCATTAACCTCGGCCACCCAGTGCAAGAAGCGTTAGATAAATCCCGCGAAGCCTTTATTGATGAACTACAGCGCTGCGAACAGCTCGGGTTGTCGTTACTCAATTTCCACCCTGGCAGCCATTTGATGCAAGTGAGCGAAGAGCGCTGTCTGGCCACTATCGCCGAGTCTATCAATATCGCACTGGATAAAACCCAAGGCGTTACTGCTGTTATCGAAAACACGGCAGGTCAAGGTAGCAATCTAGGTTTTCGCTTCGAGCATTTAGCAGCCATCATCGACGGCGTAGAAGACAAAAGCCGCGTTGGGGTGTGTATTGATACCTGTCATGCTTTCGCTGGCGGTTATGATCTGCGTACACAAGCCGATTGTGAACATACCTTTAAGCAACTCGGCGACATCGTCGGCTTCCAATATTTACGCGGTATGCATTTGAACGATGCTAAAAGCGCGTTCAATAGTCGCGTTGACCGCCATCACAGCCTCGGCGAAGGTAATATCGGCAAAACCGTTTTCAGCTACATTATGGCCGATTCGCGGTTTGATAATATCCCGCTGATTCTGGAAACCGTGAACCCTGATATCTGGATTGATGAAATTGCCTGGCTGAAATCACAGCAAAATAAAGCCGATGAAGCGGCAGCATAATTTTTAAAACAATAAAAAAGCGCCTTATTGGCGCTTTTTTATCATTCAAACTCCCATCCTAAATAGTATTAGCGAGCAACTACTGCTGCCTTTGCCGCTAACTCGCTATCAGGGCGTTTTAACAGTGCGTAAGCTACGCCTGCCAATAATGTCCCGGCGATAATCGCCACCAAATAGAGGAACACCGGGGTAATCGCACCAGGGATCAACAGAACGAACAGGCCGCCGTGCGGTGCCATCAGCTTAGCGCCGAAGGCCATCGATAATGCGCCAGTCAAAGCACCACCGGCGATACAGCATGGCAGAACACGCATCGGGTCACGCGCAGCAAACGGTATCGCCCCTTCAGAGATAAAGCACAGGCCTAACACCAACGCCGCTTTACCGCCTTCACGCTCGCCTTGTGCAAATTTATTGCGCGCTAACAATGTGGCTAATCCCATCGCCAGCGGTGGAACCATGCCAGCCGCCATAATTGCCGCCATCGGCGCGTAAACAGAAGAGCTGAGCAGCGCGACGCCGAAAGCATAAGCGGCTTTATTTACCGGTCCGCCCATATCTGTACACATCATCGCCCCAAGGATAGCACCCAGCAAAACCGCGTTGGCAGTACCCAGCGACTGCAACCAATGGGTCAACCACTCCATGATTTTCGCAACCGGCGTACCGACCACATAGATCATCACCAAACCGGTCGCCAGGCTAGCAAGCAGCGGAATGATTAAAATCGGTTTGAGTGCTTCCATACTCTTTGGCAGATGCAGTTTGCTACTAATCAGCTTCGCTACATAACCGGCAAGGAAACCGGCAATAATACCGCCGAGGAAACCCGAACCTAAACTTACCGCTAACATACCGCCAATCAGCCCCGGCGTTAAACCCGGACGGTCAGCAATAGAGAAAGCAATAAACCCGGCTAATACTGGCACCATCAGTGCAAAGGCTGAGCCGCCGCCGATTTGCATCAATGCCGCTGCCAATGTGCCTTTTACTTCAAATGCTTTGATACCGAAGATGAAGGATAAAGCGATACACAGCCCACCCGCGACCACCATTGGTAACATATAAGACACGCCAGTTAACAGATGGCGGTAAGGGCCTGCACCAGACTCTTTCTTCTTCGCAGTTTCTGGTCCACCGGATTTGCTTGGTGAAAACAGCTCAGCTTCAACCAAGGCTTTATCCAGTTCTTGCTTGGTCTTTTTGAGTGCCAGACCTGTAGAGGTACGATACAGCGGTTTACCTGCAAACTTATCCAGGTCAACCTCAATATCAGCAGCCACAATCACTAAATCTGCTGCCGCCACTTCCTCGGCCGTAATCGCATTACCCGCACCCACTGAACCACGAGTTTCTACTTTTACCCACCATCCACGTTTATTGGCTTCAGCTTCGATGGCTTCAGCTGCCATAAACGTATGCGCCACGCCGGTCGGACAAGCGGTTACCGCCACGATACGTTTCGGGCCGGTAGACACTGCTACTTTTGCCTGAGCCGGTAGTTGGTATGGCGCAGCTTCCGACAGCGCGCGTTGCAAGAATATGTCGGGTTCTTGAATTGCTAGGGCGATATCACCTTGATAAAAACGCTTGCCGACTAATGCTGCATCCGCAGGCAAATGCTCGCCAGCAAACAGCACTAACTCAGCGTCGGAAATCAACTCAACCGTCGTATGCCCAGCTTTAACAGCAGCGGCAGTAAGCATGTTTCTTGCAAGATGCGCTCTGGCCTGCCCTTGCAAACTGTCAATAATCAGCAGAGTTTTCATTCTGCCTCCCGCTATGCGTTAAAAGGTTTCAGATCAACACGGGCCATCATCGCCGCAAGCTGCGGGCGGTCGACAATACCGACATTGCTTTGACTGACGGCCAATGCCGCCACCGCCGTTGCCAAACGCAACGTATGCTCACTTGATTCACGCATCAACAGACCATAAATCAGCCCGCCAACCATCGAATCTCCAGCCCCTACCGTACTAACCACTTCGCAAGATGGCGGCTTGGCAATCCAGGCACCTGAGGCATTAACCCATAGCGCGCCTTCGGCCCCCAGAGAGATCACGACATGCGCAATCCCTTGTTCACGCAGCGCGTGAGCGGCATCAACCACATCCCCTAATTCAGGTAGCTTACGGCCAGCCCAAATTTCTAATTCACGACGGTTAGGTTTGACCAACCAAGGTGCGGCTTTCAGACCGGCGACTAAAGCTTCACGGCTGCTATCGAAAATAATGCACGGGCACAATGCACGCAGGCGGACCATCCACTCGGTGAAAGCGGCTGGGTCGACACCAACTGGTAAGCTGCCGGAAACGGCGACCATATCAAACTGCCCAAGCCAGGAGAGAGAATCGGTCACAAATTTGTCCCAATCCTGCGTAGTCACTTCAAAACCAGAGAAATTAAAATCGCTGACTTCCCCATCTTTCTCGGTCAATTTGACGTTGATGCGGGTGCGCCCATTAACCACTTGGAAACGGTTAGCGATGCCTAGATCGCTAAACAGGTGCTGAAATCCATCCTGGTTTTCTTTCCCCAGAAAACCACCAACGGTGACATCGATGCCTAAATCTTTTAGCACTTTGGCAACGTTAATTCCTTTACCCGCGGCATGAAGGCCGGTGGTTTTCACCAGGTTAACTTCCCCACGTTCGATTTCCGGGCAATAACCGACTAAATCATAAGCAGGGTTTAGGGTAATGGTAGCAACTCGACGACTCATACAACTTCTCCTAAGCCAGCAGCGATAGCATCGCCGATGGATTGTAATGCGATTTCTGCATCTTCACCGTTAGCGGTAAAGCGCAAGTGATGACCTTTTTTTACGCCCAGCGCGACGACTTTCATCAAGCTGCGGCCATTGGCAGGTTTACCGCTACCATCCAGATTGGTAACAGTAATCTCACTGCTAAATTGTTTAATAACATTGACCAACGCAGTACCCGGACGCGCATGCAAACCGTGTTCATTGCGAATAATATATTCGGCACTCAGGCTATGATTCTGTTCAGCCACATCACTGGTGAGCAATGCCAACAGTTCAACGGGGTCCGCCGTTAACAGACGAGATGCTTTGCGAGCAAGTAACAAATCGCTGAGGTAATTGAGGACGTTTAGTGGCTGGTCATCAACAACGGAAACGGTCAGCAACATGGCAACTTGTTCACCGTCTTGGGTGAAAGGCTGTGCAGGACGACTTAGTGTGACCGCGCTCTGCAAGTTGCCTTGCGGGCTATCACTCAGCCAAATACCCTGTCCCAGATTAAGTGGATGACGACTAATAACATCGCTGACAAAGGCAGTATCAACCGCACCAATCTGCTGCAAGCGGCCAGCATTTAGCGCCTGTAGTGTAATAAGATTATTGGCAGCGACTTCTACGTCTATCAGTTGGCTATCAAACAACAGTTCTTGGCTGTTTTTCTCTCCCATCAGCAAACTACGCAACTCTTCAGCACTGGTGGTTTCTGCCATTTGTTTGGCAACACGATCGTCGCTTAAAACGTGGGTTAATTGGCGTAATAACGCCAGGTGTTCATCAGACCGCGCGGCAATACCAATCACCACGTAGGCAGTTTGTCCCTCGCCCCATTCTATACCTTGTGGAAACTGTAAAATTTGTACGCCAGTTTCTAACACCAAATTTCGGGTATCGGTGGTGCCATGAGGAATGGCAATGCCATTGCCCAGGTAAGTTGACGTTTGCAACTCACGTTGCAGCATCCCATCAACATAACCCTCGCTGACACGGCCCGCCTTTGTAAGGGCCGTTGCGACCTGGCGAATTGCTTCCTGCTTATCACCAGCCACCGCGTTAAGGTGAATATCTTGCTGTGACAATTCGAACATAAGCATTCTCCCCGCTGAAATTGAATCGTTTCAGCTTTTGTGGCAAAAATAAGCGAGATCTCGTTGACCGAATAAAAAAGACCTCGCTGAAACGTTTCGATGGAGTTTTATTCTGAGTGAAGTTTTATGCAAGTTTTGCGTGATTTTGTGATGTGATTTTATGATGTCACGCACATTTCCTAACTTCAGAGCGGTCATTTCGTCAGCAAAACAAGAAAAAATGACGGCGTTGCTGACAAAAGCTGAACGTGATTAGAAAGTGATGGTGTTAATTATCTAAAGTAACGTTAATGAGGCGAGATGATGCATAAAGAGTGAGCTGAACGAAGTTTCAGCCGGGCGAGAATTTGATGCCCAAAACGGCCAACAAGGCTAATTATGGTGCCGTGTCACGTTCTAATTTATGCAGATAAATCAATGCATCATCTCGATTAGCGTGACACATTTCTCGGCTGGCCTGTAAGCTGCCGCAGACTTTAGGACGCAAAGGGGAAAAGAACAATAAACAACGCATGTTGTCATCAAGCTGAACGCATCGCGTATTGGCTGGTTTACCATTAGGCATACCGGGAATCGGGCTAGAAATCGAGGGCGCAATACAGCAAGCCCCACAGTCGGAACGACAGTCCATCAGCAGCTCTCCAATGGGCTGATTATTGAGGGCAGACAATAGCAGCACGGGCTTATCATCACCAGTGAAATCGTCTCTGTGGTGAACGGATTGTTGATAGCTCAAGATGACACAGAAAAACAGCGAAAATACTCTACTTTTCGACGCTATTTTGTGTGCTATCACTTGCCTGAAATCAGCGGCGCGGGTAACGTGTCGCACATTATTCAAATTCTCTGCTGACAGGTTATTTTATGGCACGTGCTAACGAAATTAAACGCGGTTTTGTGATCAACTACGACGGAAAATTGCTGCTGGTCAAAGATATTGATGTACAAAGCCCAAGCGCTCGTGGTGCAAGCACCTTATATAAAATGCGTTTCTCTGACGTGCGTACCGGCATGAAAGTTGAAGAGCGTTTCAAAGGCGATGATATTCTCGATACCGTTACCCTCACCCGCCGTAAAGTGAATTTCTCCTACGTAGATGGCGATGAGTATATCTTTATGGATGATGAAGATTTCACGCCATACACCTTTAATAAATCGCAAATCGAAGAGGAATTGCTGTTTATCCCTGAAGGTGGTTTAGCAGGTATGCAGGTTCTGACATTAGATAGCCAACTGCTGGCGTTAGAAATGCCACAAACCGTAGATCTGGAAATCGTTGAAACAGCGCCAGGGATTAAAGGGGCATCAGCCAGCGCCCGTAACAAACCCGCAACTATGAGCACCGGCCTGGTTATTCAAGTACCAGAATACCTCAGCACAGGTGATAAAATTCAGATTCATATCGCGGAACACCGCTATATGGGCCGCGCTAGCTAATAAGTGGCCAATAAGAGCAAACATCAAGAGCGCTACGGCGCTCTTTTTTTATCTTTTATTTAGCAAACTTAGCGATTAGAGAAATAAAAAAACCGCAGTTGCCTAGTTTGGAACTAAGCAGCCTGCGGCCAGCAGTCGTCAATCAAGCGAATGACTTAATTGAGGTAGAACATCAGTTATAGCTGATGGTAGTAATAAGTAAATTGGGATGATTTGCCACCGGCCTGGTGGAGACGGTACCAAGGTCTAGAGGAAGCTTAGCGGATTCGATAGCCCCTACGGACACCTTTTGAGAAATCTCAGCGGTTTTTCCCCCTTGGAAACAAGAAGAAGTCACCACATTTTCTGAAGAATTAGTTGTACAACCGCCGTCGATAATCTGCCCATAAAAATGGATAATACCGTCTGCAGCTTGAGTCATCCCTGAGGTTAGCAATCCAAAAAACAGCACAATCATGTGTCTGCTCATTGTCACCTCAAATTAATACTTTAATAATGTTATTCCTAGGCTGTATTGAGCGAGTGAACTCCATACATCGAGGATCTTTTTTACCTTTAGCAATGGCCGTAACCACGTTAAATATCAATAAGTAAATAATCAAAGTTACGGTTCATACTAAAGTATCGGCACTATAATGGATGTTCTTTAAACCAAAAGGCATCTTTTGCAAAGCTTTATGATTAAACCTGCATAAATGCCATTTAGATTAAGTTAATCATAGAGTTATAAAATTACATCAAAAGGTTTCAACATGACCCTAACCAACCTCATTACCGGTTTTCTTGGCAGTGGCAAAACCACGACGATTTTGCACTTACTGGCGCAAAAACCTGAGCATGAAAAATGGGCAGTGCTGGTAAATGAATTCGGTGAGGTGGGGATTGATGGCGCATTGATGGCAGAAAGCGGTGCAGTACTGAAAGAGATCCCTGGTGGATGTATGTGCTGTGTTAATGGATTGCCGATGCAGGTAGGATTAAATATGTTGCTGCAACAAGCCAAACCAGACCGCTTGTTGATAGAGCCGACAGGACTGGGGCATCCCAAACAAATTTTAAATCTCCTGACTTCGGATGTTTATAAGAGCTGGTTAACCCTCAATGCCACATTGTGTCTGCTTGATGCAAGACAACTCAGCGAGCCTCGCGTCGTAGAAAATGAAAACTTCCGCGATCAACTGGCCTCGGCTGATATTATCGTCGCCAATAAAATAGAAATGTACCGCGATGCTGATAAGCAGGCGTTGGCCGATTGGATAGCCGAACGCGATCCCGCTCTACCGTTTATTACGACCAGCCAGGGTAAAATCAATTATCAGCTACTAGACACTCCGCGCGCGAATCTGCGAACCTTACCCGACGGACAACATCATCATGCCCACAAATCATCGTCTGGATTAGCAGCCCTAAGTTTGCCGGGTAAACAGCGCTGGCGCAGGGCATTAAATCATGCGGGTGGCTATTCTAGCTGTGGCTGGATTTTTGATGCAGAGACCGTCTTTGATACGGTAGGAATATTAGATTGGATAAGGAATGCGCCCGTTGAACGAGCCAAGGGCGTAATACGTATAAAGGAAGGTACATTACGTGTAAATCGTCAGGGAGAGGACCTCCACATCGATACACTGCCCGTGGCGCCCTTAGACAGCAGAATTGAGCTCATTACTCAATCAGAAGTGCTATGGAATGAGTTGCAATCTATCTTGTTGAAGATTCGTTTAAGCTAAAAGCCTTAACGTAACCCAAACTTAATACATTTATACCCAATAGACTTTAAAATGCAGGTGGCAACCGAGGGATAAACCGGGTCAATGACCGGTTTGAACAGCAATTTTGCTGGCCCGAAGAAGCGAAGCCCAGGATGGGCCGAGTAACTAAGGGCTGTTCCCCTGTGTTTTGGAGGATGGCGGGTTTATCAGTCTATAGGTCTTGTTTTATGTGGTACCGTAATTTACCTGCAATTATCGTGCTTAATATTTTAGGCATCGCACTGTTCTTGTCTTTCTACCTGCCAGCCAATCATGGCTTCTGGTTTCCGATTGACTCGTCGGTTTTCTTCTTTTTTAATCGCCACTTGGCTACCAACGAGACGTTCTTACATTTAGTTGCTATCACCAATAATCGTGCATTCGACGTTTGTTCATTGATAGCAATGGGCCTGTTGTATCTTTCTTACTATCTCAAAAGAGATAAAGAAGGACGCCGCCTGATGATTATTATTGGTATAGTGATGCTTTTAACCGCAGTGGTGTTCAACCAGCTCGCTCACCAACTTCCGGTTTCCCACCAAAGCCCGTCGTTGTTCTTCCCACACGTTAATCGCGTCAGTGAGCTGACCGGTATTCCAACAAAGGATGCTTCATCTAATAGCTTTCCTGGTGACCACGGGATGATGCTGATGATTTTCTCCTGCTTTATGCTGCGCTATCTGAGCCGAAGCGCTTTTGCGGTGGCTATCATTATTACGATTATTTTCTCGTTACCGCGGATTATGATCGGTGCCCATTGGTTCACTGATATTGCGGTAGGATCGCTATCAGTCGTGATGGTTTGCGGGAGTTGGTGGCTGATGACGCCAGCCAGCGATTGTATTGTCAATTGGTTAAGCGACAAGTTACCAAAAACAGGTCGAATGCGTTAACTTTTAGGAGTAATGGTCATTTCCTGAAATATTCTATCCTGTTATGGCTGAAGCATAGGCAGTGCCTTATTCAGCCATTTTTTCAAAAATGAAACCTGAAAAAAGCATAAAAGAACATTTACCTTCCCCCTTGTATTGCCTCGTTTTTATACTATTTTTACGCCAAAAAACTAGACACTTCTTTACGTTAAGATATCAGTTTTGTTACATAACTATTTCTTATTAAAAAATGTAGAAAACCTCTCGCAATCCCCGATCCATTACGGTAATCTCGACCCCGTTGCACAGAAATGTGGCATTTAAAGCTAAAACAAATAAAAACGTGCTCTGACGCACATTTAGATGATTTAGTCTTTGCGCCCGATCAATGTGCTCAGTAATCTCGCTTCGTTTGGCAATTTACTAACGATACATTCGTTAAGGACAGCAAGGGAAAACACTAATAATGGTCAAGTCTCAACCTTTTATGAGATATATCTTGCGGCTGATACCCGCAATTGGCGCGGCAATCGTTTTATCCGCGTGTAGTAGTACACATTCTTCGAACACAGAAAACGCGCAAACTGAGATGCATGCAGTTCGGGACTCAAACGGTCTTTTACTTCAAGCCTCTCAGGATGAATTCGAAGCAATGGTTCGTAACGTCGATATTAAATCCAAGATTATGGATCAATATGCAGACTGGAAAGGCGTTCGTTATCGGTTAGGTGGCAGCAGCAAGCGTGGTATCGATTGTTCTGCTTTCGTTCAGGTAACTTTCCGCGAACAATTTGGTTTAGACTTACCCCGCTCGACTTATGAGCAAGAAGATACGGGTAAAAAGATTCAGCGTAACAAGCTGCGTCCAGGCGACTTAGTGCTGTTCCGTGCCGGTTCTACCGGGCGTCACGTAGGTATTTATTTAGGTAACGATCAGTTTGTTCATGCTTCAACCAGCAATGGTGTCATGATTTCAAGCTTGAATGATACTTACTGGAATAAACGTTACCGTGAAGCAAGACGGGTTCTGAAATCAGGCGCTACGGTGAATACACCGGCGATGAGCTTCAGTAATAACAGCAACGCTGATTCGAGCGAGCACAGCTAAAAAAACGCTCTTGTTGTCCAAACCAAGCGAACTTAAAAAAACGTCATCTTTGGATGGCGTTTTTTTTTGCTTTGTATTGCCCCCCGCCGTTTTACAACTTTTTTATACGTTGCCGCGATACACCCGATTTTTATTCTATTTTTACAGCCGCTATACCAAAAATAATTGGAGTGGCACCAAGGCGGCAAGGAAATGACAAATCAGTCTGGTACTGATTTGAACAGCGCTTTGTGCTGGCCCGTAGGGTGAACCCCAAGGACGGGGCTCATCATCCAGATGAGATTAATAAGATAAGTGATTCGGGTCCGCCAACGCAGAGGCAAATTCAAATAGGGCGGGTATATACCCACTTTGGTACCTACGATTCATTTAGCAACCCTGACGCTCTTGTGATAAAACAACACTCTCGAAATAACTGCCACAGTAATAGGAGCTTAGGATGTTTGTGCGACGGTTTACCGCAGGTTTATTGTCACTACTAACGTTCTACGCCAACGCCGCAATTATTGATGATGGTTACGCCTTCTCGGTATTAGGCGAACCCAAATATATCTACAACTTCAATCATTTTGACTACGTCAATCCAGCAGCCCCCAAAGGCGGCAGCATTACTTTGGCCGCGATTGGCTCTTTCAATAGTTTTAATCATTTTGCATCACAGGGTCATCCCGCTGTAGGCAGTGAGACGCTCGACGATAGCCTATTTACACCATCGAGCGATGAAGTTGGCAGCTACTATCCATTGATTGCCGATTCAGCACGCTATGATAGTCAGTTTAAGTGGCTTGAAGTCGAAATAAATCCCCGCGCCCGCTTTCAGGATGGCTCGCCAATCACAGCTCAGGATGTGGCCTTTACGTTTAAGACGTTAATGACTGAAGGGGCGCCACAAGACCGGGAAACATATAAAGGTGTCGTCGTAAAAGCCATCTCACGCTTAACCGTCAGATTCGAGTTTCATCGCCCAGACAGAGAACAGATGCTCGGCTTGCTAGCCTTACCCATCGTTTCTAAGAAGTTTTGGCTACAACATAAACTCAATCGAATGATCGCGACACCACCGTTGAGCAGCGGCCCTTATCGTATTAGCCAATATAAGCTTGGGCAGTATGTGGTGTATTCGCGAGTGCCCGATTATTGGGCCGCAAATTTACCAGTAAATCGTGGCCGCTATAACTTTGATACCATCCGCTATAACTATTATCCAAATCAGCAGGCAGCATTAGCGGCTTTCAAGTCCGGGCATGTTGATTTGATTCAAGAAGACTCCCCAAAAAACTGGGCCACGCAATACCAAGGAAGTCCCTTTAGCAAAGGTTTTATAGTTAAACGTGATGAAATCAATCAGGCGGCACAGAATACGCGGTGGCTAGCTTTTAACGTTCAACGCCCTCTATTTAAAGACAGACGTGTTCGCGAAGCGCTCACACTCGCTTTTAATTTCAACATGATAAATAGAAGCCTGTTTTATAATACTTATCAACGCACCACCAGCTACTTCCAAAATACTGAGTATGCTGCGACTCACTATCCTGACAGCGCAGAGTTGGCGTGGCTTGCACCGTTGAAGTCTGCAGTGCCTGATGAAGTATTTAGCCATCTCTATCGGCCACCGCAGGCTGAGAGCAATAATGCGAATCTGGTAAAAGCAGCGCAATTACTCAAACAAGCCGGTTGGGAGAAAAAAGATCGGCAACTTGTGAATGATATCAGTGGTAAAGCCTTTACCTTCGAATTAATCATTCCAAGCGACGCTGACGCTGTATATCTCAAGTTTTTCCAGGATAATTTACTGCGTTTGGGAATACATATGAACATCAAACAGCTTGATGGTTTGCAGTTTACCAAACGTGCCCATGAGCACGATTACGATATGATCCCCGTCGTCTATAAGGCCCAGCCTTACCCTGGCAAAAATCTGCTATTACTTTGGAACAGCAAATATACCAACGCCGCTGAAAATATGTCTAACGTTGCCAATCCTGCCATCGATACGCTAACGAGAGAGATCGCCGCTAATCAAGGAAAACCGGCGGCTCTACTGCCCCTTGGACACGCCTTAGACAGAGTATTAACCTGGAATATGTTGATGATCCCATTGTGGTATAGCGAAAGAGACCGCTACGCCTATTGGGATAAATTCTCCGCGCCAAACAACGGCCCATATTTTACGCTGCAGTTGGATACCTGGTGGTTTGATGTCAACAAAGCCGCTCGCTTACCGGCAGAATATCATTAGCCAACCCAGGCAAAGAGGAGAGATAACACAACAGATACACTTATAGAACGGCCCGATATGCATCGTGAACCGATCAATAAGTGTCGTGTTCAGGAAGGATAAATAGCGTAAACAGACTCCGCAATGGCTACACCAATATTCTTTAATCGGCACATCGTCGCGCTTTCATCATCACGTTTCACAAACAGACAAGGCTCACCATCGTATTCCACCACAGCGCTCTCAACTTGGATCTCTTGCAGAGACAACGCTAAATTGCGCATCACCTGTCGGGCAATCTCTGCCTCATGGCTTAATAATTTAAGGCCAATCAAGTTGTCATTGTCATCAACATTGCTAAGCGGAATCGGTTCAACTCTGATACCGGCAAAACCTGATAACCAACGATAGCTTTGCGGTAATCGATGTACTACCGAAAGTTGGATATTATTCACGATGGGTCCCCAGAAAGCGTCTAATAAAATTTCACGCCAAACCACACATTCAACATGCAGGGCCAAGCGAGGTACTTGTGCATCCATTGCATAATTAACAACCTAAAATTTACATTCCATTAACCATTTAAGGACAAAAAATCCAATATGGCGTGTATTTATGTCAAATAAAGGCAATTTTGCTACAGACATCTCATTTTTTATATTTGTAATCTTTTCCAGACCATTTCTCAACCAATTTCACCATTGATTTTCACTTTTAAGATCTACTTTTTTCACACAAAAGAAACAATTCATCAGCGATCATTAAAATTAACCTGGCATGTACGGCAACTTATGGGGATTTTTTGGCACGAACCGTCTGATGAAGTTAGCGGTTGGATGGAGCTAAAAGGATGATAAAACTGATAGATGCAATGACAGTTAAGTCATGGCCATCAATTCGAGATGAAAAATGGTGGCCACAACCAGTTATACCGCGTTATCGATGTCGTATTTTGATATCAACCCGGCACTCAACCTCGCCCAATAAACGGCATGGCTGTTGCCATAACAGTCATTGTCTGCACATTAGTGTCGAGCGATAGATTAGCCATGAACACTACCGCTTCAGCAACCCGTTCAACATCAATAACTGGCTCTTGCACAATTTGGCCATTAGCCTGTTTTCTTCCCTCTAAAGCTGAATTCCCCATATCGGTAGAAGCATTCCCAATATCAATCTGACCACAAGCAATATGGTATTTTCGCCCATCCAGCGATGTCGATTTAGTCAAACCTGTAATAGCGTGTTTACTGGCAGTATAAGGCGCGGAGTCCGGGCGTGGCGAATGCGCAGAAATAGAACCGTTATTAATAATACGCCCACCCATCGGCCGCTGCTTTTTCATCAATCTTACTGCCGCTTGAGTGCATAAAAAGCTACCGGTCAAATTCGTGTTAATCACCGAAAGCCAGTTTTCAAGCGGTAAGTCTTCAATCGGCACTTCTGGCGCGCTGACGCCTGCATTATTGAATAATAAATCTAAACGGCCAAAGCGCTGTTCAATCTCATCAAACAGCACGTTGACAGAATCAGCAGACGTCACATCAAGCTCATAAGCAAATGCCTGCCCAGCGCTAAATTGTGCTATTGCTTCATCTAATTTATCTCTGCGCCGACCGGTAAGAACAACCAGATAGCCAGCAGCCGCTAGTGCTTTGGCTGTACTCAAACCAATCCCTTGACCCGACCCCGTTACCAACGCAATTTTCTTCTGGTCTTGATTCATCCGTAATCTCCTTACTTTGGTAAAATTGGTAGCATTAGGTGTCCAGCCTGACGATACGATGTGGCGATTTACACCGCCGCCATCATCCCACCGTCAATAAACAGTAATTGGCCATTAACAAAATCAGAAGCTCGAGAGGAAAGATAAACCGCACCACCGATCAATTCCTCTGGATTTCCCCAGCGTGCAGCAGGCGTGCGTTTACACAGCCAGTCGGAAAAGGCTTTATCATTAACCAAAGCTTGCGTCATATCTGTTTTAAAATAGCCGGGGGCAATGCCGTTTACCTGAATGTTGTAGCGGGCCAATTCGACACACATTCCACGCGTCAGCATTTTCACCGCACCTTTAGATGCAGCATATGGCGTAATGGTATCGCGCCCTAGTTCGCTTTGAATCGAACCGATGTTGATAATTTTGCCGCGCTCACGCTGTATCATGTAACGGGCAACGGCTTGCGAAACCAGAAACACCGATTTCTGATTCACAGCGATAATGTCATCCCAATCCTTTTCAGGGAATTCAGTAAATTTGTGCCGGCGCTGAATACCAGCGTTATTAATCAACACATCAATGGCACCAATTTCACGCTCAATATAGTCAATGGCCTGATTAACTGCCTGGCTGTCGGTGACATCAAAGGCCTCAGAGTGGGTAATAAAACCCGCTTCTCTGAGTGTTTCTGCCGCTTTTCTGGCAGAGTCAGCAGAAGTGCCGTTAACAATAATTTCAGCGCCCTGCTCTGCTAATCCTTTCGCCAGCAAATAGCCTAAACCGCGAGACGAACCGGTCACCAGAATCTTTTTGTTATCCAACGAAAATAAGTTTGTCATTATCACTAATCCTAACAGCTGAAGTCAGTCAAAGGCTCCGAATAGGACAGCCTGCGAATATCAATCATCATCCCCGTTATACTTGCAGTTGCCTCTGCGTTGGCGGCAGTTGCTTAATCAAATCACTTGAACTTAGTAAGCTCATCGAGAGACGCTGCCTTAATACAACTCCAATTATTTGGGGTATGGGCGACATGAAAGCTTTTTCCCAGACCTTGAACTGTGACGAGGATCACCTAAAATAGTGTTAAAAAACTCTGTTACTACAAGCGTGAAGCAAGTCATTCGTAATTAACGTTTTTTCCATGGAAAGGCTATGTTACTCAACTCAATTTCATCGATATGAAACCACCATACTTTTGCCTGAACTTCCGGTCGTTGTCTGCCCGACTACAATTTGTTAACATTCGAATAATTAGCTGCCCATTGCTTTCACCTTCACGCTGGATTAACGGATGAGAAATCAACGCGTCACACTACAAGATATCGCGTTACTCGCCGATGTAACTAAGATGACCGTCAGTCGTTTTCTGCGCACGCCAGAGAAAGTCTCGGCTGAAACACGTGAACGTATTATCAAGGTGATGCAAGAAGTGGGTTATCCACTTGAAGAGGCAGAGAAACTCCAGCAAAGTCGGCGCATTGGCATCTTAGTACCTTCTTTCAACAACCAGATTTTTTCCGATTTATTAGCCGGTATTGAGTCCGTTACCTCGCAGCAGGGCTATCAAACGTTGGTGGTCAATTATGATTACAGCAAAGAACGTGAAGAAGAGCATATTATCAATCTGCTGACTTATCGGCTGGCTGGATTAATTTTGACGGATTCTGTTCATACGCTTAAAGCAGAAAAGTATCTTAATGCCGCCGCAATTCCGATTGCTCAAGTTATGGATTTTGATCAATCCAGCACGCGCATTTCAGTTGGGTTTGATAATTATCAGGCTGGATATGACATGGCAGCTGCATTACTTGCCAGTGGCAAAAAAAATGTAGTTTATTTTGGTTCAATGTCTGATGCGCGTGATAAGAAACGCTTTCAGGGATATAGCCAGGCGATGTTGAACAATAAACTGACGCCACAACAAATCATGCCTAATAAAGTCTCTTCGGTTTCTATTGGCGCCGGAATGCTGACGCAGGCAATGCAAATGTACCCACAAATTGATGCCATACTTTGTACTAACGATGATATTGCCGTTGGTGTGTTACAGGAATGCTTAAAACAAAACATTCAAGTACCAGAGCAAATGGCAATTTCCGGTTTTCATGGATTAGATATTGGTCTGGCAACCACTCCTGAGATGGCTAGCGTCATTACGCCTCGTTTTGAGATAGGTAAAGTTGCTGCGGAAATTTTATTAAATAAAATCAACAACAAGCCAACCACTGAGCACATAAACTTGCATTATCGCCTATCCCTCGGCGGCACCATATAGCCTATTCCTACCCATAATTTACATTATTTCATCTCCCCCCTAAATAAGTAGAATTGCACCAAGGTGGCAAGGGAGCGTAGCCAACAGTGAGGCAACGTCAAGAATGACGGGAATACATGAGTTAGCGATCACGTTACCAGTAACATGATTTTTTAACATGGGCTAACGTGAATTAAATCACAAAATAATATTCTCAACCTGCTTTTATTAAGACATCACAACATGGTGCTTGTTGGTTATTCCCCTAAAAGGACAGGCTCATTTATTTAGAGAAATAACATCGTGCTGCTCATTGAAAGAGCGTAAAGCATGGTATTAAAAGCAGAGGTGTAATAGATGGATAATAAAATACCTAAAGCTCGTTGGTTGCGTGTGATTACACCAATTCTCATCGCCTGTATTATCTCGTTTATGGATAGGGTGAATATTAGTTTTGCTATGCCAGGTGGAATGGATGCAGAGCTTGGTATTACTGCTTCAGTTGCTGGTTTAGCGGCAGGTATTTTCTTTATTGGTTATCTGTTTTTGCAAGTTCCCGGTGGCAGCATTGCCGTTAATGGCAGTGGCAAAAAATTCATTGCCTGGTCGCTGTTAGCCTGGGCGATTATTTCGATATTAACCGGAATGGTCACCAATCATTACCAGTTACTATTCCTGCGTTTTGCATTGGGTGTATCCGAAGGTGGCATGTTACCTGTGGTGCTGACAATGGTTAGCAACTGGTTCCCCGATGCTGAACGTGGTCGGGCAAACGCCTATGTGCTGATGTTCGCCCCTTTGGGTGGCATGATCACCGCCCCGCTGTCAGGCCTAATACTTGATGCTTTAGATTGGCGTTGGTTGTTTATTATTGAAGGTGCATTATCAGCTGTCGTCATGTTGCTATGGTGGTTCACCATCAGCGACCGTCCAGAAGAAGCCAAGTGGCTATCAGAACGTGAGCGCGATTATCTGGTCAGTGAATTGTCCAAAGAGCGGGAAGCGTTACAAGGTTTGATCAAAGTAGAGAAAGCACCACTGAAAGAAGTCTTCCGCAATAGCTCTCTGGTTAAGCTCATTGTGATCAACTTTTTCTATCAGACCGGCGTGTACGGCTATACCTTATGGTTGCCAAGTATTTTGAAAAACTTGACCGGCGGAGACATGAGTTCCGTCGGGATGCTGGCCATCATTCCTTATATCGGCACGATGTTAGGTATTTTCGTTTTATCATTTTTATCAGACAAAACCGGCAAACGCAGAATGTTTATTATTCTCCCTCTGTTAGGTTTCGCCGCCTGCCTGTCCGCTTCGGTCACTTTTGACAGTAATATCATGACCGCCTATTTCTTCTTGGTCGGCGCTGGCTTCTTCTTACAAGCTGCCGCCAGCCCGTTCTGGACGATTCCGGCAAAAGTCACAACCTCTGAAGTAGCCGGGAGCGCGCGTGGTGTCATTAATGGCTTAGGTAATTTAGGCGGCTTTTGTGGGCCCTATTTGGTCGGTGTGATGGTGAGTTTCTATGGCCAAAGCATTGCTATCTATGCGCTGGGTGTCTCTTTGTTGATTGCGGCATCAGTTACCGCATTGTTGCCGAAAGAGTGCGATATGGCGCTCGTTCCTGGTGCTAAAGCCAAAGCGATGGCTAATCAATATTCCCTGGCAAAAGCGCAAGCAAAAGCTCGCGCGCAGCAACAAGCTACCAATCTTTCTATTACTAGCTAAGTTCAACAATACCGCGCACGCCCGAATCTTCGGGAGTGCGCGTTTTCAATTACGCGGTTTGTTCACTTTTTGCAGGCCGGCTGGCGTAGATATACAGAACAACGGAAGCAAAAATACAAAATGCCATTGAGCCAACCATTGGCCAGGCACTTTTTGCTGGAAATAGCGCTAATAGCGACCCCACCGCAGCTCCAGTACTAAACCGAATCGTCCCCGCCAATGAAGCAGCCGTTCCCGCCATGTGAGGAAAATCATCCATAACAACGGCCATTGCATTGGATGTTACCAGTGCAATACAACCAACATAGCAACCTATGCCGAAGACGAGCGGCCAGAAACCTAATCCCAATGCGCTGACGATTAATAACCAAATGCCCATAATCAATTGGATAGTTATTCCAAAACGGAACATTTTCTCGGCACCGAAACGGCGAACACTGCGGCTATTAATGGTGGTGAAGATCACCATGAAGACAATATTTAGCGCGAAGTAAAAACCAAAGTTCTGCTCGGATACGCCATTCAGGTCGATATAAACAAACGGTCCGGCACTTAAGAAGGAGAACATCCCGGCAAAAGAGAAGCCGCTGGATAACATGTAGCATAGAACGCGTTTATGGCGGAACAACGTCGCAAAATTACCCAGGCTATTACGTAAGTAAAAGCGCTGTCGTTTCTCTTTGGGGAGGGTTTCTTTAATGAAAAAGCCCACCAACACGGCTGCAATTAATGCAGCAATCGACATTGCCCAGAAAATCGCGTGCCAGCTAAACATTAACAATAAGGTGCCACCCAGCATCGGTGCCACCAAAGGAGCAATGGTCATGACCAACACAACAAACGACATCATGCGTGAGAATTCGTCTTTGGTGAACATGTCACGCATTAAGGCATTGATAACTACGCTCGCGGCGGCCGCAGCCAGACCATGTAGCAAGCGCATATAAACCAATTGCTGCACTGATGCTGACAGTGCGCAGGCTGCGGCGGCAAGTGCAAACGCCAACACCCCCCAGAAGATCACCGGCTTACGACCGTAACTATCGGCTATCGGTCCGTAAAAAAGCTGCCCAATAGCAAACCCGAGCACATAGATGCTGAGGGTCATTTGCACACTACCCGCCGGCACGCCAAATTCTTGAGCGATAGCTGGCATACTTGGCAAATACATGTCGATAGCCAACGGCATCAACATCGACAACAATCCCAGGATAAAGATCAAACCTACGTGGGATGTCCGGTTCTCTTGCACTTTTACCAACTCCTCATTAAATACCGCACGGGTAGCGTTGTGGTTACAGTAAATTAACGTGAGGGCATGCCAACGCTGGCAACTTCCTCGTCGGTCAATAACCGATATTCACCGGGCTCGAGATCATCATCCATTACGATAGCGCCGATACGTTCGCGATGAAGCGCAACAACACGATTTCCTACCGCAGCAAACATCCGCTTAACTTGATGATAGCGCCCTTCGCTAATCGTCAAGCGCACCAGGCACTCTTCGACTTGCTCTAGCTGCGCCGGTAAAGTCAGAGAATCTTCATTATGCAGTTGTACACCCGCAGCAAACTGCTCGGCAGTATCAGCAGCCAATGGATGCTCAAGCGTCACTAAATAGGTTTTTTCGCAGTGATGTCTAGGAGAGGTAATACGGTGTGACCATTGGCCGTCATCCGTCATCAGCACTAAGCCCGTAGTATCGATATCCAGTCGTCCGGCAGCGTGCAATTTATAAGCAACCGGCTCATCGAGAAAGTAAAGCACCGTTGGGTGATCGGGATCATCTGTTGAGCAGACGTAACCTTGAGGTTTATTGAGCATGAAGTAACGAGGGCCAGTAATTTGATCAAGCACATTGCCATCAAATTCAACCCGCTGTTCCGGAGATAATTTCAGCGCGCCGCTTTTTACAATTTCGCCATCTACCGTGACACGTTTCGCACGCAGCTCGCGCGCAACAAGCGCCCGGCTGACTCCTAACTGCTGTGATAAAAACTTATCCAATCGCATGTGAATCTATTTAGCCTGTCTTGGCAGCCGATAAACGACCGCGTTACTGATAAAACACAATGCACCACCCTTGCGCCAAGAGTCGCGGCAATCAATGAAGCATTGGTATGTTCGATATGAAATAGTTGCAATATGTTATTATTGCTGCGGGGACAGCCTTGCTGCCAATTAGAGTGCTAAGTATAACTGTGCTTACGCTAAGAACATAGATGCATATCCACACAATATGTAAAAATCGTCTTAATAACTAATCGCTTCGCGCCATCGTCAGCGCCATGATTTCTTGGCATAATTAAACCCTGTTTTTTAAGCTGGTGCCGCATGCAATCCACGTCTTTTACCCTTCGCCCCTATCAGCAGGAAGCCGTTGATGCCACCCTGAACCATTTTCGCCGCCACGATACGCCAGCGGTCATTGTGCTACCAACAGGTGCAGGGAAAAGTTTAGTCATTGCCGAACTGGCAAGGCTCGCGCGCGGCAGAGTTTTAGTGCTCGCTCATGTAAAAGAGTTAGTGGCACAAAACCACGCTAAATATCTTTCTTATGGAATGGATGCCGATATTTATGCCGCGGGCCTTAACGTTAAACAGAGCCAGGGGAAAGTGGTATTTGGCAGCGTGCAGTCTGTAGCCCCCAATCTTAATCAATTCGACAGCGCCTTTTCTCTACTGATTATTGATGAGTGCCACCGCATCAGTGATGACGATAATAGCCAGTATCAACAGATCATTGGCCATTTACGGGCGGCAAATCCTCGCCTGCGCCTGTTGGGGCTAACAGCCACGCCTTATCGGCTCGGTAAGGGCTGGATTTATCAATTTCATTATCAAGGGATGGTACGCGGGGATGACCGTAGCCTATTCCGCGATTGTATTTTTGAGCTGCCGCTGCGCTACATGATCAAGCACCAGTTTTTGGTACCACCAGAGCGTCTGGATATGCCGGTAGTACAATATGATTTCAGTCGCTTGCAGCCTAATAACAATGGTCTGTTTGCCGAAGCCGATCTTAACAAAGAGCTGCGGCAACAAACGCGTATTACACCACATATTGTCAGCCAAATTTGTGAGTTCGCTGCCGATAGGCGCGGCGTAATGATTTTTGCCGCCACGGTTGAACACGCCGGTGAAGTCTTCCGCTTATTGCCCAAAAACGAAGCCGCATTAATCAGCGCACAAACGCCTGCGGTCGAACGTGACAGGTTAATCGGTGAATTTAAACAACAACGTTTGCGTTATCTGGTGAATGTTTCAGTACTGACAACTGGCTTTGATGCGCCACACGTTGACCTAATTGCTATTTTGCGCCCGACTGAGTCTGTCAGTTTATATCAGCAAATCGTCGGACGCGGTCTGCGACTTTACGAAGGTAAAAGCGATTGTCTGATCCTCGATTACGCAGGAAATCCGCACGATCTCTTCACACCCGAAGTAGGAAGCAGCAAGCCGGCCGGTGACAATAAGCCGGTACAAGTATTTTGCCCTGGCTGTGGTTTCGCCAATATCTTTTGGGGAAAAACCACCGAAGATGGCAGCATAATTGAACATTTTGGCCGCCGCTGTCAGGGATTTTTAGAAGATGATGAGGGTAACCGTGAGCAGTGTGATTACCGTTTTCGTTTTAAAAGCTGCCCACACTGCGGCGCAGAAAACGATATCGCCGCTCGCCGTTGTCATCAGTGCCAGGAAGTGCTGGTTGACCCAGACGATATGCTAAAAGCCGCTCAACGCCTGAAGGACGCCTTAGTGTTACGCTGCGGCGGAATGGCGCTGGAAGCCGGGCAAGATGACCAAGGTGAGTGGCTAAAAATCACCTATTACGATGAAGATGGTGCCAGCGCCAGCGAACGTTTCCGTTTAAAAACACCGGCACAGCGGCTAGCGTTTCTGCACAATTTTATGCGCCCGCATCAACGCGCACCCGGCGTGCCGCTGGAATGGAAAACCGCACAAGATATTCTGGCTCAGCAGTCGCTATTACGCCATCCAGATTTTGTCGTCGCAAGAATGAAGGGGCGTTTCTGGCAGATCCGCGAAAAGGTTTTTGATTATCAAGGGCGTTTTCGTCGCGCCCATGAATTACGCGGTTAAGGCAGCGAACAATTCATCAGCATCAAAATTGCATTATTGATTGCCGCAGCGGCGATACTTCGATAACATATCGCCCGCTTTCGCCATGTGCGGAGCGAAGAACTATTTAGTGCATTTAGTGTATGACACAAATCACTAACCAACCTGTTGCTGGGTCGCCTGTAACGGGGTTAATTTTCTTAAAAGAGAAAAACAATGTTTACTATCAATGTAGCAGTACGTTCTGTGCAGGGTAAGGGTGCGAGCCGCCGCCTGCGCGCAGCAAACAAATTCCCAGCTATCGTTTACGGTGGCTCTGCTGAACCAGTTTCTATCGAACTGGACCATGATTCTGTTAAGAACATGGAAGTTAAAGCGGAATTTTACAGCGAAGCAATCACTCTGGTTATCGACGGTAAAGAAACCAAAGTTAAAGTTCAGGCTGTGCAGCGTCACCCGTTCAAGCCAAAACTGACTCACATCGACTTCGTTCGCGTTTAATCGCAAACGAGATTGATACGCTACGGGACGCCGAAGCGAGAGTGATAAAAAACGCCGCAATTGCGGCGTTTTTTATTGGCTGTGATTCAAGAAATTCGTTTAGCTGTTTCCACTGCCGGTACGACGCATCAGTTGATCGCGTAAATTCGGTGGCGTGCCTTTAATAGTCAGCGTGTCCGTTGCAGGATCCCAGAAAATTCGCTCGCCCATTAACAGCGCATCAAAATTAATGCTCAATCCCCCGCCACTGCCAGCAAACTTGGTCAACTGACGCAATGTTCCGCGATCCGCAGGGAAACTCTCTTCCAACTGATAACCTTGCTCGGCCGAAAACTGTTTAAAATCTTTATCCCCAAGCGGGGCTAATTCGTCAGATAGCCCTTGTAAGGCGATCTCTTCACCCGCTTGCAGTTGCTCGTTACAGTAAGAGTAAACCTGCTGGCGATAATTCTGACGCTCATTTTTATCTAACTGCGCGTCGGCACAATAATCATCAACCGCCTGTAATAGTCCCCGGTTCTGCGCTTTGGTATCGAGACCTTCGCTTGCTGCCAGGAAATCCATGAAGAAATCCGAAACTTTACGCCCTACTCGTCCTTTTAAGAAAGTCAGATAGCGTGTTGATTCTGGATTGGTTTCCCATTCAGTCAAATCGATACGGGCAACGATATCAGCATGATTAATATCCAGATAATGAATGCTGCTGACATCAAGTTCTTCATTCACACGCATGCTGCTGCGGCTATTGAGCACCGCAATCAATAAATATTCTACCGCTAAAAAACGGTAGTGGCAGAAAAGCACAACGCCGCCTTCGGCAAAAGGATATTTAGCCAACTCATCACGCAAACGCCCGGTCGCTGCGCGACTGAACCCCAGGAAATCCTCTTCGCCCTTACGACAATTACGCAATGCGTCGGCTAATTCACTACCTTCGTTAAACAAGCCATAAGCCTTGCTTTTGGCACTGTATACCCGGTGTAATTCGGCCATCATCTCTTCAACCGCCGCATTGGGGGTTAAAAGGCTATCGCGCAGCACAACATCCAGCGTCTGCTCGTCGCGTTTATTCAACTGGTGTAGAGCGATCTGCTCGATATCCAGACTCATGATTATTCTCCTGTCTTGGTGGCGGTTGGCCTTGCGCGCGTATTCAAACACTGAAGGCTTGCCGCTGCAACTATTAACCCCCGACTAAGGGTGGAGTACAGCGCTGTAACAGTACAAAACAAGTCCAATCGATGCCTGAACACTTTTAACGTTATAAAAATGCGGAAAGTCATCCCACGATAAGTTAAGATATTGGACTTTGTCAGGCTTTGAGCACATTTATCTATGCCACAATCATCTCGTTACAGTGACGAACACGTTGAGCAATTGCTGTCAGAATTAGCTAACGTACTGGAAAAACACCGCACTCCCAATGACCTTTCTTTGATGGTTTTGGGTAATATGGTGACTAACCTTATCAATACCAGCGTCGCGCCGGCTCAACGTAAAATGTTAGCCCGCTCATTTGCTGATGCGCTACAAGCATCGGTGAAAGAAGATAAAGCCCATTAATCTACTGATTACCCAAACTCCCTTATGGTGACAAATAGCCAGCGCTATCGCGAAAAAGTCTCCCAGATGATTAGCTGGGGCCACTGGTTCGCCCTGTTTAATATCCTGCTTGGTCTTGGACTCGGCAGTCGCTATCTATTTGTCTCCGATTGGCCTTCCTCGTTTGAAGGCAGGGTATATGCCTTAGTCAGTTGGCTTGGGCACTTTAGCTTTGTCGGTTTTGCCGCTTATCTACTGATTGTGTTTCCACTGACTTTTGTCGTGATGTCACAACGGTTATTGCGTTTCCTTTCGGCCATTTTAGCAACCATGGGTCTCACCTTGTTGCTGGTCGATACCGAGGTCTTTACTCGTTTCCATTTGCACATCAATCCAGTTGTTTGGGATCTGGTGGTCAATCCCGGTGAGGGGGAAATGGCGCGCGATTGGCAACTGATGTTCATCTGCGTTCCGGTTATATTCCTCATTGAGATGCTATTTGGTACCTGGGCGTGGCAAAAGCTACGCAGCTTGAATCGCCGTAACTTTGCCAAACCGCTCGTTGCGCTATTTATTAGCTGCTTTGTTGCCTCACATCTGATGTACATCTGGGCTGATGCCAATTTCTACCGCCCGATTACTATGCAACGCTCAAATCTACCGCTTTCTTATCCAATGACTGCGCGTAAATTCCTGGAAAAACACGGGTTACTAGACGCCCAAGCCTATAAACAGCGGCTTATTGAGCAAGGCGATCCCGAAGCGCTGTCGGTTGAATATCCGCTAAATAGCATCAATGTACGCGATAGCGGCAGCGGTTATAATTTACTGATGATCGTCGTTGATGGTCTGCATGCATCAACAACGGCAAAAGATATGCCGATGCTGGCAACATTTGCTGCGCAAAACGTCAGCTTCGCGCAGCATTACAGTTCAGGAAATATGAATGATACCGGACTGTTTGGACTATTTTATGGGATATCCCCGACCTACCTGGATGGGGTGATTAACTCACGTAAACCGTCAGCATTGATAAGCGCATTAACACAGCAAAACTACGAGTTTGGCTTGTTTGCTTCCGATGGATTTAATAGTCGACTTTATCGCCAAGCCTTGTTATCCGACTTCTCTCTACCCGCACCGGTACAACAAGATGATGCACAGACCACTCAGCAATGGCAGCTGTGGCTAAAAGCGCGCAACGATCGCCCATGGTTCTCATATTTAAGCTTCGATGCGACATCTGATGCCTTGGCACAAAAATTACCTAAGGGTTCTTCTGTACAGTCTACCTATCAGCAAGCAGCATCACGCGTTGATCAGCAGATAAATAACGTACTGCAAACGCTACAAGAGCGTGGAGAACTGGATAAAACCGTTGTTATCATTACGGCATCACAAGGCATAAATTTCAACAGCAATGCCAGTGCATTGAGCCGCGACAGGTTACAAGTACCGCTGATTATCCATTGGCCTGGCACGCCAGCACAAACCATTAATAAGCTGACATCGCACGAAGATGTCATGACGACGTTGATGCAGCGTTTATTGCACGTAAGTACAGCGCCTGCGGACTATTCACAAGGGGAGGATTTATTCTCCGCTCGTCGTCGACATAACTGGGTGACTAGTAGCAACGATGGCTCACTAGTGATAACTACGCCAACCCAAACGATTCAGTTGGAGAATAATGGTGAATACCATGCCTACAACAAGATAGGACATAGACTGAACGATCAAAAACCAGAGCTGGGTCTGCTGTTACAAGTCCTGACCGATCAAAAACGCTTTGTTGCTAACTAGAAATAATACAGTTGCTCATAACCCGGCAACTGTATTCTCCCCCTGCTATATAAAATCACCACCATCGCACTAGCGGTATATTGATTTCAAAATAGAGTTTAGTAGACTATTACCTGTATCGGCATGTAGCGCAGCTTGGTAGCGCACCGTCATGGGGTGTCGGGGGTCGGAGGTTCAAATCCTCTCATGCCGACCAAAATGCCCAATAATTTGTTTAACAGCATTTTTCTTTATATCGTAACCATCATATCTTTATATCAATGTCAGCTTGCTGATTTTCTGTACTCATAGTCTCTAAAATATATTTCATTCCAATGAGAATATATTGTTATAAACAATAGGATTAATATTAAGATTAGATTTTCTCACTATCTTTTTACAATGGCCGGTCATCAATGAACCCAAACTATCTTCACCCTGCTATTATCCCTCCGATCAAAACAGCACTCCTTACATTAAAGTGAACAATAATAATCTTGAGATACTTAACTTTAATGATTTAGCCCCCATGCCATCTAAAAAACACAGCCTGCATCTGCGGGCGGTTTCAGTCTATTACAACTATTGATAATTTTCTTACCAAGAACTGAACGATAAAATAGCTAAAAAACAATATCCTACACATAGAGAAAATGCATATAACTTATTAACGATGAGATATGTCTTCACTCGGGATCATTTACATCCCGATGAGCGCACTGGAGTTAAGTGATTCGGGTAAGCGAGCACAGATAAATACCCTTATGTTTAACCCGTATTAATTATAGACAGCTATGTTCTTTTAGGTCATGATAGCCTGCTAACTATTAGCAACGCAATCAATGTGTGACATTTAAAAATCTGCTAGTACTTTCAGTTATTCAGGTTCTACCGTGTCTAGAAAATAAATCTTATTACGTCTCATTCAGTTATGGACTTCGCTATGTTTAAGATCAGCATTTGCCTTCTCACTTTCAACTCAGCGCGTTTGTTAAGAGAAGTGCTTCCCCCACTTACTCATATTGCCGATGAGTTTGTCGTTATCGACTCTGGAAGCACAGATGCAACACTGTCTATTTGTGCAGAATTCGGGATAACGCCAATTTATCACCCTTTTGCTACGCACGGGCAGCAGATGAATTTTGCTATCTCTCAAGCCAATAATGAATGGGTGCTATGCATGGATAGTGATGAAATTATGGGTGATGAGATGGTGGCGGCCATTGCCGATCTCAAACAAAATGGCACTCCACAAACCAGCAATGCTTTTCGAATCCCTCGCCATTGGTATGTGTTAAATAAACCCGTCAGAACCATCTATCCAGTTTCATCTCCTGATTACCCTATCCGACTGTTTAATAGAAATAATGTCCAATTTAACGATGCACCCGTTGATGATGCTGCCGAAGGTTTTTCAACCAGTGAAATCCTTCCTGGCAAAGTCAGACACGATACGTTCTATTCACTTCATGAAGTGTTTGGCAAATTAAACGTTTATACATCCAGGTTGGTTGAGCATCGAAAAATCCGACCATCCATTAGCCGAGGAGTTGTTAGTGCATTCGGCGCATTCTGGAAATGGTATGTCTTCAGCGGAGCGTGGAAAGAAGGTAAAGTCGGTGCCGTTACCGGGCTTTATGCCACTCTTTATAGTTTTTTAAAATACTTCAAAGCTTGGTATAAATACTAATTAAATTATATCGGCGGATACTCTATATAAAAACCGTATAACAATACGGCGAAGAGTATCCCACTATTTTTTATTAAATGGCAAGCCATCTATTTAATCACATCACAAATTACCCCCATCTTATATAAAATACCCAAACGCTTTGTAAATAGGATTAAATCCATTTTCATAGGATATATTTACTCACGGAGTTATTATCTGTGACATCCAACACATATAATAGAAAGAATAATATATACCCTTACAATCTCATTTTTAAGAACATTTTTTAGGAATTTACTTTAATAATTTGTTAAATAATAAGGACATTTAAAAATGATATTGAAAAAACGCTTAATATTCTGTGCAGCTGTAATCGCACAATGCGTAGTATGTTCAGCGCTGGCAGATGACTCCTTTTTACGACTAGATCAAACACCTGATAGTCTGAGCTATCTCCCATCGCCGCCAGCAGCAAAAAGTGAGGCCTTTAAGCTTGATAAAGAGGCTTATCATCAAGGCTATAAGTTGAAAGGCAGTGCACGATGGAAATTGGCAGCAAGCGATGCTGACCTCTCCGATGCAAATATAGGTAAACCTTTTTCGCAAGCTTTTGGTATAGATATCACACCTGAAAACACCCCGATTACCTACGATATATTGAAGAAGTTGCGTGAAGACAGCGGTGATTTAGCATCAAAATTAGCTAAAGAACATTACATGCGCCAGAGACCGTTTATGGTCTTCAATACGCCAACATGTTTGCCTAAAGAAGAAGCCGCCTTACGTAAAAATGGTTCTTATCCTTCAGGACATACCGCGATTGGCTGGTCAACCGTACTCGTTCTTAGTGAAATTCGTCCCGATCGACAAAATGAACTGCTAAAACGTGGCTATGATTTTGGTCAAAGTCGCGTTATTTGTGGTGCTCATTGGAAAAGTGATGTTAATGCAGGATATTTAGTTGGCGCAGCAGAAGTTGCGCGCCTGCATGCTGATAGCGGCTTTATGGATGAACTCGCTAAAGCTAAATTGGAGATTGGCAAAAAACTTCCCTCGCAAACTACGGCGACACTCTCTTTAACAGGGAAAACTGCAACAGGGCAAGCTACAACAGAGCCAGTTACTCCAGCAACGGCAAAATAATACCGCGCATGTACTGGAATAACCGTGGTTAGATAACCTCATTACCGCCAGGTTGTATTGTCCGGCATATTTCATACCGGACAATACATAACCTTTATTTTTTTGTCTGCACCCAAAAACCGTGAATCAAACCAGGCAAATAACCGCACAATGTCAGAACGATGTTAATGATAAATGCCCATCCCAGTCCGTTGCCAATCAGCACGCCTAATGGCGGAATCAAAATAGTAATAACAACTCGCCAAAATCCCATAATAATCTCCATCACAGTTGATAAAAACTCAGCATATAGTGTTGAAGGTAGTTGATTTTATGGGTTTAACAATAGGATTTAGGGTGGATTATCAATCTGATGCCTCCCCTAACGTCGCTAAGGACAGTCAATATATCTAAGGCTTAAAACATGACAGTTCTTGATGAGTTTGCAGACGTTACTGAGAGATGACCACCAGACAGCGCGAAATCCCCAATTTGCTGTAGCGATAAACTCCTTGGCTCAGCCCGCCATTCACTGTATATTCAACCAGCTATTTATTCAAAGATGGAGCAAGTGAACGTGGCGATGCGGGTAGAACTGATTTACGATAAACGAAATGTGGCGGCAATCCCTGATGCTTTCGAGAAGATTACCGCAGAGTTAACTAAGCGAGTACATCGCATGTTTCCTGAGGCTGAAATTAAAGTTAAACCAATGCAGGCGAATGGCCTTAGCGCACCAGGTGCAAGCAAGCAAGAAAAGTCTCAATTAAACCAAATGCTTGAAGAAATGTTTGATGAAGCTGATGAATGGTTATCAGCAGAGTAATCTTTTCTCAGCCCTGATGCTTCAGGGCTGCGGATGCCGAAAATATCGCCCACACCTCTTCCCGCCCTCACTTTATGTTGTATTTACTTACAAAGAGCAATCGAAATAAACAAATGCCTTCAGTCGCTTATTATAAGATAGATATAACGATAGAATTCATTATCAATCATAATGATGAAACAATAACCTAGAAGCTATTTTTCATTGTTTTCAGTACCAAACTGCTCATGACCTTGCGAAACCATTCATGCCGACTTCAAAAAAAACCAGCGCACAACCTCATTTTTACACCAAACGCTTTGCACTGATTTGTCTCGGTATTGTTTGTTGTATGGCACTGCTGCTTGGCCGCGTAGGCTACTTGCAGCTGCTCAATCGTCCAATGTTGGAAAAACAAGCTGACTCACGTTCGCTACGTACGACAATCATCCCAGCGAGCCGAGGCACTATTGTCGATCGTAACGGCCACCCGCTGGCTTTGAGTGTGCCCTCCCGCGATATTATTGCCGACCCATTCCGTATTGCCCAATTGCACAGCGATCTGAACAGCCCAAAATGGCAATACCTGGCGTCAGCGTTGCAAATGCCGTTGCCGCAATTGCAACAAATGATCACCAGTGATCCAACCAAGCGTTTTATTTTTATTGGCCGCAAAATCGAATATGGCATTGCCAAGGATATTGCCCAATTGCATTTGGGGGGTATCAGCAGCCAACATGATGACAGCCGTTATTATCCAATGAGCGAGGCTGCAGCCAATCTGGTTGGTATCGTGGGTACCGATAATGAAGGATTAACCGGGTTAGAGCGCGGGTTCAATACTCTGCTTGAAGGTAAACCGGGGTTACGTGAGTTCCGTCAAGATGGTGCTGGCAATGTTATCGGTATTCTCAAAGATATCCCACCACAGCAGCCACCCACGGTTAATCTGAGTATCGACAGCTTCGTGCAATACGTGATGTATTCAGCCTTACGTGATGGCGTTACTTATAACCAGGCCGATTCTGGTGCCGCGGTGATGGTTGATGTTAACACCGGTGAAATTCTCGGAATGGCATCTTATCCATCGTTTAACCCGAACAATTACGCGGGTACAGCAATTGGCGATATGCGCAATGTTGCCGTGAGTGACAGCTTTGAGCCTGGTTCTACAGTGAAACCGCTGGTGGTAATGGCCGGTTTATCTCGCCATTTGATTCGCCCCGATTCTGTACTCGATACCCGACCTTATGTCGTTAATGGCCACTTGATCCGCGACGTTGGCCACTACCCGGCTTTAACCATCACTGGAGTGTTGCAAAAATCCAGTGACATTGGCGTATCACATATTGCACTAGCGATGCCTGCACAAGTATTAGTCGATCAATACCGTGCTTTCGGTTTAGGCAGGCCAACTGATCTAGGCATTGGTGGTGAGAGCAGTGGTTACTTCCCCCTACATCGTCAGCGTTGGGCTGATATCGAACGGGCAACCTTTGCTTTCGGCTATGGATTACGCGTAACGCCGCTGCAAATTGCCCGCGAATACGCCACCATTGGCGCATTAGGCGTCTATCGTCCATTATCGATCACTAAAGTTACCCCGCCAGTAATAGGCACACGCGTCATGCCACAAGATGTGGTCAAGACAGTGGTACATATGATGGAAAGTGACGCATTACCGGGCGGCAGTGGTGTTCCAGCGGCAGTACCCGGTTATCGATTAGCGATAAAAACCGGGACAGCGGAGAAAATGGGTACCAGCGGTAAATATGATGGCGGCTATATCAACTACACGGCAGGCGTTGCCCCAGCAAGCAACCCGCGAGTTGCATTGGTCGTGATGGTTAATAACCCGAAAGCAGGCCGACATTTTGGTGGTACTGTTGCAGGCCCGATATTCGGAAAAATCATGGGACAAGTATTGAACCACCTGAACATATCCCCTGATGCACTGATACCAGAAACACCGCCATCGACGATTTCTTCATCTGACAAAGCGGTGACGCTAACTCGACAAGAGAGAAGTGAGCAATAACCCTTAAGTTCCTGGACTCTACTGCATAAAATAGGTAAGTTGCACTGGATTTAGCATCAACGTGCTGTTGAATGTCGAGTCCAGTGCGTCAGTAAAAGAACCATCACATATTAGGTAGTAGTCAGAGGAAACGGAGGCAGAGCATTTAGCTCAGAAGAGAATCACTATGAAACGGCTATTGATTGTTGTAGTTATTTTTGTAGCAGTATGTATCGGCGTTATCAGCTTAAACATGCATGGAACAGGTCCCTGGAGCTAGCAACTAACGGTTCAATTTCCAACGGAGACAAACTGTTGCCTACCAGAAAAAGATTCACAATATTGATTGTCTCCGTTGCTATCGGGTTAGTTGTACTCGATGACCTCATTGCGCGGCTGATTCATTGGGTGTTATTGCACTAAAGCGAGTGCTTTTAGCATTCTTAGATAAGATTAACCCAGCGGATCGCTTTTGTACGACACCGTTATCACTGTGAGTTTGTGTATAATGACGCTATCTGAATTGAATATAGACGGGTTATGGCACAAGACATTCATCTCTCAATAGTCTGCGCGCTCAGTAAGTGGATTGAAAACCACTTGGGGCGAGTGATCCATCTAGAGGAACTGGCTAGCTATTCTGGCTATTCTCTTTGGCATATGCAGAAACTTTTCAAAGAATCGACCGGCATTTCGCTCGGAAAATACATCCGAGAACGTCGTTTAGCCAGTGCTGTTTATCAGTTGAGCAGTAGCGATACACCAATTTTTGATATCGCGATGGATTTTGGCTTCGGATCGCAGTCGCATTTTACTTATATGTTCCGTAAACGGTTTAACATCACGCCACACGAGTTCCGCCAAAACCCGCATATTGAACTGGAAGTCGCCCTGCCCTTGCATGTGACACATCAAAAATCAGCCTGATTTTTCAGGCTGTTATTTAATGAGTAGCCTGAATTTATAACGAATAAACCACTCACCAAATACATCCAAAAAAAAACGCAGCCGAAGCTGCGTTTATCATTAATCAACCGAGTTAGAACTGGTAAACCAGACCAACGGCAACTACGTTATCAGTGTTGATACCGGTAGCGCGTGTAAAATCATTTTCTTTCAGCAAGTTGATTTTATAATCAACAAAAGTAGACATGTTTTTGTTGAAGTAATAGCTGGTACCAACATCGATATATTTCACCAGATCCTGGCTACCGAATTTGTTTTCAATATCTTTGCCGCGAGATTGCAGGAATGCCAGTGATGGGCGCAGACCGAAATCGAACTGATACTGTGCAACCAGTTCAACGTTATCAGCTTCGTTAGCAAAGCCTTCAAAATGCCCGTTGTCTGTCGTACCGAAATTGGTCATGTTGTAGGTTTTAGTATACATCGCTGCCAGATAAACATTATTTGCGTCATATTTCAGGCCGCCGCTATAGGCATTTGCGCGATCGCCATGACCGTATGTCATGCGGTTTTGGCTATCAGTACGTTTTGAACTGCTAAATGCACCCGCAGCACTCACGCCCCAACCCAGATCATAAGAAACCGACATACCGTAACCATCACCATTTTGACCTAATTCGTCACGGCCATTATTTGTTTCAGATGAACTGCCATTTTTGCCTTGATATTGCAGCGCAAATTTCAGGCCTTCCACCATACCAAAGAAGTCATTATTGCGGTAAGTCAGCAAGCCACTAGAGCGTTGCATCATGAAATTATCTGCGCTGTAGGTATCGCCACCAAACTCAGGAAGAACGTCAGTCCATGCACCAATATCGTAGATTACGCCATAATTACGGCCATAATCGAGTGAGCCCCAATCGCCAAATTTCAAGCCAGCAAATCCTACGCGAGTATAGCTATTTTTAGTCCCTTGGGATTCGGTAGTATTTAGCGCAGCTTGGTACTCCCATTGACCGTAACCTGTTAATTGGTCACTAATTTGGGTCTGGCCAGAAAAGCCAAAACGCAAATAGGATTGATCGCCGTCAGAATCATTATTGCTGGAAAAATAATGCTCACCATCAATCTTACCGTTCAAATCGAGTTTATTACCGTCTTTGTTGTAGATTTCAGCTGCATTGATTGCACCAGCAGCTAATAGCGCGGGGACCATGAGTGCGAGAAGGCGAAGTTTCATTGTCATCTATCCTTGTTATGTCGAACTGCTACTAAATTATCGAGAACTGCTTAAACCGATGCAGTCAAAATACAAGCACGTTCAGGCGTCCATATTTTCCGGAAAAAACCTTATTAAATTAAAGTGCTCAAAAACGTACTTGGCGGGAGTATTCCATAGCAAAATATCAATGTAAATAAATATATACCACCTGGAACTTTCTCGTATTTGATGAAATGAAAAAATAAAGCACAAATAGCTTACCGAATAATACCCACACATGGGTAGCAATAGCACTAAGTGATAAGCAACACTCAACAACCCACTATATACTCTCTCTCGCTATCATCATTATTTGTTATTAATTACCCCCTATTATTCCTGACTTTATGGAAACAACAGCCGGCCTTTTGGCCGGTTTTTTTTTGTTTTTTTTCTAACCTATTATTATTTGCTAGTTCCCAAACCCGATCCCATAAATAAGAATACTCCTAGTTTTTATTTGTGAATAAAATAAAAAAAACGTAATAAAGTTGTTATTTAAAGCCGCTCTCCATAAGTCTGATTATTACCCCTCCTTTACAGTGGCCACCAGAAACGCCACCACGACCAATTAGCCGATCGCCTGCCACCAATGTAGTGATAGTACGTTTTGCATACTAATGCAGAAAAAGAATAGTGGTCATATGAGAGCAATCTCGCTGCCTATTTCGGCATAATCCAGTAGACTACAAGGCGCAAAGTAGACTTATCTTATATAGCCAGCCAGTAAGGAATCGCATGCATCACCCGGAGCAACCAGACAATCTCAGTAAAGCCAGAATGCTGCTGGCGACCCGCCGTTTTATCAAACTCGACGAGTGGCTGTTGTCACAAATGCGCGGCTGGCAAAACCAAACAGAGATACACAGTGATTATGGTCTGCTGATGCACCCTGGCAGCCTTTTTGCCGCCAATGAAAGCACCCAATATCGCCTGCAACTTCTTGATGATTGGGCGACTCAATGCCCGACTAGCTATCATGCTCAGGTATTGCTTGGTATGTTATGGCATGAACAGGCGTGGGTCATACGCCAATCTCATACAGGCGAAGAGATCGCCGATCACCAATGGCTTGGGGCTCAACTTTGCTGCGATTATGCTGTCATGGCGTTTTTAGCTGCCATTGAACGCCATCCACGCCCGACCCATGCCTTTCGTCATCTGATGAACCTAAGCGGCGGCTTTGGTGAGCCTTATTGGTTGCGAGCACTTTTTGCCGGTGATATTCCCAAACCTTTGCATGAACAATTCAATATTGAAAATAGCCCGATATGGCAAGAAGGTGCTCAACATCTCTATGCTATAGGCGTAGAGCCTTTGACCCATTGGCCTCACCAGTTACCAATAGCATTACAGCATACTCGACGCACTGACGAAGACCCGCTGGATTATTGGCTACGTATGGCCACGTCAGTTCGACACAATGATGTTGGCAGTATGGAATCTTATCTGTTATTCCATTCGACCTATTGGGGAGGCAACGCTCAGCAGCAGCAGGCGATTATCGACAGCCATGTGTGCGCCGAGTTTTCAGAACAAGAGCGCAATCAATTTCGTGCAACCGCAATGCTTGATGCATTGCAAAACGACGTTGCCGATAGACAATCTGAGCAGGCCGCCCTGTTACAACAACAGCTTGAGCAGTTGCTTGCCCAACCTTTAGAAAATACTACGCGCATTCAATTGCTTGATAAAGCAGGCGGTGCAGTGGCTTATTGGCAAGACGACGATCTGGCTGGTCTAGCGCTTTACGCTGATTTATTTAACGTTTCCCCGCAGGCGATGCCTGGCCATTTATCTTCACTATTTATCTCACGGGTCGTGTTAGCAAACGGCAATCAAGATGGCCTTCCAGTACTAACGACATTATTAACCCGCGCCATTGTGCAATCCGATAACGCGTTACTCACCGCCTTTGCCGCAGCCGCCGTTCACTATGGACTATACGGCTTGACGCAGCAGCCAGAATTAAGCGCAAATTTAATGGATCGCGCGTGGTCCTTAATGCATCAAGAAAACGCCCAGCCGAGCACCGAAAAGGATCTATTAACGCTGGCGCATGATATGGCGATCAATGACGATATTGACGCTGCACATTTCTTGATGGTTGAAATGGCGCGTCGTGGCAGCGCATTGCATAGCCATGAGTTGTACTTCTTTTATCGGAATCTTTGGTATCAAGATGTGCCTGAAGCACTACATAGCGATAGCAACGCCCTCGATTGTGTACTCAGCGCCGCCCGTTCTGGTTTAGTTCCCGCTATGTTCAATTGTGCAAATGCCTTGCGTGAAGGGTTTGGTGGCGAAGTTGATTACGCGCAGGCCATGCAGTGGTATCTGCGTGCGATTGATGGCGGCCATCCTCAAGCCGATTACTGGCGGGCCAGTTGTGCGCTGGATCTTGGCCCCGAGCAGGATAAGCGTTTGGCGGTTGAACAGTGGCTGCCAGCCATTGTTTCTAATAGTGAACATCCTGAACGCGCAGAAGCGGCCTATACGCTAGGAATGGCTTATATGCAGGGTGCTGGAACATCGAAAAATCGCTATTACAGCTGGCAATTTATGCAATTTGTCTTGGAGTTAAACCCTGAGTCTAGCGTGGCGCAAGAAGCGCTGGCGGCATTGGAAGGGTCGCTACGCAGCCGTATGAGCCTCTGGCAAGATAAACGTAAAGTCGACGGGCGCGATATTGTTACTCAATATCGCCCAATCAAAAGCAGTGAAACACCTTTACCACCGATTTAATACATTTAATTTTACGTTATTAAAGCCACAGATTACTCAACATAGTTAATCTGTGGCGCTCCCCTCACATCCCCCATTTTAGTTATTTTTTATAGAAACCGTACCTCAATAAAAATATAACAACAAATAATCATTTATCTTTTATAAATTAAATAATTATTAATAATCAAATGATTAAGAATAAATAAAAATCGACAGCAATAAATGTCAAACCAGTTATTAATCATAAAAATATTATTAGCACGCTAATCTTTTGCGTTGATGAATTCAAACACAATAACCCGTAGGTTCATGATTGAAGTTATTAATCAAAAGACGTTATCTACCGTGAGCTTATTCGATATTGATAAGCCAAACCTACCTATTATTAGTGAGTAAAATAAAATGAAAACTGAAGATTTCCTGGCAAGGATTGAAAAAACAACACACGAAGAATTATTGAAATTATTTGATTCACTACCTGCGGCAAATGTGGATGAATCACTCGCAAAATGGGAGGGTCATAATATCGACATTGGACACCCTTCTGCGAAAAAAATGAATATCGCCCAATGGTGGGGAAAATGGTTTGTTTCCGCAGACGAAGCGATCCCACTTATTGAATATAACGATGCCAGAAGTGAACTGCATTCAGATAAAGATGCGATGCGTGGCGAAGCTTGCCTTAAAATGATGGCATTCCGAGAAGTTGTCTCGTTAACCATGGTTTATGATGGTGAACCTGCTTTCGATAACTTTAGAAAAGTGAATGGTGACATTCTATTAGGCTGTATGAGCGGTAAAACCACCAGCGGCGGCATGCAGATAGCACCACAAGGTATGTACTACTTCTGGTGGATGAAAAGAACCCAAGACTTCCCAGTGAAATTTAAACGTTAATTTTTATTATTCATACCAAAGCAAACACTGCCCTTTATATTCCAAGCTAAACATGACTATTAAGGGCAGCGGGGTGAATATAGCTATTGAAGCATTGAGGGAAATATGGAAATAAAAGCGATTTTATCACGGAAAAAAGATGACTTTTCTTTGCAAGATATCGTGCTATCCAGGCCTAAAAATAATCAGCTTTTAATTAAAATTGTGGCATGTGGCGTTTGCCATACCGATGTTACCGTACTCAACGGAACACTTCCTGTCGCTTATCCAGTGGTGCTAGGGCATGAAGGGGCTGGCATTGTCGTTGAGGTTGGCGAAAATGTTTCTTCAGTTAAACCTGGTGATCATGTTGTGCTGGGTTTTTCATACTGTGGTCACTGTAAACACTGTTTAACTGGCAATGCTTCGGCTTGTACTGATTTTGCGAAGCTCAATTTTTCAGGTAAAGATGAAGATGGCTTCACTGCACTAACCACTACGTCAGGGGAGCAGATTTCTCAGATATTTGGTCAATCATCACTCGCTACGTATTGCGTCGTCAATGAGAAGAATGTCTGTAAAGTTGATAGCGATGTTGACCTGCGTTACCTCGGCCCTTTGGGTTGTGGGATCATGACCGGCAGCGGAACGGTATTCAACACGTTACAGCCTAAAATTGGCAGTTCAATTGTGGTTTTTGGAACGGGTGCTGTCGGGTTAAGCGCAATTATGGCAGCCAAAATATTAGGCTGCGTACATATCATTGCCGTTGACGTTCACACTAACCGCTTAGCCTTAGCACAAGGGCTTGGGGCAACTCATGTCATCAACAGTAGAGAGCAGAATCCGGTTGATGCTATTTATGCTATTACCAATGGAGGGGCCGATTACGCTATCGATACGACAGGGATCCCCGCCGTTTGTCACCAAGCACTCGACTGTTTAGATGTTTACGGCGTCATGGTGGTACTTGCCGTCAGCAATGCAGAGATTAGCGTAAACCTTAATCACGATTTAGTGGCGAAAGGGAAAACTATCAAAGGCGTGTTAGAAGGCGATGCCTCACCCAAAGTGTTAATTCCAATCTTGGTTGAGCTATATAAGAAGGGGCAATTCCCCGTTGATAAATTGATGCGTTTTTATCAGCCGAATGAGGTTAATAAAGCCTTTGCCGACTCGGCCTCTGGCGAAGTAATTAAGCCGGTGATTGTTTTTGATGAGTCGATTTATTCTGGTTCTTAACTATCAAGCCAGCCCCATTATGGCTGGCTTGATTCATGACGATTATCTTTCTCTTAGTGACTCTTTCACTTTATTCAGCGGTTTGATCAAGTAATCTAAGACGCTTTTCTGTCCAGTTTTAATCTCAACGCTGGCGACCATCCCCGGCACAATCGGAAACTCCCTTCCCGCCCGATTAGTGAGATAAGCTTTATCTGTACGAACATAAACCCGGTAATAGAACTGATCTCGTTTGACCTCATCTTGCAGCGTATCTGGCGATACACTCTCTACGACTCCGTGCAAATTACCGTAGATCGAGGAATCATAAGCGGTCACTTTTACCGTTGCTGGCAAGTTGGGACGAATATAAGCAATATCACGGGGATTGACGCGAGTCTCAATCAGTAGCTGATCTTCAATCGGTACGATCTCCATCAGTTTACCGCCAGGTTGCAGCACACCGCCCACGGTACTGACCTGAATATCCTTCACGATGCCATGAACTGGCGAGAACAATTCTGAGCGAGTGACCTGATCCTCTTTCCCTGCCATCACCTGCAGCTCGGCATCAAGATCGGCGTTATTCTTCACCTGCTCTTCGCGGGCGCGTACCGCATATTGGTTAATAGCATCATCAATTTTGCCTCGAATTTCACTGGCCTGACGACGCAAACGGATCACCTCAACCTGTCCGGCAGCGCCTTTTGCCACCAGCGGTTCGGTCATGTTGATCTCTTGGGTGACCAACTTGAGCGACTGCTGCAAATTATTCACAGTTTCATCACGGTTCTGTTTACGCGATAGATAGAGCTGGCGCTCCCTAGCTACCAGCTCGGGCGATTGCAACGTTTCCGCGCTGAACGTCAAAGGCGCACCGCTCAGTTCAGCACGCAAGCGTTCCGATGATGCACGTAAAGTTCGCACGCGAGAAGCGGCCTCACCAAAGCTTGAACGTGAGCGCGTTGGATCCAGTTGCGCGAGCAGTTGGCCTTTGTCGACAATCGAACCTTCTTGCACCAACAGCTTTTGGATCACCCCACCGTCTAAAGAGTCAATTTGCTGTGCTTTGGTCGATGGCGTCACTTTTCCCGTCCCGACAGTGACTTCATCAAGGGTGGCAAAATATGCCCAAGAGAAGAACAGTACCAACACTGCCAATGTCACCCAGATAATCCAGGACACTTTCTTCTGCTCGGCGTCTAATTCATCGTGCAAGGTAGCATGTGTCATAGCATATTCCTTAGGCTGCGCCCTGCTGAGTAGATGTCGATGCCGCCGCCGCGTTAGTATTAGCAACAGCACTGGCTAGAATTTTGTCACGCGGACCATCAGCTACCACGCGGCCATTGTCGACAACCACAATACGATCGACCAATTTGAGCAGTGCCGGACGATGTGTTACCACCACAAGTGTCCGCCCCGTCAGCCAGGTATTGAGTTGGCGAATAACATATTCTTCCAACTGCTCATCCATTGACGCGGTGGGTTCATCGAGTAAAACTACTTGCGGGTTACGTAACAGCATGCGGCTAAGCAACACCATCTGGCGCTGGCCGCCAGAAAGGCCGCGCCCGCCTTCATTGATGATTTTATCCAGACTGGATGCGTCAGCTTGCACCATTGCCAATGCCCCGCTGATGCGCAGCGCTTGCAACATTTCCTGATCGGTTGCATGTGGGTAGCCCAGCATCAAATTCTGACGCAACGTGCCAAAGAACAACCGTGAATCTTGAGACAAATAGCCCAATTGGCGACGCAAATCTGCTGGCTCAACATGAGTCATATCTACGCCATCGATCAGAATTTTGCCTTGACTGGCGGTAGCCTGCCCGGAGAGGAGTTTCAGCAACGTGGACTTCCCTGCACCGACTTTCCCCAAAATAGCCACTCGCTCGCCAGGCTTGATTTCAAGACTACCGATGCCCAAAACATTAGGCGAATTCTCTTTATCATAGGTGTATTGCACATTACGCAGCTGATAGTGGCCGCTGAGCGTTGGGCAATGAGACAACACCGCATCATCTGGACGGTCTATCGGCTTTTTCAACAAGTCATTAAGGCCCTGCATGGCGCTTTTCGCATGCTGCCAGCGTGAAAACACCATTGTTAACTGCATCAAAGGAGCAATGGTTCGTGATGACAACATGCTACTGGCAACCAACGTACCGGTGGTGATATCGCCGTTCAGTACCAGATAACAACCAAAGACCAGCATGCTCGCGAAAGTCAGTTGTTGCACCGTTGATGCCCAGCCAGTGAGTCGTGCTCCCCATAAACGCTGTTTCATCCCTACACTGGCGCTCACTTCGTGCGTCTGTTCCCACTGACGCTGGAAATAAGTTTCTGCCTGTAGCGCTTTGATATCTTCAATACCTTCGATGGTTTCAACTAATACTGCGTTGCGCAGTGCCCCCTCACGCATTCCCTCTTTCGCCAGTTTTGCCATTGGCCACTGGATCAACAAGCCAGGGATAACAATCAACGGGATCGCCAATAGTGGAATGATCACCAACGGGCCGCCGATAAAAAACATGATCGCCAAAAATAGCAGTACGAATGGCATATCGGCTGCAGCGCTAACCGTCGTTGAGGTTAATAACTCACGAACCTGATCGATTTCACGCAATTGAGAGATAAAAGAGCCGGTAGATTTTGGCCGGTCTTCATTTTTGATATGCATTGCTCGGACGAAAAACATTGACGAGACTTTTAGGTCAATACGTTTTCCCATCAGATCTGAGACGAGCGTACGCATTAAACGAATCACATATTCAAGAACTGCGGCCAAAACGACGCCAAAGAACAATACCCATAATGTCGAATACGATTGTGCCGGGATCACCCGGTCATAAACCTGCATCGAGAATAGAATTCCGGCCAGCGCTAATACGTTACCAATAATCGAGGCCAGCGAAATCTCACCGATTTTGCGCCCCTGTCCGCGGAAGTTATGCCAGAACCAGTGTTTACGATAAGGCTGCACGAATTCATCGATACGCATATCGCGCCCACGCGCAGCTACCCCGACTAAAAATACCGGCCCTGTGCTCTGTTCAAGTAGAATTGATAGCTCGGTACTGCGAGTCAAATCACCGCCATCATTTACCCAATACTCCGCCTGGCCGTCATCATGCAGGCTTTCGATAACCGCGATCCCGCCTTGTTGCAAAGTAATAATCGCGGGTAGGACTTCACTACGCCAGCGTACTTTAGTCCAGCTGGCCATGCCAATTTGTAGCCCCATCAACCCACTTAATCGTTCGAGTTGGCGATTGATAGGTTGATTCTCAAACCAGCGCATTTGTTGGCGCAGGTAGGCCGGATCGGCTGGTTTTCCAAAAGATTCAGCTACGCGTATCAGCGCACTAATCCAAACATCGATAGAAAGTGGTGCAGTTTCAGTACTCATATCGCCTCTTTAAATGCGCATTTTGTTGGACTTGACGACTCACAATGTCGGGAGGCTGTCACCGCTCTGTTTTTGTCTATCAATTCCCAGCATGTCTACGAGATTGTCAACGGCGGCGGCATAGCGCACCGTGGCATCCCAACCGTCATATAAGGCACCAATGCGCATGGTGTCGGCCTGAAATACATCCTGCTCAACGCTGAGCAGGTCGTTCAGGCTACGTTTACTGAGTTTGTATTCATCCTGATATACGCTGCGAGTATGTGCCGCGCTGTTATATTGCTGATCGCCTGCGACTTGTCGCTGCTGGCCACCAATCATGTCGGCATAAGCGGTTGAGGCTTTCAGATTGATGTCCAACTTGGTTTTTTCCACCTCAGCCTGTGCCGCTTGACGCTCAGCCTCTGCTGCTCGCACTTTCGCACTGACAGCCCCGCCCTGATAAATCGGGGCATTGACGGCTAGTTGCAGCTCATCATCCCAATAAGATCCACTGCCACCGCTGTTTTGATAACGAGTGCGTGCCGCCTGCACTTTGATGGTTGGATAATGACCGGCTTCACTTTGTGTCACACGTTCGATCGCCGCCTGCTGTTTGGCTTGAGCGGCCTGCACATACATGCTGTTTTCATACGGGATTTTGTTGAGGGTGATCTTCTGGTTGAGCAGACTTTGTGGAAGATCGGGTAAATTATGGGATACCACCCCAGTCAATACCGTTAACTGAGCAAGGGCTGAACGCTGCTGAGCGCGGTACTGTTCAACCGTGGCACGCATGCCTGCAATACGCGTCTGCGCTTGCAACACATCAGATTGAGAACTTAACCCGGCATCGGCGCGCAGCTTAGCGGTATCAGCCACATGCTGCAGTGAATCAATATTCTCACTAGCGGCCTGGCTTAGCGCTTGAAACCGTTTTACCGAAAGATAGGCCTGCAATGTGCCTAAAGCCACATCTGTCATGGTGCCATAAAGTACATAACGATAGGACTCAGAGAGGCGCTGCTGTTCATCAATCGCGCCCCCCGTACTCCCAAAGTCATATAACAGTTGGCTAAGTTGGATACCGCCGGTGGCGTTGTTATTGACACTGCCGGCTGAGTCGGTGGTGTGCGACTTACCTGCCGTGCCCTGTAGGGAAATTTGTGGATACCATGCCGCTTTGGCGGCATCAAGATTGCCTGCGCCTACGCGAATTTGCGCTGCTGCTTCAGCAATTTGAGGGTTGCGGGCGAAGGCACGCAAAATAGCCTCTCGCAATGAGAGGCTCGCTTGTGCTTCTTCTGTTGGCGCCGCCTGCCAATTGAATTCAGGCTGTTTAACGGCTCCCCACGCTAGATGACTATTCGGTAAACCAAAACTACATAAATACAGGGTACTGATAACGGCGGCGATACGCCGTGTAACACGTTTCTTATTCATGACCGACACCACTTGATTTCGTCGATTCTTTATTATGTAAGGCTACGCGGTGAGGCGAAGGCATTCGGCTAATCCGGTCATACTTCAAGTTACAGGGTTGTTGGCTGTTCTCGATTGCCGCCTACCTGAATCTCGCAGTCTAGTGGGTAGAACTCCCTAGCGCCGCCGCCAACATCGCATATCACCTCGTTGAAAACGTCTGCCATTGCGCAACATCCTGTCTTGCAAATGACAAAACCCCCGCCGCTTACGCGGACGGGGGTCTTCTTTTTTAGGTATTTTGTACGTGGATACCGTGCTGAACTAATACGTCTCCCAACGTGTTATTCGCATCCAACGAACTGTTGTGATAAACATCGAAGGTCAGGCCATCCACCGTGCGCTGCCCGGTTTCATTCCATGCGCCATCGCTACCTTGTACTAAGTTAACCAAACTGCCTTCGGCACCTTTAATAATCACCTCGTCACTTGGCTTATCTTTAACTGTCTGCGCCTCTTCTAAATTCAAGGAGATACTGTTGGTGCCCGTATTTCCAAGGTCGAAGATATCAATATGTTCGACTTTTAGACCCAGAAGAGTGAGATCAAGATGTTGGTTGTTACCCGCCAGTAACAAAGTATCGACCCCTGCACCACCGTCAATATGTGCAAAGTTCAGGTCGAAAACTTCGATGATATCGTTACCTGCTCCACCAATTGCTTCACCATTATGTTCCGTCAACTCCAGCGTCACACCGCCTATCGAGAATGCGGTTTCGATAGGTTCTGCATGGCCGGCATCTGCTGGCTGGTGATCGATTGTCGATTCCGGTGTAATCAGCGTATCGGTCAAGGTACTTGCCGCTGTCGCCGTAGCAATATCGTGTTCAGTATCGGCCGTCGCCACGTGGTTCTGAACGGTTGCCGGTTCTGCTGCATGATGAGTCGTCGCTGCCAGAGTATGATTATCCTCAGGTGCAACATGCGCAGCACTGAACGATGCCGTTTCTGGAGGCAGAGTAGAACCCGATGACAGGCCAAGATGAATATCAAAGCCGTTACCTGCTTTATCTTGTACCTGCAGCTCAACGATATCGCCAAGCAATGCACCTAACAGAGTGAAAAGACTATATGCCTTGAACACCTGGCTGGAGAATTTCACCGTCCAGGAACCATCTGCCTGCACCGTTCCTAACAAGGTATTGCCCAACAGCGTGACTTTGATTAACCCACCGGCTTCAATGTTACGGCTCTTACCGCTTAGGGTTAGACCATTCCCCAAGATGCCGCCGATCAGATTGCCAAGGTTGCCAAGTCCATCCAACGTCGCAATTGGCAGCGCATGGGTTTTCACCGTCAGCGGTACGTTTTGCGAGGTGACGTTGCCAACCGCATCAGCCAGTTTGACATTGACCGAGGTGACGCCATCGCCAATCGCTTTTAGCGCAGTTGAGCCAATATTGACACTCCATACACCTTTAACAATGGTGCCGGTATAGGTTGTGCCATTGAGGGTGACCGTTGCCGTACCATTATCGATATTACTCGTGCCGCTAATCACACCATTTTTGCTGGCATCAGCCGCATTGAGGTAACCGGTATTACTAAAGAGTGAGCCAATATTCAGCGTCGGTAGCGTATGGATACCCACCTGCACATCCAGCACGCTAGCTTCTGCCGTTTTACCTGCCGAGTTGGTGACTGAGGCCCCAATCTGCAAGTGTCCATCGGTCAGCAATGCCAGGATGCTAGGAGAGACTGCCGCACTGAAGGTACCGTCTGCTTTTACCTGAGCAGTCACTTTGGCAACACCAAGATTGATAGTCACCGTTGAACCAACCGCATTGGTCGTCGTGCCGGTAATTGTCTGGGTTAACAGTGCTCCTACCGCGTTCAGTAGTCCGTTGTTGAAGGCACCATCCAAGGTAATCGTTGGCAAAGCATTGGCGATAACATTCAACAAGCTGCTGCCAAGCGCCTGGTTGCCCGCGGAGTCAGTATAAGAGACACCGACCGACAGATTGCCGTCAGTGGTCAGCAGTTTCAGGTCGCCAATACCGACAGTGACACTCCAGTTACCGTTAGCATCCACGGTACCTTGGTAAGATTTACTGCCCAACGAGACAGAGACTTTACTGCCAGCAGACAGATTGACAGAGGTTCCGCTGATGGTTTGTGGCGACAGCAAATCAGCTACACCAAGCACACCATTACTGAACAACGAGGTAATGGATACTTTTGGTATCGCATTGATAATGACATTCAGCGGACTGCTGGCGCTGCTGGTATTGCCCGCAAGGTCAGTGACAACGACATTGACGTTTAGCTTGCCATCACCCAAACCAGCCATTTGTGCCACAGACAGCGTGGCGGTGAACTTCCCAGTTGCATCAACTACCGCAGGTAGCAACAGGTTGCCGATAGAAACATTAACAGTTGAGCCTGCGGTGAAGTTGCTCAGGGTACCGGTCAAGACTTGATCGACACCGGCAGTGACCGCATTCAAGGCACCATCTTTGCCAAACAATCCATCCAGCACCACTTTAGGCAAGGTGGTGATCACATTAATCGGACTGATAATCGAACCGACGTTACCAACAGCATTAGCGACACTCGCGGTAACGTTCGCTACCCCGTCGACCAACAATTTCAAGTCGCTTGGCTGTACAGTAATACTGAAATGTCCGGCATCATCGCTGGTAGTACCGATGTAATTTTTACCGTTTAGCGTCACAGTAACTTTAGTGCCACTAACAACACCGGTGACCAAACCAGTGATAGTTTGCGCTGACAGCAAATCGCTGGCATTGAGATGGCCATTATCAAAGATAGAGTCAAGCTTGATGACCGGCGCAACAAGGTTAAAGCCCAGTGATGAGGTGGTTTTATCAACGTTACCCGCCGCATCCGTCACGATAATTGACACATTGAGATTGCCGGTGAGTAACCCGCCAATCAGCCCCGTCAATACTGCTGGGGTTAGCGTCAGACTAAAGTGACCACTACTATCGACCGTTGCATCTAACAGCGACCCATTACCGATTTGAATAGCAACCTTGGTTCCGGCAGCCATATTTTTCACCGTACCGGTGATCAGCTGGTTGGTCAGCAAGTCTGCTGCAGTAATCAGGCCATCACCCACGACTGACAACGTATCTTTCACCAAACCTGGGAGGCTATTAACCACAACATTCAGGTTGCCAAGGGTTTGCGAAATAGCGTTACCCGCGGTATCAACAACGTTAAGTACCATCGGTACTAAGCCATCGGCAATACCTGTCAGGCCCCCTTCAGGGATAGTCAGTGAGAACTTCCCGCCGTTGACTACGCCGCCATCAAAGATCTTGCCACCGATAGCAACGGAAACCTTAGAACCATCTGCGGCATTGATAGCACCACTAATTGTTTGTGCAGCGCCAACGCTTACCGCATTGAGAACGTTACCTACGCCGCCAATCAGGTTATCTACAATGCCGACAACCGGCAGCGTTTTCGCGACGTCGACGGTCAGGCCAGATGTTTTGGTGTTGCCGAAAGCATCGGTCAGCGTTAGCGTCAGTCCTAAAGGACCATCCAACAAACCAGACAGCAGCCCAGGCAGAATGTTGATGCTCCATTTACCATCAGCGCCAACGGTTGTTGTCAGTGGGGTCAATCCTAACCCCTTCAATGTCACCGTTGATCCCACGCCCGCATGTTCTGCGGTACCACCAATGGTTTGAGTGAGCAACGAACCCGCAGCATTCAAAACTTTATTGAGGCCCAGGCCTTCAGAGATATCGAGTTTCAACAGTTGATTAAATTGCAGGTCAATACCGGCATTCACTCGTGTGGTGTTGCCATAACCATCGGTAATCGACACATCAAGAACATTCGCCCCATCTTTTGCCAGCGCTAATAATCCATCAAGATCATTAGGCAGGATCTTAATAGTGGTGCTCCACAACCCTGTTGGCCCCACTACCGCGGTACCAATCGTCACGCCTAACAATTTAATGGTAACGGTTTGCCCTGCCTGATCCGGCGCGGTACCACCGAGCAAGGTACCAGCGAGCAATCCAACCAAGTTAAAGACGTTATTACCTGCATCAAGGCCCACGGTTAACAGCGGTGCGGTTTCGTGTGCGTTGAATGTCAGCGAAACTGGCGCACTTGGGTTACCAGCTGCATCGGTCATGCTAGCCGAAATAGTATGCGCACCATCTTTCAATGCCGTCAGATCGGCAGCTGGAATAGCAACACTCCAGTTACCTTGAGCATCGACTACGGCATAGTAAGAATTCTTACCATCGATCTGTACGGTTACAGTACGGCCCGTTTCACCCAGCGCTTTACCGCTAATGGTTTGTCCTGCCGCTGCTTCGGCAGCATTAAGGATATTGTCACCAGCAAATGTATCGATAGTGACAACCGGCGGCGTACGGTCAACGATGACGGTTTGTTCTGCAGTAGCGATGACGGTAGACGGCAATATGGTTTGCAAAGTGGCAACAAACTCTTTGTTCCCATCAGCCAACAAGGCAACCGGAACCAAAGCAATAATTGTCCAAGTACCCGAGTTACCAGACAACACCGTAATCGGATAGGTGCCGAACAGAACGCCATTAATCGTCAAATTGATGGTCTGACTTGGCACAAATGTAGCAGAGGCTCCAGAGTAATGCCCGGTTACCGTCAAGTTGCCAATCAGTGGATCAGAGGCATTGACGACGTTGTCACCACTAATAGGATCGATAGTCAGGAATGGCCCTGCTGGAGGCGTCAAGTTCACCGTAATCGGATGGTTATCCGTGACGACATTCCCTGCCGCATCCGTTGCAGTCACGCTGATTTGTGTACTGTTGTTGAATGTTGCCAGCGAGGCCGCAGGAACAGAAATACTCCATCCGCCACCAGCAACGACGGTTGCCGTACCAGTAAAGCTTCCAGCCGTTACATTAATCTGCTGGCCAACAGCCAATCCGGAAGAGGTACCGCTGATGGTTTGCGGCACCAAACTTTCGCCATAATTCAAATTATCATCGCCAGCAAACAAGCCCACTTTAATGCTTGGATTGGTGACAACATTGACCTGCAAGCTGTTAGTCGTCACGTTACCGTGATTATCGGTCGCAGTGACCGTAACAGTTTGCTGGCCCTGATTGAGAGCAGCCAATTGAGCAGGGGTTAAATCTACACTCCATGTATTGCCGGTCACAGCGACCGTAATTGGGTCGCCATTACCCAACTTGACCGAAACACTGACGGCATCGGTCACGGTTCCCGAAATGGTGGTACCAAGCTGCGACTCTTTCTGGTTGAGATAAATAGTGCCCGTCGTCGGGTCGCCAAAGACCGTTGTGACCGCCAATACCGGCGGCGAGAAATCGGTAACAAACTGAACTGGGACTGCGGTACCAGTGTTGCCGTTGGCGTCCGTCACAGTGACATTTATGTTGTGTGTACTCGCATCTCCCAAACCACTGAGAGCACCTGCTGGCAAGGTAACCGACCAGGTTCCATCGGTAGTATTGACGCTACCAGAATAGCTTATTCCGTTAACATCAATCGTCAATTTGACGCTCGAAGAAATACCTACAACACCCGTTTTACCCGTAATGGTCAACGCACCGTTAGCTTCGACGGAACTCACGAAACCATCACCAAATGGATTCGCATCAATCGTCGGCACCGGCAATATAGTGGCCGAAGTGAAGCCCGTTGTCGTTGCCACACTCTCGTTACCGTATTGGTCGGTAGTCGTCACAGTAATATTGTGTGCACCTGTTCCACTGACTTGCGCCAATTGCGCGGTGGTCAGTTGAGCAGTCCACAGGCCATTAGCATCTACCGTCACAGCAATTGGAGTCGTCACACCATCAATGGTGACCTTAACGCTTTGATTTGCGCCCAACAAACCGGTAGAACCGGTCAGTGTTTGACCTTCAGCTGCTGCTGCTTCCGCATTATTGAGTACACCATCAACGAATGGCTTATCAATCGTCGGTGACACTGGTGGAGTCAGATGTACAGCGATATTAATCGCCGGTGCTGTGCTGGTATTGCCCGCCGCATCTGATGCTTTTACCACCACCGACCACGTACCGTCTGGTAAAGCTTGCAACTGTTCTGGCGTGAATGTGAGCGTCCATTGTCCGATGTCGTTAACAGTCGCGGCGAATTGGCTGCCATTGATGTTTACCGTTACGATTTGACCTTCCGTGGTTGCCCCGGTCGTGCCACTCAGGGTTCCACCCTGCGCAGCAGCATTGATATTCAGTACGGTACCGAAGGAAGTATCCACTTCTGACAAGCTTGGTACGTTATGAACATAAGCCGTGAAATCTTTAGTACCTGTTACGATATTACCTGCAACATCTTCGGAGGTGATGAGAATGGTATTTTTGCCATCCGATAGGCCTTGCAGCACTGTACTTGGCAACGTTGCTGTCCAGGATTTGCCGTCAGCGCTCACCGTAGCAGCGATTGGTGTGCCGTCTCCCCCCAAAATGGAGATTGAAATTTTCACACCAGGGCCGCTGAGGTTGGTTAGTCCACCAATCTGTTGGTCCTGCCCAGATTCCACAACATTGAGCAAATTATCACCGAAGACCAAATCATTAGCTGTCGGCGGCGTCAATGGTGCCAAATGCAATTCCAACGCGCTGCTATTAGTCGTGTCATTACCAAAAGCATCTTTCGCGGTAACGTCGATGGTAACCGTACTATCGAGGCCAACAGTGAGTAATGCAGGCGGAACATTGACTGACCATTTTCCATCAGTGACCACAACCGTGAAGGATTGGAGAGCACCGAGGTTTACCGTAATGGTTTGCCCATCCAAATTAACCGCCGTACCGCTAATCACAAAACCATCGGTCGCTTCTTTGACACCAATGATATTGTCACCGGAGATAGGATCAATGCTCACGATTGGCAACGCATTCACTGCCAAAGTGAAGGTCTCTGAGATACTGCCCGGGTTGCCGAACCCATCCAGGACACTCACACCAATAGTCTGTGTGCCATCCGTCGTAACGGCCAATAGTGCATCTTTGGATAACGTGTAGTTCCAGTTACCTTGTGCATCAGCAACCGTTGAATAAGTCACACCATTAAAGGTGATATTGACCGTTAAGCCAGCTTCAGTCACGCCATGCAGTGCCAAACCTGATTGAGCTTCCGACAGATTTAACCCATCAGCGACACTAGCATCCAGTACTAACGTCACTTCAGGAGCCAGCGAATCAACCTGGATGTGGTGCGTGGTATTTGCTGGGTTATTGGCGATATCGCTAGAACTTACCGTAATAGTATTATCACCCTGCGGCAGTTGTTGTACCGCATCAGCAGGGACGGTAACTGTCCAATTACCCTGCGCATCAATGGTGGCTGAGTAATCAACGTTATTCAGGGTTACTTTGACCGACTGCCCTTCAACCAGATGCGTTGATGAACCGCTAATCGTCAACGGTAACTCGTGTTCTATCGCATTAATCTTGTCATCATCAGAAACTGGATTAACCGTTAAGGTTGGTAAATCAGCCGGTGAAGCAATGACGGTGACATTGTGTCCCGCAGCAGCCGGGTTTTGCGCAGCATCGGTGACGGTGCCACTCACCACAATCTGCCCATCTGGCAAGGCGGCTACATCTTGCGCATCAACGGTGACAGACCACTTACCGCCGGTTACAGTTGCTGTATAAGCTTTGTTGTTGAACAGAACATTGACTGTTTGCCCATCTTCAACATTAGTCGTGCTACCCGTGAGGGTTATCGCCCCGGCTTTTTCAAGCGCATTGATATAGTCATCGCCCGTGACTTTATCGATAGTCAGCGTTGGCAGACTGGTTGGAGAGGCTTTAACACTGAAGCTTCCTTCTGCGGTTGTAGTATTACCCGCAACATCCTTCAGCGATACGCTGTAGGTATAGCTTGCATCAGGTAATGTTTGTACCAACGAGGCAGGCAAGCCAACACTCCAACGTCCATCTTCGAGTACGATTGAGGTGAAGGTTTGCGTCGTTCCGTTATATGTGAATGTCACGGTAACGGTTTGACCTGCATCTTCAGCGCTGCTGTTACCGGTGATCTCGACTTCGGCGCGAGATTCTGTTGCATTGATAACGTTGTCACCAGAGACCGTCAAATCGGCCAAGACTGGCGGCGTTAAATCGACAGTGATCGCACTGCTGGTAGTAGTAGAGTTACCTGCCGTATCAGTAGCGGTAATCGTGATAGTCAACGAACCATCTTTTAACCCGCCCAACTGTTCAGCAGTGAGATTCAGGCTCCAGTGACCATTGTCATCCACTGTCGCCGTGAGCGGTGTCGTGCCATCACCTAAAGTGACCGTCACTACCTGATTCGCACCGATAACACCGGTATCACCACTTAATGTTTGATTAGTTGCCGCATCCTCTTTATTGAGCGAACCATCGCCAAATGGCGTACTGATCGTTGGTTGCGGCACAATTTGGATAGCAGCATCAACGTTGTGCGTCACAGTGGTGTTATTACCGGCTGCATCCGTCAAACTTACCGTCAACTGCTGATGACCATCAAGCAAGGTACTCAACGCACCAGCAGGAACGTTAATGCTCCACGTCCCATCGGCTTGTACCGTGCCGCTGAAGGTTTTACCCGCTACGTCAACGGTTACTGTGCGGCCGGCTTCGCTGAGAGAGGCCGTTCCCGTGATGGCGAAACCGTCTGTCGCTTCACTACGGTTAATGATGTCATCACCCGTAATCGGCTTAACCTCTAGAGTAGGTGCAACCAAGTCAATAGCCGCGGTTGCCGTAGAATTTTTGGTGTTACCTGCCGCATCGGTTGCGGTTATGGAAATATCAAGCGACTCACCCGTTAGCCCAGAGAGACTATTAGCAGGTAAGGTTGCTCGCCAACTGCCATCCGCTGCCACTGTTGCATTAAGGGTGATACCGCCAATGACCAGCGTAACCGTTTGTCCATTGCCTGCCACCCCCGTACTGCCAGTGATAACCTGATCGCTGGCCGCATCTTTGATATTAAGGGTGCCATCACCAAATGGCTGATTCAGCGTTGGGTCTGGAAGATTATGGGTATAAACGCCCAGTTCAGTGCTATTGGAAATTGGCTTACCTGCAGTATCTGCGGAACTGACAGAAATGACATTCGGACCATCAGGGAGTGCAGTTAATGCCAAGGAAGGGATCTGTACACTCCAAGATCCGTTAGCGCCTACAGTGGCATTAAAGTTTTCGCCACCAACATTAACAACAACAGTTGAACCAACAGGCACATTGTAAGACGTCCCGCTTACGGTAATGCCGGCAGCGGCTTCACTCACGTTAAGATTACCGTCACCGGCGATGACATCGAACGATAGGCCACTTTGAGTACTGTTGACGCTGAAGTTTTCGAATGCACTCGCAGTATTCCCAGCTTTATCACTGATACTGACATTAATGCTATTGCTGCCATCATTGAGTGCCTGCAATGCTGCAGATGGAATTTGTACACTCCATGATCCATCAGCCTGTACGATTGCGGTGTACTTACCACTACCAATAGTGATCTCAACCTGTTGGCCTGGCTCAACATTGGATGTTTTACCGCTTAAGGTTTGTTCGACCTGACGTTCAGCACCGTCCAAGATATTGTCATGGGCAAAGACATTAATACTAATGCTTGGCAGGGTTGAGCCATCGGCACTTAATGTGACGTTTTGGGTCAAGGTTGTGGTATTGCCTGCCGTATCAGTCAGGCTAATAGTAATTGGGTAGGCACCATTGGGTTGGCCGCTAAGCTCACCAGCAGGAACGGTCACCGTCCATGAACCATCGGCCTGGACTTCACCAGTATAATTTTTGCCATTCAGATTTACGGTGATAAATTTACCCGCTTCATCAGGGGAAGATTTACCCGTGATATCAATGGCAGCCTGCGCTTCACTGTTGTTGATGATGCCATCACCCGCAATCGGATTAACCGTTAACAGCGGAGGTGTGAAATCAACGCTTACGTTACCGGCTAGTCCATTCGACTGGCTGTTGCCTGCCGCATCCGTTGCCGTAACCGTAATCGGCAGAGTCCCTTCTGGCAGTGCTAACAGGTCTGCACTTGGCAGCGTGGCGCTCCAATTGCCCTTATCATCCACAGTCGCGGTATAGGTTTTACCATTCAAGGTCACGGAAACACTTTGCCCCGCACCTGAAATCCCCGTGCTACCGGTCAAAATCTGCGGGCTTCCCGCTTCGACTTTGTTCAGCAATCCATTACCAAAAGCGGGATCCACCGTTGGTGCAATCAGGTTTTCATTGAATACACCTACTTGTGTGGTGTTAACAATGGTTTTGCCTGCAGTATCTGTTGCCGTAACAGAGAGAGTTGCTAAACCAGACGCTAGCGTGCCAGCAGCAAGATCGGCCGCGGGGATTGTCGCTGCCCAATGACCTGTTCCATCAACAATTGCCGTGTAGGTTTTACCATTAAAGGTAATATCTACCGTGGTGCCCTGCGCGATATTCACCGACGTACCGCTTATCACTACGCCAGCAGCAGCTTCCTGTGCATTGATCTTGCCATCGCCGGAAATCAAGTCAAAGGCCAAGCCACTTTGTTGACTGTTCAGTGTGAAGTCCAGGCTGTTGCTTATACTGTTGCCAGCTTTATCAACAACTGAAACATTAATAGATTGTGCACCATCCGCGAGTTTTTGCAGATCCTGAGCACTGATCTGTACCTGCCAATTGCCTGCTGAATCCACCGTCGCGTTATAGGTCAAACTACCAATATTGATAGTGACCGTCTGTCCAGCTTCTACATTAGTAGTTTTGCCGCTGAGAGTTTGTGAAACAGTACGCTCAGCCCCATCAACGATGTTGTCAGAAGCAAAATCATCAACAGCAATGGTAGGCAAATTGGCCACATTAGCCTTCACCACCACATTGCTGGTTTGGGTTGTGGTATTACCAGCGCTATCGGTCAATGAAACGGTGAGTGGATAAGTACCATTCGCCACAGTCGACAAGCTATTGGCCGGGATCGTGACGGTCCAACTGCCATCGGCATTAACAGTTCCAGTATAGGTTTTGCTGTTAATGGTGACGCTAACTTGCTGCCCAGCTTCAGAAAGTGATGCTTTGCCGGTGACATCAATTGCAGCCAGAGATTCTGCGCGACTAACAATACCGTCGCCCGCAATAGGATTCACCGTCAGCGTTGGCGCGGTGAAATCGACCGAAATATTTTTAGTGATAGTGGTGGTATTGCCTGCGGCGTCGCTCGCCACCACTTTGATGGCATTATCACCTTCAGGTAACGCCTGGAGATCGCCTGGTGACAAGCCTAAGGTCCATGAACCGTCAACGGCTACCGTAGCGTTATAGGTCTTACCATTTAGGGTAACAGTAACATGTTGACCAGCCCCCGTTTCACCGGTGGTTCCACTTAGCGTTTGCACGCCAGCAGCGGTATCAATACCCACCTTATCATCGGCAAATGGCAGCACAATAGTGGGTAATGGTGCAGTGAAATTAACGGTTGCGGAACTATTAATTGCCGAGCTATTACCCTCTGCATCAGTAGCAATAATCGTGACAATAATTGTCCCCGCCGGCAAAGCTTGCAGGTCGGCGCTAGGGATTTTCACTGTCCAGAAGCCGTTGTTATCTACCGTTGCTTCATATTGCTTGTTGCCAAGTGAAACTTGCACGGTCTGTCCAGCCCCGATAACACCAGTACCACCGCTGAGAAGTTGTGGAATGGCGGCTTCGGCGATATTCAATATGCCATCACCAAATGGCTGGTTCAGGGTTGGCGTTGGTAAGGTGTTAAACACACCAACGTCAATGCTGTTGGTCAGTTCGGTGCCGGTGATGGAATCAACGACAGAAACGTTAAGCTCTTTATTGCCCAAGGTCAGATCGGCAAGTTCAGCGGAGGTTAAATCAACGCTCCAACGCCCACCCGAGACGATGGCAAAGAACTGCTTGCCACCAAAGTTGATCGTCACTCGAGAGGTATCGCTCACCCCGTGAGTGGAACCACTAATGGTGATCCCGGCTTGCGTTTCAGCAAAGGTGATCTTGTTATCGCCCGTCACAGGATCGATAGAGATACCGTCTTTCGTGGTATCGACAACAAAATCCTCGCTACCCGTTGCCGGTGGGTTGCCCGCTTTATCGGCAACGCTCACCAAGATAGTTTGGGTACTGCCATTGGCAAGCGCTTGCATCGCATCAGCAGGAATAATGACGCTCCATGAGCCATCTTTCTGCACGATCGCGGTGTAGTTATCACCATTTAGCGTGATGGTTACTAACTGCCCGGCCTCAACGTTGGTCGTGTTACCCGTTAACTCTTGTGCCGTTACCGCTTCAGCACCGTCAACACCATTTCCACCCGCGAAATCATTGATAGTGATACCAGGCAAGGATTGCGGATCGGCAGACAAGTGCACACTGGATGTCGTGGTGGTGGTATTACCCGCCGCATCCGTCAGCGTCGCCACCAACGGATAATCACCTTTTAATCCGGTCAATGCATCTGCTGGAATGTTCGCTGTCCAACTGCCATCTGGCTTAACAACCGCCGTATATTCTTGGCCATTCAGCGTAACTTTTACCTCGAGCCCAGCTTCTGAAGTTGATGCTTTACCGGTAATGTTAATAGGCGCTTGTGATTCTGCGAGATTGATATAGCCATCGCCGGTGAGTAAATCGACATTCAAGGTCGGCGGCGTGGTATCGACGATCAATGTAACTGTGGTCGTTGGGCTGTTATTACCTGCCGGATCGGTGACCACAATGCTAACGCTGTAACTTCCCTCAGCAAGCGGGGTTGTTGGTGTGAAGCTCCATGATTGATCTGGCCCAACAAGCACGTTTTCAGTAAGGGTATTATCACCCACTTTTATAGTGACAGTAACCGTACTTCCCACTTCAGCCTTACCGCTGATAGTTGGCGTGGTGCTATTGGTTGCACCAGGAGGAACGATGTCTCCAGCGGCATTAGTGAAAGTAATATCCGTCGCAATTCCAGGGGCTGTCAGGTCAATGACCAACACAATTGGCGCACTAGGCTCGCTACTGTTGCCCGCCGCATCGCTAACGACCACGCTGATATTGTAGTTGCCCTCAGTCAGTGGTGTAGACGGGGTGAAACTCCAACTACCATCACTGCCAACTTTCACGCTACCGAGAGTATCATTGCCATTTTTAATTGTGACTGTGCTGTCTGCTTCAGCTTTGCCACTGATGGTGAGGTTAGTATCATTGGTCACACCGCCGATAGGCTCGCCGGCACCATTAGTAAAAGCAATGTCTGTAGCCAGTTCAGGCACAGTGGTATCAACGTTGATAACAATTGCGGTGCTTGGCACACTATCGTTACCTGCCGTATCAGTCACTACAACGCTGATACTGTGGCTGCCTTCTTTCAAAGGCGCGTCTGGCGTAAAGCTCCAGCTTCCATCGCCGCTTACCACGATACGCCCTAAGATAACATCGCCATCTTTAATGGTAATAGTGTCGCCAACCGTCGCTTTGCCACTCACTGTTGGCGTGGTGTCATTAGTCGCGCCAGTGATCTCATCGCCTGCAGAGTTAGTCAGGGTCACACCTGTGGCTGCTTCTGGTGCGATGGTATTGATGAGTACTGCAATCGGTGCGCTCGGCAGACTACTGTTACCAGCAGGGTCGGTAACGACAACACTGATGCTGTGATTCCCATTATCTAACGGTGCAGTTGGTGTGAAGCTCCAAGAGCCATCGCTACCAACGGTCACACTACCAAGGGTAGTATCGCCATCTTTGATAGTGACCGTGCTATTCGCCTCGGCCTTACCGCTGATTGTTGGCGTGGTATCGTTAGTCGCACTGCCAATGACTGAACCAGAACTGTTGGTCAACGTGACATCCGCAGCGATTTCCGGTGCTTTGGTATCAATGTCCAGCGTAATTGGTGAACTCGGCGCACTGTTATTGCCTACTGCATCGGTAACAATCACGCTAATACGGTGATCGCCTTCTCCCAATGGCGCGCTTGGTGTGAAGCTCCATGAGCCATCGTCACCGGCGTTAACCGTACCCAGGATTGTATCGCCATCTTTGATGGTGACCGTGCTGCCCGCTTCAGCCTTACCGCTAATTGTTGGCGTAGTGTCATTGGTCGCACCAGTGGTGATAGTTTCACCCGCTGCGTTAGTGAAGGTAATGCCGGTGGCGACTTCAGGCGCAGTCGCATCAATATTAACAACAATCGGTGTGCTTGGTGCGCTGCTATTGCCAGCAGGATCAGTGACCACGACGGTAATGCTGTGGCTGCCATCCCCCAACGGTGTACTTGGCGTGAAGCTCCAGTTACCATCGTTACCAACAGTCACGCTACCGATGGTGGTACTGCCATCTTTTACCGTCACAGTACTGCCGACTTCAGCTTTACCGCTTACTGTTGGTGTCGGATTATTGGTTGGACCGACGATCGGCTGGCCAGCGCTATCGGTCAACGTTACGCCTGTCGCAGCTTCTGGTGCACTGGTATCAATATCGACTATAGCTGGAACACTCGGCAGGCTGCTGTTACCAGCAGGATCGGTGACCACGACGCTAATACTATGATTGCCTTCATTCAACGGTGCAGTTGGAGTAAAGCTCCATGAGCCGTCACTGCCAACGGTAACGCTGCCTAATGTAGTATTGCCATCTTTAATAGTAACCGTGCTGCCCGCTTCTGCCTTACCGTTGATCGTTGGCGTCGTATCGTTCGTTGCGCCAGTCGTAATGGTTTCGCCCGCAGCGTTAGTAAAGGTAATACCAGTAGCAGCCTCCGGTGCTTGGGTATCAATATTGACGACAATAGGTGTACTTGGCGCACTGCTGTTACCAGATGGGTCGGTCACAACGACGGTAATACTATGGTTACCTTCGCCTAATGGCGCAGCTGGCGTGAAACTCCAAGAGCCATCGCTACCGGCAGTCACCGTACCTAATGTCGTACTACCGTCTTTGATAGTCACCGTGCTGCCCGCTTCAGCTTTACCACCGATCGTTGGCGTCGTATCGTTGGTCGCTCCCGTGGTTATGGTATCGCCAGCGGAGTTAGTCAGGGTAATGCCGGTGGCAGGTTCTGGCGCAGTCGCATCGATATTCACAACGATCGGCGTGCTTGGTGCGCTGCTATTACCCGCTGGGTCAGTGACCACAACGGTAATGCTATGACTGCCATCCCCCAACGGTGTACTTGGCGTGTAGCTCCAGTTACCATCGTTACCAACAGTCACGCTACCGATGGTGGTATTACCGTCTTTGACGGTTACTGTGCTTCCTGGCTCAGCTTTGCCGCTGACCGTTGGTGTAGGATCATTGGTTGGGCCAGTGACCGGCTGACCAGAACTATCCGTCAGTGTGACGCCTGTCGCGGCCTCTGGTGCTTGGGTATCAATATTGACGACAATAGGCGTACTTGGCGCACTGCTGTTACCAGATGGGTCAGTCACAACGACGGTAATACTATGGTTACCTTCGCCCAATGGCACAGTTGGCGTGAAACTCCAAGAGCCATCGCTACCGGCAGTCACCGTACCTAATGTCGTACTGCCGTCTTTAATAGTCACCGTGCTGCCCGCTTCAGCTTTACCACCGATCGTTGGCGTCGTATCGTTGGTCGCTCCCGTGGTGATGGTATCGCCAGCGGAGTTAGTCAGGGTAATGCCGGTGGCAGCTTCTGGCGCAGTCGCATCGATATTTACCACGATCGGTGTGCTTGGTGCGCTGCTATTACCCGCTGGGTCAGTGACCACAACGGTAATGCTATGACTGCCATCGCCCAGGGGCGTGCTTGGCGTGAAGCTCCAGTTACCATCTCCGCCGACAGTCACACTGCCGATGGTGGTATTACCGTCTTTGACGGTTACTGTGCTTCCTGGCTCAGCTTTGCCACTAACCGTTGGTGTAGGGTCATTGGTTGGACCGGTGACCGGCTGACCAGAACTATCCGTCAGTGTGACGCCTGTCGCGGCCTCTGGTGCTTGGGTATCAATATTGACGACAATAGGCGTACTTGGCGCACTGCTGTTACCAGATGGGTCGGTCACAACGACGGTAATACTATGGCTACCTTCGCCCAATGGTGCGGTTGGTGTGAAACTCCAATTACCATCTCCGCCGACAGTCACACTGCCGATAGTGGTATTACCGTCTTTGACGGTCACTGTGCTTCCTGGCTCAGCTTTGCCACTCAGGGTTGGAGAGGGATCATTGGTACTGCCAGTGATTGGCTGATGATTACTATCAACTAACGTAATATCGCTAGCATTTTGCGGAGTTGTGGCATCAACGCCTATCGTCACAGTGTTTGTCGCAGTCTGGCCAGTGCCACTTGGTACTGAAACAGAAACAACATAAGTCCCATCCGATAGCGCCTGCAAATCTGCCGCTGGCAAGGTAATACTCCAAGTACCATCAGCATTAATTGCGGTTGTGTAAGTTTTGCCATTTAAGGTTAGGGTCAAAATTTGCCCTGCAGCGATATTACTTGTGTAACCGCTGATAACCTGAGATGTCGTAATCTCGGAGGCGTTTAATACGTTATCGCCAGCAAAAGTAGAAACTGCAACGCTTGCTATCCCGCCGCTGCCGCCCTCACCATTGGGAGGATTATTATTATTGTTATTGTTATTGTTATTGTTATTGTTGTTATCATCGTGATGACTGCCACCACGATTACTGGCAGCAATGCCAATCCCCGCACCTAATGCAACAACGCCCAGAATGCTCGCGAGAACCGCCGGGTTGAAAGAGCTAGTATCGACAATTAAAGAGTCAATCCCACTAATCGTTTCATATCCAGGGACAATAGGCACAGCAGTCGCTGGTGCAGCACCTGCATCAACAAAAGTGGCATGCTCAATAGGATTCACGCCATCATCAAAAATCAGTTCGCTGTGTTTTCCTTTAGCATCGACATCAAAAAAGCTCTGATAACGAACAGTTGAGCCATCTTGCATATGTATGATCAGATCATTGCCAACGCGCTCATAGCTGCTCACGGCAGAGCGCGCCCCATTGATCCGAATAATGCTTGATTGGCTTAAATTAACGGTTTGGCTGCTGCCAGAAACGTGGGAAATAACCTCACCATTGTGGCGAGAGATAACATCAACTGCCGCATTGCTATTTTGAGCCATTCTTCTATGCCCCTAAACCCAGAGAAAATAATTATGCACCGCTAATAGCCTGTTTTATTTACAAAAAACATGGCTTCATGGTCATCGTTTATCATTTAAGTAATGAATAACTTTTCCAATTGGTGAGAAAAAAACGAATAAATACTCAATTGATTTTTTCAATCCCACTGTCAACAGCGGTTTGTTGTAATGTTATTTTGTTACAAAACATTCGGAATAATCCTAACGAATTAAGGTATAGACACGATTCCCACTTTTTTCTAGAAATGTTATTAATCATGTCGATTAACATTACTAATCCTTATACTAAATCACATGGCAAAATCTATTTTTTGCATTAGTCAATAAAAATAAAAAAAACTAAACTATTGATTTGCATCAAATTAAAAATAAAAATAGCATTTTATGCTTAAAAAAAAGCAACCTAATTTCGCGCTCGTCATGCTTTTTTTTATTAACTAATTTTATGATTTCGTGATCTGCAGATAAGTATTCTTAATGTGTCTGCACGCCACGCATATTTTTAAGACCAGAAGACATAACGGCTCATCCGCATATCTGATAGAATTGCCCGCTTTGAAAACCCGCAGCAGAAAAACAGAGATAATAAATAAATAACAATGAGTTAAGCTGCTCATGTTATGTCTGTTTGTTCAGTGAATTTAAGGCCCCAGCAATGACCAGTAATTCGATACTTGCAGAAATGGAACACCCCGGCACAATACCGCCGGGCCGCGCACAGCAGTGGGCGACACGGATTATCTTTTTACTGTCTGGCTTAGCGATGTCAGCCTGGGCTCCATTGGTCCCTTTCGTGAAGTTACGCCTTGGCATTAACGATGGCGTATTAGGCTTGTTGCTACTGTGTCTTGGTGCGGGTTCAATTTTTTCTATGCCACTGACCGGATATCTGACCAACAAACTCGGCTGCAAGACCGTCATTCTGTTAGCCGGTATATTGTTATGTATTGACCTTCCGTTATTAACCTTGATGGATAGCGGTCTGGGAATGGCATTAGCCTTGCTGTTATTTGGTGCGGCAATCGGCATGATTGATGTCGCGATGAATGTACATGCGGTGATCGTAGAGAAAGCCAGCGGACGCGCGATGATGTCCGGTTTTCATGGTTTCTTCAGCCTTGGCAGCATATTAGGTGCGTTGCTGGTCAGCGGGATGCTCTCTTTGGCACTCTCCCCGTTTATTGCCAGTCTTGTTGTGGTTGCCTTCACCCTGCTTTCTCTGGCAACGATGAGTAAGCATTTGTGGAATGATAAAAAAGATAAACAAGATGGGCCGATGCTGGTCCTGCCACGTGGCTGGGTTATTTTTTTGGGATTGTTGTGTTTTGTGATGTTTATGGTGGAAGGCTCGATGCTCGATTGGAGCGCCTTGTTTTTGATGAATGAACGTGGGATTAATTCACATCAGGCCGGTCTGGGATATACACTCTTTGCTATTGCGATGACGTTAGGCCGGTTATTTGGCGACCGAATTGTCAACTCTCTAGGCCGTTATAAGGTGCTATTGCTTGGTAGTTTACTCGCCTTTATCGGGCTGATTATGGCGGTTAGCATAGACAGTCTGTATGCGCTTATCGCTGGTTTTATTATGGTAGGATTCGGAGCATCGAATTTAGTACCGATTGTCTTTACCGCCGCAGGTAATCAAACCGCCATGCCAGCCAATCTGGCAATTGCGTCGGTGACCACGTTGGGATATGCCGGTATTTTGTCAGGCCCGGCACTCATTGGTTTTATTGCTCAGATAAGCAGCCTGCCCATCGCGCTATGCTGTGTTGCAGTTTCGCTCCTGCTGGTCACTGCCAGCGCCAGGGCTGTCACCCGTTAACCAAGGAAATGCGCCACCATTATGCCAAGTAAATATTTGTCGCTGACATCAAGTCATATCACGCGATTTTTCTGGGTCTTCATCTTACTTCTGGCAATGGGGGTTGGACTCTATGGTTATAATTATACCAATGCATACCTCAATGATAAGTTAAAAACGTTACAGACTACGGCAGAGCGTCTACAGACACGTATCGATACTTATCGCTATATGACCTATCAAATCTACGACAATTTTTCAGGTCAAACGCTGGCACAACTGCCGCCCAACGTGCAAGAAGTACGTCTACGCCAAGACTTGTTCTCGGTGGTTAAATCTCGGAAGAAAACCGACGCTCTCATTTATGGCACTCACGAGAATTCAACGCTGGACCTGACGCTAAAAATATCTGATTTTCTCGACGCGCAATGGGGAGCGAAAAGCCTGCCTTATTCAATGTATTATCTGAATGGGCAAGACAATAGTTTGGTGATCATCACCACTCAACAGTTGCAACAGCAAGATTCTCGTCTCAAAGAAGATAGCTTCCTCAGCGCTATCCAGGCACGCCGCAGCGAGATGTTAAAACAGGCCAACACGCTAGATGAGCGAGAGAGCTACTCCAATCTTCGTAAGACGCGTAATACTAATGAATCTTTCTTTTCACTGCGTACCACCTTTAATAACCCTGGTAGTCTTGCGACGGTGATCGCCTTTGATCTGCCAGTGAGTGATTTGGTTCCACAGTCAATGAACCGAGATGATTTCCAACTCAATACTAATAACGACAACGTTAATGAAGGGGATAACTCGGAAGAAGCCAATGCAGTCAGCAGCATTGAACTACATAACACTGCCGTTTATTTCAATATTCCGCTCAGCAACTCGCCACTCAGTCTGAGTTATCGTGTCCCGCTATTTTCACTTGTTCTTGATCTATCACGTAATAATTTTTGGATAGTGGTAGTGAATCTGCTGCTGTTTGGTATGGCAATGGGTGGCATTTATTTTATTCGCCACCAATATATCCGTCCAAGTGAAAACATTGCTGTACAGTTGCAAACACAGCAGGCTCTGGGGCAAGAAATTATCTCCAACCTGTCTATCGGTCTGCTGGTTTACAACTTCAGTAATCATAGCGTAGTTGTTAGTAACAAGATTGCTGACCAGCTGTTACCTCATTTAAGCCTGAATAAGATTGCCAATATGGCGGAGCAACATCACGGTATGATCCAGGCAACCGTGAATAATGAAGTGTATGAAATCCGCATGGTGCGTAGCGAGATCTCACCAGAAACCTATCTGTTCTTGATCCATGACCAAGATAAAGAAGCGATGGTCAATAAAACCTTGCAGCAGGTTCGTCGTGAGTACGACAAAAATCTGCAGGCTCGCAAATTGTTGCTACACAATTTGGGGATCGAACTGAATCAACCGCTGCTTGAATTGCATGGTTTAGCAAACCAGTTACAAACGATGACCGAGTCTGACGACAAGAATGTGCTGCAAAAACGCCTATTGCTTGAGTCAAAAAATGCACTAACGCTAATTGATAGCATCACGATGCTAACACGTTTGGAAACTCAGGATTGGCAGCCAGCCCAGCAGCCCTATTCGCTTTCAGCCTTGATTGATGAGGTTTTATTAGACGCTTTGCCTAGGATTAATCAGAAAGGCTTGGTTTTACTCAATCATTTCCATGTTAATCATGAAAATAGCTTTATTGGCGATGCGCAAGCGGTTAAAAAGGTACTGTCGCTTTTGGTTAATTATGCAGTCGTCGCCACCTCACTGGGCAAAGTTACACTAACCAGTGAACAAAACGCTGCACACCCGGAGCAACTGACGATACACATTACCGATACAGGAAGTGGAATCTCCAAAGAGGAATTAAGTAATCTCAACTACCCGTTCTTGAGTCAAACACTGGTAGACAGGTTCAATCATGGTTCTGGATTAACCTTCTTCTTGTGCAATCAACTGTGCAAAAAACTCGGCGGGCAGCTTGAAATTCACAGCAAAATTGATATTGGTACTCGTTATACTGTGCGCATTAAACAGGCTATAGCAGCGAAAGAGCCAGAAGGGAATAACGAAAAACTATTGGATGATGTCACATTACTTTTGGATATAACGTCCGATGAAGTACGCAGCATTGTGACTAGTGTGATGAGCGCCTACGGCGCACAATGCATTGTTGCCGATGAACGCCAGTTAACAAGGGATTACGATGTGCTGTTAACCGATAACCCGCAAAACGGCGATCGTTATACTTTGCTGTTAACCAGTGATGAAAACGGCTATCAACAGCTGCAAAAGCATTATATTCGTGCCAATTACAATATCAGCAGCGCATTGCTAGACGCGACATTACTGTTGATTGAGCGGCAATTTGCCGAGTCAGACAATGAAGATTTACCCTTTGAAACTGAAAATGACGATTTTGACAGCTATAAAAAGCAGCTTAAATCCAGTGACTATTACCCACTGTTTGTCGAGACAGTTCCAGAAGATCTTGAGAAAATGTATAATGAAAATCAACGTCGTGATTTTACATCGCTTTCCCAAACTGCACACCGGCTTAAAGGTGTGTTCGCCATGTTGAACCTGACACCAGGAAAGCAATTGTGCGAAACATTAGAACAGCATATCGCCGAAGGTAATATGCTGATGATCTCAGACAACATTAATCATATCGATTCTTTTGTCTCCAGACTGCTGCAGCAAGGTAGCTAATCATATGAATAACATGAACGTAATCATTGCCGACGATCATCCGATCGTCCTCTTTGGTATCCGGAAGTCTCTTGAACAAATTGAATGGGTTAACGTCGTCGGTGAGTTTGAAGACTCAACCACACTAATTAATAGCCTAAGTAAACTTGACGCGCATGTACTGATTACCGATTTGTCTATGCCAGGTGATAAATACGGCGATGGCATTACGCTTATCAAATACATTAAGCGCCACTTCCCTCAGCTATCAATTATTGTTCTGACCATGAACAATAACCCGGCAATCCTCAGCTCCGTACTGGATTTAGATATCGAGGGCATCGTGCTCAAGCAAGGCGCACCGACCGATCTGCCAAAAGCGCTTGCTGCCCTGCAAAAAGGCAAAAAATTCACGCCAGAAAGCGTCTCTAAGTTACTAGAGAAAATCAGTGCTAACGGCTATGGCGACAAACGCCTTTCACCGAAAGAGAGCGAAGTTCTGCGCCTGTTTGCCGAAGGTTTCCTGGTTACCGAAATTGCCAAGAAACTTAACCGCAGTATCAAAACTATCAGCAGCCAGAAGAAATCAGCAATGATGAAACTGGGCGTTGAAAATGATATCGCGCTGCTGAATTACCTTTCCTCAGTTAGCACAACATCATCAGACTAAAACCTGTTCAAGGCTATTGGCCTTGAAATGTAAAAAGGGCACAATTATTGATTGTGCCCTTTTTTTGTTGTCTTGATGGTCAATACATGACGCCGTTTGAGACATTATCCCCTGCGCGTGCGGCGAACCAAATTACTAAAATAGGTCAATGCCTGACGCAACTGTTCCAACGTCACTGGTTTGGAAAGGCAACTGTCCATCCCCGCTTCTAAACAACGCTGTTTTTGTTCAGCCAAGGCATTCGCTGTGACGCCGATGACTGGCAATGAATAACCCAGCTCACGCAAACGTCTGGTGAGTCCATAACCGTCAAGATTCGGCATGTTAACGTCGCTAAGCACAATATCAATCGCATGTACTTTGATGGCTTCCAGAGCATCTAAACCATCATTTGCAGTGATCACTTGATACCCCATCGATCCTAATTGATCGGCCAACAGGCGTCGATTGATCGGATGGTCGTCGACCACCAGCAGAGAAATATCGCTGTTATCTTGTAAGTATCCGCCATCAGTTAACAGGGCCGGCGTGTTACCTGCGGCTAAATCTTCAAGCTGGTAAATACGGTTGAGCAGCAGCGTTATTTCTAACGGTGTTGAGGTGCTATGCACCCAGTAACCAGGACGAGTTTCCAACGGCGGACCAATATGATCGATAGAGAACTCAATCTGAGCGCCTAATTTACCGTAATGGATTAACGGAATATCGGTAATCAATACATCTTCAGGCCCAACATCTGCATCTGGCTGCCAGCGTTGCACTTTCGCGCCTTGATGACGCAGTAATTGCTGTAAATAACTTTCCAGATAAGCGTTGCGGATACCTAACCACAGGGTTTTATGCTGCCAGATAGTCAAAGGTTGCATATCTGGTTTTTTGGCAGAAAAAATAGGTAATCGTACCGTAAACAAACTACCCATCCCCGGCTCAGACTCAACGGCAATATCACCATCCATCAAGTTAATTAGCTTTTCACAAATCGCCAACCCTAGCCCTGTTCCTTGGAAGTGTTGCTGCACGCCGCTACCAACCTGGAAGAAGGGATCAAAGAGTTGAGTCAGTTCACGCCTCGGTATGCCAACCCCAGTATCACGCACCATAAATTCCAGATAATCACCGTTAGTACGCGTATGTAAAATAATGCAGCCTGTATCGGTAAACTTAATCGCATTATTCAAAATATTGGATAGCACCTGCTGTAACCGCACGGGATCGCTATTAAATATTTCCGGCACATCGTGCTCAATAAAACAATACAGTCCAAGGCGTTTCTTCACTACCAACGGCAAATAGTTAGCGGCTGTGTGGGTGATCACTTCACGACATGAAAACTCACTCGGCTCTATTTTTAATTGCTCGGATTCAATTTTAGAGAAGTCGAGAATATCGCTAATGATTTTCAGCAATAGCGCAGAGGAGTTATTCATTGCCGTCACTAAACGGTCTACTCCTTGCGGTAATCCTTGGGTTTGCAGTAAATCCAGATTACCGATAATTCCATATAATGGCGTGCGCAACTCATGGCTCACCGTTGCCAGGAACATGGATTTTGATTGGCTAGCCTGCTCGGCGGCATTGGCCATATCCTGTAATGACTCTTCCATTTTTACCCTGGCACTCACATCAATAAGTACGCAGATAGCCACATCTTCATTACGGTAACGCGAGTGCACAAAGCTTAGCTGTATGTTGTTATTATCTTTAGTAATAATATCGACCAGATCGGTTTGTTGGTCACAGATAATACGCGTAATACGCTGACGGTCTTTATGGGTCAGCATATTGATATAATTATGTGCCAATTCGTTACTGAGGATATTTACCCCATCACTGATACGTAAAATCGAGATGCCTACCGGGGCCGATGCCACAATTTTGCGGTTAAATTGCTCGTGCTCCTCCAAGCGTAAGGCGTTTACTTCGGCAGGAGAAAACATCTTGCGTTCAAATGCCCACGCCAGAACGAACAGTACCAAGGCAGAGAGGATGTTTAAGAGTACTGAATTGAGGATCAGAACCCGGAAACGCTCAATAAGCGTATTGAAGGGCAGCGAATAGGCAACACTTAGCGAAGATGGCGGGAGTATTTTTTTATAAATGAGATGCTTATAACCGCTGGTATAACCGAAATAACTCTTGGCTGACGGGTATTGATTTGGCAATAGGGTAAAATTATTGCTTTCCGTAAAATTGAATACCGGCTCATTGCTTTCGTTGAGAAGTACAACATTACCGTGGTTAACAGGCGTTGAGACGAGATCATCTAAACGCAACGCCTGCTGAATACCCATCAGGGCTTCGAGTTTGTTGCCGACATAGATAGGCGTCAAAACATACAGATAGCCGGTCTCTTTATTCGGTCCAGGCACCGCCCAATAAGTACTGCTAGCCTTATCCTTGCCGTTACGATATGTCATGATTTTATCGTGCATCGATTTCAGCACGTTTTCATTTTCTATCTGCAGCGTGTTAGGAACGACGCCAAAATCTACCAAGCAAAGACTTTCACCACCAATAAAGAAAATACGTCTAAGATCATAATCTTCTGAGAAATTATTTTTCCAGTAGTGGATCATACTGCCCAGAGAATTGAGAGAGTTACGATAGCTGCCATTAATCTGCGAACAGTCAGAATCGCTATATAGCGCATGGTAGCTAGGTTCAATATTTTTGCTGCTCACCACGCCGTTAATAATATCCAGACCGTTCATCGAATCGCTAAGACGTCTTTCCGCCATGTATTTAATATCGCGCACAATGTCCGCGGTATTTTTCATATAGCTCTGCGCCTGACTATAATTCAGGTTATCTTCTTCGCGGATTTCGGCTTCTTTGGTGTGGAAGATATTTAACACATAAAAGGTGGTCAGCAGCGCGCCAAGCGACCACAGCATAATCGCCAATACCCGGAACAGGTAGCGGGAGATGCGCAGTGTTGTTCTAAATGAGGTTAAATACTTCAAGCGGTTACCATTACCATGCAGGGACAGACCGAGATCAACGGCGATCGGGATACACTACTTATATCAACGGAAAAAAGCCAGTTCTACACCATGTAACAAAACAAAGGGCATAGCACGTTATATGCTATGCCCTTCAGATTGCGACATTCACTCGCTGCTAAAGAAGATTACTCGTCGTCAGCAGGTTGCTCATCATCTTCAGCATCGCTTTCATCTGGCGCATCACTCGCGCGCGCAGCTTCCAGTTCACCTTCTTCAGTCGCAACGGCATCGAGTTCTTCGTCTTCAACCGGTTCAGCCACGCGTTGTAAGCCAACAACATGTTCATCTTCCGACGTACGAATAAGCGTGACACCTTGAGTATTACGGCCCACGGTACTGACTTCTGATACGCGGGTACGAACCAGAGTGCCCGCATCAGTAATCATCATGATCTGGTCAGCTTCATCAACCTGGATCGCACCAACTACCGGACCATTACGCTCACTGACTTTAATCGAGATAACCCCTTGCGTCGCACGCGACTTGGTTGGGTACTCGCCAGATTCAGTACGCTTACCGAAGCCATTTTGCGTCACGGTCAGGATACAGCCGTCGCCACGAGGAATAATCAACGAGACAACGCTATCACCTTCGCCCAGACGAATACCGCGCACACCAGTGGCTGTACGACCCATTGAGCGTACCGCTTCTTCAGAGAAACGCACCACTTTACCCGCCGCGGAGAACAGCATGACTTCATCTTTACCGTCGGTCAGGTCAACACCAATCAACTCATCACCCTCATTGAGGTTGATAGCGATAATCCCGGCGCTACGTGGACGGCTGAAATCTGTCAGTGCGGTTTTCTTCACGGTGCCGCTGGCGGTTGCCATAAACACATGACGCCCTTCTTCATACTCACGTACTGGAAGGATAGCGGTAATACGTTCGTTCGGCTCAAGCGGCAACAAGTTGACGATTGGACGTCCACGCGCACCACGGCTGGCTTCAGGCAGTTGATAGACTTTCATCCAGTACAGACGACCGCGGCTTGAGAACATCAAGATCGTGTCGTGAGTATTAGCAACCAACAAGCGGTCAATGAAGTCTTCTTCTTTTATACGTGCCGCAGACTTACCTTTACCACCGCGGCGCTGGGCTTCGTAATCGCTCAGCGGCTGATATTTCACGTAGCCTTGATGCGACAACGTCACCACAACGTCTTCCTGATTAATCAGGTCTTCGATGTTGATATCAGAAGTATTAGCCGTAATTTCGGTACGACGCGCATCGTTGTACTGGTCACGAATCGCTTCGAGTTCTTCACGAATGACTTCCATCAAACGATCTGGGTTTTCCAGAATAAACATCAACTCTGCGATTTGTGTCAGCAACTCTTTGTATTCATCGAGCAGTTTTTCGTGCTCAAGGCCGGTCAGTTTCTGCAAACGCAGATCCAGAATCGCCTGCGCCTGTTGTTCAGTCAGGAAGTATTTTCCATCATGAATACCAAACTCTGGCTCCAACCATTCAGGACGTGCCGCGTTATCACCAGCACTTGCCAGCATAGCCGCAACGTTGCCTAACTCCCACGAGCGCGCGATCAATCCCGCTTTTGCTTCGGCTGGTGTAGGTGCAGCACGAATCAATTCGATAATTGGATCGATGTTTGCCAGCGCAATCGCCAATGCCTCAAGGATATGAGCACGGTCACGCGCTTTGCGCAGTTCAAAGATAGTACGACGAGTCACAACTTCGCGACGGTGGCGGACAAAGGCAGAAAGAATCTCTTTCAGACCGAGGATTTTCGGCTGCCCTTGGTGCAATGCCACCATGTTGATACCAAAAGAGGTCTGCAACTGGGTCAGTGAGTACAGATTGTTCAGTACCACTTCGCCGACTGCATCACGTTTAATCTCAATAACGATACGCATCCCGTCTTTATCAGACTCGTCGCGCAGCGCACTGATACCCTCAACACGTTTTTCTTTAACCAGCTCAGCGATTTTCTCGATCAAGCGCGCTTTGTTCACCTGATAAGGGATCTCGTGAACAATGATAGTTTCACGGCCTGTTTTCGCGTCAGCTTCCACTTCAGCACGAGCACGGATGTAGATCTTACCGCGACCAGTGCGATAAGCATCTTCAATTCCGCGGCGGCCATTGATAATGCCGGCAGTTGGGAAGTCAGGGCCTGGGATATGTTCCATCAGCCCTTCAACGCTGATGTTTTCATCGGCGATATAAGCCAGACAGCCGTTGATAACCTCAGTCAGGTTATGCGGCGGAATGTTGGTAGCCATACCAACTGCGATACCGGAAGCACCATTAACCAACAGGTTAGGAATGCGCGTCGGCATCACCGCAGGAATTTGCTCTGTACCGTCGTAGTTCGGTACGAAATCTACCGTTTCTTTTTCCAGATCGGCCAGCAATTCGTGGGCAATTTTGGACATGCGGATTTCGGTATAACGCATCGCAGCAGCGGAGTCGCCATCTACTGAACCGAAGTTACCCTGTCCATCCACCAGCATATAGCGTAGTGAGAACGGTTGAGCCATACGAACAATGGTGTCGTAGACCGCGGTATCACCATGTGGGTGATATTTACCGATAACGTCACCGACCACACGGGCGGATTTTTTATAGGCTTTATTCCAGTCATTACCCAGAACGTTCATGGCGTAAAGCACGCGCCGGTGCACCGGTTTCAAACCATCGCGAACATCTGGCAGCGCACGCCCGACGATAACGGACATGGCGTAATCCAGGTAAGAGTTTTTCAGCTCTTCTTCGATGTTAATCGGTGTGATTTCTCTGGCAAGATCGCTCATGGAGCTGCTATCCCTCTACTGATTATTCATTGCCGGTGCCTGTATAGGCAAAGGTGTAAAATTATACCACAAACTCACGAATCGTGGGAAAGAACTGCACGGTGTTGCAGACTATTATCCAACATCTTTCAATTCGTTGCGTATCGAATGTCCATTTTGGACAAAGAGTGACCACAAAGACAAAACTGAACCTAGACCTCGGAATATGTATAATCAGCGCATATTGCTAAGAGTCTATCCTAGTAGGCGTTATTGTTGCAGGCATGTTGGACACGGACAGAAACCGGTACGTACACGCAGTACGTGAGGATTTCGAGCACTGTCCTGGTTCAACATGGCAAATTAAATAGCCTTGGGGATAGGTTCTAAATCTGTGCATGCTGTTATTAAGGAGCGCCTGGTCTAATGACAACCCAATTGAATACCGAACCACAAAATATCGACCACAGCGAAATTGCTAAATTTGAGGCGCTGGCCTCACGCTGGTGGGACCTCGAAGGTGAATTTAAGCCTTTGCATCGTATTAATCCTTTACGCCTAAGCTATATCCTCGATCGCGCCAATGGACTCTTTGATAAGAAAGTGCTCGATGTTGGCTGCGGCGGCGGTATTCTCAGTGAAAGTATGGCCAGCGCTGGTGCACATGTGACCGGACTTGATATGGGCGGAGAACCACTCCAGGTTGCCCGCCTGCATGCGCTGGAAAGCGGCGTTAGCGTCGAGTATGTCCAAGAAACTGTCGAAGCCCACGCCGATGCGCACGCTCAGCAATATGACGTTGTTACCTGTATGGAAATGCTTGAGCATGTTCCCGACCCTGCATCCGTTGTTGCCGCCTGTGCTCGTCTAGTAAAACCCGGCGGCCATGTATTCTTCTCTACTATCAATCGCAACAGTAAAGCGTGGCTGATGGCGATTGTCGGCGCAGAATACGTATTGAAGATGGTGCCGAAAGGCACGCACGACATTAAAAAGTTTATTAAACCTTCAGAATTGCTTTCTTGGGTTGATAACACGCAGCTACGTGAACGAGACATCATCGGTTTACATTACAATCCGCTGACCAACATCTTCAAATTGGGTGCCAATGTAGATGTGAACTACATGTTGCATACTCAATCACAGGACCCTGTCGCAAACTGACATTTCGTCAAGGTCTAAAAAACCTTTCGGGGCCAATAAAATGGCATTTTTGCATGATTGCGCCCCGCGAGTTTCTATTAAAAGCTTAGTTTTTAGCGTATTGGCCCAATCTACTACCCCAACATGATTTTTTAGAATAGTTATACACATCAATATAGCGTTTTTTTCTAATGTTTAATAAACCGGCAGTCGATCATATTTTCTAAAAATATAAGAAAATCCTATCTGGGATATTGACACTTCTCTCATCCCAGACACGCTGGGCGCTGTCGAGCCTCGTTAAAAATTCTTCCCCAAGTTATCCACAAATCTGGCGATTTTGTCCTATTGCAAAGCTGAGGATCGATCACTATCTTGTCTCCCCAGAATAACAAACCCACAATATGTTGTGTTTATATCCTGACCAATGACTACACTTTGTTTACCCATGTGTAGATTATTGTGCTGCCAGTCGGCACGGATGTCAGTTTTTCTATAAACCCTTAAGGTAAAGCGCCCCATGAATCAGAGTCTGCTTGTTACTAAACGCGATGGCCGAACAGAACGTATCAATCTTGATAAAATTCACCGTGTCATTGACTGGGCGGCTGAAGGTCTCCAAAACGTCTCAGTTTCACAAGTAGAACTGCGCTCGCATATCCAGTTTTATGACGGCATTAAAACTGCTGATATCCATGAAACCATCATCAAAGCAGCGGCTGATTTGATTTCTAAAGATGCACCAGATTATCAATATCTGGCTGCGCGCCTGGCCATTTTCCATCTGCGTAAAAAAGCTTACGGCCAGTTTGAACCGCCAAAACTACTCGACCATGTGACTAAAATGGTTGAGATGGGTAAATACGACAAACATCTGCTGGAAGACTACACCAGTGAAGAGTTCGAGCAGATGGATAGTTATATCGACCATTGGCGCGATATGAATTTCTCTTACGCTGCGGTAAAACAGCTGGAAGGGAAATATTTGGTGCAGAACCGCGTTAGCGGTCAGATTTATGAAAGCGCTCAGTTCCTGTACATTCTGGTTTCAGCATGCCTGTTCTCTGGCTATCCGCGTGAAACCCGTCTGGATTACATCAAGCGTTTCTATGATGCCATCTCGACCTTTAAAATTTCGCTGCCAACGCCAATTATGTCCGGCGTTCGTACCCCGACTCGTCAGTTCAGCTCTTGCGTATTGATCGAGTGTGGCGACAGCCTGGATTCAATCAATGCCACCTCTAGCGCCATTGTGAAATATGTTTCTCAACGCGCAGGCATTGGTATTAACGCTGGCCGCATTCGCGCATTGGGTAGCCCAATCCGCGGCGGTGAAGCTTTCCATACCGGCTGTATCCCGTTCTATAAGCATTTCCAAACTGCTGTTAAATCCTGCTCTCAGGGCGGCGTGCGCGGCGGTGCGGCTACGTTGTTCTATCCAATGTGGCATCTGGAAGTTGAGAGCCTGTTGGTTCTGAAAAACAACCGTGGTGTTGAAGGCAACCGCGTCCGTCATATGGACTATGGCGTGCAAATCAACAAACTGATGTATCAGCGTCTGGTAAAAGGCGGGGATATCACCCTGTTCAGTCCATCTGACGTGCCGGGCCTGTACGATGCATTCTTCGCCGATCAGGACGAGTTTGAGCGTCTGTATACGCAATATGAGCAAGACGACAGCATCCGTAAACAGAAAGTAAAAGCGGTTGAGCTGTTCTCCTTGATGATGCAAGAACGCGCCTCTACCGGCCGTATTTACATTCAACACGTTGACCATTGCAATACTCATAGCCCGTTTGACCCAGCGGTTGCACCAGTGCGTCAATCTAACCTGTGCCTGGAAATTGCCTTACCAACGACACCATTGACCGATATCAATGATGAAAATGGTGAGATTGCGCTATGTACACTGTCAGCATTTAACCTTGGCGCCATCGATAGTCTTGATGACCTTGATGAGCTAGCAACGCTTGCCGTTCGTGCACTCGACGCCCTGCTCGACTATCAGGACTACCCAATTTTGGCCGCTCAACGTGGCGCAATGGGCCGTCGTACGCTGGGTATTGGCGTGATCAACTTCGCTTACTATTTGGCGAAAAATGGCGTGCGTTATTCAGATGGCAGTGCGAACAATCTGACTCACAAAGCCTTTGAAGCTATCCAGTATTACCTGCTAAAAGCCTCAAATGAGCTGGCGCGTGAGCAAGGCGCTTGTACCTGGTTCAAAGAAACTACTTATTCACAGGGCATTCTGCCAATCGACACCTATAAAAAGGATCTCGATACCATTTGTGACGAGCCGCTGCATTACGACTGGGAAACCCTGCGTCGTAACATTCAAGAGCACGGTCTGCGTAACTCGACGCTGTCAGCATTAATGCCATCAGAAACCTCGTCGCAAATTTCCAATGCGACTAACGGTATTGAGCCACCTCGTGGTCACGTGAGTATTAAAGCTTCAAAAGATGGGATCTTGCGCCAGGTTGTTCCAGAATATGAGCGTCTGAAAGATCAGTACGAATTACTGTGGGATATGCCAAGCAACGACGGTTACCTGCACTTGGTTGGCCTGATGCAGAAGTTTATCGACCAGTCGATTTCTGCTAACACCAACTATGATCCATCTCGCTTTGCCAACAGCAAAGTGCCGATGAAGCAATTGCTTAAAGACCTGCTGACGGCTTACAAATTTGGAGTAAAAACCCTTTACTACCAAAACACCCGCGATGGTGCAGATGACGTGCAAGAAGACATGAAAGCTGAGGTTGACGACTGCGAAAGCGGCGCCTGCAAAATCTAAGCCCTCTGCTAATAACTGCCCCTCAATAGGGGCAGCTTATTCTGAACGTGATACTCGCCCCACTATTTCGGGTCACATGACCCATAACTGATTTTGTTTTGCCTAATCGATTTCCCCGAGGATGTCATGGCCTATACCACTTTCTCTCAAAATAAAAATGACCAACTGCTTGAACCGATGTTTTTTGGTCAATCGGTCAACGTTGCGCGTTTTGATCAGCAAAAACATGAAATTTTTGAAAAACTGATCGAAAAACAACTTTCCTTCTTCTGGCGTCCTGAAGAAATTGACGTTGCGCGCGATCGCATCGACTTTGCCGGTTTGCCAGATCATGAAAAGCACATCTTCCTTAGCAATCTGAAATATCAAACGCTGCTCGACTCAATTCAAGGCCGTAGCCCGAACGTCGCACTGCTGCCGTTGATTTCTATTCCAGAGCTGGAAACTTGGGTTGAAACCTGGGCATTCTCAGAAACTATCCATTCCCGCTCTTATACCCATATCATCCGTAACATCGTTAACGATCCGGCGCTGGTATTCGACGATATCGTCACCAACGAAGAGATCCTTAAACGTGCGAAAGATATCTCCGGCTACTATGATTCGCTGATCGAAATGACCAGCTACTATCATTTGCTGGGTGAAGGCACACATCAGGTCAACGGCAAAACAATCGTCGTGAATCTGCATGAGCTGAAGAAAAAACTGTACCTGTGCCTGATGAGCGTTAACGCGCTGGAAGCCGTGCGTTTCTACGTCAGCTTCGCCTGCTCATTCGCTTTCGCTGAACGTGAATTAATGGAAGGTAACGCGAAAATCATCAAAATGATTGCCCGCGACGAAGCCTTGCATTTAACCGGTACTCAGCATGCACTTAACCTGTTGCGTTCTGGTGCTGATGATCCCGAGATGGCGGAAATTGCTAAAGAGTGTGAGCAAGAGTGTTTTGACCTATTCGTCCTGGCAGCTCAGCAAGAGAAAGAGTGGGCTGAATACCTGTTCCGTGACGGCTCGATGATTGGCCTGAACAAAGACATCCTGTGCCAATACGTGGAATACATCACCAACATCCGTATGCAAGCCGTTGGTCTGAAAGCACCGTTCCAAACACGTACTAACCCAATTCCATGGATTAATGCCTGGTTAGTATCAGATAACGTGCAGGTTGCTCCGCAAGAAGTCGAAGTGAGTTCTTATCTGGTCGGCCAAATTGACTCTGAAATGAACGCTGATGACCTGAGCGATTTTGAGTTCTGATATGAGTCAGCCTCGCCCCACGGTAACGCTGAATCATTGCGGCAAAAAGCTGGCCTGTCAGGCCAGCCATAGCAATTTGCTGGAAGTGTTTGAACATCATCAGGTGCAAGTGGAATATCAGTGCCGCGAAGGCTATTGTGGCTCCTGCCGCATGCGGTTAGTGAAAGGCCAGGTTGCCTATCAACAGCAGCCCCTCGCGTTTATTCAGCAGGGCGACATCCTGCCCTGCTGTTGCCTGCCAATAGAAGATATTGAGCTAGAACTGTAAGCCGATCAAAGCCGTCACCCCACCAGACACAAGCAAATCCCGTTATTAGGGAGAGCATCGCGTTGGGGGGCGTAGCGGCTCGCCCCTAGCGCTGCTATGCCAGGGTATCTCAGTCTTCCAGACGACGATTCATCCCTCACAGCGATTAGATTTTCTCTACTCTATCCAGCCACGGGTAATCTGCCACTACGGGCCAACCATTAAGATAACGACGCAACATATCCATCCCAACCATCACAATCGTTTCTTGACGCAACGTCAATCCATGGCGAGTTGCGGTATAACGGATAGTTAATCCATTTGAGCCTGTAGGCGTATAGAGCGCCAAACTAATCACCCCTTCAGATAAAGAACTCACCGCGAGTGCTAAGTCTGCCCCGCTACGTTTGCCAATATCTTCCGCTCTCTGCACCGTTGATAACAACGCAGCTTGGCTATCATTGGGTAATAACTCGCCATTCACTAAGGGAACTGCAGCACTTTGCAAACGCCAATTGAGCAAACCCGCGGTAAAACTTTCGCTAACAGCCAAGCGCAAATTTTTAGCAGATAAACGCAGTGCTAATTGTTCTGGCAAGCTACTCACGCCTTCAAAAATCGTACTCTCGCCAGCGACTTCTCTTACCCGTTCAAACGCCTTTTGCATGGCGATTTCTTCACTACGGGGCCCGGTCAATTTGAGCTCAATAATTGGCGAAGAAGAACGATAACCCATCACAACACCTGCGGGTAAAACCAAGCCATCCAGCTCATTGGCCAAATCACTTTCACCGCGTCCGAAAGTCGTTAATCGCAAGCATAACTGCTCTGCCAATGCTGGGAATTGCTGGTGCAGGCGCGGAATAATTTGCTGTTCCACCATTACCTTAAACTCGGAAGGCACGCCCGGCGTAAAGAAGATTTGGCAACGATTGAGGATGACTTTAAAACCACAGGCTGTGCCGACCGGATTATCCAACACTTCGGCATTAGCAGGGATCTGCGCTTGTTTACGATTTGACGCCGCCATTGGTCGACCGCGCTCTGCAAAGAAAGCCTCCATTTTGGCCAGCCACGCCGCATCCTCAACCAATTCCACACCACAGGCGGTTGCAGCGGCTAACGCGCTTAAATCATCGCTGGTTGGGCCTAATCCGCCGTTAACGATCAAGACATCGGCAATATGACTACGTTCAACTAATACATCGATCAATGCCTGCAAGCTGTCGCCGACCGTTTCACGGCTGGTCATCGGCAACCCTTGCTCGAAAAGAATATTCGCCAACCATGCAGAATTGGTATCTACAATTTGGCCATGTAGTACTTCGTCACCCGTGCTGAGCATCTCAACCCTAAGCATTGTTTTTTCCTTCATTCATTGTTTTGCTGCGGTAATTGGTTTATTGCGGTAACCGTTTTACTGCGTTTTAGCTGATAGCAAACACTGTAGAAAGGCTAAGAGAGAAACACAATCGCTGAGCGGATAAAAGCGAGGGAAACCAATAGAGGAAGGACAAAAAAGCATGACAAAATATTGCTGAACAGCAGATATCTCAATACTTAAAACGATTTGGGTACCAAATTTAGGGGCTGCATGCAGCCCCCTGGTATTTAGAAATTAAACGCTGCACCGACGTAAGGGCCGTCAGAGATAACATTATTCAAATTACCATGCTCGCCATTAAGCGCGGTATAACGATAACCCACATCAACGCTCAACAAAGGAATTGGCTTCAAACGCACGCCTGCATTGGCTTCTTTATAATTGTTAATCCCGCTAGTCAGCGCGTTAGGCGCGTAATAAGCCTCACCATAGAGAGACAGATAACGGTTCATCGACCATTGTAAGCCGCCCCCCAAAGGAATCGCATAACCACTCCGGCCATCATCAGGGCGAACATAAAGCGCCTTCGCCCCAACCGTCGCCATAAAAGGTCCAACAGGAATATTATATCCCAGCCCCAGGCCACCAAAATCACCATCACGACTGCTATGCGACCAATTACCGCTCAGCGCAATGCCGGACGTTGTCGTGCCTAACCCGATACCAACGTTAGTGTAATGTTTGCCCACTTCAGTGCTCACACCAATCGCGTTAGCTGATGAGGCAACGGCCATTAATGCGGCAGTAGCGATACCAGCAGCAAGGATCTTTTTCATGTGTTATCCCGAATAATCATAAAATAGCGATATTTGCCGCCAGTATATGCAGTCTTATAGTTGGTGCAATCAGGTAATGGATTAAAACTGCATTTTTTAATAACAAATTATGAGGTTATGTATCGCATATACCTAAGAAACGTCGAGATACAGGTCGGAGGCAATTAAGAAAATCCCCTGAAGCTTAGATAACTAAGTGACCGGGGTAAGCGAGTGCAGCCCCCCCTGCAACTTGAAGTATGACGGGTATATACCCCGCCCGATTACATTGATACCCCCTGCCTATTTGCCCCTGATCAACAAGTGGTCTAAAACTAACGAGTAGAGTGAATATCTCCGCAAAGTAGTAACTCAGTATTAAAGCGAGATGATGTCTCTCATAAAAACTGTCTGTCGTCTTTATTTTCTTAGCCACCCTATTGTTTACTGGAAGGAATTATCATGACTAAACGAGGTTTAACCACTGCTGCTGGCGCCCCCGTCGCCGATAACAACAACGTTATTACTGCCGGTCGTCGTGGTCCGTTGTTGCTGCAAGATGTGTGGTTTTTAGAAAAGCTGGCCCATTTTGACCGCGAAGTCATTCCCGAGCGTCGTATGCACGCTAAAGGTTCTGGGGCCTACGGAACATTTACCGTGACACATGACATCAGCAAATTTACCCGAGCGAAAATTTTCTCCGACATTGGTAAACAAACCCCAATGTTTATCCGTTTTTCGACCGTAGCTGGCGAACGTGGCGGTGCGGATGCCGAGCGTGATATTCGCGGCTTTTCGATGAAATTCTACACCGAGCAAGGTAACTGGGATTTAGTCGGTAATAATACGCCAGTATTTTATCTGCGTGACCCGCTGAAATTCCCTGATTTGAACCACGTGGTAAAACGCGATCCACGCACTAACCTGCGCAACCCAGCGTATAAGTGGGATTTCTTCTCTCATCTGCCAGAAAGCCTGCACCAATTGACCATTGATGTTAGCGACCGTGGCCTGCCAAGTTCCTATCGTCACATCCACGGTTTCGGTAGCCATACTTATAGTTTCATCAACGAAGATAACGAGCGTTTCTGGGTTAAATTCCACTTCCGTTGCCAGCAAGGCATTCAAAACCTGATGGATGACGAAGCAGAGAAAATCATTGGCTCCGATCGTGAAAGCTCACAACGTGATTTGTACGATGCGATTGAACGTGGTGATTTCCCACGCTGGAATCTGCAAGTGCAGGTGATGCCGGAAAAAGAAGCCTCGGAACTGCCATATAACCCGTTTGACCTGACTAAAGTCTGGTTACATAGCGACTATCCGCTGATTGACGTCGGTTATTTCGAGCTGAACCGCAATCCAGATAACTACTTTGCCGAAGTTGAGCAAGTCGCTATGAGCCCGGCAAATGTGGTACCAGGCATTGGTTTCTCTCCGGACAGAATGCTACAAGGTCGTCTGTTCTCCTACGGCGATGCGCACCGCTATCGTTTAGGTGTTAACCACCATCAGATCCCCGTTAACGCACCAAAATGCCCGTTCCATAACTATCACCGTGATGGCGCGATGCGCGTGGATGGTAACAGCGGCAATGGTGTTACCTATGAGCCAAACAGCGCGGGCCTGTTCCAAGAGCAGCCTGATTTCAGCGAACCACCATTAAGCATTGAAGGCGCGGCGGATCACTGGAACCACCGCGAAGATGAAGATTACTTCAGCCAACCGCGTAAGCTGTTCCAACTGCTGTCGGATGAAGAGCATCAACGCATGTTCGATCGTATCGCTGGCGAATTGAAGCACGCTTCTCTGGAAACCCAGAAGCGTCAGGTTGGTCTGTTTACACAGGTTGACCCGGCATACGGAGAGGGGGTTGCTAAGGCGCTTGGCCTTAGCTGATCCGCGGGCTGGTTTTTAGAAAACCAGCGGAAAATAACACAATATAATTTCTGGTTTTATAAGCAATGACCGTGCTTTTTTCGGTTATTAGAACCAGAAAAGTGGATTTTTCGGCTTATCAAATGCAGTGTTCAATGTAACATTGCAGCCTAAGCCGCCTTAAGGGTAGCGCGCTACCCTTAAGAATCCCGCGCTTTTTTGATACTTCAATATCCAGTTCAGTGGCGGCCATGTTTCAGCTACCGCAACGACAGGCGCAAATTTCATGGCTCCGCCATCCCCTCCTCGGATTCAAGCCAGCTCAATAAAACCTTCGCCGTCTCTCCATCGCTCGTCAGTGAAATTTTGAGTGCGCCACCAAACTTTTACTTCAAAAGCTAAACTGCCTTTGCTTCTGTCTTGTTGCTGTTGATTTAAAAGCCGCTAAGCGCACTCAAAATGCCACCGGTGGAGTGGTGAAAGACAATGGAACTATCGTTGGCTTGAACCCGGAGGCGGGAAGCCCGGAGGGCTGGCATTTACGCTATCACAGAAGCTACTGAAACATGGCCTCCACTGGACTGGGAGTTAATGTTTGAAAGGGCGCAGGATCGCAAAGGAACGCGCCTTCGTTCCTTTGCTCGATTCCGGCTGCGTGGTCACATTGAACACCGCATTTGAGAAACCGAAATATTCACCGTTTCATTTTAAAAATCCCAGCGTTGATTCAAACGCCAGCCCTCGTCGCCGAAGAAATGGCCCGCTCCCGTGAGGTAATCCTCGGTAACACTAATACCGCGATCAACCCGCACACTGCGGCGATTGAGAGCCATACGCCCGGCATTGCTTTATTCCCAGTGACATGAATCATATAACTCGATATTGCCGGGGTGAAACCACCAAAAATAGCGGTAGCCAGGCTATATGCCATCGAGAAGCCCGTTGCGCGGACTTCAGCAGGCATCAATTCGGTCAGGGCCACAACCATCGCTGAGTTATAACTGGCATACATAAATGATAACCACAGCTCAACTTCAATCAAACGAGCAAAGCTTGGTGCACCGACAAGCCAATTTAGCGCGGGGTAAGACGTCACGAGAATCAACGCACTGAATACAATCAGCAATGGGCGGCGACCAACTTTATCCGAAAACGCCCCCATCACAGGCAGCCAAAAAAGATTAGAAATCCCCACGCATAAGGTCACGATAAAACTTTGCTGTTCGCTAAATTGCAGCACACTTTTGCCGTAGGTTGGTGTAAAGGCAGTAATCATGTAAAACGATACTGTTGTGGTGACTACCATCAACATGCCGACTAAAACAATCGGCCAGTTAGCACCGACTGAGCGAACAATTTCACTCATTGCAGGGTGACGACGACGCTGTTTGAATTCATCGGTTTCCTCCATCATGCGACGGATCCAAAACAGGAAAGGAACAATCAGGCAACCAATCGCAAAAGGAATACGCCAGCCCCACTCATCCATTAGTGTTTTACCCAGCAGATGATTCAATAACACGCCGAGCAAGGCGGCAAAGACCACAGCAACTTGCTGACTGGCTGATTGCCAACTGACATAAAACCCTTTTTTACCCGGAGGTGCGATTTCAGACAGATAAACCGACACGCCTCCCAGCTCGACACCGGCAGAGAATCCCTGTAGCAGACGCCCGAGTAAAATGAGTACCGGAGCCATCACACCGATACTGTTATATCCCGGTACACAGGCAATAGTCAGCGTACCAAGCGCCATTAGACCAAGCGTGATCAATAGCCCCTTGCGTCTGCCGTGATGGTCGATATAGGCACCGAGTACAATAGCGCCAAGCGGGCGCATCAAGAAACCGGCACCGAAGGTCATTAGGGTCAACATTAATGACGCAAAAGGATTAGAGCCTGGGAAAAAGGTATGAGCAATTGCGCTGGCATAATAACCAAACACCATAAAATCATACATTTCCAGAAAATTGCCGCTAGTGACGCGGAAAATATTAGTTGCCGTTCCTTGTCGAGTACCAACTGAACTACTGCTATGTGATGACATAATGTCGACTCCTGATTTTTATTATCAAGTAGTTAACATTTTTTTATCATTTTTCAGTGTGATCTAACCTGCATTTCCTTGTGGCTTAACGAGCCTTTAGGTAACACAATGTAAATCTAGGAGATTGATTTGATTCGTTTTATTTTTGGATAATCACACTATAGCTAATAGTGGGAACACTGAAGGATAGACAATGAATGTGGAGTTACATTTTAGATTTGGAACTAGAGAGAAAGTACGGATGCTTAAATAATACTTGCCGCCCCATCATCAAAAACGGATAAAAGGCGGCATCTTACTAAAGATATACCCTTAACGTCGTAACAGTAGCCCGATAACTAACCCTACCGCAGCACCAATACCTACGCCCTGCCAAGGTTTCTCGCGCACATAGCTATCGGCATGCTCAGCAAGATCTTTTACCTTTGCACAGCACGAATCTTTGCCAATCGACAGTCGTGACTGCACATCACTTAACGCCTGTTCAGCACGAGATTTAATCTCTTGATACTTTTCATCGGCTTTATCACCAGATGATTTCAGGACTTCTTCTAGTGTTTCACTGAGCATTCTCAGATCATCATCTAAAGAGCTTTGCTGTGCTTCAAATTGTTGTGATTTAGATTGGGTGGGCATTGTTATCTCCTTGTCTTGTCATTAATACAACGCCTATTAACCCTAGCGTAAATTTCGATATTACGCTTTGTGGAATATTGGCATCAGGATAATTAATTGCCTTTTAAGAACGTTCTGACACTTTTCGAGCGTTGCCCGCGAAGCCATTTAATTGCACTTATTTTGAGCTCAATGCACAAAAAAGCCGCCCATCTAAGATGGGCGGCTTATTCACTTCGCAACTACGCTGTATCTATTAGAACAACGGCTGTGCCATTTGAACTATGTTGATCAGCGGTTGTGGGTAAACACCGAATACTACAACTAAGATGGCAGAAATGAGTACCACGATACCACCGGCAGTTAATGCCCAGTTGTTTGGGGTATCACGCTGCAGACTCGCTGGGGCACTCAAGAACAAACTGACAGTAACGCGCAGGTAATAATAAATACCAATCGCACTACCTGCCACGACAGCACCAGTCAGCCACCACAGATGTGCAGTCACACCCGTTGCCAGCACGTAGAATTTACCGATAAAGCCGAGTGTCAGCGGGATACCAGCCAGTGACAACATCATCGTTGTCATAACTGCTGCCAAAATCGGCTTATGCCAGAACAAACCACGGTAAGAGAACAGAGATTCAGCATCTGCGCCCCCGCCTTTGTAAGGGCTGGACATCAGGCTAACCACACCGAATGCACCTACGGTAGTGAACAGATAACCCGCTAAGTAAACGCCAACGGTTTCCATCGACAATACGTGTGTTTGTACGGCTACCAATGCCACCAGCAGATAACCCAAGTGAGCAATAGAAGAGTAGCCCAGCATGCGCTTGATGTTGCTTTGGCTCAGCGCCATCAAGTTACCAACCAGAATCGAGCAGAAGGCAATGATGCCCAGCACCAGGCGGATTGAATGGTTTTCTGCCACAGGCACGTAGAGGAATAAACGCATGACCACTGCAAAAATCGCAATCTTGCTGGCGGTAGCCAGGAAGGTTGAAACAGGTGCAGGTGCGCCTTGATAAACGTCTGGCGTCCACAGGTGGAAAGGAACCAACGACAGTTTAAAGCCAAGACCAACAATCATCAGTCCTACGCCTGCCAACAATAACGGCTGGTGAACGGCTGAATCGGCCAAGCTTTTGCCCAATGCAACGAAAGACAAATCGCCAGATTGTGCATACACCAACGCCATACCAAACAGCAGGAACGATGATGCTGCCGCAGACAGAAGCATATATTTGATACTGGCTTCCAGCGAACGGTTGAGGCGGTAAGCGTAACCAACCAGACCAAACAGTGGCAGAGAGATAAGTTCAATCCCTAAGAACAATGAGGCCATATGATTAGCGCAGGCCAGCAAGATGCCGCCCATTGCCGCGATAAGTACCAGCAAGTAGAACTCTTCGCGGTTATCTGGGTAACCCTGCAACCATGGATAGGCAAATGTACTGGTTGCCAAACTGGCCAGCAGTACCAACCCAACGTAGAACATTGAGTAGCCATCAACACGAATCAGCGGAGTAACATCCTGTACACCAGCGTGTCCCACAAAATAAAGTGAAATCAGCGCCAGATTCAGGCCAATTACCGTCAACGTGGCATTAACAAAGTGGTCGCGTCGCCACGCAATGGATAGCATCACTACCACCACAGTCAATCCGACGATCAACAGTGGTGACAGTGCGATCAGATTTTGAGGAGTAATTGTCATGGCGAGTTACGGCCTTGTCGTTGAAATTGATGAAACAGATGATCCGAACCAGTGCTGCACATTACTCATTGCAGCGCTTGAGGTGTCTAGAATCGGTTGTGGGTAAACGCCCAACAACACCAGCAAGACGACCAGCAGCAGGATAATCGACATTTCACGAGCGGTCATACCTTGCAGAGGTTCTTCAGATTTTGGCGCGCCGTAATAAGCACGTTGCATCATGATCAGAGAGTAAACTGAAGCGAAGACCAGAGCGAAAGTAATGATAACCGTGATCGTCGGCACCAGAGGGAAGCTGCCGAACAGGATCATGAATTCACCGACGAAGTTCCCTGTCCCCGGCATACCAAGGTTGGCAACCGCAAAGAACAGCGCCAATGCTGGCAGGTATTTAATTCTTCCCCACAAGCCGCCCATTTGACGTAAATCACGAGTATGCAGACGCTCGTAAATCTGACCACAGATAATGAACAGACCAGATGCAGACAGACCGTGAGCAATCATCTGAATTACCGCACCTTGGTAAGCCAACTGGCTACCGGTGAAGATGGCAATCAGTACGAAGCCCATATGCGAGATACTGGTGTAAGCAATCAGGCGCTTGATATCGGTTTGTGAGAAAGCCATCCACGCACCGTAGAAGATACCGATAACACCTAACCACATTGCAATAGGTGCAAACTCGTGTGAAGCATTCGGGAAGAACGGCAAGCTAAAACGCAACAGACCATAAGCTGCGGTTTTCAGCAAAATACCTGCCAGGTCAACAGAACCCGCGGTTGGCGCCTGACTGTGTGCATCTGGCAACCAGCCGTGTAATGGAACAACCGGCATTTTCACCGCGAAGGCGATAAAGAAGCCCAGCATCAATACATATTCAACATTATGTGACATTGGCGTTTTCAGCAGTTGTTCATAGCTGAAAGTCCACACGCCTGTTGCGTTGAAATGTACAAATACCAAACCAAGGATCGCCACCAACATAATCAAGCCGCTGGCTTGCGTATAGATGAAGAATTTGGTTGCGGCACTGATACGGGTTTTGCCGTCCGATCCTTTATGGCCCCAAAGTGCGATCAGGAAGTACATCGGTACCAGCATCATCTCCCAGAAGAAGAAGAAGAGGAACATGTCGATGGACAAGAACACCCCGATAACGCCGCCGAGGATCCACAGCATATTCAGGTGGAAGAACCCCTGATGCTTTTGAATCTCACGCCATGAACAGAGTATCGCAAGAATACCGAGCAACCCGGTCAAGACCACCATCAGCAGTGACAAGCCATCTAAAGCCAGATGGAAGCTAATGCCGAAACGCGGGATCCACGGCAGTTCAAACTCTGACTGCCACTGAGGAATACCTTTAGGTGTTGCTAGTGTATAGCCTCCCTGCAACCACAATTGCAGGGAAAGGGCTAAGGTCAACCCCATTGCAATTAAGGCGATCCAGCGCGGTACTTTGCTACCGATGCGCTCAGACTGCCAACATAACAGCCCGCCAATGAAGGGGATAAGAAGTAGCCAAGGTAATAGCATGGCAATATGTGTCCCTATTTGAATAAACTTAAAACTTGCTACCGGGTGTCTTTGGTCGCATAGGCTCCTGCCACCCGGTACCGTTTACAATGTGTTATTCATTAAACAATTAACAACAGCGCCAGAACGACCACTGCACCCAATCCCATCGACGCGACATACCAACGCGTTTGACCATTCTCACTCAACGTCAGCCCACGGTTACCCAAACGGGAAACCAGCGCTGGCAAGTTCATCACCGAGTTGAGCGGATCGCGTTTCAGCAGATACGCCACGGCAAGGTACGGCTTAACAAAGACCTTGTCGTACAACCAGTCGAAGCCCCAGGCATGGAACCACCACACCGTGAAGAAACGGCCAGGTGCGCTCTTAGCAATGCTGTTAACCAGTGAACGTTTACCAAGGTAAAGTGCCGCAGCCAGCAAGATACCGACGATAGCTACGATGCCTGAGGCGATTTTCAGCGTCAGCTCGCTACCGTGAGCCAAATCTGTGGTTTCAGGCAATACGCCTTTCAACGGTGGCACAATCAGCGCGCCAACGAAGGTAGACAATACCAACAGAACCAACAGTGGCAGATGGTGAGTAATACCTTTACCCGCATGTGCTTTAATCTTCTCTTCGCCATGGAACACGATGAAAATCATACGGAAGGTATACAGAGAGGTCATGAATGCACCGGCCAGGCCAGCAACCATCAGATTCAAATGGCCATTTGCCCAAGCACCCGCCAAGATCTCATCCTTACTGAAGAAGCCGGATGTGATAAGTGGCAAGGCAGACAACGCCGCGCCACCGACCAGGAAGCAGACATATACCAGAGGGATAGACTTACGCAGCCCACCCATTTTGAAAATGTTTTGCTCGTGGTGACAGGCAAGAATGACCGAACCAGATGAGAGGAACAGTAACGCTTTAAAGAACGCATGAGTCATCAGGTGGAAAATTGCTGCATCCCAAGCTTGCACGCCTAACGCCAAGAACATGTAGCCGATTTGGCTCATAGTCGAGTACGCGAGAACACGCTTGATATCGGTTTGCACCAACGCAGCAAAACCTGCCAACACTAAGGTGACAGCACCGATAACACCAACCAGATGCAGAATCTCTGGCGCCATCAGGAACAGGCCATGAGTACGAGCAATCAAATAAACGCCCGCGGTTACCATGGTTGCGGCGTGGATCAATGCAGATACTGGCGTTGGACCCGCCATCGCGTCTGCTAACCACGTTTGCAATGGCAACTGCGCCGATTTACCGACTGCGCCGCCAAGCAACATCAAGGTCGCCCAAGTAATTGCCGTATCGCCAACCGCCAGTTTTTGCGGTGCCAATATCATCAGCTCACGAATGTTCAGGGTGCCCAGTTCGCGATAAAGGATAAACAGTGCGAAAGCCAGGAACACGTCACCCACGCGAGTCACGATAAAGGCTTTCATCGCCGCAGCGCCATTAGCTGGATTGGTGTAGTAGAAACCGATCAGCAGGTAGCTACACAGCCCCACCCCTTCCCAACCGAGATACATCAGCATCAAGTTATCAGCCAGCACCAGAACAACCATGCTGGCAATAAACAAGTTGGTGTAAGCGAAGAAGCGAGAATAGCCCTCTTCACCACGCATGTACCATGACGCGAACATGTGGATGAAGAAACCAACGCCGGTAACGACAGACAACATGGTCAGTGACAGACCATCTAATGTCAGCGTGGCGGCGATATTGAAATCGCCAACGCTCATCCAGTTCCAGAGGTTCTGGCTAAACGCTTCTCCCGCCGCTTTATGGCTCAGGAAATCAACGGCGGCATAGATAGTCACCAATGCTGCAAAGCCGATTGAACCAACACCTACAGTTGCTGAAGTATTCTCAGACCAGCGGCCGCGTGAAAAGGCCAATAAGAGAAAGCCAATCAGCGGGAACAGTATTGTTAAATATAATAGGTTCATCCGTGCATCTCACTGATAGTGTCAATATTCAGGGTATGACGACGACGGTAGAGCTGTAGCAACAACGCCAGACCAATACTGGCCTCCGCTGCGGCTAAGCTAATTGCCAGGATATACATCACCTGTGCATCTGCCTGCCCCCAATAGCTACCGGCAACGATAAATGCCAGCGCTGCCGCATTGATCATCACTTCAAGGCTTATCAACATAAACAGCAGATTACGACGGACTAACAGACCGGTAAGCCCTAACACGAACAAAATAGCCGCCAGAATTAGGCCATGCTGTAGAGGGATCATGCTCTCTCCTCCGTTTTTCTCTTCGCCATTTCACTGCCAGGTGCGGTATTCAATACTTCACCCGGTTTGTGTTCACGGCCAATATGGAAGGCAACCACCAACCCTGCAAGAAGCAACATTGACGCCAATTCCACTGCCAATACATAAGGCCCAAACAGGCTAATGCCGACCGCTTTAGCATCAACAATCGTGCCTTTAATTTCGCTGCCCGGAAGACCGTGGATAGACGCGATAATGACGGCGAGTAACACCAACGCCAGAATCGAGGGTCCGATCCAGGTAGAAGGCTTCAGCCATGCGCGTTCCTGCTCTTGGACATTACCCAAGTTGAGCATCATCACCACAAATACGAACAGCACCATAATGGCCCCGGCGTACACAACGATTTCCAACGCACCGGCAAAATAGGCGCCGAGCGAGAAGAACACCGCAGCGATGGCTAACAGTGAAACAATGAGGTACAGCAGTGCATGCACCGGATTGGTATGCGTTATTACGCGCAACGTCGCCAACACGGCCACCAAGGCTGCAATATAAAATGCAAATTCCATGCTTGCGGCTCCTTAAGGCATCAGGCCTTTGACGTTGATCGGTTTGGCTTCATTTTCTGCATCGCCTTTCGACTTGCCGTCAATTGCCATACCGGCCATCCGGTAGAAGTTATATTCCGGATATTTACCCGGACCAGAAATCAGCAAATCTTCTTTCTCGTATACCAAGTCCTGACGCTTAAACTCGCCCAGCTCGAAATCCGGTGTTAACTGGATAGCGGTAGTAGGACAAGCTTCTTCACACAGGCCGCAAAAAATACAGCGAGAGAAGTTGATGCGGAAGAACTCTGGATACCAGCGACCGTCTTTCATCTCGGCTTTCTGTAGTGAAATACAGCCAACCGGACAAGCAACAGCACACAGGTTACAAGCTACGCAACGCTCTTCACCGTCTGGATCGCGAGTTAACACGATGCGCCCACGGTAACGAGGCGGCAAATAAACCGGCTCTTCCGGGTACATCAGCGTTTCGCGCTTGGAGAATGTGTGCAGCCCGATCATCCACAGGCTACGAACCTGGGTACCAAAGCCGACGAGTAACTCTTTCAATGTCATGGTTTTTCGCCCCAATTATTTACGGCAAAGAGTGCGCGTTGTACAAAATGACCGCAGCGGTCGCCAGCAGGTTCAATAACGTCAGCGGCAGGCAGATTTTCCAGCCGAATGACATAACCTGGTCATAGCGAGGACGCGGCAATGCTGCACGGATCAAAATGAACATCACCATGAAGAAGGCAGTTTTCAGCGCGAACCAAATAAACGGAGGCAAGAATGGACCCTGCCAGCCGCCGAAGAACAGCGTCACGATCAGTGCAGAAACGGTCACAATCCCGATGTATTCACCGACAAAGAACAGACCGAACTTCATGCCGGAATATTCGATGTGATAACCATCAGACAACTCTTGCTCAGCTTCTGGTTGGTCAAATGGATGACGGTGACACACGGCCACACCGGCAATCGCAAAGGTTAAGAAGCCAAAGAATTGCGGGATGATGTTCCACATATGCGCTTGTGAAATCACAATGTCTTGCAGATTGAATGAACCTGCCTGAGCAACAACACCCATCATTGATAGACCGAGGAACACTTCATAGCTCAGCGTCTGGGCCGAAGCACGTACCGCACCTAATAACGAGTATTTGTTGTTACTTGACCAACCTGCAAATAACACACCATAAACTGCCAGGCCTGCCATCATCAGGAAGAACAAAATACCGATATTAAGGTTCGCGCCGTACCAAGTCGGTGCAACAGGAACGATAGCGAATGCTGCCAGCATTGAGCTGAAAGCGATCATCGGTGCCAGCGTAAAGATCATGCGATCGGTAAAGCGCGGCACCCAGTCCTCTTTAAAGAACATTTTGATCATGTCGGCAACTAATTGCAGTGAGCCGCCCCAACCGACACGGTTTGGTCCGTATCGGTTTTGGAACAGGCCAAGCAAGCGACGTTCAGCAAAACTCATAAACGCACCAACGCCGACAACCACAAGCAAAATCACCACCGCTTTAACGACGGCAATAATTGTTTCGATCACTTCCGGTGTAAACCAACTCATCGGGTTGCCTCCCGCAGATTTTCAATCGTTGCGCCCACCAGCACCGGAGGAATACCCGGTAAGCCCAGTGGTAAACCTAGCTGCCCTTGATTAAGGGTGGCGCTCAGACGAACAGGCAACGTCAGGGTTTGACCTGCACAGGTAAACTCAACCTGCGTTCCTTGATTGACACCGAGAGCGGCCGCATCTTCTGGGTTAACCATGACGTAGGCTTGCGGCATACGGCTTTGGATAACAGCAGAACGTTGTGACATCTCTTCACTACCAAACAGGTGGTAGTAAGGCGCAACACGCCAGTGTTGATTGCCAGCAACGAAAGCAGCAGGAATTTGAGTAAAGTACTCAAGACTCCCCTCACCCGCTTCGATCAGACGCACACCTGGATCACCGTGACGCAGCTTGCCACCCACTTCGCTCTGGAATTTGTTCCAGGCTTGTGGTGAGTTCCAACCTGGAGCCCAGGCAAATGGAATCTGCTGACGATTAGCGGTTGGGCTGTTGTTCCCTTCCATTGAGAAGGCAAACATAGTGTCTTTATCTTGTGGCTGACGCGGCTCATGTACGCTGATATTAGCGCGCATAGCGGTACGACCACTGGAACGATGCGGAGAACGCGCCAGTTTTTGACCACGGATACGGAAACTAGCATCTGGAGCCGCATCAACAATACCCTGCAATTGTGGCAGTTCGTTAACACAAGCGGCGATGACATGATCCAACTGTGTCCAGTCGATTTCGCGGCTGTTGATCGTTGATTCCAGAGAATGCAACCAACGCCAGCTTTCGAGCATGCTGACTGTCGTATCGTAGTAGGCAGGATCATAAACCTGGAAGAAGCGCTGAGCGCGACCTTCCTGATTGACCAGTGTACCGTCACTCTCTGCAAAACTCGCAGCAGGCAGGATCAAACGCGCTTTATCCATAATGCTGGTACGTTGATGATCAAGCACTAACAGGTTTTTAACCTTATCAAGTGCAGAGTCAACTTTAGCCAATGGCGCATGACGATAAAGATCATTTTCCATCACGATGGCGCTATCAACACCGCCGGCTTCCAACACATTAAGTGCATCATCTAGCGAGCCGCCGCCCATCATTGCCAAGCCGATGCTGTTAGCAGAGGAAGCAACGAAGGTAATGCCGACATCCAGACCACGGACTTTCAACGCTTTAGCAACGTTAGCGGCAGCCGCAATAATCGCATCACTACCTGCATTGCTACCGGTGATGATTAACGGTTTTCTTGCTCCGGTCAGCGCTTGTACGATGACATCAACTTTCTTATTTAGCCCTTCAGCCAAATCCGTCACCGCAGGCGCAGATGAATCAATAGCATTGGCGATAGCAAAGCCAAAACGTGCTTGTTCATCCACCGGCGCGCGATAGTTGTAAGCGGCGATGTCGTCGAGTTTGGTGTTATCAACGTTAGTGATAAACAGCGGATGCTTAGAATGCTGGCCAATGTTTTGTATTGCAGCAATCTGCCAGTCTGCAACGCGCTGCGCCGCAGCCATTGCACGAGCTTTGCCTTTCACAGCCTGACGAACGGACAGCGCAATACGCGCACCGGTTTGCGTCAAGTCTTCACCCAACACCAACACGGCATCATATTCTTCAATTTCGCGCAGCGCTGGCGTGTGAACACCGCTGTTTTTCAACACATTGAGCATCAAGTCAAGACGACCCTGCTCTTGTGCGCTGATACCGGTATAAAAGTTCTCAGCACCAACGAGTTGACGCAATGCGAAGTTACTTTCCAGGCTGGCACGCGGCGAACCGATACCGATAGTTTTCTCTGCCTGACGCAGAATATCGGCAGCACCTTGCATCGCCTGCTCGGCATTAAGCTCGATCCAGTCATTACCACGGCGTTGCTGTGGTTTTTTAGGACGATCTTTCAGATTAACGTAACCATAACCAAAGCGACCACGGTCACAAAGGAAGTAGTGGTTTACGGTACCGTTGTAACGGTTTTCGATACGGCGTAATTCACCGTAGCGCTCACCAGGGCTGGTATTACAGCCTACGCTGCACTGATGGCACACGCTTGGGGCAAACTGCATGTCCCATTTACGGTTATAGCGCTCAGAATGCGTTTTATCGGTGAACACACCGGTTGGACAGACTTCAACCAGGTTACCCGAGAATTCGCTTTCCAGCGGACCGTCTTCTGGGCGACCAAAGTAGACGTTGTCATGCGCACCATAAACACCCAAATCAGTACCGTCAGCATAATCCTTGTAATAACGGACGCAGCGATAACAGGCGATACAACGGTTCATTTCGTGAGAAATAAACGGACCGAGGTCTTGGTTGTTATGAGTACGTTTGGTGAAGCGGTAACGGCGCATACTGTGGCCGGTCATCACTGTCATATCCTGCAGATGACAGTTCCCCCCTTCCTCACAGACTGGGCAGTCGTGAGGGTGATTAGTCATTAACCACTCAACCACGCTTTCACGGAACTGTTTGGCTTCCTGATCGTCGATGGAAATAAAGGTTCCATCAGACGCAGGCGTCATACATGACATCACCAAACGACCGCGAGTATCTTCCGCGTTTTGGTATTGCTTAACCGCACATTGGCGGCAAGCGCCGACGCTTCCTAGCGCCGGATGCCAGCAAAAATAAGGAATATCAAGGCCAAGAGAGAGGCAAGCCTGTAGAAGGTTGTCCGCTCCGTTAACATCGTATTCTTTGCCGTCTACATGAATCGTAGCCATAGTCAGCATGCTTCCATGAGGCCCACTTTATCGCGGGCGTTAATCAAAAATTCTGGCCGGGTTGGTGATTATCAGTTTGGCAACCTGCCCCTAATACAGGGCTTATCTCTTTTTAGCGGGCTCACCGTCCGCCAATAGTTGCCTTAACGACTAATTACCAACGCTCTTTAAGCAGGTTATTCGGCTGAATACCGCCAATACTGCGTGCGTTGTTGTAAACCTGTTTGGCTATTCCGGCTTCAAACTCGCCGCGGAAGTACTTGATCGCACTTTGCAGCGGTTCAACAGCACCCGGCGCATGAGCACAGAACGTTTTACCCGGGCCAAGTTGGCGGCAAAGTTGCTCAAGGGTTTCAATATCCCCTGGCTGACCTTCGCCACGCTCAAGTGCGCGCAATATTTTGACGCTCCACGGCAATCCGTCGCGGCACGGCGTACACCAGCCACAGGATTCACGAGCAAAGAACTCTTCCAGGTTACGCACCAGCGATACCATGCCAATCTCATGGTCCACCGCCATTGCCAACGCAGTACCTAAACGGCTGCCAGCTTTACCAATGGTGCCGAATTCCATCGGCAAATCGAGGTGTTGTTCAGTCAGGAAGTCAGTCCCTGCACCGCCTGGCTGCCAGGCTTTAAATTTCAGCCCATCGCGCATGCCGCCGGCATAATCTTCAAGAATTTCGCGCGCGGTAGTACCGAAAGGTAATTCCCATACGCCAGGGTTCTTCACACGACCTGAGAAGCCCATCATCTTGGTACCAGCGTCTTCACTGGTAGAAATGCCCTTGTACCAGTCAACGCCATTAGCAATGATTGCCGGAACGTTAGACAGGGTTTCGACATTGTTTACGCAGGTTGGCTTGCCCCAGACACCCGCCGAAGCAGGGAAAGGTGGTTTAGAACGTGGGTTAGCACGACGGCCTTCAAGGGAGTTGATCAGCGCCGTTTCTTCACCGCAAATATAGCGGCCCGCACCGGTATGAACCACCAGCTCAAAATCAAAACCGGTACCGAGGATATTTTTACCCAGCAGGCCGGCAGCTTTGGCTTCATCGATAGCACGGCGCAAATTCACTGCCGCTTCGATATATTCGCCGCGCAGGAAGATATAACCGCGGTAAGCTTTCAGTGCGAATGCGCTGATCAGCATACCTTCAACCAGTTGGTGAGGCATTTTTTCCATCAGCAAACGGTCTTTATAGGTGCCCGGCTCCATTTCATCAGCATTACACAGCAGATAACGGATGTTCATGGACTCGTCTTTAGGCATCAGGCTCCACTTCAAACCGGTAGAGAAACCTGCACCGCCACGACCTTTCAGACCAGCATCTTTAACCTGATTAATGATTTCGTCAGGAGCCATGCCTTTCAACGCTTTTTCGGCACCGGCGTAGCCGTTTTTACTACGATATTCATCGATAAAAACAGGCTGACCATCATCACGCATACGCCAAGTCAGCGGGTGCATCTCCGGCGTGCGCTGAATAACTTTTGGGGTAAACCCGTTGATTGTCATGAGTAACGCTCCAGAAGCTCTGCAATTTCTTCAGGCTTCAGATAGCTGTGAGTGTCTTCGTCGATCATCATGGTCGGACTCTTATCACAGTTACCCAGACAACAGGTTGGTAGCAGCGTGAAGCGGCCATCTTCCGTTGTTTCGCCTGGTTTGATCTTCAGCTTTTCTTCAATCGCTGCCTGAATGCCCTGATAGCCGGTGATATGGCACACAACGCTATCGCAATAGCGGATCACATGGCGTCCAACAGGCTGGCGGAAGATTTGGCTATAGAAAGTGGCTACGCCTTCTACATCGCTCGCTGGAATATCAAGAATTTCTGCAATGGCGTAAATAGCGCCATCTGGCACCCAACCACGCTGTTTTTGCACGATCTTCAACGCTTCGATCGACACGGCACGCGCATCTTCGTAGTGGTGCTTTTCATGCTCAATTGCTTCACGTTCCACACTGCTCAGTTCAAACGTTGGCTTTACCGCAGGGGCAGAAACGTTGATGTACTGTAGGTCGGTGTTTTTATCGCCGTTATTTATTAAGTCTGTCATCGTTAGCGGTCCACATCTGACATTACAAAATCGATACTGCCCAGATATACGACCAAGTCGGATACCAGGCTGCCACGGATAACTGACGGGATCTGCTGCAAGTGTGGGAAGCTTGGGGTACGCACGCGAGTACGATAACTCATGGTACTGCCATCGCTGGTCAGGTAGTAGCTGTTGATCCCTTTGGTCGCCTCGATCATCTGGAACGACTCGTTCGCTGGCATCACTGGTCCCCAAGATACTTGCAGGAAGTGAGTGATCAGCGTTTCAATGTGCTGCAACGTCCGCTCTTTTGGCGGGGGCGTAGTCAACGGGTGATCGGCTTTGAATGGGCCTTCTGGCATGTTGTCCAGACACTGTTGCAGAATGCGCAGGCTCTGCCACATCTCTTCAACTTTCAACATCACACGTGAGTAGCAATCGCTGACACCATCGCCGACCGGCACTTCAAAATCGAAGTTCTCATAGCCAGAATATGGGCGCCATTTACGCACATCGAAATCGATACCGGTTGCACGCAGACCTGCGCCAGTGGTACCCCAAGCTAACGCATCTTCTGCGTTGTAAGCCGCGATACCTTTAGCACGAGCAATCAGTACGGTGTTTTTCAGCGCAGCCTTAACATAAGAGTCAAGACGTTTTGGCATCCACTCCAGGAAGTCGCGTAGCAAACGATCCCAGCCTTTTGGCAGGTCATGGGCAACGCCACCGATACGGAACCAAGCCGGGTGCATACGGAAGCCAGTAATCGCTTCCACAACATCATAAATTTTCTGGCGGTCGGTAAAGGCGAAGAAGACCGGTGTCATCGCACCGACGTCTTGAATAAAGGTACTGATGTACAACAAGTGGCTGTTAATACGGAACAGCTCTGACAGCATGACGCGGATGGTGTTTACACGATCGCCAACGGTGATTCCAGCCAGTTTTTCAACCGCCAGCACGTAAGGCATTTCGTTAACACAACCACCAAGGTATTCAATACGGTCAGTGTAGGGAATGTAGCTATGCCAAGACTGGCGTTCGCCCATTTTCTCAGCACCACGATGGTGATAACCGATATCTGGTACGCAGTCGACGATCTCTTCACCATCAAGCTGCATCACAATACGGAATGCACCGTGCGCAGATGGGTGGTTAGGACCGAGGTTAAGGAACATGAAATCTTCGTTTTCAGTGCCGCGCTTCATGCCCCATTCTTCGGGTTTGAAGGTCAGCGCTTCCATTTCCAGATCTTCTTTTTGCTTGGTCAGTTCGAACGGATCGAACTCTGTCGCGCGCGCAGGATAGTCTTTGCGCAGCGGATGTCCTTCCCAAGTCTGCGGCATCATGATACGCGTCAGATGTGGGTGACCATCAAAAGTAATACCAAACATTTCCCAGGTTTCGCGCTCATACCAGTTGGCATTAGCAAAAATCTTGGTCAGTGTTGGCAAATGCAGATCGTTTTCCGCCAGCGCAACCTTGAGCATGATATCGCGGTTACGCTCAATGGAAATCAGGTGATAGAAAACGGAAAAATCCGCGGCCGGTAAACCGTCGCGGTGAGTACGTAAACGCTCATCAACGCCATGCAAATCGTAAAGCATGACATAAGGTTTTGGCGATTTACGTAAGAAGGTAATGATTTCCAGTATCTGTTCGCGTTTTACCCATACCACCGGGATACCGGTACGAGTCGGCTGAACAGTAAAGGCCTCTGGCCCAAAACGGTTACGCAATTCGCCAATAACTGGATCATCAAGATGATCACGAGTTTGCCATGCTGGCTGGGCGAGGTCTTGCGTCGTCAAATCTGTCATATTTTTTCACCACACAAAATGGTCATTTATGCCTAAGGGGAAGAGCGTCACATTTGTTAACTAGTCAAACGGTATATCACCTAGCTACATCGCAAAGATCTTGTTTCTCCCCTCAGGGTTGACGGACAATTTAAATCTCGTCAGGTGTACGCAGGTTAGTCACGGCAATACGTTCTGCGCGCTTACGATCTTTTTCAGATTGCATATTGGCGCGGTAAACGCCCTGTTCACCAACAACCCATGAAAGAGGTCTTCTCTCTTTGCCAATGGACTCTTGCAACAGCAACAATGCCTGCATATAAGCTTCAGGACGTGGTGGGCAACCCGGGATATAAACATCAACCGGCAAGAACTTATCGACACCCTGGACGACTGAGTAGATGTCGTACATGCCACCAGAGTTAGCACAAGCCCCCATGGAGATAACCCATTTAGGTTCAAGCATTTGATCGTACAAACGCTGAATAACTGGTGCCATTTTGGTAAAGCAAGTACCGGCCACAACCATGAAGTCTGCCTGGCGAGGTGAAGCACGGATAACTTCAGAACCAAAGCGCGCAACGTCATGGACAGCGGTGAAAGAGGTAGTCATTTCTACATAACAACATGAAAGACCGAAGTTAAACGGCCATAAAGAGTTTTTACGCCCCCAGTTGACCATGTTATGCATCGCATCTTCGAGTTTCCCCATATACACGCTGCGGCCAACTTCTTGTTCGATAGGATCGGCGACTGTTTCTTTTTTCTGAAGAGGGTAACGGTCGTTCTCACCGTCCGGGTCTATGCGTGTGAGCGTATAGTCCATGTTAATGCCTCACTATATTTATTGGCGATGATTTTGCGAATGACCGCTGGTATCAATTGCTGGGCTAGGTTTGACAGAGTCTCTTTTTGAACGGGTTGGCGTCCAATCCAGAGCGCCAATGCGAACCAGATAGAAGAGACCAGCTAACAGTACCAAAATGAAAATGGCAGCTTCGATGAATCCGATCCATCCGCTTTCACGAATTGACGTTGACCATGCATAGAGATACAAAGCCTCGACGTCAAAAATCACGAAAAACATCGCGACCAGATAAAACTTGGCTGACAAACGCAACCGAGCCGAGCCTACAGAGGCAATACCGGACTCAAATGGCGTTTCTGTATTACGTCCCCGGGTTTTTCCACCAAGAAACGCTGCACCAAGTAACATCAGGCAACAAAGACCTATTGCAACGACAAGAAATACTGCGAATGCCCAGTTATGAGCGATAACTTCAGTGGTTGTTGACATAACTCATGCTTACTCATCAAAAGCGGCGCTTCGCATCTGCTCTTTGGTCGGCAGTTTGCACACCACATCGATTCAAGGGAAGGATAATAACCACAAGAAAACAAGGCCTAACCACAAGCTAAACCAGTGTTTTTCTGTGGGCTTTTTACCTTTTTCTATAACCTTCTGTCAACTTTGACAAAAGAAACTCCACATTAGTTTACACATCTATCATTTTATTAACATAACATGCGCTGACTGGAGCTAAATCGTGTCAGTAATAAAAAGTCGATAAATCAGGTGCATACTGCTGAAGGAGAGTGTTTTGCTCTTACTCCTCTTATTGTCGCAGGAATATCTGCTTCTTCCACCCAATTAATAGGGGTATTTTTTGATCCAGCGCAAATTTTTGGCAAATTTGTTAAAATAAAACCGGTAGATTTATCAACTCTTGTTGAATCTATAAAAATACGATGACGGTTTTCCAACTATTTTTCGTACAAAAAAAACGCCAATTCAAGATCAGCATCCCAAACTAATTTCTCAAAGAGAATAAATTTCTTTAGCCGTTTTTTTTACGAATATGGATAAGGGTTTGCAGCAAAAATAGAGGTTATAGCGGAGTTTAATGGCGAGGCGTTTGTTTTTATAACTTTACTAAATCAATACCACTTCTTTAAGCCCTCTAATGTATAGAGGGCTTAATAGGAGAAAAGATTGATTACTGTGGCTCGATGAAAAACTCTTGGTCGTCATCCTGAATCGGCTGTTGGGTAGATATACTGTGCAGATAAGGATCGGCCCCTTGCTCCACAGCAGTGAAGATAGCCATAGCCAAATCGTTTTCACAACGATCATTTTTACACAACACATACTGAGTATTAGGCAGGCTTGGTAATCCTTCCTGCTCGCCGAGTACCCTTAGTTCAGGGCTCATCATTTCAATTGGCCTTGCGGTGATACCCAGCCCCGCTTTTACCGCAGCACGTACAGCAGAAAGCGTAGAAGCAACATAGGCAATGCGCCAAGATACCCCTGCGTTCTCAAGATGCTCGATAGCCATTGAACGATAAGGACTTGGTTCATCCAGAACAACCAACGGTACGGTATCTCCCGCATGATAAGAAAAATCCGCAGCGCAGTACCACAGTGTTGGTGATGTACGCAGAACAACATGCGAATGATCGGTAGATGTCACTGTGGTGATAGCTAAATCGACCTCTTCATTTTCCAACATCGGAAGCATGTAAGGATTGCGTTTCACCCTAACATCGATTGATAGCTTTGGATAAACCGACGTTACTCGGTTTAACAAAAACGGCAGAATTGTATCTGCGGTATCATCAGAGGCACCGATCGTCACCCCTCCTTGCACATCGCTGTACATGAGTGATGCACAAGCCTCATCATTAAAACGTAGTATTTTTCTTGCATACCCCAGCAATTGAATACCATGTTCCGTGAGTAATTTATTGCGCCCGTGCCGGGCAAAAAGCTCTTTGTCGACTAATTGCTCCAGACGTTGCATCTGTTGACTCACTGCTGATTGAGTACGGCAAACAGCTGCTGCAGCGGCAGCAAATGTATTTAAATCAGCTACAGCTACAAAAGTCCTAAGCAGATCAAGATCAAGATTGAGAATTGGACGATTTGCATTTGTCATAGTTTTTCTTCACTTTTAAAATCTAATAACACGCTACCCTGGAAGTGTGTAAAACATCACACATCGCGCAGAATAACAGATATGTAAGGCGCTCACTCGTTAGATAATGAAGAAATATGAAATATTTGTACGCCACCACTCAATCTTAAGGATGCACTGCGTCAGGTGTCTTTAAATCATATTTAAATTCAATTAATTAAAAATCGCTTTACGGAAAGTTTTTATATGCTCATTCAGTAAAATTACTACTGTATAGGTATCTAAAGTCAGTAGATTGATGCTCACGAAGAAGTAAAAACCAACCGATTGATAATGTTGGCCTTTTATATGACAGCACTGACAACCACAAGAAAAACAGTACAATTATTTTATATGATTACATTGGTTTATTCTTATGATTCTATCGATGTAAATCATTAAGAATTATCTTATCTTAATCTTTTTCTTATTATTAGATGTGCAATTCATTATCTTTACTTACCAAATATTCGGATACTTTAACTCATTACTTACCAAGCTTATTTGTTATGTGATAATCTTTATTGTTCACAAAGATTTAACATGGGGTTTATTTTGCGCTGCATAAAAAGTCAAAAAAATATCAGGCATAATGAGGCATGTTGATTTCATTTAAAACTTCATCACTTTTTAACTTAAGAAAAATAACCAGAATAAAAATATGGTCTTATTCTCACTTTATTAAACAACAACTATCTGAATATGTAAGATAATCCATACAATAGCTGAGACCTTTAGTACCTCATTTAGATTTTCGTGCTAAAAGATTATTTTATGACAACCTGATCAACCAGATACATGAGAATAAACACCAGCGAATGATACATCGTGATGCAGCAAGAACCTGTTTTGCACTAAAGCGATGCGTCCCCCTTCAAAAACCCCCAAGGTGAGAGTAAATTGTTTGCTTAGCATTGTTGCAAGTAAGCCCTGTTAAAGGATAAAGAACAGGTTTAACCCAAAAGGCCCACACTGACATGTCCCCTATTGAAAAATCGCATAAACTAGACAACGTTTGCTATGACATTCGCGGTCCAGTACTAAAAGAAGCAAAACGTCTCGAAGAAGAAGGCAACAAAGTTCTAAAACTGAATATCGGCAACCCTGCCCCTTTTGGTTTTGACGCTCCGGACGAAATCTTGGTTGATGTCATCCGTAATCTGCCAACTGCACAAGGCTATTGTGACTCCAAGGGTCTGTTCTCAGCCCGTAAAGCCATCATGCAACACTATCAAGCGCGTGGAATGCGAGATATTACCGTCGAAGATATTTATATCGGTAACGGCGTGTCAGAGCTGATTGTGCAATCAATGCAAGCCCTGCTTAATACAGGCGATGAAATGCTAGTCCCGGCACCGGACTACCCGCTTTGGACCGCAGCAGTTTCGCTTTCCGGTGGCAAAGCCGTGCACTATATGTGCGATGAAGGAGCCGATTGGTTCCCGGATCTTGAAGACATTCGTGCAAAAATCACCCCGCGCACTCGCGGTATTGTGATTATCAATCCGAATAACCCAACAGGTGCGGTCTATAGCAAAGAACTGCTAATGCAGGTTGTCGAGCTGGCTCGTGAACATAACCTGATCATTTTCTCCGACGAAATTTACGACAAAATCCTTTATGACGAAGCAGAGCATATTTCTATTGCTGCACTGTGTCCGGACTTACTGACCGTCACCTTTAACGGATTATCCAAAACGTACCGTGTTGCTGGTTTCCGCCAAGGTTGGATGGTGCTTAATGGGCCAAAGAAACACGCAAAAGGCTATATCGAAGGTTTGGAAATGTTGGCATCCATGCGTCTGTGTGCCAACGTTCCAATGCAACACGCCATTCAAACTGCGCTCGGCGGTTATCAGAGCATTAGCGAGTTTATTCGCCCCGGCGGCCGTCTGGTTGAACAACGCGACAGAGCCTGGGAGCTTATCAATCAGATCCCAGGCGTATCTTGCGTAAAACCACGCGGTGCGTTGTATATGTTCCCGCGTATTGATGCTAAACGCTTCAATATTCATGACGACCAAAAACTGGTGCTGGACTTGCTGTTACAGCAAAAAGTCCTGCTGGTTCAAGGTACGGCCTTTAACTGGCCTTATCCGGACCACGTGCGAATTGTTACTCTGCCTCGCGTTGATGAGCTGGAAATGGCGGTCAATAAATTAGGTCGTTTCCTCGAAACCTATCGCCAGTAATTTCGCCTAAAAAACCTCAAGGTGCAGATTATCTGCACCTTTTTTCTTTCTACACCTTGACGCTATTTCGCAATTGCATAACGGATACATACTGCTCACAATAACCGCCTGTTCACGCTGTTGTCGGAGAGACTTATGAACCAAAGCCACTTTTTTGCCCACCTGTCGCGCATGAAATTAATCGGCCGCTGGCCACTGATGCGCAATGTCCGTACTGAAAATGTCTCCGAACATAGCCTCCAGGTTGCTTTTGTTGCCCATGCCTTAGCATTGATAAAAAATAGAAAATTTAACGGTAATCTGAATGCGGAGCGCGTGGCATTGCTGGCGATGTATCACGATGCCAGCGAAGTACTCACCGGCGATTTACCCACGCCAATCAAATACTATAATCCGCAAATTTCTCATGAATATAAAAAGATAGAAAAAATCGCCCAGCAGAAGCTCATTGAGATGCTACCAGAAGATCTACAGGATGACTTTCGTTGCCTCATCGATGAAAATCACTATAGCGATGATGAAAAAAGTACCGTTAAACAAGCTGATGCGCTATGCGCTTATTTGAAATGCTTGGAAGAGTTGGAAGCCGGGAATAATGAATTCAAGCTGGCCAAAGCGCGCTTGGAAAAAACGCTGGCTCAGCGCCAAAGCCCAGAAATGGATTACTTTATGGAAGTATTTATCCCCAGCTTTAGCCTATCTTTAGACGAAATAAGTTTTGACTCCCCATTGTAACCATCAACACTTGCGCTTTACCTAAGCTCACTTTTATCTAAGATGAAAAAAAGCCCCGATAAATTCGGGGCCTCTATAAAGCCGTATTATCAATCTTGGTAGCGATGACAAGCTATACCAAAGAAACGGTGACCAAATCTGCACGTTGATTGACTTGCAATGTATCAAGACTGCTCAGCACCATATCGACTCGCTCAATTCCTGGCGTATCCTCAGGCGCATTCACTGCGATGACTTTACAGCCTGCAGCCAAACCAGACATGACACCCGCAGGCGCATCCTCCACCACGACACAGTCCTCAGGCGCCAAGCCAAGTCGTTCGGCTCCCAATAAATAAGCGTCAGGACGAGGTTTACCATGCTGAACCTGCTCTGCGGTAATAAAGACTTCCGGCTTAGGCAGATTTGCTGCTGCATGACGCGCGCTGGCGACAGGGATTGATCCCGACGTCACAATAGCCCACGGAATATTTTGACGATTGAGCTCATTTAGCAACTTATGCGCGCCCGGTAGCGCCGTTACACCAGCGGTATCTTCGGCTTCATTCTGCTCCAATGCCAAAAAAGCCTGCTGAATCTGTTCCTCACTCTCCCCCGCCATAAAATGCCGCAACGAAGTTATCGCCTGCTTACCATGGATAAAAGCCAGCACCTCTTGCGGATCTTTACCGTAACTCAAGGCCCAATTACTCCAGGCACGTTCTACGGCAGGCAATGAATCCACTAGCGTTCCATCAAGGTCGAACAGAAAACCTTTGCACTCCACAGGCGACTCCTTAATAAGTCTTAACCATTAAAAATCGCGCAGTGAGTACTGCGCTTGGGCAATTGATCAATTCGTTAAGTTGCACACTCTGCTGGAAGGCAGAGTGCTATAGATCGTCCAAAAATGTTTTGTCTAACTGTTTAAACGCACGTTTGAGTACATCTGCCAAGGACTGGTAGGTTGGTTCACCTTCTATAGGTGCTAACGCCTGGCCAGCTTCGCTTAGTTTGTGGCGCACTTCATGAAACCAATTCAATAATGTTGGTGGCAGTGGCGTAATAGAACGACGCCCTAACCACCACAAGCCTTGCATCGGCAAACTACAGGCAAAAATTGATGTTGCCACGGCCGGTCCCAACTGCCCACCAAGAGCGATTTGCCATGTCAGAGTAAACACGGCCAATGGCGGCATAAAGCGCACCGCAAAACGCGTTGCAGTCGAGATCCGGTTTTCAGGAAACACGGGTGCCAGACGCTTGTTTGACGGCCAGGTTTTCATGTAATGCTGACCACGTTGGAAAACCTGGAACCAACCGATTGAACCTGATGGTTTACTCGTCATATTCACCTCAACTTCACATGTAATTTTTAAAAAATAGTTTTAAGAAGCAAACTGGATTTTATCATGGCTAAATATATTTTGTTTTTATAACGGGCTATCGGTATCCTATACCAGCCTTCTGGTCACTGTTCTACTTGGTTTGAGAAGCCGTTTTATTGCTTTTCACGATCATGCTAACTAACAGTCTGCGGCATGACGTTAATCATCTTTATCAACACCATTATGCGCTACGCTTGGTGCCTGATTGACTGTATATTAACCAAGTGTTTTGTTTTTACTTGCTCCCCCGCCCGTGCTTAGTGCCATTTATCGGGGAAGCGTGAACGACACCAACTCATATAATAGGACCATCCATGTCAAGTAAGTTAGTATTGGTGCTTAACTGCGGTAGCTCTTCACTGAAATTCGCTATCATTGATGCGGTAAACGGTGAAGAACACATTTCAGGTTTGGCTGAATGCTTCCATCTACCAGAAGCCCGTATCAAATGGAAACTCGATGGCGCAAAACACGAGGCAGCATTAGGTGCTGGCGCGGCGCACAGCGAAGCTCTGACCTATATTGTTAACACTATTCTGGCCGAAAAACCTGAACTTTCCGCGCAGCTCGTGGCTATTGGCCACCGCATCGTTCACGGTGGCGATAAATTCACTAAATCAGCGCTGATCAACAGCGATGTTTTACAGGGTATCAAAGATTCTATCCCATTTGCACCGCTGCATAACCCGGCGCACTTGATTGGTATCGCTGAAGCATTGAAATCCTTCCCAAAACTGGCTGATAAAAATGTTGCGGTATTTGATACTGCCTTCCATCAGACCATGCCGGAAGAATCATATTTATACGCGCTGCCGTACTCTCTGTATAAAGATCACCACATTCGTCGTTACGGCGCACACGGCACTAGCCACTTCTATGTGACTCAAGAAGCGGCCAAAGTACTGAACAAACCGGTTGAAGAAGTGAACCTGATCACTTGTCACCTGGGTAACGGTGGTTCTGTTAGCGCCATTCGTAATGGTAAATGCGTTGACACCTCAATGGGTCTGACGCCGTTGGAAGGCTTGGTAATGGGCACCCGTAGCGGCGATATCGACCCTGCGATTGTGTTCCATCTGCACGATGCTTTGGGTATGAGCGTTGAGCAAATCAACAAGATGCTGACCAAAGAATCTGGTCTGCTCGGTTTGACCGAAGTAACTAGCGATTGCCGTTATGTTGAAGACAACTATGACAGCAAAGCCGATGCTAAACGTGCAATGGATGTGTTCACTCACCGCCTGGCTAAATACATTGGTGCTTATGCAGCGCTGATGGAAGGCCGTCTGGATGCAGTTATCTTCACCGGTGGTATTGGTGAGAACTCTGCGCTGGTACGTGAACTGACGCTGAACAAACTTGGCCTGCTGGGTCTGGAAGTTGATGAAGCACGCAACCTAGCGGCTCGTTTCGGCAAATCAGGTCCAATCCATAAAGAAGGCACCCGCCCTGCTCTGGTTATCCCAACCAATGAAGAGCTGGTGATCGCTCAAGACGCAGCGCGTCTAAGCGCATAACGTTATATAAACTGCCGGTCTTTAACCGGCAGTTTTTCATTATAGGTGAGCGTTGTGAGTTGAACATCAAGGTCACTTAAGCAGTCATGCTCAGGTCACACCAATATCGTTTTCCTCCACGTCGCTCTCCTGCCAGGTAGTAAATAGTCAAAGAGGTTTACCGTGTCCCGTACAATTATGTTGATCCCGACAGGCACCAGCGTCGGCCTGACTAGCGTCAGCCTTGGCGTGATCCGTGCCATGGAACAGAAAGGCGTCAGCCTAAGTATCTTCAAGCCTATCGCGCAGCCGCGTAATGATGCTGATGAACTCGATCAAACCACCACCATCATTCGCGCCCACTCTTCAGTGCCAGCTGCCGAACCGCTGAAAATGAGCCATGTTGAAAGCTTGCTGAGCAGCAACCAGCAAGATGTCCTGATGGAAGAGATCGTCGCTCGCTATCACGCCAACACGCAAAATGCCGAAGTCGTGCTGGTTGAAGGCTTGGTACCAACACGTAAGCATCAGTTTGCGAACGCCTTGAACTATGAAATTGCTAAAACACTGAACGCTGAAATTGTTTTTGTTCTGGCACTTGGTAATGACTCGCCCGATCAACTCAAAGAGCGTATTGAACTGGCGCGCACCAGCTTTGGTGGCAGCAAAAATACCAGCATCACTGGCGTCATCATCAACAAACTTAATGCTCCCGTTGATGAGCAAGGCCGTACTCGTCCTGATCTGTCTGAAATCTTTGATGATTCAAACAAAGCTAACGTCGCGCACATCGATCCTCAACAGCTGTTTGCCGACAGCCCGCTGCCAGTTTTAGGCTGCATTCCATGGAGCTTCGAACTGATCGCGACTCGTGCTATCGATATGGTTAAGCACTTGAATGCTTGCGTGATCAACGAAGGCGATATCAATACTCGCCGCGTTAAATCTGTGACCTTCTGTGCGCGCAGCATTCCACATATGCTTGAGCATTTCCGCCCAGGCTCACTGTTAGTGACTTCAGCTGACCGCCCAGACGTATTGGTTGCGGCCTGCCTGGCAGCAATGAACGGCGTTGAAATTGGCGCTATTTTGCTGACCGGTGGTTATGAAATTGATGACTCCATTAACAAACTTTGCGAGCGCGCATTCCAGACTGGCCTGCCTGTCTTCCGCGTCAACACCAATACCTGGCAGACCTCTCTGAACCTGCAAAGCTTCAGCCTGGAAGTACCGGCGGACGATCACCAGCGTATCGAGAAAGTGCAGCAATACGTTGCTTCACATATCAATAGCGAGTGGATTGACTCACTGACTGCACATTCAGAACTGTCTCGCCGCCTGTCTCCACCGGCGTTCCGTTATCAGTTGACCGAACTGGCTCGCAGCGCTAACAAACGTATCGTGCTGCCAGAAGGCGATGAGCCACGCACCGTCAAGGCCGCTTCTCTTTGTGCTGAACGCGGTATCGCAGAATGTGTGTTGCTGGGCGATCCGGAAGAGATTAAACGCGTTGCAGCTGTACAAGGCGTTGAACTGGGTAAAGGCATTAAGATTGTCGACCCGGTTGCCGTGCGTGAAGAGTACGTTGCCCGTCTGGTTGAACTGCGTAAAAGCAAAGGCATGACCGAAGTTGTTGCCCGTGAGCAGTTGGAAGACAACGTAGTTCTCGGCACCTTGATGCTGGAGAAAGGTGAAGTTGATGGGCTGGTTTCTGGTGCCGTGCACACTACTGCTAACACCATTCGTCCACCGTTGCAGTTAATTAAAACCGCACCTGGCAGCTCATTGGTTTCCTCTGTGTTCTTCATGTTGCTGCCGGATCAAGTTTTAGTTTACGGTGACTGCGCGATCAACCCAGATCCTACCGCAGAACAGCTGTCTGAGATTGCTATTCAGTCTGCAGATTCTGCTGCCGCCTTCGGCATTGAGCCACGTGTTGCGATGATCTCCTACTCAACCGGTAACTCTGGTGCGGGTAGCGACGTCGAGAAAGTCCGTGAAGCAACGCGTTTAGCACAGGAAAAACGTCCAGACCTGATCATCGACGGCCCTCTGCAGTACGATGCGGCCATCATGGCTGACGTAGCAAAATCCAAAGCACCAAACTCTCCGGTTGCAGGTAAAGCGACTGTGTTCATCTTCCCTGACTTGAACACGGGTAACACCACCTACAAAGCGGTACAACGTTCAGCAGACCTGGTGTCTATCGGGCCAATGCTGCAAGGTATGCGTAAACCGGTCAACGACCTGTCACGCGGTGCACTGGTAGACGATATCGTTTACACCGTGGCGCTGACCGCGATTCAGTCTGCGCAAAACGAAGGCTAATCTGCATAACGCTTTGCTCGATACTGAGCATCAGGCTAATGCAAAACGCCGACCATATGGTCGGCGTTTTATTTTCTACTGCTTAAACAGAACACACGCGGTCGGCGGTTACTCTGCTTCTTTCTTAGGTGCTTTTTTACCCAAGTAGTTATAAGCGACCAGCGCAGCAAAGATAGCGATAATCAGCCCCATAATTGCTTCTTTAGACATAAAGCGTGCCAGATTACCAAACACAATCCCCAGTACACCAAAGTCGGCATCAGAGAACGTCGTGTTAGCAAAACCAAGCGCACCAAGAACCGGCAACAGTAACACTGGCAAGAAGGTGATTAGCAGTCCGTTGGCAAATGAACCCGCCATCGCACCACGACGCCCGCCTGTTGCATTACCGAATACACCAGCCGTTGCCCCGGTAAAGAAGTGCGGTACCACGCCAGGCAGAATCAACACCAGCTTCATTTCCCCCAGCAGGAACAATCCAACCAAACCGCCAAGGAAGCTGAATAAGAAACCAATTAACACGGCATTAGGTGCGTAAGGATATACAATTGGGCAATCCAATGCCGGACGCGCATTAGGTACCAATTTTTCTGAGAAACCAACAAAAGCAGGAATGATCTCAGCCAAAATCAGACGTACGCCTTGCAGAATGATAAACACACCCGCCGCAAAGGTAATCGCCATGATGATGGAATAAACCAGATAGTTTTGCCCTTCACTGTAAGTCTTCTCAACAAAAATCTGCCCGGCAAACACTGCCAGAATCAGATAAATAACAATCATGGTCAGCGAGATAGAGATTGAACTATCGCGCAAGAAACTGAGGTTCTTCGGTAAATTCATCTCTTCCGTAGAACGAGAGTTTTTACCAACGATACTGCCGACCCAGCCCGAAAGCATATAGCCAAAAGTACCGAAGTGGCCCAGAGCAACATCATCACTACCGGTCACTTTACGCATATAAGGATGCGCAAATGCCGGGAAGAACGCCATGATAAGACCTAATAACAGTGAACCAGTAAATACCAGCGTGACGCCTTCAAAACCTGCAACGGTTAAGATTACGCTAATCATACAAGCCATATAGAAAGTATGATGACCGGTCAGAAATACGTATTTTAAGCGAGTAAAACGCGCAACAATTAAGTTGGCGACCATACCAAAAGCCATAATCAATGCAGTAGGTGCACCAAATTTTGCCATGGCGATAGAGACGATCGCTTCATTATTAGGAATGATCCCTTGAATATTAAACGCATGTTCAAACATGCCACCCAATGGATTAAGTGCACCAACTAATACCGTCGCACCACCGGCTAAGACTAAAAATCCTAATATTGTTTTTACTGTGCCTTTCACGACATCAGAAAAACCTTTTTTCTGTGCAACCAATCCTATTAACGCGATAAGACCAACCAATACTGACGGTACTTTTAATATATCAACAACAAACTTGAGCGTTTCTTGGATAAACATATCCACCTCATCTGTATCTAAAATACACCCGTGATACTTCAAGAAACAGGGGTAATGGCTTCCCTCGCTCACCTGATTCTCGACACTTTGGGCATATATCCTTTGCCCTTCAAGGTGCAGGAAAAGTGACGACCAGCATCTTGAAGTTACTTGGATAATAAATTAGGTTACTTATTCTCGAAGTAAGCCGTCAGCTTGGTTTCAAGTTCTTTAATATCAACCAGATTAGTAATAACAACCAGTTGATTGTCAGGAATATTAGCACTCGCAGCAATATCTTTTGCCATCACAAAAAGATCGGCTTCGCTTGGAATAGCGGAAGATAAATCAGCATGTGCGACTTCGGCAGTAATATTGAGTTTTTTTAATACTTTCTTAATATTCATCTCAACCATAAAGCTACTGCCTAAACCGTTACCGCAAATCGCCATAATTTTCATTTTCTTCACCTGTGTTTAAATGTAGGGAACTACACCATAATTATTCTGATGTTAACAGCATAGTGGAACACTGACTTATAGTGGAACACTGATTTTATTTCATGGCTTTATGCCATCTATTTTATATTCCCTACTAATAGCGGGAAATAATATCCTCTATTGTGGCGATATCCTCCGCCTGCCCGATCCTCAACATATCTTCTTCGTTTGAAAATAACTCAGCTAACTCGGAGATCAATTCAATATGACTGTGTTTATCAGGAGCTGATAACATCACCACGCTGTATACCGGATCATTATCTTCAGAATTAAACACTACACCCTGCGGCAAGGTAACCAGCGATAATCCTAACGCATTCGCGCCGTCCTCTGGTCTGGCGTGTGGCATAGCAATGCCTGGAGCCAATACGAAATAAGGCCCCAGTTTTTCATGCTGCTCAAAAATAGCCGCAACATAAGCCGGGGTAATCGCCTTATTACTTAACAACGGGGCGGCACTGGCTTCAATTGCCTCACGCCAATCATTGATATCAGGTCTTCTTTGTATAGTTTCTGCTGTTAGCCAGTCTTTCAGCATGGCGCTACCTTTTGTTTTATCGGTGTTTGCTTAATGTATGTTGTTACTTATAAACATCTTGTTCTCAGTATCTTGATGTCGGTTATGACATCAATCGTAACGATCCAGACTCTAATCAAGGGTAGCGGTAACATCTGTGAGCAAAGTCACAAAGATAGCGCTACCAAAAATTGATTATCTGGAACTGTGATAGCGCTATCATAATTACCATCAAGCAAATCACAGCATTCATCTCAGCCCACGAAATAGCGATATACTTTGCCGGAGAATGGTCGATAATCTTGCCACTACTTTAACCGCACTCCCTGCGTAGATCCCCAGAGCGGCTAACGATGACAATTTCTCGCCTATTGTGCGCATGATGCGCAATTGAACGTCAGGATGTTACATGTCGATTAATAAAAAACGACGCAGTACCGGAAGAGTTACACTAGCTGACGTTGCGCAATTAGCCGGCGTAGGCAGCATGACCGTCTCTCGTGCACTGCGTACACCAGAACAAGTCTCAGACAAACTGCGAGAAAAAATTGAAGAAGCGGTAAACCAATTAGGCTATCTACCAAACCAGGCCGCCAGTTCCCTCGCCTCAGCTTCCTCGTTCACCATCGCGATGGTAGTGCCGAGCATGGCTGAATACGGCTGTGCTGAAATGTTTGCCGGATTACAAAAAATTCTGCAACCTGCCGGTTATCAAATCATGCTTGCCGAGTCAGGGCATCGTATTGAGCGCGAAGAAAAACTGCTGGAAACCTTGCTATCTTATAATCTTGCGGCCGCCATTTTGCTCAGTGTAGAACATTCGTCCAACGTACGTAATTGGTTAGACAATGCGTCGATCCCGGTACTGGAAATTGGAGCCCTGACCGACTCCCCTATCGATATGAATATCGGTATCGATAATGCGCAAGCGATGTTCCAGCTCACTCAAACGCTGACAGCCAAAGGCTATCGAAACATTGGCATATTATGCGCTAATCAGGAGCAGTGGATTTTTCAACAGCACCTGCAAGGTTGGCATAAGGCTATGTTGCGTGCGCATATCTCGCCACATCGAGTAATCAACTCAGCGGAACCCGCCAACTTTTCCACTGGCGCACGGCAGTTACCCGAGTTTTTGCTGGCTTGGCCGGAGCTTGATGCTTTGGTTTGCGTATCTGATGAACTTGCCTGTGGTGTGCTCTATGAATGCCAACGCCGCCATATTCGCGTACCAACAGATTTAGCAGTAGTAGGTTTTGGCAATAGTGATATCAGCACAGTTTGTCAGCCGCCCCTGACCACGATTTCTATTCCCCACAAAGAAATAGGTATTCGCGCAGCACAGGCCTTATTAGCACGTATTAATGAGCAGGAATGGGAGGAAGTGACCATTGCTGCCTCGCTATGTAAGCGTGACAGTTGTTAGTACGACAGGCAGGATTATCAATAAAAAATTATTCTACGCCAGCGGCAATAACGAGAACTACCGCTGGCGTTAAGTGAATCTTACTCTGGATTGTTCACATCTTTTTCAACGCCAGAAAATGCAGAATCTAGCGGTTCTAAAGGCTCAGCGGCAATCACTCGCGGCTCGGCACTTAACGGCTTACCATGATCTTTCTCATTGTTACGACTCATCCATAAAGATAACGCTTTCAATGAATCTGGCGTGAACTCATCACAACGCGCCGTGATCTCTTCAGGACTCATCCAACTGACTTCATCCACTTCTTCCTCCTGCAAAGCAAAAGGACCGTGTGATACACAGCTAAAGAGTGCGCCCCAAACTCGGCATCCTGTCTCTTCAAAATAAAACATGCCATGCTCAGCAAAAGGCACGCCTGCAATACCCAGCTCTTCTTCTGCTTCGCGACGCGCTGAGTCCAAAATGTTCTCACCGCTTTGAACAACACCGCCTGCCGTAGCATCTAGCCAGCCAGGATAAAAATCTTTCGTCTCGGTTCTACGCTGTACAAGAATATTTCCCATGCCATCATGCACCACTATATAGCTGGCGCGATGACGCAAGTTTTGAGCACGCATTTGTTGCCGACTAGATTGGGCAATCACTTCATTTTGCTCACTGACGATATCAACCCACTCTTCGCTTTCGGGCTGGTGTACTTGTTCCGTCATCCTATGAAACCTTCTCGCTGAGCGCGTAGTTGTCGCGCATTTATTTTTCACCAGGGTGCACTGATTCTATCTGTCTCAGTCGTATGTCATCAATAACAACTTATGTGCTTGTACAAGATAAAAGTTATAGTTGCAGGGTTGACAAACTATCAAACTAATCTGACATTGCCTGCTATCATTAGCATTTCTGTTACTCTATTAGACTAGAACAAATATTTAAAAAGCTGCTTGTCAGGCAAATATCCGCATCCAGCCCATCTGCATAACAGCATCAACGCTGATGGATGAAATACAAAATACGCAGGAGGCAATATGATCGACCTTTATTACGCACCAACACCCAATGGTCATAAAATCACCTTATTCCTTGAAGAAGCAGGGCTGGCTTATCGTCTTTATCGCATCAATATCAGTGCTGGCGATCAATTTAAACCCGAGTTTTTAGCTATCTCCCCTAATAACAAAATTCCAGCAATTGTTGACCATCAACCCGTTGATGGCGGCGCACCGATTAGCGTGTTTGAATCGGGTGCTATCTTGCAATATCTGGCGGAAAAAACAGGGAAACTGCTCAGTAAAGAGCTGCGTGAGCGCACCGCCACATTACAATGGTTGTTCTGGCAAGTCGGTGGATTTGGTCCGATGCTCGGGCAAAACCACCATTTTACCCACTTCGCGCCACAGCCTGTTCCTTATGCCATTGAGCGTTATCTGCAAGAAACTAAACGCTTATACGGCGTATTAAATACCCAACTGACGAAAAACGCCTATCTGGCTGGCGAGCATTACAGCATAGCGGATATTGCCACTTACCCTTGGGCCGTTTCACATGAACGCCAACGCATTGACCTGGAAGACTATCCAGCAGTCCGCAACTGGTTTGAGCGCATCAAAAACCGCCCCGCAACGCAAAAAGCTTACGCACTGGCTAAATAAGCTCAATACCTCGTCCACCGGCGACTCGTTGGTGGACTTTTTTTTGCGAGCCCCCTTCTGATTGTCATGTAAAACATCTACATTCAGCTATGCTGATGTATAAGGTTAAATTTATGTTAACTCATGTTCAGGAAGGTGATTATGCAGATTTTGATAACCGGTGCGACCGGGCTTATCGGACGCAAACTCACTGAGCAACTCCTCAGTCAATCCCATCAAATTACCGCGTTAACGCGTACGCCAGAGCGAGCACAAAAGATACTTGGTGCCAGTGTTACGCTGTGGCACACCCTGGCGGATAAAACATCGCTCGATGGTTTTGATGCCGTGATTAATCTGGCCGGCGAACCTATTGCCGATAAGCGCTGGACGAAAGAACAAAAACACAAACTGTGCCACAGTCGCTGGCAGCTTACTGAGCGACTCGCTCAGTTGATTAACGCCAGTAAAAAACCGCCAGCGGTATTGATTTCGGGTTCAGCGGTGGGCTATTACGGCGATCAAGGGCAATCGGTGGTTGCCGAAGACGAGCCGCCAAATAAGCAATTTACCTGGCAGCTTTGCGATCGTTGGGAAGCCTTAGCTCTGGCGGCCGAAAGCGATAAAACCCGCGTTTGCCTGTTGCGTACCGGCATCGTTCTGGCCAAAGGCGGTGCGCTGGCAAAAATGAGTCTGCCATTTCGCGTAGGTCTCGGTGGGCCTTTCGGCGACGGTCAACAATATATGCCGTGGATCCATATCGACGATATGGTCAATGCTATTATTTTTCTACTAACCCATGAAACCTTAAACGGTCCATTCAATCTGGTTTCTCCCTATCCCTCGCATAATGAACAGTTCAGCGCAACATTAGGGGAAGTGCTACATCGCCCAGCCTTTATGCGTGTTCCCGCCAGCGCAGTACGCCTGCTCATGGGCGAATCAGCGATATTGGTACTGGGAGGTCAGCGGGCAATCCCGCGGCGATTAGAAGACGCCGGGTTTGTATTTCAATATTCAGAGTTGAAGCTAGCGCTGGAGAACGTTTTAGTTTGAGGCCAGGCAGAGCCTCACTGGCGGCGAAAATTTCAATGTTCAAGCTTAACCAAGCTTGGTAGGGTTTTATTAAAACCGGAATGGTGTAAATTTCGGTTCTTTAAATGCGGCGTTCAATGTGGCCTTACTGTCCGAACCGACATAAGAGGAAAAATGGGCTTTCCTCTTATGAATCTCCAGCCCTTTTAATACATTAGCATCCGATCCAGTGGAATCCATGTTTCAGTCACTTCCGTTATCGCAGCGGCACCTGAAACATAGCCTAATTGAAATCCTGTATAACACATTGAAAAGGCGAGGGATGCCGAAGGGTTCCGCCCGGTATAAACCGAAACATTCGCAGCTCTAAGATTTTCCCAAACTGTATCAAGCACAGTTATTGCTTGATAAATCGTCCTAATCTCGCTCTTGATTCATTTCATTCATTAGAGCGGCCATTTGTTTAGCCCCATCCTCTGAGATACATAAATCCAGATTAGCATCGCTTTGCTCGGCAGCGGGTTTGGAATAGGCAAACATCTTGGCTTCATAGATGCTAATAGCCTCGGCATAGTCATCGGCATTTAGCACAGCACGGGCTAATTCCACGGCATCAAGCATCGCAAGGTTTGCGCCTTCACCGGCAAAGGGTGACATCAGGTGCGCGGCATCGCCTATCACCGTTACATCCGGTCGGCTACGCCAAGTCAGCCCAACAGGCAACATGTTAATAGGACGCAGTTGGAAACTGTCGTCACAAACACGGATCAGATTAGTTAAATGCGTCGCCCAATCAGAGAACAGCGCCAGTAGTGCATTGCGTGCTTCTTCAGGTTGGTCGAGCGGGAGGTTTAATGCCGCTAAAGCCTCCTCAGGAAGTCGCAGCGCAATATAAATTCGTATTCGACCATCGCCATTACGCTGTGCCATTAACCCTTTGTTGTCAGACAGGGCGCAAAAAGAACCTAGTCCAACCATTTCAGCTATTTCTGGATGACGATGTTCAGCATCAGGAATACCAATTTCGACAAAGCTCACACCGGTATAATGGGGATTAACATCAGACAAAAGCGCGCGAACGCGTGACCACGCCCCGTCTGCCCCTACCAAAGTACCAGCATGGATACGTAAGCCATTGTCGAAATGAAGCAAATGACCACCGCTGACAGCAATCTCACTGGCCGTGAGCTTATGCCCCCAACGCACCGTGCCAGGATGTAAAGAATCGAGTAATAGATCACGAAGCTTGGCGCGATCCACTTCTGGCCGCTCAAAATTATCTGGCGTACTGCTGGGATCGGCGCTCTCCTGCCAATACACAAGACCTGCCTTGTCGACAATACGCAGTCCCTGCCCTTCAGGACGAGCAATCGCCCGAAACGCATTCTCCAATCCCGCTTCCCTAAGCGCCAGTTGTCCCGATTCAACATGCATATCAAGCGAACCACCCTGACCGCGAGCATCTCGAGCAATATCCGCTTCGAAAATAACGACAGCCATCCCGTGTTTTTGCAGAATACGTGCCAACGTTAGCCCACCCAGCCCGGCACCGACGATAACAAACGGATAAAACTCAGGTGTTATTGCAATTGCCGCGGTTGCAGATGCTTTCTCGCTATAGATCATTAAGTGCCCAATCAATATTGCTTCGGTTTTGTAAAACCGGGAAACGGTGAAGATTTCGGTTTATTCAATCTAGACAGCGATTGTACGTTTTTTTCAAGCTTAACCAAGCTTGGTAGGGTTTTATTAAAACCGGCATCGTGAATATTTCGGTTCTTTAAATGCAGTGTTCAATGTGACCTTGCAGTCCGAACCGACATAAGAGGAAAAGTGGGCTTTCCTCTTATGGATCTCCAGCCCTTTTAATACATTAGCATCCGATCCAGCGGAGGCCATGTTTCAGTCACTTCCGTTATCGCGCAAATGCCAGCCTTCCAGGCTCCCCGTCTCCGGGTTCAAGCCAACGATAATTCCATTGTCTTTCACCACTCTACCGGTGGCATTTTGAGTGCGCTTAGCGGCTTTTAAGGTCAAGTTCAAAGGCAGAGGCAGAGGCAGAGGCAGAGGCAGAGGCAGAGGCAGAGGCAGTTTATCTTTTGAACTTAAAAAACCATTGAGGCGCACTCAAAATTTCACTGACGAGCGGTGGAGAGACAGCGAAGTGTTTATTGAGCTGGCTCGAATCCGAGGAAGGGATGGCGGAGCCATGAAATTTGCGCCTGTCGCAGCGGCACCTGAAACATAGCCTAATTGGAATCCGGTATCACACATTGAAAAGTCGCGGGATGCCGAAGGGTTCCGCCCTGAACCCTTCGGTCGGTTTCGGCTACAATGCCAAAGTAATCGCTATACTTGAGCAAACCGAAACATTCACTATTCTAAGATTTTACCAAACCGTATCAAGCACGGTCATTGCTTGAAAAACCACCCCAAGCCCGGTCTGGCTACTTTATATCGGTTTGATAAAAAATATGTTTCCCGAACGGGTCGACTTCATAGCCGGTGACCTCTTTGCGTACAGGCTCAAAGATTGTCGAGTGGGCAATCATGACCGCTGGCGCTTGATCGTGCATCATTTGTTGGGCTTGCTGATATAACTCAACACGCTTTTGATGATCGGTGGTTTCTTTAGCTTCACTGATCAACTTATCAAACGGCGGGTAACACCATTTGGCTGAGTTGGAACCACCTTGCGCTGCTTTACAGGTAAACAGCGGGCCAAAGAAGTTATCTGGGTCGCCATTCGCTGTGGTCCAGCCCATCAGCGCGGCCTGATGTTCACCATTGCGGATACGGGTTTGGTATTCGCCCCATTCATAGCTAATGATATGCGCTTTAACGCCAATTTTCGCCCAGTCTGCCTGAATCATCTCGGCCATACGACGTGCATTAGGGTTATAAGGCCGTTGTACCGGCATTGCCCACAGGTCGATATCAAAACCATTCGGGTAACCCGCTTCCGCTAACAAGGCTTTGGCTTTTTCCGACGAGTAAGGGTAGTCAGCGATGGCATCATCTGCACTCCATACTCCCGGTGGCAGCAGGTTTTTAGCTACCGTGCCGGTGCCATGAAATACCGCATCAATAATCGCCGCTTTATTTATTGCCATAGTCAGCGCCTGGCGCACTTTCACATTATCCAGCGGCTTCTTTTGAGTATTGAATGACAGGAATCCGGTGTTTAACCCTGATTTACTCATCAAGTTAATGTCTTTATTGGCGCGTAAACGATCGAGGTCTGCCGGATTCGGGAATGGCATTACCTGGCACTCGTTTTTCTCCAGCTTCGCCATACGTATTGAGGCATCTGGCGTGATGCTATACACCAAGCGGTCAATCTTGGATTTACCCTGCCAATATTCAGGGAAGGCTTGATACAAGATACGGGTATCTTTTTGGTACTGCACCAGCTCAAATGGCCCGGTACCAATTGGTTGCAAATCAACCTTCTCCGGCGTACCGGCTTTAAGCATGGCATCTGCGTATTGCGCGGATAAAATTGAGGCGAAATACCAGCTAAGATCGGCGATAAATGGTGCTTCAGGACGGGAAAGATTGAAGCGTACCGTATAATCATCCACTTTATCGATGCTGCCGATCAAGTTAGCCATATCCAGGCTACTAAAATTGAGATAGGTGCCGTTAGAGACGTTGTGGTAAGGGTTGTTGGGATCCTTCTGGCGCATAAACGAGAAAATCACGTCATCAGCATTGAAGTCGCGGGTTGGCGTGAAAAGTTTATTGCTCTGAAACTTCACCCCTTTGCGCAAATGAAAAGTATAGGTTTTGCCATCAGGGCTGATATCCCAACTTTCCGCCAGACTCGGGATAAGATCTGTGGTGCCTGCTTTGAAATCGACCAAGCGGTTATAGATAGGTACCGCACTGGCATCAACCGAGGTTCCCGCGGTATAGAGTTGAGGGTTGAACAACTCTGGCGAGCCTTCTGAACAGTAGACCAGCGTTTTTGCCGACGCCCCTGCCATCATGCTTAAGGCCAGCAGCCCTAAGCTCAGTTTTGTTATTTTTCTTGTCATCATTATTCCCTGTCAGCGAATGTTTATAGATTTATTTCATCAGACACCTGAAGAAAAATAGATTAACATCCAAGCAACACTTGGCAATATTCCGCGCTATATAAAAATATTATTTAGAGAACTAAGATGCCGACACCACTCGCAAAACAACTCACCGACCGCTTCTTCCGTTATCTGGCGATCTCTTCACAAAGTGATGCCAGCGCGACAACCTTACCCAGCACGCCAAGCCAGCACGATATGGCCGCACTGCTGGCGCAAGAGTTACACACGCTGGGCTTAGTCGATATCGAAATTGATAATTATGCGACGGTGACCGCTCGCAAGCCTGGTACAAAAATGGGTGGGCCACGTATTGGTTTTATCACCCATATTGATACCGTCGATGTTGGGTTAAGCCCGCATATCCACCCGCAAATCTTGCCATTCACCGGTGAGGATTTGTGTCTAAATAAAGCCGAGGATATTTGGTTACGCACCGCAGAACGGCCAGAAATCCTGCCTTATAAAGGTCAGGATATTATTTTCGGTGATGGTACCAGCGTACTTGGCGCAGATAATAAAGCTGCGGTAACCGTCGTGATGACCCTGCTGGAAAACCTGACTGACGAGCAGCAATATGGCGATATCGTTGTCGCCTTTGTGCCCGATGAAGAGATTGGCCTGCGAGGTGCCAAAGCGCTTGATCTACGCCGCTTTGACGTCGATTTTGCCTATACCATCGACTGTTGTGAGCTGGGCGAAGTCGTCTATGAAAACTTCAATGCCGCCTCCGCCGATATCACCTTTACCGGGGTCACTGCTCATCCAATGTCGGCCAAAAACGTACTGGTCAACCCGCTATTGATGGCGCATGACTTTATCAGCCATTTTGACCGGCAGGAAACGCCAGAAAATACCGAAGGCCGCGAAGGTTATGTGTGGTTTAACGATATCAGTGCCAATCAGCAAGGAGCAAAACTAAAAGTCAGCATTCGCGATTTCGACAGTGCCAGTTTTGCCGCCCGTAAGCAGAAGATTGAGCACGTTGCCAAGATAATTGCCGATCAATATCCTACGGCGCAGGTTGCGGTAAGTATTAGCGATATCTACAGCAACATCAGCAGCGCTATCGGTGAAGACCGCCGGGCGATTGACCTGATTTTTGCCGGATTAGAAGCCATCGGCGTTGAACCAAAAGTGATCCCAATGCGTGGCGGCACCGACGGCGCCGCGCTGTCGGCCAAAGGGTTATTAACGCCGAATTACTTCACCGGTGCGCACAACTTCCATTCCAAATATGAATTCTTACCGGTGAACTCATTTATCAAATCCTATGAGCTCACCGAACAAATCTGCCTGTTGGCAGCGAAAACGCAAGGCTGAGAGTCGCCATGAGATGATTTATGCCAGCCAATTTGCCGGCTGGCATAAACAGATAATGATTCATGCGCCTATTAACCAAAGTCAGAGAATGCTGACTGATGCCGAGCTAACAATACCTTGAGAAACTCGGCGACTACACGAATACGTAGTGATTGCCGTAAATCAGCCTGAGTCACCAGCCAAAGATCCTCAGAAAATACCTGTTCAGATGGGATGACTTGAACCAAATCATCGTTTTCTACCGCTAAAAAACAAGGCAGCAACGCTAAGCCTATTCCCGCTTTTACCGCCGCATATTGCGCCGCAACGCTGGTTGTCACCAATGCGGGATTGAGATCATAAGCCCGCTCTGCCAGCCACGTGGCACTCGGTAAATGAGCGAAGGACTTATCCCACACCACAAATCTACGCCCGCCAACGGGCGGAGTTTCTTCTGGCGGATGCTGACGCAGATAATCAACAGATCCATATACCGCAGACGCCATTGATCCCAATTTTTGAATCACCAGATTGCCATGCGAGGGGCGTACCAAACGCAGTGCCAGATCGGCCTCATAACGGGGTAAATCAACCATATCCGTACTGGTAATGATCTCTAAACACAGATGTGGGTAGCGTGCGGAAAACTCGGGTAAGGCCGGAATAATCAAACTGACAGCCAAAGTTTCGGCGGTGGCCAATCTAACAACGCCGCTCGCACTGTTATCAAGTCCCGTTAATCCCTTTTCCAGCGCCATAATGCTGTCTTCAACCGCCTGAGCGCGGCGTAAAACATCCTGCCCCCGGTCGGTCAGAAAATACCCGGTCGCGTGACGAACAAACAGTTGAGTACCGAGACTCTCTTCCAACGCAGTAATTCGCCTCGAGACCGTTGATTGGCTGACATGCAACGCAGCCGCCGCGCCGGTCAGACTGCCTGTGCGGGTCACGCTCAGGAAATAACGTAGATCATTCCAGTCCATATTTTCTATTTTTGGAAACCTTATTGCCGATTTTGTCTGTAGTTTTGCATTAAGTGATTAATGATAATTCAAATAGCGACGCGCCGCTATTTCCCCCACTCCCCTATATTTCAGGAACAATTCATCATGGCAATAAACAATGTTCTTCTCTCACCACAGCCCCTGATCCAAAACTATTTCGCGGCGTTCTCTCGTGGTGATATTGCAGGCGCGCTCGCACTCATGACTGAAGATGTCGTGTGGCATATCGATGGCACGCTGCAAGTATCTACCGTTGGTCTGCTGCGTGGGAAAACTCAGGTAAAACAGTGGCTGGCGTCATTCCCGATACACTTCCAGCCACACGCCTTCAGCATCGATCGGCTCATTGAGTCTGATGATACGGTGATCGCACTGGGTCGTTTTCGCCACACAATCATTAGCAGCGGCCATACTATCGATAGCGATTACGCAATCCGCTTTACGCTGCGAGAAGGATTGATTGCTCGTTATCAGATTTTCGAAGACTCTGCGTTATTGGCTCGCGCTTTCGATACCGCCGATCTTTATCACCAGCAGCAAATCCGTATCAACGGAACCCGCTATGCTTATCGCGATCGTGGTGAAGGACCCGTAATGATGTTTGTTGGTAAGGGACGGGCTAATCGGACAGATGTCGATCAATATATTGAGCCATTGATCGCAAACTATCGCTGTATCCTTGTCGATATGCCGGAGAAAAATAAGCACGCGCACGCTTTAAATCAGTCGGAATATCATGATATTGCAGAAGATTTAGCCTTGATGATCGAAGAGCTCTCACTCGGGCCCGTTATCTTTATTGAAATGGGTAGCAAAGCAGAGATAGGCGCTTATCTTACCGCCCAGTATCCGAGCTTAGTGAATCAATCAATACCTATTGCCGAAGGTGAAAATATCCCGTCATTACTGGCAGAAAAATATAAATAGACCAGAAGATTGAATATAAAAAAGGCCGCCAATCTCGGCGACCTTTTTCTTCATCAAAAGTGTAAAACGCTTATTTCAGCGCGCCAGACAGGAACTGCTGTAAACGCGCGCTTTTCGGGCTGCCGAACACGTCACTAGGGTGACCTTGTTCTTCGATTTTGCCTTGGTGTAGGAAAATGACATGGTTAGACACGTGACGAGCAAACTCCATCTCGTGCGTCACCACCACCATGGTTTTCCCTTCTTCGGCAAGCTTTTGCATAATACGCAGCACTTCGCCCACCAGCTCAGGGTCCAGCGCCGAGGTTGGCTCATCGAATAACAGCACCTCGGGTTCCATCGCCAACGCACGTGCAATAGACACACGTTGTTGCTGACCACCGGAGAGGTTTACCGGATATTTAGCCCGCGCACGCTCATCGATGCCGACTTTATCGAGATAACGCACCGCACGCTCTTTGGCTTCCGCTTTACTCAGGCCAAGCACCTGAATAGGCGCTTCCATCACGTTCTCCAACACTGTCATATGGCTCCACAAATTGAAATGCTGGAAAACCATCGTCAGTTTAGTACGCAACAGTTGCAGCTGTTTTTTGTCGAAAACTTTCAGCTGTCCGTCGGTATCACGCACCATACGGATATCCTGATTATTTACGCTGATCGAGCCTTCGCTCGGCTTTTCAAGAAAGTTGATGCAGCGTAAAAACGTACTTTTACCCGAACCCGATGAACCGATAATACTGATGACATCGCCCGCATTAGCTTGCAAGGAAACGCCTTTCAGCACTTCGTGTTCACCGTAGTTTTTATGTAGATCAATGACTGCTAATTTATGCTCTGCCATGTTGTTTCCCGCACAGGTTTACAGTTTTATAGTTTTCACGGTTAATGACTGGATTGCGGCTTAATATGCGCCAGCCAGCGTTTTTCCGCCTTGCGGAACAAACTGATCAACACAAAAGAAATGACCAGGTAAATCACCGCCGCAATGCCAAAGGCATAGAACGGCTGATAAGTCGCAGAGTTAATATCACGGGCCACTTTCAAGATATCCGGCACCGTTGCCGTAAAGGCCAGCGACGTCGAGTGCAGCATCAGGATCACTTCATTACTGTAAGCAGGCAACGCCGTGCGCAGTGCCGAAGGCAAAATGATGCAGGTATATAGCTTGAAGCGTGAGAAACCATAAGCATTTGCGGCTTCAATCTCACCATGCGGTACCGCGCGAATTGCACCGGCAAAAACCTCGGTCGTATAAGCACAGGTGTTAAGCGTCAACGCTAAAATAGTACAGTTCAGACCGCTGCGGAAAAATGCATTGAGGAAATCGGTCTGACGAACAATTTCCAAGCTATACATACCGGAATAAAACACCAGCAACTGTACATACAGCGGCGTACCACGAAATACGTAAGTGAACAGCCAGATAGGCAGGCGAATGGCGCGATTAGAGGACACTCGCCCGACGGCCAAAGGGATCGCCATCAAACCGCCCATCACCACTGAGCTGACTAACAGCCACAGCGTGACCGCCAACCCGGTAAAGCGATAGCCATCGCTCCACAGTAACGACATACCATATTGGTGCAGGATATCCATCATAGCTCAGACCTCTTCACGCCCAGCGAATAGCGACGGTTAAGCCATAAAAGCACACCGTTGGATACCGTGGTAAACACCAAATAAATCACCCCTGCGACGATAGCAAAATAGAACGGTTGGTAAGTGCCCTTGCCCGCCAGTTGCGTCGCCTTAACCACATCTTCCAGCCCCAGTAATGAGACCAACGCCGTCGCCTTCAACACCACTTGCCAGTTATTGGCAATGCCTGGTAAGGCATAGCGCATCATCGCCGGGAACAAAATGCGGCGGAAAATTTGTGCATGGCTAAAGCCATAGGCCACAGCCGCTTCGATTTGACCGCGAGGTACCGCCAAAAACGCACCGCGAAATGTTTCGGTAAAATAAGCGCCGTAGATAAAGCCCAGCGTGATAATCCCCGCGCTGAGTGGATCAATATCTATTTGACTCATTCCAAGGAATTCAGTCACGTTGTTTAACGCGATCTGCAATCCATAAAAAATCAGCAGCATTAACACCAAATCGGGAACGCCACGAATTAACGTCGTGTAACCGGTAAAGACGCTGGAAATTATACGGTTTTTAGACAGTTTCCCGCCTGCGCCGATAAGCCCAATCACCACGGCAAGCAGCACCGAGGAAAGCGCCAACTCCAGGGTAACAAGGGTTCCCTGAATAATTACGTGGGAATAGCCATAAAACATGGTCTTGTCCTGTCTTAGCAGTAAATCGGACGCTGTTGTGCAAGCGTATGGGGCTTCACTAAACGTGGCCTGTCCCTATTGGCACAGGCCACCACTTACTGAGTGAAGAAAACGTTACCTGCACACAGGCAAAACATTAACCGCCGTATACATCAAAATCGAAATACTTCTTGGCCAGTTTGTCGTAAGTACCATCTTTACGGATTGAGTCAAATGCCTTATCCAGCGCGGCTTTCAGCTCGGTATCATCTTTACGCAAGCCCATACCCGTGCCCACGCCAAAGAAAGTGTCATCCTTCACAGCAGGACCGGCGAATGCATAGTCTTTACCGTTAGGTTGTTTAAGGAAACCTTCGCTCCCCGCCACTTCATCTTGGAACGCCGCATCCAGACGACCGGACGCCAGGTCAGCGTAAATCAGGTCTTGGTTCTGGTAAGGCACAACGTTGATGCCTTTTGGCTGCCAGTTAGCGTTAGCGTAAGCTTCTTGCGTTGAACCTTGCAGCACGCCAACGTTTTTACCTTTCAGGCCATCCAGAGTTGGGACAATTTTGGAACCTTTTGGCGCAATTAAACGGGCATTAGCCGCATAGAGTTTTTCGGTGAAGCTAATTTCTTCTTCACGTTTTGGCGTAATCGACAACGAGGAAATAATGGCGTCAATTTTCTTCGATTTCAGAGACGGGATCAGCGAGTCAAAATCGCCTTCAACGAAGGTGCATTTGATTTCAGCACGTTTACACATCTCGTTAGCCAAATCGATATCAAAACCGACTAATTTGCCGGAAGAGTTTTTAGACTCGAAAGGTGCATAAGTTGGATCTGTACCGATTTTGATGTCTTTTGGCGCAGCGGCAAAAGCACTAACGCTGGTCATCGCTAATACCAGAGGAAGAACCTTGAACAATTTTCTCATAAATTACCCTCAGCCATTGGTTATGTGTTGTCGTTTGTTTTTTATGTTGCCTAAGCAACTTTTATTGTGAGCCGCCGTTTTATATTGGCGACCTCTGATTGCACTACCCTGCAAGATATCTAGTAATGCCTTGCATTGATTCACGCTATGCAGCACTTATGCAAATATTATGCAGCTTTCATGCCGCTTTTTCGCCATTGCGCAGCAAATGCTCAGCCAAAAGATTATCTGCACAAAATTCGCTCAGAAAATCAGTCAGCTGAAGGTGTTGTGGCGCTAGCATGCTAAAAATTGCACCAAGATAAAACCAAACAAGATCACTTTTGGTGCACCGCTATCATTTCTGAACAATTTTGGGGCATCTTTAGCAAACTTGGTCTAGTGACTGCCCTGCCAACGAACAAATAAATCTTTTGGCAGTTCAATATCAAATTGGTCAATGACCCGGTTAACCGTTTGGTCAATCACCTCTTCAACGCTGGTCGGCCGATGATAGAAAGCCGGAACCGGTGGCATAATAATGGCCCCTAATTCCGCGGCTTGAGTCATCAACCGCAAATGCCCTAAGTGCAGCGGCGTTTCCCGCACGCACAGTACCAGGCGACGACGCTCTTTGAGCACGACATCCGCTGCGCGGGTAATCAACCCGTCGGTATAACTATTGACGATGCCTGAAAGGGTTTTAATTGAACACGGCAAAATAACCATGCCATCAGTCTTAAAAGAACCGGAGGAGATGCTGGCGGCAATATCACGCGTGTCGTGCACAACGTCGGCTAGCGCCTGGACATCACGCAACGGGAAATCGGTTTCTAGCGCCAGCGTTTGCCGCGCGGCATTACTCAACACCAGATGTGTTTCTATTCCCTCTACGTCACGTAAAACCTGTAGCAGACGAACGCCGTAAATTGCGCCGCTCGCGCCGGAGATCCCGACAATAAGTCGTTTCATAAAAACTACCTCTGAATGGGTCGTGACCTGCGTGACAACCTAAAAAATAATTGGGGGTGACTTTGCCGTAATGATAGCGCATTAGCAAGCCAAGCAGCGGGGAAAGGTGGGGATAATCATAACAATGAAGGATGTGCTTACGCTGACAAGTTGCCAGCGTAAGCACGCGAGGGGTTAGCCCTCGTTATGGATTTCTAGATTTTCAGCTTCTTGCTGGCCACGCAAAGCCTGCGCATCGTCGTTGCGCAGTGCTTCGAGGTATTCCAAGTAATCTTGATTGACGTCTTTAGTGACATAGATACCGTCAAATACCGAACATTCAAACTGCTCAATATCTGGGTTTTCTTCTTGTACCGCTTCAATCAGATCGCCAAGATTCTGGAAGATTAATGCATCTGCACCGATGATTTGGTTGATTTCACTCACTTCGCGACCATGAGCAATTAGCTCATTAGCGCTAGGCATATCGATACCGTAAACATTCGGGAAACGCACTTCTGGTGCCGCTGAAGCCAGATAAACGCGTTTAGCACCGGCTTCACGCGCCATCTCGACGATCTGTTGTGACGTGGTACCACGTACAATTGAGTCATCAACCAGCAATACGTTTTTATCACGGAACTCAGCGCGGTTAGCATTGAGTTTGCGGCGCACCGACTTACGGCGCTCCTGTTGACCAGGCATGATAAAAGTACGGCCGACATAGCGGTTCTTCACAAAGCCCTGACGATAAGGCTTATCCAGAATACGGGCGATTTCGAGTGCGATATCACAAGACGTTTCTGGAATAGGGATCACGACATCAATGTCCAAATCTTCCCAATCACGGGCGATTTTAGCACCTAATTTCTGTCCCATCCGGCGACGTGCGCTGTAGACAGAAATTTTATCGATGAAAGAGTCTGGACGGGCAAAATAGACAAACTCGAACAGGCAAGGGTTATATTGCGGGTTCTCAGCGCACATACGCGTGAACAATTGCCCTTGCTCTGTCACATAGACGGCTTCACCTGGTGCAACATCACGCAGGAATTCAAAGCCCAGCGTATCTAACGCCACGCTCTCAGACGCCACCATATATTCATTGCGACCGTCGGCCAATTGGCGTTTGCCAATAACCAGCGGGCGAATACCGTGCGGGTCGCGGAAGGCCAACATGCCGTGACCGATAATCATCGCCACACACGCGTAAGCACCGCGAATCTTCAGATTAACTGCTGAAACAGCAGCGAAGATGTTGTCAGCTTCCAGCGGGTAATGCTGGAAACGATCTAGCTCACTGGCCAGAATATTCAGCAGGACTTCTGAATCTGAAGAGGTATTAACGTGGCGACGCGCCCCTTCAAACAGCGTGTCTCTTAATTCATGCGCATTGGTCAGATTACCGTTGTGGGCCAAGGTGATCCCAAACGGTGAGTTGACATAAAACGGTTGTGCCTCGGAAGCGCTGGAACTACCAGCTGTAGGATAGCGAACATGACCCAGGCCCATATTGCCCTGCAAACGTTGCATGTGCCGAGCTTCGAATACATCTTTCACCAAGCCATTCGCCTTACGCAGACGGAAGTGGTTGTTGCTATCAATGGTGACGATGCCTGCGGCATCCTGCCCACGGTGTTGTAACACCGTTAACGCGTCATAAATCGACTGGTTTACCGGCATAAAACCGGCGATACCGACAATACCGCACATGTTGTCTTTTCCTCATCAGCGCTGCCAAAACTAAAGATGCTTTGGCAAGAAACTCGACGTGCTCTGCAGGTAGTCAAAGAACCACCTGATGATATAACTAAACTGCGGGATCAATTGCGACTGTTTCCAGTCTTCACTTTGTGAAAAGCCAGTAAACGTATCCAGGAAGAACAGCAGTGCTGATACGATCAACACGCCGCGCAGTGCGCCGAAACACACCCCTAACACCCTATCGGTGCCAGATAATCCGGTACGTTCTACTAACGACCCAATCACATAGTTCACAATCGCACCTACGATCAACGTCGCGATGAACAAGATGGCGATGGCGATCCCGTTTCGAACGACTTCATCTTCGAAACGCGTGAAATAGATGGCGAGGTAACTGTAATAATGACTGGCAACAAAAAAGGCACAGCCCCAGGTTACCAGTGATAAAGCCTCGCGAACAAAGCCCCGTATCAGGCTGACTAATGCAGAAAACCCGATAACCGCAATAATGACGTAATCAATCCAGACCATGACTTATTCCAGTAAAAAACGACTGAGCAACTTAATCCTTAACAGTCCTTAAGTGCAAAATCGCCTCCCGGCATCCGATTCGCGGCGAATTCTAACAGAAAAAGAAAACGTTTGCGTAGCGGAAATCTGCCGGTTGTAGAAATTAATAATGACGATGAAAAAAACATCAATCGCCGCAAAAACATAAGAAACATGACCTCTTGCTTCTTACGAAAAAAGGGCACAAAAAGTTGTGCCCTGATTAACTTATGTTCCCCCCCTACGAACGCAAAAGTCCCCAGGAGCTTAGATAACTAAGTGACTGGGGCAACTAAGGACAGCCAACGACCCTGCATCTCGAAAAATAACGGGGAAATCCCCTATAGCATTCGAGAGGCAGGTAGGCGGCAACCGAACGCCTCCCCAGGAGCTTAGATAACTAAGTGACTGGGGCAAGTAAGGGCAGCCAACGCCCCTGCATCTCGAAGGATGACGGGGATTAGTGAGCTGCGTTATAGGCGCGTATCAACCCACCATTCAAACCGCTCTGACTCTGCAACTCTGGTAGTGAGGCTTCCAGTTTTTGCTTGTTGGCTTCTGGACCGACAAACACGCGGGTTATCTCGCCTTGTACCGGTGTTGATGGCACCGTATAAGCACGGAAACCTGATAAACGCAGCTTGGCAACAATTTCCGTGGCTCTCGTGGCGTTCTTCAGCGCACCGAGTTGTACAATGTAAGCCTGTCCTGCCGGCGCTTTTTCTGGCTGCGTTTTTTCCTGCTGCTGCGGTTTTTCCGCTTGAGGTTTACTTTGCGCAGTAGATTGAGCTTGTGCAGCCTTAAGTTTCTGCTCCTCAATCTTTTGCTGCTCAGCGATACGCTGTTCAACTAAACGCTGCTGCTTCGCCGCTTTTTGTTCCGCTGCTTTCTGCTCAGCCAAACGCTGTTGGGCGGCTTTTTGCTCCGCCGCTTTCTGCTCGGCCGCCAAACGGTTTTGCGCAGCACGAGTATCAGCAGCTTTGGCATCCGCTGTTTTCTGCTCTGTATGCTTCGGTGGTGTGACCGGTTTAGATTGCGTTTGGCGAGATGTCGTCACCGCTGGCGGAGCTTGCGTTGAGGCGTTCTGGCTATCGTCAGGCGCATCATCAACGTCATCAGCACCATTTGCTGGCGCCGTGGTTGATGCCGCAGGATTACCCGCGTTAATCGCCTCTTTGGCTCCTTCAGGCGGCTGTGCCGGTAGAGATTGTGTCACAGACCCCGATGCATCTTGCTCGTGAGGATCACCCGGCTTTGGCACTAAAGGTATTGACGCAAATTCATCTTCATAATGCTTTTTTTTGCCGTCCAGTAATCCTGGCAAAATGATGACGCCCAGCGCCACCAAAATTACGGTACCCACCAGACGATTTTGAAACTTACTTGCCACTGGTATTCCCCGTATCTATTGCAGCCATAACCTGCGCTACCGTGTGAAAAGATCCGCAAACAATCACAATATCCTGACTATCAGCATCCTGCATCGCCTGTTGCCAGGCACTCAGTACATCATCAAATTGATAGCAGTTTTCCAGATGTTGTGCCAACTGCGCAACATCTGCCCCGCGCGGCCCGTCTAATGGCGCGCAATACCACAGATCAATCTGCCCCTTGAGAGTAGACAAGGTACCCGCGATATCTTTATCAGATAACATCCCGACTACCGCACGCACTTTCCCGCCTTGTTTTGGCAACGCCGCCAAACGTTCGGCCAAATAAGCCGCCGCATGGGGATTATGCGCCACATCGAGAATCAGTCTAGGCGAGGTACTGACCGTTTGGAAACGTCCAGGGAGTTGTGCCTGGCGTAATCCTTCTCGGATAGCCTCGTCACTAATATTCAATTCAGAATAGTGCAACGCAGCAAGTGCGGTAGCCGCATTAGCCAATGGAACATTAGGAAGAGGCAAATCGCTTAGTATGCGCGCCTCAGAAGCCGAGATGTCACACTCCCAACGCCATTGGTCATTGTTTTGGCTGTAGCGCCACTGCACGCCGAAGCGCCGCAAGTTTGCACCTTTTTCTTCGGCTACTGTGGCGATAGAGACTGGCATATCCGGGTCACCGACGACCGCAGGTCGGCCAGCGCGGAAAATACCCGCTTTTTCACGGCCAATGCTTTCGCGATCCTTACCCAATAAATCGGTATGATCCAGCGCAATGCTAGTCACTACGGCAATATTGGCATCAACGATATTGGTGGCATCTAACCGACCGCCTAACCCAACTTCGAGGATCACGACATCCAGACTAGCCTGTTTAAATAGTTGTAACGCAGACAGTGTAGCGTATTCAAAATAGGTCAGAGAGAACTCCCCTCTTCCCTGTTCAAGCAGGGCAAAAGCACTGCTGTGCTCGGCCTCACTTAATTCCTGACCTTGAATTCTGACTCTCTCGGTAAAACGCACCAGATGCGGTGAACTATAAACACCCACGCGAAAACCGGCGGCCAGAAGGATAGCTTCGAGTGTGCGGCAGGTTGTCCCTTTGCCGTTAGTCCCGGCAACGGTGAACACTTGAGGTGCAGGAGCGAGCAAATCCAGCTTTTTGGCTACGGCGCTAACGCGATCCAGCCCGAGATTGATGACTTGAGAATGCAGATTTTCAAGATAACGAAGCCACGTGGCCAAAGGCGACGTGGCTTGAGGAGTAGGTTGATTTTGCATAAGTTACGCTACCCAGTTTAGGCTTTAAGAAATAAACAAAGCATCACCAAACTTTGACAAACGGGCGATGTCCTTTTGTCAGAACAGCCTGTTTTGACGCCGTGCCGAGAATGGCACGGCGTTGAGGCAGCGAAATCGCCGCTTTTAATGCAAATACAGGCTGCGTAGATTACGCATCTTGATGATTATCAGCTGCACTATCCGGGGCTGGTGAAATTTCCACTACCTTCGGCTCTGGGCGGCCAGTCAATTTCGACAGTACGCTACCCAGTTTATTACGCAGCTCAGGACGACGAACAATCATATCAATCGCCCCTTTCTCGATCAGGAACTCACTGCGCTGGAAACCAGCAGGCAGTTTTTCGCGAACGGTTTGCTCGATAACACGCGGACCCGCAAAGCCGATCAAAGCTTTAGGTTCAGCCACGTTGATATCACCCAGCATTGCCAGACTCGCCGATACGCCCCCCATGGTTGGGTCGGTCAGTACGGAGATATAAGGCAGGCCACGCTCTTGCAGTTTGGCCAGAGCCGCACTGGTTTTCGCCATCTGCATCAGCGACATCAGTGCTTCTTGCATACGCGCACCGCCACTGGCAGAGAAACAAACTAGCGGGCAGTTGTCTTCCAACGCTTGTTCGACGGCGCGAACAAAGCGAGCACCAACAACAGAACCCATTGAGCCGCCCATAAAGGAGAACTCGAAAGCAGCAACAACAATCGGCATACCGTATAAGGTGCCTTTCATTACCACCAGCGCATCTTTTTCGTCGGTTTCTTTCTGAGCCGCGGAAATGCGATCTTTATATTTTTTCGAGTCTTTAAACTTAAGCACGTCTTTTGGCTCAAGTTCGCTACCCAATTCAACTTCGCTGCCCTCATCCAGGAATGTGAACAGACGCATACGCGAAGACATACGCATATGGTGATCACATTTCGGACAAACCATCAGGTTACGTTCCAGCTCTGCGCGGTAAAGCACCTGACCGCAACTACCACATTTCGTCCAGACGCCTTCAGGAATGCTCGCCTTACGGGTTTGCGAAACGTTGCTTTTATTAAGAATTCGTTCAATCCAGCTCATCGATGACCTTTCTGTTTGAACCTGGCATAAGCCAGTTCGCTGTTCATGCTGTAACAAGTCCCCTGGAAACCTACCCAATACACCAGATTTTACGCGCATCGACTGATGACGAAAAATCTGGAACAGACGGGTTGTTCGCAGGAACAGACCATAAATGCCGCTCATTAAACCATAACAGCCCGACGCTGTGGACAAAAAAATGAATCAGGTCTATAGGTTTAATGTCTGTATATTTAACATTTTCATGTTTTCACTCTGACGCTATCGTCAAAGTGATGCTTATTGCGCCTTGCTTTTAGCTGCCGCGAAGCGGTGACGTAAAACCTCAATCACAGCTGGCAGTACCGATATCACGATAATCGCCAGAATCACATATTTCAGATTGTTCTTTACGACATCGAGATTACCAAACAGGTAGCCAGCGTAAGTCAGTAACAGCACCCAGAATAGCGCCCCAATCACATTAAAGACGGCAAAGTGCTTATAAGACATCCGTCCCATTCCGGCAACAAACGGCGCGAAGGTACGAACGATTGGCACAAAGCGCGCCAGAATAATCGTTTTACCGCCATGTTTCTCGTAAAACTTATGAGTTTGCTCTAAATAACTACGACGAAATATTTTGGAATTCGGATTGCCAAACAAACGATCGCCAAACAGGCGACCAATAGTGTAGTTCACCGCATCCCCCAAGACAGCTGCAACAACCATCAAAAACACCATCATATGTACATCAAGATTACTGCTCGTTGCGGCTAATGCACCTGCTACAAATAATAACGAATCGCCCGGTAAGAATGGCGTAACCACCAGTCCAGTTTCACAAAATAGAATCAGGAATAAAATAGCGTAAATCCAAACGCCATACTGAGCGACCAGTTCGGCGAGATGTACATCAATATGCAAGATAAAATCGATAATGAAGTGGATGTAATCCATGGGGTTTAATTATCCTATTGGCTAGTTGTATTAACCGTTCGGTTATTAGTCGATTTACGTTTTAAAGCAGCATTAATTTAAAAACACTATTCGTTTAAAAAGTGGCTTAATCGGCAAGAAATAGCGGGCCAAGGCTCACCTTAGGCAACGCAAATTTCTCTGGATAGTCCACCGAGACTAAATACAATCCCTCTGCTTTCGCGGTCGCTGCGGCTAAATTCCTGTCTTTCGCCGCCAGCAATTCGGCCATCCAGTTCTCCGACTGATTCCCTGCCCCAACTTCTACCAAACTCCCCACGATATTACGCACCATATGATGGACAAATGCATTGGCTTTAATATCCACCACCACGTAGTTGCCGTGGCGGCTAACCTGCAAATGCATCATATAACGCCAAGGCGTGCGCGACTGGCACTGCACAGCACGAAACGAGGTGAAATCGTTCTCGCCTAGCAATGCCTGCCCTGCTCGTTGCATCTTTTCAACATCCAACGGCATGTGTACATGCGTGATCCCCGAACTGAGGATCGCCGGACGATAGCGATGGTTGTAGATAACATAACGATAGCGACGCGCCGTTGCGGTAAAACGCGCATGAAAATCATGCGGCACGTCTTTCACCCAACGCACGCCGATATCTTTTGGCAGATGGGTGTTCACTCCCATCGTCCACGCCGCATCTTTACGCTTAACCGGCGTATCAAAATGCACCACTTGACCTGTAGCACTGACGCCCGCATCTGTACGTCCCGCGCACTGGACAGTAATTGGCGTATCAGCAACTCGGCTTAAGGCCTGTTCCAAACAGGCCTGCACGCTGGCAACTTCCTGCTGACGCTGCCAGCCATAATAGTGGCTGCCATCATATTCAATCCCTAATGCGATACGGCTCACGCCGGGTGCTGCCATATCCTCAGGGGTTAACTCAACTGACATTAGTACCAATACTCCTGAATCAATTTCTCAGCGGTTTCAACCGCCATCAACGCACCACCAAAACGCACGTTGTCGGCAACTGACCAGAATTGCAGTAATTCAGGGATGCCATAATCATTACGCAAGCAGCCAATACTCAATGACGCATTACCAGACGCATCGCTGACCTGCGTTGGGAAATCATCTTCTTCGCTGAGGATAATATCGTCAATCTGCTCTAGCTCAGTACGCGCTTCTTCGGCAGATAATGGACGTAACCCTTCCAGATGAACGACCTGCGCATGGCCGTAAAATACCGGCGATTGCACACAAGAAACCGATATTGGCAACCCATCATCTTGCAGTACTTTACGCACCTGATCCACCAAGCGGCGCTCTTCTTTCACGCTGCCTTCGTTGTCGCTCAACAGTGGAAGCAAGTTAAATGCCAATTGCTTGCTAAAAATGCCCTCTTCAGCAGGGATACCGTTGAGCAAGCGTGCACTTTGGCCCGCCAAATCATCCACCGCTGCTTTGCCTAAAGCAGAGACAGACAGCAACGATGTCACATGCAAACGCGCCAGACCCGCTTGTTCGGTCAAAGGCTTAATTGCCGTCAGCAACTGGCTGGTCAGGCTATCAGCTACCGCAACGATATTGCGATTACGGTAGTGGGATAATGCATCCGGGTTAACGCCAGGTACTACCAGCGGTACGTCGTTTTCCAGTGCGAACAGGCCGCTGCTGTCAATGACCAGGCAGCCTTGACTGGCCGCTTCTTCGGCATATTTGGCTGAAGCTTCAGCTCCGGCGACAAAGAATGCCAACTGCACCTGTGACCAATCGAAATCGCTCGCATCCTGTACGCGCAGGCTTTTGCCGTTATAACGGATCGTTTGACCTGCGCTACGTTCGCTAGCTAAAGGGAAAAGTTCACCAACCGGGAACTGACGTTCAGCCAGCAGTTCCAGTAACGCATCACCCACGGCACCCGTGGCACCGAGCAGTGCGATATTCCAGCCATCAGACATGTTGGTATTCTCCAGAAAATGGTAAGACAAAATGCAAAGGGGCGATTATTCACCGCCCACAAAAATGGATGTATTGATTAGGCCCGTTCGTCGCCAAAGCATGGCGGCCAAGAATCTGACAGCAAAGAATCTGACAGAAAAGAGTATGGCAGCGAATGCTTAACGCGAACTTAAGATAACTGACTCGTAAAACCGAGTTGTTGCAGTAACTCGACAGTGGCCTGGTTATCACAGTTCACCCGCAGCGATGACCATTCGCGACGTTCTTCGTAGAACTTACGTAGTCGGTCAAACTCACCTGCTATGGCGGCAACCCGACGTAATGGCGCATCGTCGCGGCGCACATCATACACTAAGTGGATAAGACGTAGCAGTTTCGCTTCGCTCAGTTCACCGCGTAGCGTCACTTCAGCAAATTCTGGTGGTGGTAACAGTGTATCCAGCGGCACCTGCTGCGGCTGGCCGATAAACTGGCTAAATGCTTCAAAGACTTGCGTGGTTCCACGCGCTTTACCTTCCAGGCTGTAGCCAGCAATGTGTGCGGTACCGATAGCGACTTTTTCGAGCAACTCCAGTGACAATGCTGGCTCTGGCTCCCAAACGTCGAGAACAGCAGTCAGTTTTTTCGGCCCGTTAAGCGCAGCCAACAGCGCCGCGTTATCGACCACTTCGCCACGACAGGCGTTGATCAAAATACGGCCTTCCGGCAATGCATCCAGCAATTTAGCATCCGCCAGATGATGCGAACGATAAGGGCCGTCAACATTTAATGGCGTATGGAAGGTCAGTACATCAGCTTCGGCCACCAGCTTTTCTAACGGCCAAAATTCCCCGGCATCACCACGATCGGCTCGCGGTGGATCACACAGCAATGTGCGTACCCCCAAGGCATTCAGGCGCGCATTCAGACGGGAACCCACATTACCGACACCGATAATCCCCACGGTTTTGTCACGCAGTTGGAAACCATCGCGCTGGGCCAAAATCAACAGCGCCGAGAAAACATATTCCACCACAGCAATGGCATTACAGCCAGGTGCCGCTGAGAAACCCAGTCCTTGCTGCGCCAGCCATTGATCGTCAACGTGATCGGTCCCTGCCGTCGCGGTACCAACGAATTTTACTGGCGTTCCACTCAGTAAACCTTCATTCACTTTGGTGACAGAACGCACCATCAGGGCATCCGCCGTGGTCAGCGCATCTTGCGGGATTGGGCGTCCAGGCACAGCTTGAACCTCGCCCAATCGGCTAAACAGCTCGACCGCATAAGGCATATTTTCATCAACCAGGATTTTCACGTTGTTCTCCGCCAGCAGAAGTTAGGAACAAAAAGTTAGAAACGAATCGAAAATAGAGAGGCCAGTATTCTGGCATGAATTACCCCGGTTATGCCCGAAATAATTGGCGTTGGGTCAAGGTCCTAAACCTTACTTCTGTTGTAAATAACGCTGGGGCGTTGTGCCAGAGAGTTGCACAAACATGGCGATAAAGGCCGACGAGGAGCTATAGCCAACATCCAAAGCGACTTGTTGTACCGTTTTTCCTTGCTCTAGTAGAGAAATCGCATACAGAAATCTCAGCCGCTGCCGCCATTCGCTAAATCCCATACCGAGCTGCTGCTGGAAGCGGCGCGCTAATGTCCGTTCAGTGGTGTAGATCTGGCTGGCCCATTGTGCCAAAGGCATATTGTTAGCCGGTTCTTTCTCAAGAGCCTCTAATATAGGTGCCAAGAGCTTGTCCTCAGAACCCGGCAGATAGTTGCTTTGACACGGTGATAGCAGAATTTGATCTAACAGCACCTGACATAAACGTAGGTCTGCCTCGGTTTGCGGTTCGTGCATATTACGGGCAAAGCAATCATCTGCAATCGCATTAAAGATGGGTGTTGGCGTCAATATGCAGGGTTCAACAGGCAAACCAAGGCTTAACTCGGCGGAGATATCTAATGCGCAAAAACGCGTAGATTTACGGTTGTGGCTAGAGTGCTTAATTCCCGCCGGTATCCAAATTGCCAATTCACTGGGGGCAAGATATCGCTGCCCCGCGACGGTCATCGACATCACGCCAGATTTGATACAAATGATCTGACTCCAGTTATGGCAATGTTCAGCATACTCAGTATTGGCACTGATCGTTTCGTCACGAAATAGCAGTGTTTTTGGCGCTTGTGTTGGCGGTTGTGAAAAGGATCGCTCTGGAGTCATTAGTTCTGTAATTCTCGTGTATATGACGATTAAAAATGTCAGAATGTCGCCTGTTTTTGTCTGTTTATCACTATATACAACAAATACGACAAAGGTACACTAGCGTCATTATTTATACTTGGACGAATCACTAATGAATTTTCTCTTCCCTCTGCTGGCGGTATTGATCTGGTCAATCAATGCAGTGGTCAGTAAAGCATCAGCCGGCGCTATCGATCCCGCCGCTATCTCTTTCTATCGTTGGCTGTTGGCCTTGATAACTCTGACACCTTTTGTGCTGCCGGGATTGCTGCGTAACGTAAAAGAGGTCAAAAAATACTGGTGGAAGTTATTAGTACTTGGTTTGTTAGGCATGGTGTTATTCCAAAGCCTGGCCTACTACGCTGCGCATACCGTTAGCGCACTCTTTATCGGTATTTTGACATCGCTTATCCCGTTGTTGACGGTATTAATTAGCCTCGTTGTGCTAAGTGTCGTGCCGACAGTCGGCATCGCCGTCGGAGGCATATTATCTTTAGGCGGGTTGATATGGTTGATTAGCGCAGGCGATCCAGGTCAGTTATTGCAGCACGGCATTGGTCACGGAGAAGCCATGATGCTTGTTGCCTCCGCCGCTTACGCCTTATATGGCGTACTGACCAAGAAATGGTCAATACCATTGCCTAACTGGCAATCGCTATACGTGCAGATTATGTTCGGCGTACTACTGCTGTTGCCTAATTTCTTGATGACACAAGATGTCCATCTTAATGCACAGAATATTCCGTTAGTTTTATTTGCCGGGATCCCAGCGTCTATTATTGCGCCGTTCTTGTGGATTAAAGGGATGCATCATCTGGGGGCCAATACGACATCGATCTTTATGAATCTGTCGCCAATCTTTACGGCCATTATTGCCGTGCTGTTCTTGCATGAACAGCTGCACAGCTACCATCTGATCGGGGGTGGCGTCACACTCTTTGGCGTTATTCTGGCACAACGCCTGCGTAAACCGCTGTATGCGTCGCGATCGGTTGCCGAAAAGACCGGCGCTGAACAATAAGCCAACACTCGCCGCCTTCTTAATAGTAGAAGGCGGTTTTCTTTGATAATCGATAAATGTCTCTTATTGCCGCCGCTGATTAAATTCACTAACGATAGCCTTGAGTACTTCTCGCGTTCGGCTATCCGATAGAGAAGAGTAAACCGCAATAGACGCCGCCGGTAGTTCAGGCAGACCATACTTAGCCCCAACATCAATGAGTCCGACTGGCGCTAGCCGGCGAGCGAACACACCAACAGCAAATCCGGCGGATATCGCCGCAATCACAGCCGGCGCGCCACCGCCAATAAAAACTTCTATCCAAGGCAGAGACGCTTGCTCTAACGCGTGTTTGGCCGGTGCTCTCTCTTTGCAACTAGGGGAAAGACTCGCGAGTGGCAAAGGCTCATTCACATCATGCTCAAAACTCGGAGCCGCGTACCAACCAAAATCCTCAGCACATAATAGGGTGCCACTCTGCCTATTATCTTCACTACGCGCGATAACAACATCGAGCAACCCATTGTCCGACGCCTCCAGCAGTTCCCTTGTACTATCGAAGCGTACTTCAATCAGTAACGTGGGGTCGATAGCCTTCAGCTTAGACAAAAGGCTAGGCATCTCCGGCCCCATCACATCATGGGCGATCCCCAGCGTAAACCGTCGGCTCACCGTTGACAGGCTGGCAATCGCTCGCTCATGCGCTTTAAGGAAATCTCGTGCAGGCTCAATGAAAAGCTCACCTTTCAAAGAGAGCCTAACCTGCCGCGGTGTGCGCTCAATCAGGCGCTGCCCTAGTTTTTCTTCAAGCCGCTTGAGTTTCACACTCAGCGCTCCCTGAGTGGTGCCTAATTCTTCAGCCGCTCGTGAGAAACTTTTTAAATCGGAGATGGTGATAAACGCTCTCACCGCGTCGACATCCAAGGTCAGCATGCGAACTATCCTATTTTGTTGTGACTGATATACGAAACCGCCTGGTTATGCAGTCAGTCAGCGAATGTTACGATAAATCCTTAATAGCTATGTCGCTAATTATTCGGTTATTAGCCGGGTTTAAGCAACATAATTTGCTGCCAGTTGACACCGTAGGGCTAGATAAAAAATGGAAATAGTTATCGTCAAATCATCTAGAAACAACATAGCACTTGCCGCCGTATGTTTATCAGCGGTTATGCTTGGGTTGGAGATTACTAGCATCCCTTCCATCCTACCCACGATTGAACGAGTCCTACCGGCCGATTTTAAGCAACTGCAGTGGATCATGAATGCTTATACGCTAGCAATGTGTTCCACCCTCATCGCGATGGGCGCTTTGGCAGATAGCTTCGGACGTAAACGCATTTTCATCATCGGGATCAGCGTTTTTGGTCTCTCATCTCTGATTTGTGGGCTGGCTTTCAGTGCTCCACTACTTATCGCTGCACGATTCTTACAGGGTATCAGTGCCGCTGGCATGCTTGCTTGTCAGGTTGCCGTGCTCTCCCATCAATATCGAGAAGGCAAAAATAGGGTGACGGCTTTCGCTTGGTGGGGAATTGTCTTTGGTTTGGGATTAGGGCTTGGGCCAATAGTCGGCGGAGCAATTATCGCGTTTTTAAGTTGGAAATGGGTCTTTCTAATTCATGTGGTGATTGCCATTATTACGGTGATACTCGCACGTATTGGCGTTTCGGAATCGGTCGATCCTCACGATGGCAAAACGGATATTGGCGGCATGGTGACATTGCCAATTGCCGTTTTTGGCTTAGTGTATCTGATTACTCAGGGCCAAACGTTAAGCCTTAGCAACCCGCTAGGGTTAGCAGTGCTTTGCATCAGCTTGAGTAGCTTGCTGCTTTTTGTCTTTATAGAAAATAAAGCGACACGCCCAATATTCCATTTAAAAGCCTTTCAGATCCGCAATTTCTCAGGCGCTCTGCTTGGGGCAAGCGGTATGAACTTCAGTTTTTGGCCGTTTATTATCTACTTCCCTATCTATTTACAATCCGTTCTTGGCTATAGCAGCGTCATGGCTGGCTTGACCGTGTTGGCTTATACCTTTCCCACGGTGATCGTACCGCCTTATGCTGAGCGTTTGCTGGTAAAACGAGGGCCTAAATTTGTTATTCCCTTGGGACTTTTAGTGATTGCAGGCGGCTTCATGTTTCTGCATCTGATTGCCATCAGTGACTATGCGAGTTGGATAACACTACTGCCAGGATGTTTACTGGCCGGCATTGGCCTGGGTTTAACCAATACCACCGTTACAAACACCACCACGGCTTCCCTGCCCCCTGAGCGCGCAGGCATGGCATCGGGTATGGAGTTCAGTGCCAGAATGATTTCACTCGCGATTAATATCGCCATTATGGGCTTTATATTACTCAAAGGCGTTCAGGCTGGGCTGACTCATTTAGCATCGGACTCGCTTTCCGTTTTAGATATTGCCAAGCTCGCTGATGTTATTGCAGCAGGCAACCTGAACGACGTTCAATCAGTCGGGATAACAGCCTCTGTTGCCCGGAATGCTCTAACCCATGGATTCGAATGGGTAACGCTTTATGGTGCAATTGCTCCGGCAATTTTGGCCGTTATTGCCAGATGGATATTTAGCAAAAAAAAGAAAATGGCCTGCCCCGCAGTAAACTAGACTCAACCTCGACAAATTGACATAAGACGCCATCATCCTCGATCAGGATGATGGCCTGCCCTTCATGAATAAAAAACCGTAATTTATCCGCCTTCATGCAGCATTCACTGTGTAGATCGCTGACAATTACAGGTATGATGTGCGGCATCTGCGCCCCGCGGTTTTATCTTATACGCGGTGTTTTACACCCCAATGAAGGACTGGTCATTATGCAACCTTTAAGTGGCCCAAGCTCGCCAGTTGGTAACAACCGGGCACAACCGAATGATCCAGTCCCTGCCGGCAATGCTGATAAACAACCGCTTAGCCCTGCCCAGCGCACAACGCTCGAGAAGCTGATCGTTAAACTTATCGCGCTGACGCCGATGAAATCTCCTGAGATCTGGGCCAATTTGCGCCACGATCTTGGCTTGCCACATGACGCGGAACTTAGCGCGTCGCAATTTCCGCAGGCCGAAAACCTGCTGCAAGGCAAACTTTCGCAGGCACAAAGCAGTCACGCGACCAGGCAATTGCTGCAACAACTCACCGAGCTGCTGCCGCAGGGTAATAATCGTCAGGCGGTGAGCGATTTTATTCGCCAAAATTTTGGGCATACCGTATTAAGTCAACTGAGCCACGAGCAGCTACAACAGGTGCTGGTGTTAATTCAGTCGCATGAGATGTCAATCCCACAACCTCAGCAAACACCGGTTACCGACCGCCCATTACAGCCAGCAGAACACAACAGCTTGCAGCAGTTTGTCACTAAGTTAAGTGCCGCGACTGGTGAAGCGCCTGCCAAGCTCTGGCACGCACTGTTTGAGTTAGTAGGGCTGAAAAGCGGCGAACCAATCCCTGCTAAACATTTCCAGCTGCTTAGCCAGTTTTTGCAGGTAAAAATTGCAGTTAATCAGCAAACGGCACCGACATTAACTAGCCTGTTAGGGGCTCTAAAACAGCCGGCAAGCAGCGAAGAAGTCCAGCAGCTCAGCCAACATGCACAGGCACAATTTAGCGCCACGTTAACCACCCCGCTCACGCAATATCAGGTAAATGAAATGATTAGCCTGTTATTCCGCCAACGGGTCGAACGTATGCCGCACGAGCACGATGAATTCACCGTTACCTCGCGCACTGTGCCACAGCCAATCGTTAATCCCTTGGTGGCGATGTTGCCCACCTCCATGCAGGCCATGGGCGGAAAACCGCTGATTGCGATTTCCATCATCGTGGTGATACTGCTGCTGTGGGCAATACTATAACCACACGCAATAACCAGCGTTTAATCACATCCACAATCTTGTGCGGCAAATTCGGTTGGATACTGTCCAACCGCGTTTCCGGTTGCTTGTGGATGACCATCTCGAATCCAGAAATCTAATCCGCCAATCAACTCTTTAACGCGAAAACCCAGTTTCGCCAATTTATAAGCGCCTTGCGTCGAACCATTACAACCAATGCCATCACAATAAGTGATATACACTTTGCTACGGTCAAGCTCGGCGGTGCTATGTGCATCCATTAAGCGATGCGGAAAACTAATAGCACCAGGAATATGCCCTGCCTGATAGTGCGCTTCTGAACGGGTGTCGATCACCACAATGTCACTAATTTGATGGCGCAGATCCTCGGCAACATCCCAAGCATCGGTATAAAAACTCAGCTTATTGGCTAAATAGACTTCGCTGATTTCAGCCGCAGGTGGCAATACGGCTAATACTTTAGATACATGGTTCATCAACACTCTCCTGGGGGATGGAAAACAGAGTTATCTTGGCATAACAAGCGTCTATTTATTACCCCAGGAATATTACCAGAAACTTGAACGGGCCAATTGGTAGGCATCCCACAGGTTATCGCCTTGATAACTGACTTTCGCCAGCGAAACGATACTGGCAGAACCGTTGATGGCGAGCGTATTTTGCATCATCTGGAAGAGGGGAATATCCGAACCAGAATCACCATACGCAACGCACTGTTCAGTACTAAGCTGCAACTGTTCAATAAACGCCGTTGCGTGAGTGATTTTATCCTCGGGTGTCAGGATATTTTCAGGCAGCGGTAGCGTTCGGAAAGGTAACGCTGGGAATATCGAGCCAACAACTCGATCGGCCCCTTGCGCTAACAAGTGATTGGCATAGAAATCAGGGGAAAGTGTAATAACCAGCGAATGCTCACCGCGAAGACGAATATCCGCAAAGACTTGGGGCAACTGTTGCATCCAAGGCGAGGCAGCAAAGACCTGCGCGGCTTGTTCTACCGTTAACGACTGCCATAATGCGCAAACGCCAGCGGCAAACTGCGCGGTGGTGATATCGCCCTGGGCGAACTGCACTTCCAACGCGTTTACCTGCGGTACACAATCTAATGCGCGGGCAATCTCTAAACTGGCGGTGCTGCCATGCAGCAGCGTACCGTCCATATCAAAGATGTGTAGTCGACTCATGCGCCAGCCGATTCAGCGACCGGATAAGCTATCCAACCCGGCGCGCTACGTTTATGTAACCAGAGTTCGATCAGTGCTTCTGTTGCTGGAAACAGATTCTGTGGCAGCGCATCGGGGGAGAACCAACGCCACTCGTCAAAGTTATGCGGTTCACAGACTTCAGTGACCAACTGACTCTCGGCTAATTTCAGCATCACACCGCCGGTCATCAGGGTTCTCGGCCCGGTTAATTGCATTGCAAAGCCAAACACCTCCCCGCCTTCATCCAGCGAGACACCGGCTTCTTCCTGCAATTCACGTCGCGCAGCCTGCGGTAAGGTTTCGTTAGGTTCAACGTGGCCGCCGGGAAAACACCAGCTTGGTGTCTCCCCTGCTTTAATACGATGACCTAGCAACAACTGACCATTTTCACGCGTAACTAACACCCCGACGCCGACAATCGGCGGGGCGATTTGCTTATTCATATTGTTGGTGATCTCAAGCTTTGTTCTACATTGGCAGCAGCATAATAGCCGCTGATCATCGCCGCGATAATACCACGGAATAATCCGCAGGCATCGCCAATGACCCAAGCCGGGTAATCACGTAGCTTCAAATCTTCATCCAACTGCGGATACCAGCCAACGCCTTCAAGTGTTGGGCCGATAAGCTTAGTTTGCGGATCGTTAATCTCTGGGAATTTATCCATCAGTTTAAGCAAGCCCTGACGCATAATTTCACTCAATTCATCGCCATACGTTTTTTGCAATTGCACCAAAGCCTCTGGCTCTTTCGCCGCCACAGATTGCGCGGAGATGCTAAAGCCAGACTCAGGATCACGCAACGCAGCAATCACTTGCGGTATATTTCGTTTAGCGATGTTTTCATCAAGAATACGAGTATTGAAACCGGCATTCGACAGATCGGTTGATGGGCCATCTGAGTGCCCAGAAACGGTCCACAATCCCTGTGTCCGGGTCATTACCGTTTCGCCGTCACGACACACGCAGAAAGTACGCCATTCAACGGTGCTATCCTCTGCTGAGAATTTTAATTTCGGATCAAGCTGTTTCATATTTCTGAAAAATGCTTTTTGCTTAGGCTGCTCAATCCTGAATCCGACTTCTAAACGACGGAAAGCCGCTTCTTGTTCATGTTCTACTATGGCGATCGGGGCAAAACGTCCCCCGGCTAATACCAATCGTTTAGCTTTGATCAGCACGGATTCTTGTTGTTTGCTTTCTAGCTTGATCAAAAATAAATCGAGCTGCTGGTCATAATGGTAAGTAACCAGTCGATGCTCAGAAATAATTTCAGCGCCGCAAGTGTTCACCAGTTCAGTCACTAAACTGACGCGTTTTTCCAGCGACAGATAATCCGAAGGATAATCTTTTAAGATCCACTCACCCTGTCCAACCGAAAAAGCATCTGGGTTTTCTGGATATGGTGGCGTGTCTAAGCCGTAGCTGCTCAAAACATCGCAAGTCCAGCCGTAGGCTTGTTTGAGATTGTCTTGAGCAGGTAAATGCCATAACGCACTGGCCGATGGGAAAAAGGAAAATTTACCATCAGAGAAAAGCCCGGCACCGCCGTGACCTTGTGTTAAATCAACTGCGTCGTCGTGTTTTCTATTCTCAATTGATGTACCTTCATCAATCAAAGCAACTCGATATCCATGACCTTTTATTCCCTGAGCGAAACTCAAGCCAGCAGGGCCTGCTCCGATGACAGCAACATCGTATAATTCCATGGATTGTCCTTCGATACCTATCAATGCTAAGTTAACTATAATTGATTATGAGATACGCTACGGAGCGTTGTCAATTGGCTGAGTAAGACATTATCAATATGGGAATCAAGAGCATGATCAATGACGATATGCCCAATCAGGATGTGCAACGTGGGCGACGTCGTAGCCATTCAGCGACGAAATTAATTCAGAAAGCTGCATTAGAATTAGCGTACGAACAAGGCATCAGTTATGCCACCGTTGAACGAATTGCAGCACGTTCCGGTGTAGCAAAAACAACTATTTACCGCCGTTGGCCCAACTCCACGGCCATTGTAATGGCGGGTTTTCTTGATGATATTACGCCATTAATTGCCTATAAGAAAAATACCACTGTCGTTGAAAGCATGATTGACAGTATGCAACGATTTTTAAAAGCCTTGGAAGGACCACGCGGTAAGCTATTACGCCATTTGATGGGCGCAGCACAGCATGACGCCGATCTGATGGAAATCTTTAGTAGTCAATGGATTGAACCACGTCGTCAACAGGGTAAGGCAACACTAGCTAAAGCAGTAGAAACCGGAGAGTTAGCAGCAGATACCGATATTAATGTATTGCTGGATTTACTTTACGGTGCGGTGTACTACCGGCTAACAGTTTCATTTACGCCATTAACGCCAGAATTTGTTGAGCAAAGCGCTCGGATTGTTTTTAAGGGTGCAGGCTTTAACGCGAAGAAATAAATCCCCCGATAGTAGCAAGTTACTTGGCAGTTATTACTGTTGTCGTACTGCTATTGCGTTTTTTTGGCGGGAAAACACGAAAAAAAACCCGCATTATGCGGGCTTTCTTATTATTAAAAATTTGTAGACGAACGATTAACGATCGTTTTTCAGCTTGCGCATCACCAACGTAGCGTTAGTGCCACCAAAACCAAAGCTGTTTGACATAACGGTAGTCAGTTCGCGCTGAGTAGGCTCAGTGATGATATTGATACCTTCTGCCGCTTCGTCGAGTTTCTCAACGTTAATGCTTGGCGCAATGAAGTTGTGCTCAGCCATCAACAGGGTGTAAATCGCTTCCTGTACGCCGGCAGCACCCAGAGAGTGGCCTGTCATCGCTTTAGTAGAAGACAGCGCTGGCGTGTTATCACCGAAGACTTCACGAATTGCACCGAGTTCTTTCACGTCACCAATTGGGGTTGAAGTACCGTGCACGTTGAGGTAATCAACCGGGGTATCAACGCCCTGCATTGCCATCTTCATACAACGCACTGCACCTTCACCAGAAGGAGCAACCATGTCAGCACCGTCAGAGGTTGCGCCGTAACCGACGACTTCAGCATAGATATGCGCGCCACGAGCCAGCGCATGTTCCAGCTCTTCAACCACGACCATACCGCCGCCGCCTGCGATGACGAAACCGTCACGATCGGCGTCATAAGTACGGGAGGCTTTTTCTGGCGTATCGTTGTAGCTACGGGACATCGCGCCCATTGCATCAAACTCACAAGCCATTTCCCAGCACAGCTCTTCGCCGCCGCCAGCAAAAACGACATCTTGCTTACCTAACTGAATCATCTCAACCGCATTACCGATACAGTGAGCAGAAGTTGCGCACGCAGAGCTGATTGAGTAGTTCACACCACGAATTTTGAACGGCGTTGCCAGACAAGCGGACACACCGGATGCCATTGCTTTGGTCACCATATAAGGACCAACGCCTTTCAGGCCACGCGGAGAACGCATCGCGTCAGAACCAGCAACCTGGTTACGCGGTGAACCACCGCCAGAACCTGCGATCAGGCCGGTACGTTCATTAGAAACCATTTCTGGGGTTAAGCCAGAGTCAGCAATTGCTTGTTCCATTGCCAGGTAAGCGTAAATAGAAGCATCACTCATGAAACGCACAATCTTGCGATCGATAAGCCCAGCGGTGTCCAGTTTTACGTTGCCCCAGACTTTGCTTTTCATCCCTGCATCTTCAAATTCTTGCGAGAAAGTAATCCCTGAACGTCCTTCTTTCAAAGACGCCAGTACTTCCTGCTGGTTGTTACCGATGCTGGAGATAATGCCCAGGCCAGTGATAACTGCACGTTTCATCTAATACCTCTTTTACTATTAACCATTCGGGATTTCGTCACGCACTTTAGCGTACAGTTGTACGCCGAACAAGTCCGATCAGCAAATCCTTACATAAATACATGAAATTTGCGCCTGCGCCATCAGCTCGTTAAACTTCCCGCATCGCCTTGAACTAAGAGAGTTTCACGTGGATCACTCCCCAATTCAGTCAGCCGAAATAAGTTGGAACGATCAGGGTACACCTGTTTCCCGACATTTTGATGACATCTATTTTTCGGATCAGGATGGTCTGCAAGAAACCCGGCACGTTTTCTTGAACGGCAACCATTTCCCACAGCGTTTTCACCAACATCCTCGCGCGCTATTAACCATTGCTGAAACCGGTTTTGGTACCGGCTTGAATTTTTTAACATTATGGCAAGCATTCGATAGTTTTCGGGCCGAAAATCCGCAGGCAATATTGCAACGCCTGCATTTTATCAGCGTCGAAAAATACCCATTATCGGCACTCGACCTTAAGGCAGCCTTAAACCAGTGGCCAGAGCTCGCGCCATACGCCCATAAATTGCAGCAACAATGGCCGTTACCTTTTGCCGGTTGCCACCGTTTATTACTCGATGATGGCCGTATTACGCTCGATTTATGGTTTGGCGATGTCACTACATTATTACCTGCTTGTGATATCAGCCTGCACCAGCAAATTGATGCCTGGTTCCTCGACGGATTTGCCCCCTCTAAAAACCCAGACATGTGGACGGATGAATTGTTCCGCGCGATGGTAAAAATGACCCGACAGGAAGGAACCTTCGCCACCTTCACTGCCGCTGGTTTTGTGCGCAGGGGGCTACAGCAAGCCGGGTTTAGTGTGAGTAAGGTTCCTGGGCACGGACGCAAACGCGAAATGCTTAGCGGAGTGTTATTATCCAATGAGCCACTTAACCACCCTGCCCCTTGGTATCATCGCCCTGCGGCTCAACACCCTGAAGACACGGCGATTATCGGCGGCGGTGTTGCCAGTGCGGTCTTAGCACTAGCGCTATTGCGCCGCGGCTACCGCGTTAGCTTATATTGTGCCGATGATGCCCCGGCACAAGGAGCATCGGGTAATCGCCAGGGCGCGTTATATCCGTTGCTCAGCGGTAGAGACGATACGCTTGAGCACTTCTTTGCTCATGCCTTTACCTTTGCTCGCCGCCAGTATCAACAGCTAGCAGAAAATGGCACGACCTTTGACTATCAATGGTGTGGCGTTAGCCAGATTGGCTATGATCCGAAAAGCCAGGGGAAGATTGATAAAATTGCTGCCGCTAACTGGCCTGAACAGCTGGCCACAGCCTTAACGCCACAACAGCTAAGCGAGTTAGCAGGCGTGAACTGCGGCGCAGGCGGCATCACTTATCCATTGGGCGGCTGGTTATGCCCAGCGCAATTAACCGCAGCGCTTATCGCACAGGCAGAACAACAAGGCCTAACCGTCCACTACCGGCATAAAGTCAGCGAGTTACGCCAACAGCAAGAGGGCTGGCAGCTGCATTTTAGCCATCAACAGACACAGGTACATGCCACGTTGGTTCTGGCCAACGGCGCGGATATTAACTTGTTTAGCCAAACCCAAATGCTGCCAGTTTATGCGGTCGGCGGTCAGGTCAGTCATATTCCGACCAATGAAACGCTAGGCGTACTCAAACAAGTATTGTGCTACGACGGCTATATGACACCGGTCAATCCTGCAAATCAGCATCATTGTATTGGTGCCAGCTACCGTCGTGGCGAAAGAAATACTGATTACCGTGAAGATGAGCAGCAGCAAAATCGCCAGCGATTGATTGATTGCCTGCCAAACGTCGACTGGCCAACTCAAGTCGATGTTAGTGACCAACAGGCACGCTGTGGCGTGCGCTGCGCCACGCGCGATCATTTGCCGATGATTGGCAGCGCCCCGGATTATCATCAACTGCTAGCCGATTATCAGAGTCTGCCGCAGGCCTTGCTTAAGCAGCAGGATATTGCCCCGGCGGCCAGTTATAGCAATCTATATTTGATGGGCGCATTAGGTTCACGCGGATTAAGCTCAGCACCATTAAGCGCCGAAATACTGGCAGCACAAATCAGCGGAGAACCCATACCACTTGATAGCGAGACGCTAGCCGCCATCAATCCGAACCGGATGTGGGTAAGAAAATTACTAAAAGGACGACCAGTAACGAACGAATGAGACTCATCCGCCCGAAAACCAGAAACTAATGACAACGTGTTGAGTTTTTTGGCGTTGATCTCGCCGTTGATTTTTAAGCTGTTGATCTTCGATAGCGGGAAGTCGCAACGCGACCCGACGAGCTTAAGCGTAAGGCGATCTGTAGTGATAAGCGACCGAATCTGCACAACACTGACATAATCAGCCTGATGAAGCCAAGCCGTTGCTTGGGCATAAAACGCAACAGGGTCAATTGGCCCTGTTGCGTTTTGGTGACGATTAAGCGTTGATACTGGCCAATGATGTATCGTAGAGGTTTTCCCACATTCCCAGTACCAAGATCTGGTCTCGCGGTGATAACTCCCCGGCTTGAATAGCTTTATCCAGACTGTGTTGCACCCGCACTTTTAATTGCTCAGCAGTATTTTCACCGTTCTCTTCAGCATCAGCCACTGACACCGTCAGATGACCACGCAGATAGCCGCTGGCAAACAGTTCATCGTCGGTTGCACTTTCAACCATCTCGTCAATTAGCGTCAAAATACGCTCTTCAAATTCAGCGAGCATCAAACTTCCTCTATTACTTACAGTCGATCACCAGACTATTTCAGTCTAGTGATTGCGGATATGGGAACGACTCAGCGCTCAATGGCGGCGTATTGTAGAACGATTGCAGTGCCGCAATAAAGCGTGCCGGTCTTTCTGGAATACCTTGCGCCAGCGTAGCCAAGACTTGCTCGCGGACTTTACGTTGAAAACCAATACGGTCTGGCTCGCATTCGCCACTCAAATTGTCACAGCTGACATTAAAAGGAAAACCGGCAGCGACACAGAATAGCCATTCATAAGATTGTGGCTTGATTTCAACCTGTTCGAACTCGCTTTGCGTTTGTGCATCGCGTCCGTCCGGACAATACCAATAACCAAAATCCACCAGCTCACGCCGGGCAGCACCTGCCACGCACCAATGCGAGATCTCATGCAATGCGCTGGCATAATAACCATGCGCGAAAACAATGCGGTTAAAATCTTCCTGCTCATCAGCGGGCAGATAAATAGGTTCGTCATCGCCGCGAATCAGGCGAGTATTGTACGTTTCACTAAAGCAGCCATCAAAGATATCAATCAGTTGCTGATAATGATGTATTTCTTGTTGTTGTGGCATAAGCTTTTGTTGCATAAGCTCTTGTTGCATAAATAATAACTCAGGAAAAATGTGTGCTGAACCAATGGGCAATATCAGCACCGTGATTATCGTAAATTAGCTTGGCACTCATCACCAGTGAGACTAAAACCACCATCGGACGAATCATCTTTTGCCCGTGACTTAATACCATTCTGGCGCCCAAACGCGCGCCGATAAACTGACCTATCATCATCACCAATCCCAAACTCCACACCACTTTGTTGCCGATGATGAAAAATAACAGGCCACCGCAGTTGGAGGTGAAATTGAGTAGTTTGGCGTGTGCCGTCGCTTTGGCGAGGTTAAAACCGCATAGGGTGACAAAAGCCAGTGCATAGAAGGAGCCCGCTCCCGGGCCAAAAAATCCGTCATAGAAGCCTACGCAACCACCGCCGACCAAAGCGTAAGGTAACGCTGATAAACGCCGCTGGCGATCGCTCTCCCCCAGACGTGGAGTCAGCAGGAAATATAAGCCAATACAGATAATGAGCAACGGCAAAATCTGGCGCAGAATATCCGCACGCAGATGCTGGATTAATATCGTCCCCATGACTGCGCCGATAAACGTGCAGGCAATATTGAGTTTTTGGTCAAGCAGGCTTACCGCGCCACGGCGTACAAAATAGAGCGTGGCAGAAAAACTGCCGCCAATAGATTGCAGCTTATTGGTCGCCAGTGCCTGCGCTGGGCTCACGCCCACCGCAAGCAGCGCTGGCACGGTGATTAACCCACCGCCACCGGCGATGGAATCAACAAATCCAGCCAGAATCGCCACAAAGAACAGTACGGCGTAAATCCAAGGTTCAACAATCAACCAATCCACTTAATGTACCGCTCCATATCGAGACTCTGCCAAATGTAATCGCCAAACCGGCGTTTAAAGTGAACCTACGTGATTATCGAGCAAAGCCTGGCAAGTGGCCGGTAACGGCGGTGGCTCACGCTTAACAGCAGAACCGCTGCCCGGTTTTGGCGGCAAGAACCAGCTTTGCAATTCAGCACCACAACCGTCTCCCGGAGGCGGCGCATCCTGATTCTCGCATTCACGATTACCTACTGGGCAACGTAAGCGAACATGCATATGCGCTCGGTGACCAAACCACGGGCGAACTTTATGCAGCCATTGGCGGTCGCTGCCAGCATCCAAACAAAGCTGCTGTTTGATAGCCGGGTTAACAAAAATACGCACTACTTCGCTATCTTGGGCCGCCAGTTTGATCAACGACTCGATTTGCGGCTGCCACTGACTTTTGACAATGCCTTTGCCGTTAGCCGTCACCAAATCGATTGGCTGTGGTTTCAGCAATTGTTGCTGCGTCCAGCGCTGGCGAGGGAGTTGCAGCCAGATATCGACATCCAACCCTGACTGGTGGCTGGCATGGCCGCTGCTAAAACGTCCACCCGCTGGCATCGCCATATCGCCAATCAGCATAATACCAAGCTTTTGGTTACTGGCTTGGGCACCCAGACGCTTGATGAAAGACAGCAATTCTGGCTGGCCGTAAAAGCGGCGTTGATCGGGGCGCATCACCTGATAATCAGCCGCATTTTGCGGCAGAGGCTGTGCCCCAATCTGGCAACCATTGGCATAACCGCCAATGGCCTGCGGTGAACCAGCAATCGGCTGTTTAATGGTCTGCCATGGCGTTGCCGCCATAGCAGAAGAACAGCCAAGGGCCAGCAGCAACGCGCTATAGATAGCGAAATGTCGCATTAGATTACCAACGTGGTACAGAGGAATTTACATCACCGCATTGCGCACGCTGGCGTAACAGATGATCCATCAACACAATCGCCATCATGGCTTCAGCAATAGGCACCGCGCGAATCCCCACGCAAGGATCGTGACGACCACGCGTGATCATCTCAACTTGCTCACCTTCACGGTTAATGGTGCGCCCCGGCACGGTAATACTGGAGGTCGGCTTTAACGCAATGTGGGCAATGACCGGCTGACCGCTGCTGATACCCCCTAAGATGCCGCCAGCATGGTTGCTGTCAAAACCGTTAGGGGTGATTTCATCTCGGTTTTCGCTACCGCGCTTGGTGACAACCGCAAAGCCATCACCAATCTCAACGCCTTTAACAGCGTTAATGCTCATCAGTGCATGCGCCAAATCAGCATCAAGACGGTCAAATACCGGTTCGCCCAAACCTGCCGGCAGGTTTTCTGCAATCACAGTGATTTTTGCGCCGATAGAATCGCCCGCTTTTTTCAGCTCACGCATCAGTTCGTCCAGCGCTTCAAGCTTGGATTCATCCGGGCAGAAGAACGGGTTGGTTTCGACCAGATCCCAATCTTTCAGCTCGCAACTCACATCGCCAATCTGCGCCAGATAACCGCGAATTTTTACGCCGAATTTTTGTGCCAGATATTTCTTGGCTACCGCGCCTGCCGCTACGCGCATTGCGGTTTCACGCGCCGATGAACGGCCGCCGCCGCGATAATCACGCACGCCATATTTTTGTTCGTAGGTGTAATCGGCATGGCCCGGACGGAAAACGTCTTTAATTGCGCTGTAGTCTTGCGAACGCTGATCGGTATTCTCAATGACCAAACCAATGCTGGTACCGGTCGTCACGCCTTCAAATACACCAGAAAGAATTTTAACTTCGTCAGGCTCACGGCGCTGTGTGGTATAGCGTGAGGTTCCCGGACGACGACGATCGAGATCGTGCTGCAAATCAGCCTCGGTCAGCGCAATACCTGGCGGAACGCCATCGATAATGCAACCTAGTGCCACACCGTGGGATTCGCCGAAGGTGGTGACACGGAAAAACTGCCCAATACTGTTCCCAGCCATCACGGCTCCTTAACCATTTGTAATGTAATTGGTAATAGCGTCACGCCGTCAATAAAACGACGTGTTCAATGTTCGTTTGCCGCAAGAAAACGACTTACGGCAAATAGCTTATTTGCGGTAGCTGCTAAACAACTCAGCGCAGTCCAGCAGTTGCTGTTTACTCAGCATAAAGATGCCATCGCCGCCGTTTTCAAACTCTAACCACGTGAAAGGCACATCAGGATATTGATCCATCAGATGCACCATGCTGTTGCCTACTTCACAAATCAGCACGCCCTGCTCGTTCAGGTAATCCGGTGCATCGGCCAAAATACGGCGTACCAGTTGCAGGCCATCATTACCGGCAGCCAGACCCAATTCTGGTTCGTGACGATATTCATCAGGCAGATCAGACATATCCTCAGCGTCAACATATGGCGGGTTAGTCACAATCAAATCGTATTGCAGCGGCGGCAACTCATTGAACAGGTCAGAGCGAATTGGCGTGACCCACTGCTCAATGCCGTGTGCTTCGATATTACGTTCGGTCACGGCCAGCGCGTCGGTTGAGATATCAACCGCATCGACTTCGGTTTCCGGGAAAGCGTAAGCGCTAGCAATAGCGATACAGCCGCTGCCAGTACACATATCGAGAATATGCTGCGGGCGGTGGCTGAGAATGCCTGAGAAACGGTTGTCAATCAGTTCACCGATTGGTGAACGTGGTACCAGCACACGCTCATCGACATAAAACTCCATGCCGCAGAACCAGGCTTTGTTAGTCAAATACGCGACAGGGATGCGTTCGTTAACCCGGCGGATTACTCGCTCCACAATACGGTGGCGCTCACCAGAGGTCAGGCGTGCGGTATGCATATCTTCAGGAATATCCAGCGGCAGATACAGGCTCGGTAAAACTAGCTGTACAGCTTCATCCCAAGGATTGTCGGTGCCGTGGCCGTAATAAACATTAGCGGCATTCAGGCGGCTGACGGTCCAGCGCAACATGTCCTGAATGGTATAGAGTTCACTGACGGCTTCGTCGACGAATATTTTGTCCAATTTCTTCTCCTGGGGACGGTGGGCTGGCTTACGCAACATCGCCCTAAATTTGCCGCCTAGTTTGCCACGAAGCCCGCCATAAATCAGCAGTTAGACGCGGCTGGGAACATTTTTACCACGACTTTTCTTTAGTAAGGCCGCCATCAACGGGTACACTGTCAAAATGACCTAAGAACGATGAACTGCCAATGAAAAATAAATCCCCGCTCAGCAAAGAAGAGCTGCAACTATTTCGCGAGGCCGTACCTGGAACTAAGCGTTTGAAAAATGACACAATAACGCATAAACCTGTGCGCAAGAAAGTCTCGGAGATATCACCGAAAAAGCTATTACAGGAACAGGTTGATGCCAGTTATTATTTTTCTGACGAATTTCAGCCGATGCTCGATGATGAAGGCCCAGTGCGTCACGTTCGCCCAGACGTCAGTCATTATGAGTTAAAAAAATTACGCCGCGGCGACTATTCGCCAGAGTTCTTTTTAGATTTGCACGGTTTGACACAGCTCGAGGCTAAACAAGAACTCGGGGCTTTGATTGCCGCCTGCCGCCGTGAGCATGTGCATTGTGCTTGCGTGATGCACGGTCACGGCAAGCATATTCTTAAACAACAAACGCCGCTGTGGCTGGCGCAACACCCTGAAGTATTGGCTTTCCACCAAGCGCCAAGAGAATTAGGCGGCAACGCCGCGCTACTTGTACTGGTTGAACTTGATGACAAACGCCAGGAAGGCTAATTCAAGTCACAATAGACAGCAAAAAGCCCAGCATATGCTGGGCTTTTTAGATCTCACCGGGCTTATCTTGCCAAGCCGCCGTTGAGATAATTTAGATCATCTGCCAATTACAATTAATTGGAGGCGCAGGCTTTTGCCACAACTTGTGACGGGCTGAATTGCCAGTTCAACGTACCGCTGCCGGTTTGGTCGTTGATCTCAACGTTGGCAATAGCAGAAGTAGCAAACATTGGCGGGCAAATGCCCGGACAAAGCTCAGCAACCAGATAACCCACCAGTGGCAGGTGTGAAACCACCAATACCGCACTGACACCTTGTTTTGCTAAAGTCTGTAAATCACAGGCCACCATCGCAGCATCGCCACTCGGCGTTAAGGTTTTCAATACCTCGACATCTTGTGGTAAAGGTAACGCCTGACGCACCTTTTCTAATGTCTGCTGTGCCCGTAAATACGGGCTCACCAGAACCTGCTGGATCTTGACGCCGCGCGCGTTAAGCCACGCCGCCATTTGTACTGACTCGTCACAGCCGCATTCGGTCAATGGTCTTGCTGAATCGCTGGCTGCCTCAAGTGCTGCCTCACCGTGACGCATGATAAAAACTTGCATATTGCACCGTTTTGTTAACAAAAATAGCGCTATACAGAAACGACAGGCGTTCCGTATGACCCTCTGCCTCACGTCCTGGCAAGGCACTACATCATCAAAACACGCCGTGTCTTCATAATAGCGGCCGCGCATTTTGCCTTAAAGTTAACGTAAATAAAACGCTGTTTTTTACACCAACCGTATAAAGATGTAAATAGCACTGTTCATTTATTAACCAAATTGACGATTTATCAGGGTGTTACTATTTAGTGACTCAAGCGCCAGGCCAGGAAAATCAGGCTACAAGTGGCGCTCTCCTTGTTCAGTGGTCTAGGGTTACGCTAAAACTAATATTTAGCCGTGATGCAGATCACAACTAAAAATTAATCACTTTCCTGCTCAGAATAAAAACGTTCTCCACTTTGCGCTCGCTCGACTAATGCCGAACAAGGTGCAAAATGTTCACCGTGTAACTGTCGCAGTTTTTCCAAACGCGCCACGACCTGACTGGCACCTAATTGATCAATATAGCGGAATGGCCCACCGAGGAACGGTGGAAAACCTATACCAAAAACAGCGCCAATATCGCCATCACGCGCACTACGAATAGTGCCTTCATCCAGACAGCGGACCGCCTCGTTAAGCATCATCATCACGCAACGCTCAGCAATATCGAGCGGCGATTGCTGGCGTCGCGGTGTGACGTGTAATAACGAATAAATCGTAGTATCGGCTTGTTTACTTTTACTCTTGAGCTGAAGTTTGGCTTTTAGCCCTTTTGACTCATAGAGATAAAAACCTTTGCCGTTTTTGCGCCCTTTCCTCTCATCTTTTAGCACAGCATCAAAAGATTCTGGTGCTGAGAAACGCGCCCCAAAGGCATCAACAAGAATAGGCACGATTTTGGTGGCAACATCAATCCCCACCTCATCAAGCAATTGTAATGGCCCTACCGGGAAACCAAAACGCACTAAAGAATAATCGATATATTCGATAGGTTCGCCATTGAGCAAACAGCGAGCGGCTTCATTAATATAAGGGGCTAAAATCCTATTTACATAAAACCCAGCACTGTCTCCAACTACAATCGCCGTTTTCCCTTGTTTCTTGGCTAAAGAGACTGTAGTCGCAATAGTTTGCGCACTGGTTTTTTCATGGGGGATCACTTCCACCAGCGGCATTTTATCTACCGGGCTGAAATAATGTAATCCGATAACCTGCTCAGGGCGACTCGCCTGCGCCGCAATTTGGTGAATAGGCAAAGAAGAAGTATTTGAAGCAAAAATAGTATGCTCAGCCGCATTTTTTTCTATATCGGCGATCATCTGTTGCTTCAGCGATAAGTCTTCAAATACCGCTTCAATTACCACATCAACCTGCTTAAATCCGCTGTAATCTGTACTGCCAGAGATCAACATCATCTGCTTTTGTCGTTCTGCCGGCTTCATTCGCTTACTACGAACCCGCTTGCTCAACAAATCCCAGCTATATTTCAGCGCATGGTTAATACCCTGAGGATTAATATCTTTTATTCTAACGGGTAGCCCAGCACGGGTAGCCGTCACATTGGCAATACCCCCGCCCATTAAGCCACCGCCAAGAATAGCGACCTTTTTAACTGTCAGAGGCTGAGCATCTGCTCCAAGCTCTTTTTTTAGTGCTGTAGAGGCAAAAAATAGGCTGCGAAGTGCCGCAGATTGCGAGGTCATTGCCAACTCGCCAAACGCGTTGGCCTCTGCCTGATATCCCTTACTGCGACCTTGCGTCACTCCCACGTGAATGACATCAAGAATTCTCTCGGCTGCCGGATAATTACCCTGCGTTTTTGCCAAGGTTTTTTTGCGTACCGCCTTAAATACTAGATCTCTTGCCAATGGACCAGAGGCTACGCGAGCAAAATAAGGCAGTGGTGGCCGTGCTTTCACACCTTGCTGTACTCGCTCAATTGCCGCTTGCAACAAAATAGAGTGCGGAACGGCATCATCAACCAATCCCATACGCAAAGCCTGTTTAGCACGTACGCTGCGCCCGGTCAGCATGAGATCTAGCGCATTCGGTAAACCAATAAGGCGGGGTAAGCGTTGCGTTCCACCGGAACCAGGCAATAAACCGAGCTGAACTTCTGGCAATCCAAGCTGGGTTTTGTCATCCAGAGAGCAGACGCGGCTGTGACAAGCCAGCGCCAGTTCCAATCCGCCACCAAGGCAAGCGCCGTGAATAGCGGCAACAACTGGGATATGTAATCCGGCAATACTCGCCATCACCTGTTGCCCTTTAGCCGCTAAATCAGTTGCTTGTTGAGCGGTTTGGCAACGGGCAATCATGGAGATATCCGCTCCGGCAATAAAGGAGTCTTTTTTGCCAGAAATAATCACTAATCCGGATAATTGAGGATTACGCTGTGCTTTTTGCAATATTTGCGTAATTTGTTCAACAAACTCAGCCTTTAAGGTATTAACCTTTTCGTCCGGCACATCAATGGTAATCACACCGATATTGTCGGCGGTAAACCGCAACGTAAATGCAGAAATAGCCCCATTTGGTGCCAAGTGATCCGCCTCTTGTTGGCCAGGGTCTTGCGCCGTTAAATCTTGTGGCGTTGGCGTTATTTCTATTGGCGCCGCGCCTGCCACTTCATTGCGTTGACTCATTCTGCCCCCTCAAGGATCATTGCGGCCCCAAGTCCACCCGCGGCACAAGCGGTTGTCAGCCCATAACGCCCTCCACGCCGACGCAATTCGTGCAACGTTTGAGTGATCATGCGCGCGCCTGTTGCCGCAAAAGGATGGCCATAGGCTAATGAACCACCAAGTACATTGAGCTTTTCCCAATCAACCTCACCAATAGCCTGCGCACGACCGAGTTTTTCTTGGGCAAATTGTGGGCTGGCAAACATTTTTAGATTAGCCAGTGTCTGGGCAGCGAAAGCTTCGTGGATATCAATTAAATCGAGTTCTGCAAGCGTTAAGCCTGCGCGCTCCAGCGCCAGTGGTGTCGCATAAGCCGGGCCCAATAACATGTCCTGCCACACGTCGATAGCAGAAAACGCAAAGCTTTTCAGGTAACCCAATGGTTTCAGACCTAGCTCCCGCGCCCGCGATTCACTCATCATCAATACAGCGGCCGCGCCGTCAGTCAGCGGAGTACTGGTCGCGGCGGTTACGCTACCGTGTTTGCGGTCAAATGCCGGACGCAATTTGGCGTACTGTTCAATGCTGGAATTAAGTCGAATATTATTATCGATTTGTAGCGCTTCGCGGTAAGGCGGCGCATAAGTCGTCATCACCTGTTCTTTAAGCCACCCTTGCTCCCAGGCTTTGGCTGCTAGCTGGTGAGAACGATGCGCAAATTCGTCTTGCTGTTCGCGGCTAATTTGATGAGATTTTGCCATTTGCTCAGCGGTATCGCCCATACGCAATCCGGTTGAATACTCAGCAACAGCAGGCGGCACCGGCAACAAATCACGTAATTTAAGCTTGCTAAATAGCGCCAGCTTTTGAGAAAACGTACGTGCCTTGGTTAAATCAACCAACGTTTTTGCCAACGCTTTGCTCACACCAATTGGCAATACAGAAGAAGAATCCGCGCCACCGGCAATACCAATCTGAACGGTGCCGCTAATAATACTTTCAGCGACGTTAGCCACCGCTTGAAAACTGGTCGCACAGGCGCGAGTCACGCTATAAGCATCGGTAGATACTGACATACCCGTACCGAGCACAATTTCGCGCGCAATATTCGGGGCTTCTGGCATTTGCACCACTTGCCCAAAAACTAATTGATCAATGAGCTGCGGATCAATACCACTTCTATCAAGAAGTTCGCTTACCACCATTTTTCCCAAATCTACAGCGGGAATGCCATGAAAAGCAGTCGCCTGTTTCGCAAAAGGTGTTCTTAGCCCTTCGACGATAGCAATACGATCGCCTTCTCGGGTGATCAAGGGAATTACCTTATTCATACAGGCTCCATATAAATACGCATCATCAATTTATAGTGATAACAGCTTATTGCGCTGCTACTGTCGCTAAGCCATATATCCCCTTCATACTTAAAGATGTATCTGCGTTAGCCGCTTTGACACACCGCCAATAACTTTGGAGATAACATTAGCTATACAAATATTCTTATATTTAAGAAACGCTAACAGGTCTGACCTGATGAATGAGTGTTAGCCATCTGCTGACATTTAGCAAAGTGTAGAATACCGAAGTGCGAGCAACAGCAAATTTTCAGGTGGGATAAACGGGAAATAGCGCTGAGTCGAAGAGAGGTAAGAAAATAAATACAATAATAACGGAATAAGCATCCCGCCGTTTCTCAGGTTTGAAACAGCGGGTTATTTTTATTAACGCAGACCGAGTTGGAAGATCATGGTTTCTGCCTGGCAGCAGAAAGTGAAATCAATGTTGAGTTCAACACCATCACCGACAGGTTTAGTACTAGCAGCAATGGAACAAGGTTCAGATTCCACCGCGCGGGCTTTATCTGTCAGCACCCGCAGCATTTTTTCAGCATCCTCAATCGTATTGAAAACCTGGCTGTAAGAGGCGGTGCAATCGGTATTATCCATAATGGTTCCCACATCAACACAGCAGCAAGCCGCCGTTTCCTGTGCGCTGCACTGATTAATGGCATGAACAGGTGTTGCGGTTTTCGTGAGCTCAGACATGCTTCCTCTCCCGGCCATGTGATGGTTTCCCACCTAGCCTTAGTCAATGATGAAAGATATTTCTGTCAGTATTTTACCCTAGCCAAATAGGCTGCCAGCACTTTTATCATCCTTCTATTGATGCAAATCACAGAGTCTCCCCAAATAAATTCTTAATTCCGCTAAAAAATTTCTTATCACCCATTTTTAAGAATGAAAATGTATATTTTTTGTTAAGGAGATCTAATTTTCAGCATCAAATCAGAAATATTGATTAGACAATGTTGCAACATGTGTACAGGTCGGACCTATACTTCGCTCACTGGTCTGATTTGTCAGATCACTATCGGACCCTACAATCCCGCGCTCATTGTTACGGCATGTAACATTGTTTGATAAAACATAATATGAGGTTTTGGTTATGAACCAGAAAAACCTGTTAAAAAAATCAGCTTTGGCAGTAGCAGTGGCCCTTGTTTCTTCTAATCTTTATGCGGCTGGCTTTCAATTAAACGAATATACTGCTGCCGGTCTCGGCCGTTCGTTTTCAGGTGAAGGTGCGATAGCGGACTCTGCCGCATCGGGCAGTCGCAACCCGGCGACCATGAGTATGTTTGATCGCCCTTCATTCTCCGCTGGCGCTATTTTTGTTAATCCAGATGTTGATATTACTGGCAAATCACCGGTAACCGGTCATAGCACCAATGCCAATAATATTGCGCCAACGCAGTGGATACCTAACTTACATTTCATTATGCCATTGGATGACCAATGGTCTGTGGGTACCTCAGTGACCTCTAACTATGGTCTGGCAACTGAGTTTAATGATGGTTATACCGCAGGTACGCTGGCGGGTAAAACCGACCTGATGACTGCTAACTTCAATTTAAGTACCGCCTATAAGTTTAATGAACACTTCAGCTTCGGCGTAGGTTTTGATGCCGTTTACGCCAGAGCCAAAATCACGCGTACCGGCGGTGAGTTGCTACAATTACAAAGTCGCGGCGCATTGCCAGCGGATACTGAAGTTGCCTATTTGAAAGGAGATAAATGGGGCTATGGCTGGAATGCCGGTATTCTGTATCAAGTAGACGAAAATAACCGTTATGGCTTTACCTATCGCTCCAAAGTCGATATCGACTTTAAAGGCGATTACCATAATGATCTCCCAGTTCAATTGGGTGGTACTGGTGGCAGCACTATTCCAGGTGCTCTGACTTTGAACCTGCCTGAGATGTGGGAAGTGTCTGGTTATAACCGCGTTGCGCCTAAATGGGCGGTGCATTACAGCATGACCTATACCAGTTGGAGCCAATTCCAAGAGTTGAAAGCTACTGGCAATAACGGTCAAACGCTGTTTGAAAAACACGAAGGTTATAAAGACGCTTATCGCCTCGCGCTTGGTACGACCTATTATTACGATGACAACTGGACATTCCGTACCGGTGTCGCCTTCGATGATAGCCCGGTTCCTGCGCAAAACCGCTCAATCTCCATTCCTGACCAAGACCGCTTCTGGGTAAGTGCCGGTACAACTTATGCATTCAATAAAGATGCATCCGTTGATGTAGGCGTATCTTACATGCACGGCAAAAAAGTACATATCAGTGAGCAATCAGCACCTGGCGGACCTACCTATGAATTTGATGCCAAGGGTACCGCGATGCTTTATGGTATGAACTTCAACTACGCATTCTAACGAGCTTAAGCTCCCATTGCTCACCCATGCTCGGTGAACATTAATACAAAAGCCCCTTACGGGGCTTTTGTATTTGATGGCAAACAATCACGAACGTGAACCTTAGTTTGCTGAGTCGATGCTCTGCAAATCGCCTTGGATAAGCGCGGCGTTCGGGTTTTCTTGCGGAATAAGTTTGCCTTCGCTCGCCAGGAAATCGTGATGCTGATAGTAAGCAGCACGAACAAACTCATAAGGATCGGATGAGTTTTTCAGCAAGCCATCTGAATCAAGCAACTGAGCACGTGTTTCAATGCCTTCTAATACCCACTTACCGACGGAGAACCACGGCGTGACATAGGTCATTGGTGAATAGGCCATATCGACAGCGCCGCCTAAATCTTCACGCGGGGTAAAGTTGCCATACGCCGGCAGCATAACGTAAGTACCATAACCCACATCATAGTGCGCCAAAGTACTACCGAAACGACGCGGTTGCTCCTTCGCCAACTGCGGGTTAGCCATTGAAGCCACGTCAATCAAACCGCCCATCCCTAACAAAGTGTTAAGGAAGAAACGGTTAAAACGGATAGCCGCTTCGCGAGGCTTGCCTTCAAACAGGTAGTTAACCATTGAAGCAGGCTCACTCCAGTTATCAAAGAAGTTAGTCAGGCCATTACGTGCCGGTTTTGGCACATAATCACGCCAACCCACTGCAACTGGGCGCAATACATACGGATCAAGCACGTCATAGTTAAAACTGAACATGCTGCGGTTGAAACCTTGCAACGGATCGCTGTGCGCCTGTTGATCATCTTTATTAACGCTATTCCCTGCGCAGCCTGCCAAAAATACTGTCGCTAACGCCAACCCAGTAAGGCGATAGTCCATAATGATCTCCCTATTTTTCTTCGCTACCTTTTAAGGTATCTGCTTATTAATCTCAATGTTAACCTGACCGCCTGAGGAAAAATCGATCAGAGGACTGTCGCCAAACCAGTCACCAGCAACTGGGTTAGCCAAACCATTCTGTGAAATACGCACACGTACTTTTAACTGATGCAATGAAGAAAGCAATCTTTCGGGCATCATTGCATTAGTATCATCGACAGTGACCGATAATGGGAAGCGGCTCAAAGGTAATTTTTTGACCGCAACGGGGACAGGATTACTGCCATCAGTCACAGAGATAAATACCATTCCTTGCTGAGGTAACTGCTGAGCAGCAAGGGCAGAAAGAGTAACATTTACACTAAGTTTTGCCACATCTTGCCCAGACTTAGCTTTAGCCTGTTCAATATTAGCCTTAACCATTTCCGCGCGCTGGTCACCCGCTGGCAAAATCTTCAAAATGGTCTGCCAGGCGCCAATCGCCTGCGCGTAATGGCCTTGCTCTGATTCATTGTAAGCCAGCAGGCTGAGCACACGTAAGTCACCTTGCTTGTTCTCGAGCATACTTTTCAATATATCACCGCCAACAACATTATCTTGCGGGTTGTTCGAGCGTGTTAGCACATCAGCATAGCCGAGTTTGACGTCCATGTTATTCGGCTCAAGCTCGTAAGCTTTGGCAAAAGCTTGTGTTGCCGTACTCGAATTGTTCAAAGCGATGCCTACTCGCCCTAACATCTCCCATTTCTTAACATTTAATGGGTCTTGTTGTAATTCAGTACGCAGCCCCAAGCCGAGATCCTGCACGTCCGTAATATTGAGCTGTGGCGCGTGCTCATCATTAAGGTTTTTCAACAGCGCAGGCATGCGATCTATCACCTGCTGCCATTTGATGATCTGCACCAATCCACCCGCATATAGATAGAAACCGACAGAAATCACCACCAGCAGCACAACGCCAGGGATCAGCGTCCAACGCCCTATTGGCCGACTCGCCGCAGCTTGTTGCGTTGGGATATCAGTCAGCAGATTCTCTTGCAGCTCCTGAATAAATTGCGAACGCCCGGCAACAACGCCCTGCTGTTCGTCTTCTTCCAACTCCGATAAACGGTGATGATAAAAAGCCTTGTTTAAGCTATCGCGTGAGGTTCCCTGCACACGACTATCGTGACGCAACACCGGTACAACAAATAGTGCGCAGGCGATAACCAACAGCACAATAATGACAACACCCAAAGCAATCATGATTCTTTCCTGTCAGCAGCATCGCTGAGCAACTGTGCTAAACGCTGCTTTTCGGCAGGCGTCATCTCTTCCCCACGGCTTTCGTCACCAGGGTGACGCCGACGCGCGCGCAAGATAATCACCAACGCTCCGACTATCACAAACAGTGCCGGCCCTACCCACAAAATCAACGTAGAGGGTGTCACCGGTGGTTCATAGGTCACAAAATTACCATAGCGAGCAATCATGTAATCCATGATCTGCTGACTGGTTTTCCCCTCACCAAGCAACTGATACACCTTAGTACGCATATCAGCGGCAATAATTGAATCTGACGCAGCAATATTAGTATTTTGGCACTTGGGACAGCGCAACCGCTCGGTCAAATAGCGGTATTGCTGCTCCTGTTCGGGCGATTTGAATTGATAAGCATCGATGGTCGCCCATACGCTAAAGCTCAGCATCACCCCCAAAAATAGGGCAAAAGCTCTCATGGCTGGCCTCCGTATTTAACATACAGCGGCTTAACTTCTTTCTGCCACACTTGCTCATTGAGATCTCCCGCGTGGCGGTAGCGAATAATCCCATTACCATCAATCAGGAACGTCTCCGGTGCGCCATAAACGCCGAGATCTAAGCCCATCATGCCATCCCCGTCATACAGGCTGATAGCATAAGGATTTCCTAACGTATTCAGCCAGTTCACTGCTTTATTACGGTCATCTTTATAATTGAGGCCGATAACGTGCACGCCTTTTACTGCCAAGGTATTAAGATACTCATGTTCGGCACGGCAAGTTGGGCACCAGGTCGCCCACACGTTGAGTAAAATAGGCTTACCGCTATGAAAAATGTTCTGCTCATAAGTTTTGCCCGGCTCAAACAGAGATTCCAGCTTAAATACCGGAACCGGCTTCCCCAGCAGCGCTGACTCAAGCAATGTCGGATCATCGCCATTGGCATTACGCGTCAATTGCACTAAAAACGCCGCCGCTAAGGCTAAAAACAGAAACAGAGGGATAAATAATATCTTGCGACTCATGCTTGTTCTGCCTCCGATTTCCCCTCACGTTTGAGCTTTTTGGTCATACGGTAGCGCGGATCGAGGATGCAGAGTACGCCGCCTACGGCCATAAAGATGCCCCCTAACCATATCCAACGCACAAAAGGTTTATAATATAGGCGCACGGCCCAAGAGCCATCGTTCATTTCTTCACCCAGCGCGGCGTAGAGATCACGAGCGAGGTTTCCGTTGATTGCCGCTTCAGTCATCATCGTTTGCGCGACGCTATAGAAACGTTTTTCCGCATGCAGCACCGTCACTAATTCGCCGTGACGTGTCACTTTAATATTGGCTTCACCACCGGTGTAGTTTGGACCGGTAATATCGCGTAGATTCAGGAATTCAAAATGGTAGTCGTGAATATCAACCGTATCACCAGTTTTCATCCGCACGTCACGCTCGACGCTATAATTCTGGCTAAACGCGATACCAATAACAGTTACTGCAACACCCAAATGCCCTAGTACCATTCCCCAATGGCTGCGCGATAAATGCGTTAAACCGCGCCAGAAACTGTGACGATGAGTCGCACGTTCATGCAGCTCCATCAGCGTGAGTAAAATCACCCACACCGACATCAACATGCCGACCACGGTCATTGCTACAATCTTATCCTGTAGCCACCAAGGCAACAGAATAGACAGCGCTAAAGTGACGACTAATCCAACGCCCAAACGACGCCAAAGTTTGCTTGGCTCATCGCGACGCCAGCGCACTAACGGACCAATACCCAGCAATAGCGCCATCGGTGCCATCAGCCAGGTAAACATAGTATTAAAGAACGGCTCGCCGATAGAGATGCTGCCTAACCCAAGCTGTTTGTGGATCAGCGGCAACAGCGTTCCGAGTAACACCACTAACATGGCGGCAATCAACAATACGTTGTTGCCCAACAGGAAGCTTTCGCGAGAAAAAGGCTCATGGCGGCTTGGCGCACGCACCGAATTTCCTTTGATAGCGTAAAGCAGCAGCGAGCTACCAATAACAATCACCAGGAAGGCCAGAATAAACATGCCGCGCGCCGGGTCAGAGGCGAAAGAGTGCACCGAGACTAAAACGCCGGAACGCACCAGGAAAGTCCCCAGCAGGCACAGAGAGAAACAGGTGATCGCCAGCAATACCGTCCAGGCTTTGAAGGTCCCGCGCTTTTCTGTCACTGACAGCGAGTGAATCAACGCCGTCCCCGCCAGCCAAGGCATAAACGAGGCGTTTTCTACCGGGTCCCAGAACCACCAACCGCCCCAGCCAAGCTCGTAATAAGCCCATGCCGAACCGAGCACAATACCGATGGTGAGGAAAACCCAAGCGGCTAATGTCCACGGGCGCGACCAACGCGCCCAAGCGGTATCCAAACGTCCGGCCATTAATGAGGCAATGGCAAAAGCAAAGGCAACAGAGAATCCGACATAACCCATATACAGAATCGGCGGGTGGAAAATCAAGCCAGGGTCTTGCAATACCGGATTAAGATCGCTGCCATCTACCGGGAAGTTCGGCAAAGTGCGCAGGAACGGGTTAGAGGTGAGCAAAATAAACAGCAAGAAGCCGGTAGTAATTAACCCCAACACCGCCAACACGCGAGCGATAGCATCATCTGGCATCCGACGGCTGCATAACGCCACCGCAAAAGTCCAGGCGCTAAGCAGTAATACCCACAGCAGCAGTGATCCTTCGTGTGCCCCCCAAGTGGCCGCTGCGCGATAATAGACCGGCAGATGCGTGTTTGAGTTATTGGCAACATAAGCCACGGTAAAATCGTTAACGACAAACGCGTGGACTAAAATCAGGAAGGCCAAAGCAATACAGGCGAACATGCCATAAGACAATGGACGCGCCATCGCCATCATGCGGCTATCCTGGCGTGCCGCCCCCCACATAGGGTAAATACTAAGCAACACTGAAATTCCCAGCGCCAGACAAAGTAAAAAGGTACCGATTTCAGGGATCATGGCTGAGTCTGTCCTTGTTGCATGGCTGGCATAGCAGGCCGCAGGGTTTGCGAAGCTGGTTGCATAGCTTGCGAAGCCGGTTGCATAGATTGTGCAGCTGATTGCGCAGAAACGTCGGCCGGGGCAGTATTTTGATGATTATCTTTCATGGCATCTTCAACTTCCGGTGGAACATATTTTTCATCATGTTTCGCCAATACTTGCTTGGCCATAACCACATTGTTTTTTTCCATCACACCTTGCGCGACTACGCCCTGCCCTTCGCGGAAGAGGTCCGGCAGGATGCCAACATAGACCACAGGGATCGCGCCACGGGCATCGTAGATCTTAAAATGCACTTCGAGCGTTTTAGGATCGCGCACCACCGAACCTGGCATCACCATCCCGCCAATACGCAGACGCTGACCGACAAACGGCATCTCATGGTTTTCGCCTTTGCCGTTGAGGATTTCAGACGGGGTATAGAACAAATCAATATTTGAGCGCAATGCATACAGCACGAGGCTGACCGCCAAACCAAGGCCAATCAGCACAACCAGCGCTAAATACATGCGATTTTTACGACGAGGATTCAAGATAAAGTCTCCGGAGAATGACCCGATGTTGACGGAGCATCGGTAGATTCTCCTGCAGCCGCAGCCTGCTTTTTTGACTGCATAATACGTTTCTCACGAGATTGACGACGGCGAATATCCGCCAGTAACTCGCGACGTTGCCAGAAGGTATGTATCACTAAGCCCAACAGCGACAGTAAAGTGGCCGCCACTGATAGCCACACATAAAAGGCATAGCCGCCCATAGCAAAGAAAGCCTGCCAGCTGGAAAATGCAGCATTCATCCGCGACGCCCCTTATTGAGCAATCCGGCAACCCAAGGACGTAAACGCTCTTGGTTGAGGATGAGATTACGTAAACGCATCAATGTGAGAGTAATAAAGAAGAATAGGTAACCGAAGATTGACCAAAAGAGCGGATAGCGCATGCTCGGGTCGATGGTTTTCCCCATATCGGTAGAACCTTGGTGCAAGGTATTCCACCACTGGACCGAGTAATGAATGATTGGAATATTCACTACGCCAACCAACACCAGAATACCCGCTGCACGCCCGGCGGTACGGCGATCGTCAAATGAGTTGTATAACGCGATAACACCTAGATACAGAAACAGCAACACCAGTTCAGAGGTTAGTCTGGCATCCCACACCCACCAGGTTCCCCACATCGGTTTACCCCAAGCGGAACCTGTGACCAGTGCAATAAAAGTAAAGACTGCGCCCACAGGCGCCATCGCCGCCATCGCTAACTCCGACATCTTCATCTGCCAGACCAGACCGATAAACGCCGCGACCGCCATTACGCTATAAATTCCCATCGACCACATAGCCGCAGGAACATGAATGTACATAATGCGGTAGCTTTCGCCCTGCTGATAATCAGGCGGCGCGAAGCCAAAGCCCCAAACCCAGCCGATGAGTAAACAAGCTGCGCCAGCGAGACCAAGCCAGGGAATAAAATAACCACAGACGTGATAAAGCCGCTCTGGCCTTGCAAGTTGGTGTAACCATTTCCACATACTAAAGTTGCTCACATTAAAATTATGGCTGCCGACATGCCGTTTATATAGTTATATTGGTGTAGCCTGCCGATGGACAGCAACCCTACTTTTTATCGGCCAATCCCTATTGTTCATGATCAAGAATTGTGATGCTAGTCAAAGATTGCGGTTTTAGCGGCCTTTTGTAACCTGAAGTTAACTGGCTCGACTTTTCTTAAAATTTTGAAATATCTGCAATATGCTCAAAGGTTAATTCACGCTGATGCGCAGTGCGGCTGCCGTAGCGAAAGGGGCCAAGGTGGCGCTGCCTGCGAGCATTGCACCTAAAATAGCTAAATACCCGGAAATCGGCATCGCCATTGATGCCGCATCAATAGCACCGGTGGAAAATATTAACACCGGAATATATAGGGGTAAGACTAGCAGACTCAATAGCACGCCGCCTTTGCGCAACCCGACAATTAGTGCGACACCAATCGCCCCGATAAAACTTAACGTCGGTGTGCCGAGCAACAGAGTCAAGGCTACCGCCTTCCAGGTGTCGAAATCGAGCGACAGCAGCAGCGCCACCAAAGGGGAAATAATCAATAAAGGTAATCCTGTCACCACCCAATGCGCACATACCTTCGCCAATACCGTTAAGGTAAGCGGAGCTGGCAGCAACAGCAATTGCTCAAGCGAGCCATCAAGATAATCATCACGGAATAAACGCTCTAGCGATAATAGTGATGAGAGCAAAGCCGCCACCCAAACAATCCCCGGTGCAATACGTGCCAACAGTTTAGGTTCCGGGCCAAGCCCGAGCGGGAACAGAGTGATAACGATAATAAAAAACCACAGCGGGTTAATAATTTCAGCACTTTTGCGAAAGGCAATTTTTAGCTCACGGCGCAATACTTTTATAAACATCATGCCAACTCTGTACTGGTCAAACGAATTTTACGCACCACACGATTCTCGGCGGGCAAATCCTGATGCGTCGTCAACAACACCATTCCGCCTTGCTGCGCATGCTGCTCAAACAGATTCATTAGCGTCACCACGCCTTGCTTATCAATGGCAGTCAACGGCTCATCAAGTATCCATAAAGGTGCCGCACTTAACCACAAACGCGCCAGCGCCACGCGACGCTGCTGCCCGGCGGAAAGCTGCGCTACCGCGACATCTTCATACCCTAGCAACCCGACCTGTTCCAACGCCTGATAAATCGCCTCCTGCCCTACCGTTCCATTTACTGGCTGATAAAACACCAGATTTTCATAGGCAGTGAGCACAGATTTGATACCGGGAAGGTGCCCGAGAAACAGCAATTGCTGATGAAATTGCTCGCGCTGACGGCGAATGCTCTCTCCAAGCCATTGCACTTCACCAGATTCAGGAACCGACAGCCCGGCTAAAATACGCAGCAAACTGGTTTTACCGGCACCATTCTGGCCTTCAATCTGCACAATCTCGCCTGGTTCAATGGTAAAGCTTAAGCCACTAAACAGCGTGCGCTCATCACGAACACAACTGAGGTTAAGCGCTGCAAACATGGGCAGTTCCTTAGAGCATGAAAGCGCGCATCATATCATAAGCCCAGCGCTGCACGCAGCCAGAGCAATCAGCGTGTCGCGCCGAGAGGATATAAGCAATAACAGAGAGAAATGCACAAGGATTGAGCGAACAGACAAACAACGCCTTATTTTTCAGACAAAAACGAGTATACTAGCGCCTCGCCAAAGACTGGCGCCGTGTCTCCTTAGTTAAACGGATATAACAAGCCCCTCCTAAGGGCTAGTTACAGGTTCGATTCCTGTAGGGGACACCATTTCACAGTTCACCTCAGTTCTTCCTAGTTCGCAAAACCCACGTCACTCCTGAATTCATCTTTGCTGCCAGTTCGCCATAGTTCGCAATGGTTCGTTGACAGCCGCATGTGTTAGCGGGTAAAAAACGGGTAAATAAATTTACCCACCGGAATTTTACCCATGCTAACAATCAAGCAAATAGACGCAGCAAAGCCAAAAGAGAAGCCGTATCGCCTGCTTGATTCAAATGGCCTGTATCTTTACGTCCCCCCTTCCGGTAAAAAAGTTTGGCAACTTAGATATAAACTAGCGGGCAAAGAAAAGATTTTAACCGTGGGTAAATACCCATACATGACCCTGCAAGAAGCTAGAGATAAAGCGTATGAAGCCAGAAGGAACCTATCTGAAGGAGTTGATCCGTCAAAGTCAAAAAAACCAAGCGTGGCCGATGATTTTGAATCTATATATAACGAGTGGTACAGCAACAAAAGAAAGGTATGGTCTGAGGGGTATGCTTTAGAGCTTTCAAGAATGTTCAGTGATGACATACTTCCATATCTTGGAAGTAAAAAAATGACAGAAATAGAGCCAATGCATCTTTTATATGTCATTAGAAGGTTCGAAGAACGAGGGGCCATGGAGAGAGCAAATAAGGCCAGGCGGAGATGTGGCGAGGTGTTTAGGTACGCTATCGTTACTGGAAGGGCGAAATACAACCCAGCTCCAGATCTTGCAGATGCAATGACTGGGTATAGAAAAAAGAACTTCCCGTTTCTTCCAGCAGACCAGATCCCAGAATTCAACAAAGCGCTTAGGGCATTCTCTGGCAGCATAGTTTCTCTGATTGCAACGCAGGTTTTGCAATACACCGCTCTCAGAACAAAAGAGCTTAGGTCCATGCAATGGTCAAACGTCGATTTCGAAACAAGGATTATATCTATTGACGCAGAAGTAATGAAAACAAGAAGAACTCACATAGTACCGATGTCAAAACAGGTATTTGATTTACTGCAAAAACTTAGACCCATAACCCAGTCAGTTTCTGATTTCGTTTTCCCCGGCCGCACTGATAAAAAGAAACCTATCAGTGAAAATGCAGTATTGCTTGTTATTCGTCAAATAGGGTACGAAGGGCTGGCAAGCGGCCACGGATTCAGGCATCAATTCAGCACAACGCTTAATGAAAATGAGTGGCCTCATGACGCTATAGAGCGGCAATTGGCGCACTCAGATAAAAACTCAATTCGCGGTATATACAATCACGCTCAGTACATCGATAAGAGAAAGGAAATGATGCAATGGTGGGCAGATTGGATTGATGCGCAGTAATTGCGAGACATCGCGCACAAACAAAAAGAGCAGCTTTATCCCGTTCGAGAACAAAGCTACTCTTCACATCAGTTTAAAATGAACCCCCCAATCCCGTCGAAAGCTTTCAGTATAAATTTCGTTCACTTATCACCACACCAAAGAGACATGAATAGGATTTAACCTAAAATCTTTGTTTGTGACTGTTAAGTTAGGTGATAGAATCGCGCACGAAAAAAATCATACAAATTCAGTAATTTTCCTATATAAATTCTAATTGGGGTTAGCATGGGCTTTCTAAGAGCTTTCTTGGCCATATCAGTTTTGATAGCGCACGCAAGGGAGATTTTCTCAACGCATGGGGTTGTTTGGAATTCAATCATATCAAGGGAAAATACGCATATATATCCTTGGTCTGGGCATGCAGTATTTGCTTTTTTCATAATATCTGGATTTTATATGTCTATGGTTATAAATGAAAAATACAGCAAATTAGAAAATGGGAAAATTAAATTTATATCAAACAGACTTTTAAGGCTCTATCCAGTTAACTTCGTTTTGATAGCTTTGTATTTTATATTCTACATGGCAACAGGAACCAAATCATTCTTGGTTTTCAATGACCCAAACCAGACTGTTTTCATGACGATAGTGGCTTATTTTTGCAACTTATTTTATCTTGGCGCTGAAATTATACCATTTTCTAATGAATCAAATTGGTCCTATGTGATAGGCCCGGTATGGAGTCTTAGTCTTGAATTGTACTTTTATTTATTAGCACCTTTTATCGTAACAAAAAAAATAAAATATATAGCAATCATGGCGGTAGCAGGACTAGCCATCAGAATTGCAATGGAAATGAATAATATACCATTAACCCCGTGGAGATATTTTTTCTTCCCATCTGATTTTGTTTTCTTTATTCTTGGTGTTATTTCATACAGAACAAAGGATTTTAAATTAAAAATAAAAGGAATTGGTTTGATTACAATGATTAGATGGGCGTCATTGGCATCATTAATACTTATGCTTTTCAATGAATATTTCTGGAGCATATCTGGAAATATTGATTCATATTCAAGCTGGGCTTTCTACGCTTGCGTAGCGATAAGCTCACCACTTTTGTTTGAAATAACAAAAAACAGCAAAATTGACAATTACATAGGCCAGCTGTCATACCCAATTTATATAAGTCACATGCTAGCAATTGCTCTTGTTTATTATTTCACAAGAGACGGAATTGATAGAGGGGCCGCATCACTTATTGTGACGCTTTCTATTTCCGTGATGCTTTTTCATTTCATTGATAAACCAATTGAATCAATAAGAAGAAAAATAGCAAAGAATAATAAAGGAGAAAAAAATAATGATTTACAAGGAAAAATCATAGTGAATCAAGGCATAATAAAAGACGCATAACATTATTTTGAAAAGCGCCATCCGTGGCGCTTTTTACTACCTTATCAACCAGCTTGCATTTATAGATACTTCTTTTATTGAAGCTGGAAATTGCTTCTGATCGCTTAAGTACGGAAAATAGACGGCTCCAGCAGCATTAACAGCACCGAGCACAGAGATTGGTGCATCAGTGGGTGATACAAAACCCAGGCATGGAAAGAACACCCCAGCCAATGGCCGCAGGCCTTCATTTGCTTGCATGAAAAGCTCAGCCCCCTGCCTTTGGCTTGGCACCGTTAGATGCGCGTTAATTACTGCATAATCTCCGCTCAAGCGTATAGATGAGCTGGTATTCCTAGCTGAAGCCCATCCATTTCTCATTGAAGTAGAATTCATCAGTAGTCGGCCAATGTAGCCTCCGATCCACCAAGCCGTCGTAGCTGCTGGTGTTGGGACAACTTTAATTCCAGCGGGCTTCCCAGGAATGTATGCCTCATTCGTTGATATGCATCCAACAGAAAATACACCTCCAAGGTAAATACTCTCATCTGAATTGACCCCAGAAACCGATGCCGCCTGTATTGATGTAATATTAATTCCGAGGCAATCTTCGTGAACATGAACAGCCTTGCCTGTTGTCGCATCGGAAGAAACGATAGTGCCTATCGATGTATTAATGATTGCGCCGTAGCATGTAAATCCAATGTTGGCAGGTCTTTCTATGAGAACTGTGTCGATGTTTATGTCATTTATAACAGTTCCTGGTGATTGAAGGATTCCAAATCCAGTATCAAATCCTTTTGAATAAAAATTACCTCCAGATAGCCTCTGCAACTGTGAGTCTTCAGCATAAATAAATATGCCAACTGAGTTTTTAACTGCAAGCCCTTCGTCATCGGCATAAACAAATCCGACCTTGTTTCTTGCAAACTGCGCGTATGAGTTTGACTTAAACTGCACTGCTGACTGGGTATTTCTGTACCCTGAAACTCGATCTATTTCGCAGTCCTGTAATTTACAAACAACACCAACAAACCCACCATATGCCTTTACATCGATCACGGAGCCTCGTTGGAAATTTTCAAGCAGGCAAGAGTGCGCGGTTGAGTTTCCGAGATATGCAAGAGTTATTACTTTATAAATGTGATTATTTGAATTTGGAACTGTTGAAACACCAACATTGCTAACTACAAGCGCATCATCAATTTTCCCCCCGTTATCCCCAACGACTTTATTACCGTTGTCTACCCCAAGTGATTCAATGGTTATATTTGATCCGGTAAATGCAATTTTCCTCTGAATTATCGTTCCGCTATTCTTAATTAATTCAGTTCTGTCACTATTTATTCCCGGAACTCCGCACCCGACTATTGATATATTACTTCTTGATGTTGTAAACCCCGCCTTGTAAGGGCCTACCCCAAGCTTGAGAACCCAACCATCTGGAGTTCCTGAAATTGCTCGCTGAAGCAGAGTGTCATCAGAAATCAACGGATCTCTAAAATCATCTATGTGACAAGTTTGGGCGAACTTACTATGAGCAGTTTGTTTCCCAGCCCCGGAAAATGATTGCTGCACAGCAATCATGGAATCTCCCTTTCCAGCGTCATAACTTGATAAGTTACCTCTTAAAGTTGCATCTCCGACACTTAACCATTTTCCGATGCCAATTCCACCGCTATTTTCTGGAGTAGAATTTGGCGGAACAATTTTTGGAATTTGACCATCCCATCGATAATATTCACCCGTCGTTGTATCTCTGAGCGCCTGGTTTGGTAGTGTTATTTGAGCGCCAATCTGAAATGAGTCAATGGTGATATATCCGAATTTCGATATGGCATCCTTCGCCAAATAATTTATACCTTCAATTGTGTGATGCAGCCCACCAAATCTATCTGCATAACTAAGATTTCTCGACGTGACAAATTCATCTATTTTTCCGGAATTAAATTTAAGGTCGCGAGGTGATTCACTTGGTACAGGGTTATTTGTAGGTATAGTCGCCATATTTTTTCCAATAAAAAACCCGGCACAATGGCCGGGTAGGGTTGGTAATAAATAAAAGTTTAAGGGTAAATCAGATCGCTATATTCAGCGAGGGTCAGAGAGGTTGTGCCGTCTGAGTTTGGTTTCTTCTCAGAGATAGTCCATAGCGTAGAGTCCATCTCTTCCTGAGTGGCTATCACGTATCGAGATGGCGACTGGACGTCGTAGCCATCAAAGATGTTAAGCGGAACATTTGGTACAGTTGCGGTGAAGCCGAAGGCGGTGTCCGACCGCTGAGATGCTCTTACCCGCGACGTTGGGTTGCCAATAGAGTCCGTAACCGTAACCCACATTTCCCCCAGCCAGTTTATTCGCTCGCTTGTATCGAAGTCGTTTCCTGTTCGGTTGGTGATGTAGCCAGCCTGCTGATTAGTGTCGTACGTGTCAGCGACCTGAATCATGTCGCCTGGTGAAACATACTCGCCATCAGCTAATACCTTACAAGCCATTCTCATGCGAGAGTAAAGCAGTCGCCTAGCCTCCAGTATTGCCCTGTCGCGAGCCTGAGTTTCGTTACGGCAACCCAGGAGTGATATTTTCATCGGTGTCTGAGCTTCCTGCTCAACGATTCCAGCATCAGTAAGTCGGTATCGAATGTACGACTTCTTATTAGTCGCTGGGCTAACATACTCAACTTCAACGCCGTCATACTGCCCCGGCATGCGCATGTCATAAGTCAGGCGAAAATCTTCTGCAACCATATTTGCGCGGTTGAAGATGGTTGCCGGGCTGCTTCGCCGCTCATCCCGACTGAACGTCAGCACGCCAAATTCCCAAAAAGCGCTTACCCGGGCAACGTTGCAAATCGTCTCCATGCGTGAGCCCAGAGAAATATCCTCATCGTCAAACGTGTAGTCGAAATAGCCTAGTTCTGCTGTGATGTTCTGACCAATGCGGTAAAGCTCGTAAAGGTCTATTGAGCTTTCCGGCTGCTCTCCCATAACTAACCACGTATGTGCTACTGCGTCAGCGAATGACCGAGAAGGCCTGAGTGTGTAGTCAACCTTCCGCGTCGCCATGTCATAACTTATCGTGTGCCGGGTAATAAGCGCGTTATATTTGCGCTCACGAACGCTGGTAGCCTGCTCCGTTGCACGGACGGTTACTCGAACCAGCGTATCGTCAGCGTGAACTTCATTTGTTCTGACCCTGACAGAGTGAACGGCCTCAAGTTTCAATACACTCTGATCGTTGCTATTTTCTCGCCTGGTGAACTGAAGCGCATACCGGCCATAGCCGGCCGATGGGTTTATTTTTTTTGTCAGATAATAGTTATCTGTTCTGCCTGCTGTCGAGAACTCTGCTGAAAACTCCTCCCTCGTCCCTGGAATTTGATTGTTTTCATCATCAATCTTCCAAATATCAATCTTCGTTGATGCCCAATTCCCCTCGCCAAGCTGCGCGTTAAGATGAACCCATAATTGTTCTCCAGGGATTGGTGAAAATACAGGGCCAATAGTCACACCTTGATTATCATTCAGAATGAATTTATCAGTGTTGAAAATTGCTGATTGTGGGATATTTGAGGCATCTGAGCCTGATATATTATTAAAATAAAAAATGTAATAGCTTTGCGGAGCAATTACCGACCCGTCGCTAGTTATCTCTGCATCAAAAAGATCCGCGTCAATCATCACATCTCTGGTTACTTGCCCACTGGCTGTATCGTAAGTAACATTTATAATAAAGCTCACGGGGTGTGGGCGAGTGAGTCCGTAGAAATAATCGAACTCAGCCTGCTTTACTATTTTTACACTAATCTGGCCGCCCGCATATTCGCCAGCCGCAACGGTATTCGCGGTGGCGGTTTCAATTGGTAAATCATCGCTTTCGTTTGGGCCGGGTAATTCTTGCCCGTCAACATCATCGAAAGAGAAACCTTCATAGATGATCGGGATATTCTGTCCTGGCTGGAATATTTCATAGCTAGCACCGGCTAGCGAGCCGAGACTTGATTGTGAATAACGAACACTCTCGACGTTATAAACCCCGATACCGAAGTTCATCCATTCAGTGACGTATTTCAAGTTGTCAGTGTACTCAAACATCGACTCTTGAATAAGATCAGGGTAAGACCGAACCTGTCCGTAAACATCGGGCCTGGCCTGATAAGTTCGAGCGACATTTGTTTGCCCAGTCAGCTTATTGTTTGGGGATTCTTTGGCGTTAGTGTCTGCAGCGGTGAACTTCTGCTTCGGCATCAGGAAGCCAAAGACTTTCTGGACAAGCTTAAAGGCCGGGCTCAATACTTTCCCGATCACCCCTTTCGGCTGAGAGAATATCTGGATGCTGTGCATCTCGGTGAGCGGAAAATCAAGCTCACCACTTTCATCAAGCGGCTTGCCGTTCACAACAATCTCAATGTCGCTAAAGAAGTTGCGACCGCACAGCCACTGATAAAAGCTCATGCCTGCAGGCACAATTACGCGCTCTTTAGGGCTGCCCGGAACATGCTGTATTTCGATTATCGGCATAGGTTAAATACTCAATTCGTGTGAACATCCGTTCAATAACTCGCAACCGGTCATGCCTGACCGACCCGCCATCTCCGCGGCTGTGCAGCGCTGCGCCATCGACTATCACGCCGACATGCTCAGCCCTGTCGCCGATATACCCGACGAAAATCCCTCCCTCTACCGGGATTTCTGACACCTTCCAGAAAACGACTTCATCCTGATAACAGGTCAGAAAGTCGCTTCCAGCCTCGTAACCCGGTGAGTGGTGCAATTCAATGCCGAGAACGTGCCGGTAGTACAGGACGCACAGCCCCCAGCAGTCGACAGCATCAAAACTGCAGGCGCGGTTAACCCACGGAACGCCGAGCATCCGTTGAATGAATTCAGTTTTTTGCATGGAATTTACCCGTTTACGAGGCCTGGCCAGTCTGCCGGGTCATACAGCCGGCCGATGTTTCTGTTGAGTGGATTTGTCATTGAAAGGCCAACGCTAACGTCTGTACCGTCCATGTTGCAGTCACTTACATAGAGTGACCAGGAGGCAATAGCCATCCAGGGGTTGATAGAGTCAAAGCGCCTGATTGTGCAGACAATCGGCTGGATACGAGCGTTACCACGCCACAGCTTCAGCTTCTGCTTAAAGTCGGTAGCCAGCTGGCTGAACTTCAGCGTGCTGTCGATTACCGGCGTGTTGCTCTGCTGACTCTCCGTCAGCTCAAACCGGCAAGGCTGGTACTCAGCGCCACCGAGCTGCTTGGGGAATATCTGATCACGCACGAGCTTCACGCTTCCGAAGGACGGGTGAGAGAATTCCACAGTTTCGTACAAGATGCGATTAGGCCGCTGAGCCTTAAATTCTCTGTATGTTGGCATTATGACACCCTTGGCAGAGACTCGGGGTCGCGGTTATCTGGATACCCGGTGGCGATGATATCCAGCCAGCTACTCCAAGGCTTAGGAAGCTCTACAAGGATATCGTCGAACTCGTCGTCTGAGTTATTCAACTTACTGCAGATAACATCTCCGCTCCATGTGAAAACCGAACCGGATTGAGACCACGAAGGAAAGGCGAGGAAGTGTAACTCCTGCACCTCCACTCCCGTATCGCCAGTACCTGTTCCCACTGGCATCGTGAACCACTGATTGCAGTTATCAAGGTAGTTAGGGCTCCGCAGCCACTGCATGAAAGCGCGATGCTCATCAGCCTTGAAAATCCACTGTAGCGAGAATGCCGTTTTCAGATCGTCGGTTAAACGCTGAAATATCGGCGCTCCCACTTGCGGATTATCGACACGAAAACCGGTGTCAGTTGTCGGCGTCTTTGCCTTCTGCGCTAACGGCAGCCATTCTGGGTATGGTATTGCCATTTTTTCTCCTGCAATAAAAAACCCGCCGAAGCGGGTTAACCTTTAACTATTTCAGTTGGGCCAGAAGGGGATTCGAAAACGCTTATATTGATATTTGAGATGTCACCGTTACTAATCACTCTAATTTCCACTCCAGCAGGAAGATCCACTTCAATTGTCGATCCATCTCTCGTGAAAAACTGATAAGTAACTGGCTTGTTTTGGCTGTATCTAATCAATCGACCATTTTCAACTTTCATTGTTCCGGTTTTTCCTGGCTCGATATTCATGATCCCCTAGCTCTCCTTGGCGCTTGGTGGTTGTTAGAGATGGCTTGGCTAAGTCTTCCGCCGTTATTTATATCAGCAATAGCCAACTCTAACACATCATTACCATTTGAATCTTTTGACATCTGGTAATCCTGAACTCCGGCGGATGAAGAGTAATTATGCACAATAATCGTTGGGCTTCCACCGCCTCCAGCTTGCATATCCTTATTACTTATCACCTTGCCGTTATCTCCGGGTACCATGTACTGCTTGCCGGTGCTGGCCTTGGGTATCACAGGCGAACCAGTCACATCATCATTGCTGAATACACGCCCATTGTTCCCAGGAAGCATGTAGCTTTTCCCACCCATTTGAAGAACCTCAGGTAGGTTTCCTTCTCCGAATTCGTAAAGTGAGTCAGCCGATACAGGGCCGCCATTTTTACGCTTACCAGCCAAAGCGCCAACCCCAAGAACTGCAACAGCAGCAAGCCCAATTTTTGCGGCCGTACCCATTGAAGCAATAGATGCCATGATTGCAGCTGGAGTCCATGCAGCCGTAGTTGCCGCGGCTGCACTTGTCGTAACGGCAAGTTGAGTCCCTACCGCTGCTGTCTGAACGGCCGTAGTTGCTGCGATTTGTGTTTGCTGAACTGTAGCTCCAAATATTGCAGCTTTTGCTTGCTCGATACCCATTTGAACGAATGAGTTAATCACGCTGTTTAACACTGTCGCCCCAAGGGATCGCATCGCATCGCTAGCGCTCATACTCCCCGTTATGATGCCGGTTAACGAGTTCGATACGTTGCCAGCAAAGCTATCAAAGGCTGCGGCAGCAACTTCATTGCCGATACTTTGCTGTCGCCAAAGTTCATACTGAGCCTCAACTCGCTGCTGCTCAAACTGACGATTTGCGGCATTTCTAAGCGCAATTCCTTGCTGCTCAGTTATTGTCTTATCAGCTTCAAATTGCTTGATTAGCGCTAATTTCTGCGCGTTCTCATTAGCTAGTTGTTGGACTGGGTCAACAAGGCCCGCTGATTGCTGCTTAGGGCTTACTGCGGAATCTGCTCTTATCTTGGCTAAGTTGGCCTGGTGCTCTTGCTCGGCATTTTCTGCTGCTGCGTCATACTGCTCTTTTTTAATCAGCCCCGCTTTCAATGCAGCATCGAGGGATTTCATGGACTCGGAGTAAGATTTGTTCTCAGCAGCCTCCGGTATCAGCTTCATGGCCTCCGCAACGCCTTTTGCAGCATCAGCCGCATCAAGCGCCGCCGCCTTATACTCCATTGCTTTTTTGCGTTGCTCATCCGTTGCTGCAGAACCCAAAGATTGCGCGGCCTTTAGTAACTGCTGCTCTCTAGTGAGGTTTTTTATAGAATCAGCGGCTAACTCTGACTCCTGCCGATAATTCTCAAGTTTCTGATTTATTGCCTCCGCTTGAGCATCTGATTTCTTGCTTTCTGCATTACTAGCTTTTTGACCTTTAGTGTTCCTCTCGTATTCCGCATACCTATCCTGAAGGGTTTTAACCACCGGGTCTTCTTTGTTGAATCCCGCGTCCTCAGCATCGTATTGAGCTTGCAGCCTAGCTCTAGCCTCTCCTTCGAGCTTTGAAAGCTCCACCCTTCTCTTTGATTGCTCGATTAGTTTGTCTTTTTTGGGATCAGAGGTAGATGATTTAATCTGGATTGGCTTAGATGCATCTTCTGCGTTTTTAGCTGATTTCGCACGTATTGATGCAATTTCTTGCTCTACACGCTTCAGCTCAAAAGCGGCTTGCCCCCGTCTTTGCTGATAAACATTGTCAGACTCATACCATTGCTGGCCTTCTTTTAGAGCATCATTGTACTGCTTTTGCAGATCAACAAGCTTTGGCATCCTAGCCGCATCACCAGCGTTTTTATTGTAGAAGTTAAGATTATTAGATACAGATTGCATCAATCCAGCCAGGGTCTGGGTTAGCTGTATAGACGTATTAAGATCACTAATCATGTTCTTGAATGCAATATCAAGGCTATTTTTTGCCCTGTCTACAGTTACGGGCATCTTATCGAATTCGGTGTTTACATCCCCAGCCCGCTTCTGTATTGCATTCAGAGCATCTTCAGCAGTTAGCTTCCCTTCCAACATTTTCTTGCGCAAGTCACCAATTGAGATACCAAGACCTGCTGCAATCTGTCTTGCTAGCTCTGGCATCTGCTCTAAAATAGAGTTGAATTCCTCCGCTCGAACAATGCCGCCTGATATTGATTGACCGAACTGGCGTAGCGCATTAGCCATTTCTTCGGCAGATGATCCACCTACAACACCTATTTTTTGTAATGTGTCGGTGAGCATTAATACTTGGCTATTGGTTGCGCCAGCTTCCTTTAAGCTTGAAGTGAGCGTCTCCCATAGCTTCTCTGTTCCTGCAAGACTGCTGCCGGTGTTCGCGGCAATGGCAGATAATGATGCCATTGTCTCTTTTGCCTCAGCAAAGCTAGCGCTAAGTCTGGTAACTCGAGCTTGAAGCATGGTCATGTCGTCGGCGATTTCAATTAACTTCAACGCCGCCTGAATTGTTATATAACCTTTAACCAAGCTTGATAATTTTGTGAACCCACCACCTAAAGCATCAGCACCGCGACCAGCCACGCTCATTGAGTCGCTAGCGCTTTTTGCACCGCCAGCAACACCGTTTAGGGAGCCAGATGCCTTTCTGCCAGATGAATCCAACGAATCAAATCCACCGCTAGCACTTTGAGCTGTTTTCCTCATCTGCTCCAAGACAACGGATGCCTTTCTACTTCCTGTAAGCAACTTGGCTGTTTCAATTTCCACTTCGTACGTTAGCTTTCCGCCGTCTTGAACTGACATTTATCTTTCTCCGGTCAATAAAAAACCCGCCGAAGCGGGTGTGACTATGGAATTAAAAACTATTGAATTATGATGTTTAAATCTTTCCAGTCGCCTTATAAAGCAAATACCTAGCCTTCCACAAAAAGCCAGAGCCAACCTTTTCCCCAGATGAAGCAATCAAAACATCCGATGTGGGAAGTAATTTGTCATCTATAGTCACTGAATCAACCGGAATCCATGAGTCACCCAGCACCGTATATTCGCACATCGAAAACCCTTTCAATGAAACACCTAGCGAATTGCTAGCCTCAAAATCTATAAAAGCTTTCCCGGCCATCATTGAAGCATTATCTCTTTCAATTAAGTTCTTTATATCTTCATAACGCTCTGATTTAAGAACCCCGTCTTTTTGCTCCTGCGTCATTTTTATTAAAACTGCTGATAATGATTTCAATTTGTATGAATTTGGGGATTTCACACTTTTTTTTGTTATGTCACTGCAAATACTGGCCATCGAAGCCATTTTTGCTTCATCGTTAGATACTGAAAAAATAGATGCCAGCACTGCAATTGCAACTAACGAAAAAAACCCAACATAAACAATCTTCTTCACATTCATATCCCCATAGATAAAAGTTCGGAGTAATCCTAGCGTGTTAGCCGAGAAAGGCAACGCAAAAACCCGCCTAAGCGGGTTGGGATTTGCGTGGTCAGGGTTAAGCGGCGTCAGAACCTTGCAGAAGATGGCGCAATGCTTCCACGCCATTAGCGTTATATCGGAATGCCCCCACCTGCTTGTCTGAGTGCTTCGACTTGTCCAGGAAGAACTTTCCGTACTGCTCAGTCTTTAAGTTGTGCTTGTTAGCCAGTCGTCCGATTTTGTTTGCTGTGTGTTACCAACGGTGCAAAAGTGATCCACCCCAACGGTTGAAATCTGATCCAGGGGTTAATCTGCTCTCCTGAACAAG